>DASRRV010000353.1:0-7075 GCA_035695545.1 Candidatus Sulfotelmatobacter sp. | reverse complement strand
ATCGCCAATGCCGGAGCCATGCTTAGGGTCGGGCAGAAACGCTCCAAAGAAATTGCGGCCTTAGCTGCCGAGCCAGGTTGTGACTGAGATTTTAACTGCGCTGAGTCCGCGCCAATACCACGCCATCGAACTCTGACAGAGCTTCAGGGTCACATAACCACCCCAACGGGGTGGCCCCTGCTTAGGGCTGTATCTGAAGCGTCAAATGCTTGCCCGTGCTCGATCTCCATTCGGAGAACCTTGGCTGTGATGGAAAGCTTCCTGGATCGTGAATGATAAAGGACGATATCGTTCGCAAACAGTTTGTCGAGGGTCTCGGAGGTCGTCCAGAAACAGGCTTATGATTAGCGACTCTCGCGTCTTGTAGGGGAATTGAGACAGCTCATTCAAGGTTTATCCTTGACGTGTATTTCTATTTCGCCTTAATTCGCTTCTGAAAATGCAGACGATTTTGTAGCGGCGAAAGCACACGACTTCAACAGAATTCAACAAGGTTCAACGTCGGGCTGCAACGGCTTCACCAGCAATCACTTGCAATCAACAAAATTCTACACATTCCAACATAATGTGGAATCTGGTTCGGGACCAACCGACGAGCCCCTGCTTTCAACAACTTATTGGTGAGTTTGGGTCAATTTGAGTCCATTAAAGAGGGGATCATGCACCGGTCCGAACTTTTGCCCTCACACCGCTAGCAGTTCGAAGAACGCCCCTTTGATCGCAGGGCGCTCCGCCTTGCCGAGCGCTGGGCGAGTCCTTCCTCTATCATCAGGCTATACAAGTTCGATTCCAACTCCCTTCATGGGGCGGAGCACAACATGAGTCGGGTCCTAATCATTGGAAATGACGCTCAGGTGACCCAAGAGATCGGCAATGCACTCTCTGCCGCCAATTGCCCCGTGGAGTTTTCGGCAGGGTACGCTGACGCGCTACGGCGGTTGCGCATGCTCTCGTTTGGGGTCGTAATCACCAATCCTGACAGCACTGTCGAGGAGGACTTGGCGCTGCTGGAAGAGATGCGCGCCATCAGGCCTGGTGTAAAGAGCATCGTCCTTGCTCGTCACAGCACCCCGGACGAAGTTATTGCTGCCCTGCGTGCCCGAGTGTTTGCCTGTTTTACACCTCCGTATGACCCAGGCGAGATCACCGACCTAGCCCTTCGCGCAGCGTCCGACAGCCAATGGCGAGACGATATACAAGTGCTGTCAGCGAGGCCCGGCTGGGTGTCAGTCCGCGTAAATTGTCGGCCCCTCACAGCTGAGCGCCTCATGACTTTTGCGAAAGAGTTGAGTGCTCAACTGCCTGAGGACTCGCGGGAGGAAATGATGCAAGCATTTCGAGAGATTTTGCTGAATGCTATGGAGCACGGAACGGCGTTTAACCCCGAGCAGGTGGTTGAAGTCACCGCCGTTCGAACTGGAAGAGCAATGGTGTTCTATGTGCGCGATCCTGGAGCAGGCTTCCGCCGTGAATCACTTACCCACGCGGCTATTGCAAATCCGAATGACGATCCTGCCGCCCACATGTCGCAGCGTGAAGCCGATGGAATGCGCCCTGGCGGATACGGTCTTCTTCTCGCTGGCGGCACGGTGGATGAGTTGATCTATAACGAAATCGGTAACGAGGTCCTGCTTGTTAAGTACATGGATCCAACGTCGCCCGTCGACAGGCAATAGCTACGCCTACAAGCGCTCATCCACCGCGTATTGCAAACCCAGTTCATAACCCGTAGCGAGCTGCGCCGGGCCACGTGGATGTGAGTCCTGCAACCCCAGAAAACTTGGGTCAGATTTGGGTCAGTTAAGGTCCGAAAACCAGGTAAAACCGTAGTGTCAGACGCAGAGCCCAACTAAGCGAATCAATGAGATAGCACTTCGTTAGTTTCTTCGGGACCAGGTGCTCCACCCGGAAATCATCCTCGGAAATCCTTTCGATTCAGCAACGCAAACACCAGCAGTTATTGAGGACCGTTGAAGTCGGCGGATCCTGGAGGCTTTCTCAGCTACAAATTCGTCTACAGTGCCGACTCGGATTCTGCTCTGGCGTTGCAAGTCATTGAGTTGCAGTCGCAGCGCGCAGTTTTGTTATGGCCGACCACCTGGTGTTGCAACAGGTGCTCGGAGACGCTCCATCTGAGAAATTCTCCCGGAACACGCGCGGACATCAACAATTCAGGCGATTTCCTGCAACGTTGCGCCCAGCCTTTTGGGTCAATTACGAAAAATAACGGGGTCGCGGTTCAGCCACGATGCAACCAACGCGCTTTGAGCGCAACCAGAACTTTGGAGTAAGCTACCTCGGATGGAGAGCTCTGCGAAAAGCGACCTGCGAAATTACCCTCTGTACTTCCTGATTTGGACGATCATTGGCATTTTCTTTTTCAGCCAGGGCCTCACCCAAAAATTTGTCTCCCATGACCCAACGCCGTGGTGGCACTACTTGCTGTCATGGCTGGTGGGTGTCTACATCTGGGCTTTGCTGACGCCGGCAGTATTTTGGATCGGCCGCCGCTTTCCGATCGAACGCCTCAACTTGCTGGGGAAAATCGCGCTCCACTTGCTTTTGAGTGTGGCCGTCGCCATTGCGCAACTGGTTTTGGAGAGTGCCGTGCTTCTTCGCTTGCACGTCTTTCCCACGATTATGAGTACGTTTGTAGGCACCTTTGGGTTCCTGCTAATCATCGGGTTTCATCAGGGCGTCATTACCTATTGGACGATATTAGGCGTTCAGTACGGGATCCGCTATTACCACAGCGACCGCGAACGCAAGCAGCAGGCGTTGCGCCTGGAACTTCGCGCTTCGGAGCTGCAGTCGCAACTCATGCAAGCCCAACTCGGCGCATTGAAGATGCAGCTGCAACCGCATTTCTTGTTCAACACGCTTAACGCCATCATGGTGCTGGTGCGCCAGCAGAAGACACGGCCAGCAGAAGACATGCTCGCCCACCTGAGCGATCTTCTCCGCTGCGTGCTCGAAGATGTGGAGGCGCAGGAGGTGCCACTCCGACGCGAGTTGGAGTATCTGCAGCTCTACCTTTCAATCGAACAAGTGCGTTTTCAGGACCGCCTTCGCGTAGAGATCGCAGCCGACCCCGCCCTGATTGAGGCCGCTGTCCCGCAGATGGCGTTGCAGCCTATCGTTGAGAACGCGATCCGTCACGGCATCGGTCGAAGCTCCTCGGCCGGCAGAATCAAGATCAGCGCAACGCGTGCCAGCGACACTCTCGAACTCCGCGTACAAGATGACGGCCCCGGCTTTCTGGCGCAGGAGCCGCGTTTCAGAGACGATTCCATCGCGAACAAGGGTATCGGCCTATCGAACACACGCGCACGCCTGCAGCAACTTTATGGAGACCATGCCCACTTGCTGACCGAAAATGATCCGGGGGGCGGGGCGATTGTAACCCTGGTCCTTCCTTATCATGTTGCAGACCGAGCTTCCGCGCCGGAACTGATGGAATTGCATGCCATTCACGACGCTAATCGTTGACGACGAACCGCTAGCCCGCGAAGGCCTGCGCATGCTGCTGTCGCGCGATCCGGAAGTCTCGGCCATCCCCGAGGCCAGAGACGGACGCGAGGCGGTCGCGACGATTCGTCATTCCCGCCCCGACCTAGTCTTTCTGGATGTTCAAATGCCGGAAATGGACGGATTCGCAGTCGTGCGCGAAATCGGTGCCGAGCGCATGCCCCCGGTTGTTTTCGTTACCGCGCATGATCGCTTCGCCATCCATGCCTTCGAAATCAATGCCATCGATTACCTGCTGAAGCCTGTCACTGAGGAACGGTTCGCGCAGGCGTTGGCCAAAGCCAAGACTCGCTTGTATTCGAGCCCGGCGGATGAAACAAGCCGACAGATCATTTGCCTGTTGGAATCGCTCGCTTCACCCCGGCGTTTCTTGAAGCGCTTGGCCGTGCGGTCCGCAGGCAAGACGGTATTCGTCGAT
The DNA here is from genome assembly GCA_035695545.1 of Candidatus Sulfotelmatobacter sp. Classification (GTDB taxonomy): domain Bacteria; phylum Acidobacteriota; class Terriglobia; order Terriglobales; family Acidobacteriaceae; genus Sulfotelmatobacter. The sequence continues at coordinate 3,129 of DASRRV010000353.1, read as the reverse complement.
CTCGAAGACGTGGATTGGATGGAAGCTGCGGAGAACTATGTCCAATTACACACCGGCCGCGCCAATCACCTGCTCCATGTGGCCATGAACACGCTTGCCAAATCTCTCGACCCCGAGGTCTTCCTGCGCATCCATCGCTCGATCATCGTCAATACAACTCGCATCAAGGAACTGCAACCTGGTGCACACGGCGAGTATGTTGTCACGTTGCGGAGCGGAGTGAGGCTACAATCCGGGCGAAGCTATTCCGAGAAGCTGAGGGCCATGGCTGAAAACCCGTTCTGATTGCAGGTGTCGGCAAAGCCTCGCATGGCAGTTGAGACATAGGCGGGCATTCACGAAGTTGTTGTTTGGGTTTGCCGACAACAGACAGTCCGACAGCTGGAGCGCGCGTTCGTCACTTCATTCCTCCCGTTAGTCAAAATCCGCTCCACAAGCGCGCCTCCGTGCCCCACACTCACGTTGCATGGAGGTAGCCAATGAATGGAGAATCTCTGGCGGAACTCTCGGGTGTGAGCAAGCGCTTCGGCAACGTAGTGGCGCTCGACGGCCTAGATCTGGACGTCCGCCGATCCGAACTGTTGGCCATTCTCGGCCCCAACGGCGCGGGCAAAACTACGGCGATCTCGTTGCTGCTGGGCCTGCAGCAGCCCGACGCGGGCAAGGCGAGCCTGTTTCACCAATCGCCGCAGAACTTGGACACCCGGCGCCAGGTCGGCGTGATGATGCAGGAGGTCGCGCTCGCGGAAGACCTGCGCGTCCGCGAACACATCGACCTGGTCGGCCATTACTATCCCGACCCGCTCTCGCCCAAAGCCGCGATGGAAATGACGCACACCACCGCGCTGGCCAATCGCCCGTATGGCAAGCTCTCTGGCGGACAGAAGCGCCAGGTGCAGTTTGCCGTGGCGCTGTGCGGTCGCCCCAAGTTGCTCTTCCTCGATGAACCCACTGTTGGACTGGACGTTCAGGCGCGAGCCATGCTGTGGGACACGATCCGCGGCCTAGTGAGTCACGGATCTTCCATCGTCCTGACCACGCACTATCTGGAGGAAGCGCAGGCGTTGGCCGACCGCGTGGTGGTGCTGGCCAAAGGCCGCCTGATCGCCTCTGGCACTGTGAGCGAAATGCGCGCTCTGGTTTCCCGCAAGCGCATTACCTGTTCCACCACGCTGACCTTCGACGAAATCGCCACTTGGCCGGGCGTCGAGAGCGTCACCCGCGACCGCGACTTACTTCACATCACCGCCACCGACGCGGAAGAAGTCACGCGGCGCCTGGTGATGGCAGATCCTAAGGTGCGCGACCTCGAAGTCCATCGCGCCGGCCTGGCCGAAGCCTTCACCGAACTTACCCGGGACACCACCCAGGAGAGCGCGTCATGAATGCAATAACTTTTCCAGTCGCAATGCCTAGCCAGTCCGCGATGTCCGGCCGCCGCCTGCTCGGCGCTTATCTTGCTGAGGCGAAGTACGAATGCCTGCGGGCATTGCGCGCACCCGCCTTTGCGATTCCGTTTCTGCTGTTGCCCATAGCCCTGTACGTGCTGTTTGGAATTCTGATGGCGGGCAGCATGACCCATGGCGATCCCACGGCTGCGAAAATCATGTTCGTGAACTGGTCTGTGTTCGGAGTGATGGGACCGGGCATGTTCGGCTTCGGCATCTTCGTAGCGCAGGAGCGCGATCACGGACTGCTGGCCTTGAAGCGGGCGCTGCCCATGCCTCCCGCAGCTTACTTGCTGGCCAAGATGTTAATGACGATGGCGTTTGCCGCGATCATCATGGTCACCCTGATCGTGCCAGGCCTAGCCTTGGGTCATTTGAAGCTGAGCGTCGGCCAATTCCTGGCGATCTCTTTGATCGATATTTTCGGATCTCTGCCCTTCTGTGCCGTCGGATTTTTTATCGGCACGCGTGCCTCTGCCAAGAGCGCCCCCGCCTTTGTGAATCTCGCCTACCTGCCGATGATGCACTTGGGCGGATTGTTCTATCCGCTCCCCAAGTCGGTTCAGCCCCTTGAGTTCCTGTCGGCCGCATTCTATCTCGACAAACTGGGGCTCCTAGTCGCCGGTGTCCCGAGTATCGATCAAGCGAACGGCCTGCTGGGGCCTTCAAATCATGGCAACGCGGCCCTGTATCTAGGCGTGCTTGCCCTTGTGACGCTCTCGTTTGGTACGCTCGCGATCCGCCGTCTGTCGGGCGGTCCTGGGCAGGAACGGGCTCGCAAGGCGCCACAGCCCATTCCTCTGGCATCGGAAGTGTGACCGTTTTAGTTGAAAAGAGAAGTAGTGGATTCGGGCAGTAAGCATCGAACACTGTCACGCTGCTCATGGTTAGCGAAAAATCGTCAGAGACACCATCAAGTACGTGTGAGGTGGCAAATCGAACAGCTTCGTGCTCTTCAGCTTTCGCGCGTGCCGTTACAAGCACGGGATCTTGGTGAGCGATGTGCGCGAACTCATGCAAGAGCATCCATCCGACGGTAGCAAGAAAAATCTCAGTTCCAATGTGGATCGCACTCGGGGATTCCGGGGAGCCCGTCGGCTTGGGTGCCCAGTCGGGCCACGCCTCATATTTTTTGATTTCTTACATGCGATCGCCCATTCGTAGAGGTCTAGAGCCCGCACAGCTTCTTCGTCTTGACCCAACTTGACTGTGGACGCGCTGGTCGTCTGCGCATCGACATACGCCTGATATATGAACCATGATGCATAGCTGGCGCACCAAAGGAGGTTCGAATTCCTGACCCCATCGAACGATAACGTCCTTTATCATGCGCTATGTGGATTGGCATTCGCGTCTTTGTCCCAGACAGCCACTATCCGCTCACTGGTTTGCTCCCGTGAAATGCCCTATTGGCATTTCTAGACCGTAGCGCGTTTACCAGGGCCTGAGGTCGTTCCTGGGATCGTTGCTGTTGCCATACGGCTTTATTTAGTGGAATGCCAGAGTGCCATCGGACCAATAGGGCACTTCGATTGGGACGGTCCGCAGGGGCGGCAGCTCTTTGTTCAGTGGACTATCCGGTTTGTCAGGGTCCGGGAACCACATAGACGTGGAAGAAATGGGTGAGTCCGGATCATTGGCGTCCAATTCAGCAGGATCTTTTATCGGCAAGAAAAACATC
>DASRRV010000352.1:0-26233 GCA_035695545.1 Candidatus Sulfotelmatobacter sp. | reverse complement strand
CCCGATGGCAACGTTCACACACCACTACCTTACTTTCCAGGTTCACCTCCGTATTGACTTTTTCCAGGACCGCTAACTAAGCTCGGTCTAGTTCGTAGAACAGGACTGACAGTTCGGGCAGGTTTCAGAAGGTCGCGAATGCTGTTCTACTTTAGGAGTCAGGTTGCCCGTAGGACAACATGCCCCACGTTTAGCGACCGCTCCTTCCCGACATGCTGTACTTGAGCACTCTAAGGCTTCGTCTCTGGGCCCGTCGCAGTGCGTGCCGTAGTCATCTCTGTATTTCGAATTGTCGATCCTAATAGTGGAATTCCGATTCCGGTGATAGCGAACTTCAGCACCGGTGCGTCGAGCGGCCCCAGTAATAGTGTTTGCCGGCAGTGTGTCTCCCCCGATCGTTTTTCGTGGCGCTTGAAAAAGCGCGTGCGATTGCCACATTTGTCGTGGATGTGACCACTGGCTCTCTCTCTGGTTGATGGCTCTCCGTTCGCGGAGGGTTTGCACCCACTTCGCTGGTCATTGAGTGCCCAACAGACCTTTTTATATGCGATTCATATCGATGTAGTAAATGCCTAATCGAACGAGACTTCGCAAGGACGATCGCAGAATCGAGGCGTCGAAGTGAAGGTAATGGCGAATAAGGGCATCACGGCCGCTGCTAACTAGTCGGTTGACTGTATCCCTCAAGTCTGAGCAGCGGGCTTTACGTCACAACACAGTCTACTCGCAACGATATGCACACTGTTGGGCGATGCCATAAGTTGGTGTGAACTCTCGTCACGAATCCCGGCGTCTAAATCAGTTCGGTCTGGCAGCTTTTACAGTGCACTAATAGTACGAGTGCTAGTAGCTTACCGGAGGTGAGCACGGGAGGTGAGCCCTCACTCGCGCCTGATCGGCGAATGTACCGCAAACCGGCCCACTTGCCGTGGACGAGATTCGTTCTAAGCACTCCCAGGGAGCAGTTAACTGTGCAACTGGCGACAAAGGCGGTGATCGGTATCGTTTCTCTGGTCCTGAGCGGAATCCCTCTTCGCGCGCAAGATGAGGGCGACGACAATCCCAGGGCAAATACGAATCTTGGTTTCGCGATTAGTGCTCCTTTGAGTACAACGGGACAGTTCGTAGACCTCGGCTTGGGCACAAATATTGGAGCTGGGTACAACTTCACTCGACGGCATGCTGTAGTCGGAGAGTTCATGTGGAACCACTTGTTTGTAACCTCCTCAGCCCTAAATCAGATCCGCCAGGGTTTTGGTGATCCAAGCATTAACTCAAGCAGTAATGTTTTCGCGTTTACAGGCGACTATCGGTTCGAATTGCGAGGGAAGGCTTTAGGTACATATTTCATTGGAGGCGGTGGCTGGTACTATCGGAATGCTCACCTTTCTCGGAAGATTACATCTGGCGAAATGATCACGTGTACTTCCGTCTGGCTTTGGTGGGGATTTTCGTGTCAGTCAGGTACAGTGACTGCGAACCAGACAGTGGCGGGTTCGGCTTCCAACAGTTTGGGCGCAAATGTGGGAATCGGCTTTACCGCAAGGGTGGGTGACGCTCCTTACCGCATATATGTTGAATCGCGATATCATTACGCACCTACAAAGGGCATTAGTACTCAGCTGGCAACCATTACGGTTGGAATTCGATACTAATGGCACCTCAGCCGCCGGAAAGTTGCATTTGCACAAATCAGCTAGGAATTCCCTTCGTGTCGCCCGGAAGCCTCCGATCCCCTTCAGTGGGTGTCGCCACGCGGAAGCCTAATCAGTTCTAACGTTGCGTGATCGCCCCTCACCCAAGGCCTCCCCAAAACAATTGACTGTGCAATGATTCACGCGCCGCCAGTGTGCCGCCGGCGTGTCGGATATTCAACGAAGATCGACTATACCTCGCTGCTTCGGCGAGAACTCACATTCTAGGAGCACTTTTTTCAGAAGCTTGCTGGATGGTCCAGTTTTCGGGAGCTGGGTCACTTCCGAGTTTCAATAGTTCGACAGTTAACTGCGGAAGATGAACGTATACCGATTGAATTAATATCACGGTGAGCTAGTTCGCAGTGCCATGGCTGATCGGTTCTGCGTTGTTCGTGCCAGTCGACTCTACCTCCTTCAGCAAGGGACGCAGGCAGTCTACTGAAATCCCAAGAGTGCTGCCGGAAAACCCATCCATGTAGGCGAAGTTGACGCCGATGACTTCGCCTTTCGAGTTGAGAACTGGGCCACCGCTGCCGCCATGGGCACTGGGGGCGTCGTACACTATTTTGTCGCCGACGACGTCACTGAGATGTCCGTATGTGGTGGAAGGGCGGATCAGCAACATTGCGGCCAGTTTGCTGACGGTTTTCATATCGTTGTGCCGGTACGCGAGCCGTTCATAAACTGCGGACGGAGATTTGGCGACCAATCCCAGGGTGCCCAAGGGATACCCAATCACCATCACGAGTTGTCCGGCAGGCAACGCTGAGTTCGCGAGAGGTAGCACCGCGAGAGCTCGCGTGATATCGGAATCTTCTATCCGCAGCACCGCGAGGTCGGAGGTTCTTGAAATGGAGCGGGAGAGCAGTCGAACTGGTTTCGGAGAGTTGGGGAAAAAGACCACGAGGTTTTCCAGCACTGCGGTGGCGCCCTGGTCCATCAACCTTTTGGCATCCGGATCTCCATACCAGGGTTCGGCAACGTGGCGATTTGTAGCTAGCAAACCGTTGCCAACCAGAAACCCAGTGCCCGAAATGCGCGTCCGAATCTGCGGGTCCTGGTTGCGGAAGCCAACATGATAGACCCCGTAAATGTAGCCAATCGAGTTTCTATAACGATTCAGCAGGTCGGCGGGTGCGGTCTGTTCTTTCTTCAAATGCTCGACTTGGTCGGCAAGTTGGCGGACCTCTGCTTTCAACTCGTCGACCGAGGTGCTTTGGGAATTCTGGGCGGAATGACAACCAACCAAGCCCGCAAACAGCGTGAGTACTCCCGAGACGGCGCCGAGAGCCTTTCGGCGCCTGTCAGAATTGACAGTGCTCCCCTTGATCTTTTCCAGCTTCAAGTTTACTAGGTTAGTTGCGCGTACCTTTAACGTCGTTGCTCAACGACAAATTCTATCTCATTTTAAAGAAGGGAGATGACGGACTTGTCTCCACTGAAGAACGCCGATTCCGGCGGGAAGGCGCACAGCTTTTGTCGCATATCCGGACGTGAACGTTCTTAGAACATAGAGAAAAAGGCAGCGCTGAGCGCTACTCTCGGGGAAGCGCGATTCCACCCCAGCGAGGATCGCGGTCAGTCCGATGAGGTTGAAAACCACCGCACTGGTCGAAATCAGCCAGACCCACGCTCCCGGGCTAGGCTGATCAATAACGCTCTCAATCTCCTAAAAGCCAGAACTCTAAGTAAACAAGCAATTTACGAAACGTACTCGGTCCCATGAATTGGTATCTGACTTGCTCCATTGATAGCGTCCAACCGCAGCTTGCAACTATTGCGGAAAGGAGAACACAGGACAAGAGCATTTCATGACAGCTTGTCTGTCAATTCAGAAGGAGCCCCAAGTTGACTCGGATTGTCGTAGTGGACGACTACGCAGCGTGGCGTGACTATGCTTGTTTGGCGCTTGAAAAAGAACCGCAGTTCCAGATCGTCGCCGCCGTACCGGATGGGCTGGAGGCGGTACGAAAAGCGCGGGACCTGCAGCCAAACCTCATCATCATGGACGTAGGACTTCCCAATCTGAATGGAATCGAGGCTGCCAGAAGAATCCTCCAACTGGCTCCCCAAACAAAGGTGTTGTTCCTCAGCGACCATACCTCACCCGATATTGTCCAGGAAGCCCTAAACACAGGTGCAAATGGATATGTCTTGAAATCACGAGCAGAAAGCGAACTCTTAGCTGCAGCCAAGGCAGTGCTCACCGGTCAGACGTTCATTAGCCAGTTCCTGGCCGACCGCCTTGCTTCGACCCGAACTTCCCTTTTTCAGGACCTGAATTTGCAGCGTTAAGTTTCTTCGCAGCATCGCCGCTGTGCTTGATCCGTTCAGGAAAAGAACACGCGCCCCTCAAGCTCCTGAGAGCATTTCTCGGGCTTCCTTTGCATCGAATGCTTCCAGGCGTCGTTCGAAAATTCGCAGCACAAGTAGCACGGCAAACGACATCACTATGTTGAAGATCAGCTGCGCCCACGCCACCGCCATGCCCGGGTCCCCGGCGAACTTCACCACCCACGCCGCAAACGGTCGGAGAAAAGGCAGAAACAAAAGCACGCCGAAGACGTTGAAACATAGGTTTGCCACTGCAACGCGACGCGCTGTGCGTTGCATCCGGATGCTTGCGACCAATCCCGTCGCTGTCGTCCCAATGTTCGCACCAATGACAATTGGTATTGCCGCTGCGGCCCCCAGAATGTTCTGCTGAACCAGCAGAATGCACAGTCCCGTGGTAATGCTGCTAGACTGCACTACTGCCGTCACGAGCAGCCCGGCCAAGACTCCCATGAGCGGCGTACTTGCCCGGCTCAACGCCTCCGCAAAAGCGGCGCTCTGTGCGAGCGGCTTCAGCGTAAAACTCACTACGTCAAGGCTAAAGAAGATAAACCCAAAATAAAACGCGGCCTTCCCAAGCATTTTGAACCGCGTCGGAATAGCGCTCAGCATCGCGCCAAACACGATGAAGAATGGACCGATCGAAGTGAGCTTCAGAGAGACGAGCCATGCCGTGGAGGTTGTCCCGATGTTTGCTCCCAGCAGCACACCCAGGCTAGACCGGAACGAAAGCGCTCCTGCTTCCACGAGCGCGACCGTGAGGGACGTGACGGCACTGCTCGACTGAATGATCGCCGTTGCTACTGCCCCGAGCACAACCGCGCGCCAGCGCTTCTCCGTCAGACGTCCCAGCGATTTTCTCAGCGCCTCCCCGCCAACCTCCTGCACCTCCTGACTGAATGCCGCCAGCCCATACAAGAACAGCACGATGGCAGAAACGATGGAGAGAAGCACCCGGAAGTTCGACATGTCCCCTCCTTCCCCAACTGGATGAGCCACCATGCAGCAAGAGCTCGTTGAACGTCTGCACAGTTATGAATTCGAAGGGTGGATGGCCGCTTTCGCTATTTGGCTGCTGCGGGTACCCACACGTTGTCGGGTGCCAGAATTTCAGAATTCGGCAGTTCGGTTTCCACTTTTACTCGTTGGAATCCCGCCTTCTTCTTAGGCACCGCCTGGAATACAACGTAATACTGGTTACCGAGCATCTTTTGAAAATTGTCCAGGTGCGGCTTAAAACTGACCAACTGCGAAGTTCCGAGAGAGAAGACTTCCCCGCCGGTTTCCTCCGCGATTTTAGAAAGCCCTGACAGGCCCAACTGGAGGTCCCATGAGCTTCGGCCGGCGCGGCCTACGCCGGCAGCGTACAGTGAATAAACAAGGACGTTATAACGTTGGCTGGCTTCGCTGGCAGATGTGGCGTCCTGACTGATCGTCGGCATGCTGTGATAGGCCGTACCGTAGCGCGGGCTCAGAAGGGAGAGCTCTGGTTTTTCACCGCGGAGCCGGTCGATTCCATCAGTGACCATCAGAACTACTCGACGCACTTTCTGTTGCTGCCATCCCTTCACCAGGCTTATGAGCGACAGGTACGGGCTGTCCATCGTAGAGACGTTGCTGCGTGGCAAACGTATCGCTTTGACCGCGAGGTCCTTGTCCGGCGTAAAGTTCTGGACGACGTTGACGCCCGCGTTGGACATATAGCCGATTCCGATGATCGTTGACGGCGGCTGAGCCGCGACAAAGTCCTTGATGTCAGTGAGATTGTTTCCCACTGACGAATTCAGCGTGTCATCGATCAAAATCATCAGTTGCAATGCGGCGGTCTCACCTTGCGCAGGAATGAGCTGTGTAACTTTCAGAAAGGTTTTTCCTTGCTTGACTTTCACATCTTCCTTTTGCAGCGGCGGAAGTTCTTTGTCTAGACTTAGCACCCCGTCTGTAATAACCATATAAACATCGACTCCGGCCGGCACAGACGCTGCCTGTGAGAATGCACCCTGCACATCCAATGTTGTCAGCAGCAAGACTCCGAGTAGCGTCGGCAACAGGTTGTGGCTCTTCATATTGCCCTCCTTGGGCTCCTCAGATTTGTAAGAGACCGGGCGGTGCCGGCTCCTCCGGGTCATTGATGAGCAGCCACATATCACTCGAAGAGTCAGTTTCTGCTAACGGCCTGATTCTGCGCGCTATGAGCTACGAAATCTGAAAGGTTTCCACGGGTGATTTTCAGGGGTCGGTAGCTCAGAGTCACCTGTCTTTTCTGCTAGCCGAAGATTGCGAGGCCGCGAAATGCCGCCGCTCGTAATCCTTCGAAGGGCAGGGCAAGGTTCTGAGACCAAGGCTGGAACCGTGGTCAGGTCAGGCGTGATTTCAGATGAGGTGCCGGCTGACTTGAAAACAGCCAAGATCGCGGTCCGGCCGAAGCCTGGACCGACGAATACTCTCGGGCTACCAGCGCCGAATGCGACCGACGTCCACGTGTACGAAGCCCGAAGCCGCATAATATCCGACGCCGCCGCGATGCAACCCGAGCGCCGCATCACGAAGCTCCGTTGTACTGACGCCGGGAATCCGGATATCGATGGCCATCGCTTGCATGTGCAGGCTATGGCGGGCCACACCGTGTCCGTTGATCCGAAGGTATTCGTTTGTCCTAGGCGTGCGATAAGCGCAAACTATGTCGATCTCCGCATTGGGACGCCGCAGGGAGGCTTCCAGGTCATGGAGCAGGTCTAATACTCGCGGATCGTACTCTCTAACGTCGCCCGTCCGGTAGTCCCGCAGATACAGATTGATTCGTGCCAGCGCCTCAGGATCATAACGATCGCCATGCCGGTACACGATGTCAAGCCGCTCACCAGTGTGAACCTGGTACAAGTGCAGCCCATAAGCGGACTCAGCGGACGATGTCGGTAAGGCGTCTGGAGGGAGTGCCCTCGCAACCATTGAGAAGAGAATCACCGAAAGAAGCCGTAAGAAGTTCCAACGCAAGAATGCACCCTCTCTGCTGAATGGAGTTTTCAGATCTATTCTAGAAGCAGAATTTGCCCGATCAATTCCTTTTTATCCCACAAGGTGTCTGTTGGTCGTTGCTTTGGAGCATGAAGCGCTGACCACTGCGACGCCCTGGCAAGAGCCTTCGCCCTCCGCGCAATCTCTTCGCAGCGTTCCTCAGACTGCCAAACCTGACAGTTGGATCAGGGAACGAGGTCAATTAGAGAACAGTGAGCACCTGTCTTTCCACGCAGCGGGAAGAGCAGGCCCAAAGATCGATTGATAGGGCGGTCGCTGACGCGGAGTGCTACTTAACTTCCGCAAACGCGGTCGCCACGTGCGGAGATCCAAATTGAAAAGGGGAATTCGGCGAGCCTTCCTTATGTTCGCCCTGATAGTCGCCGTGCGCCCGGTTGTTCACGCGCAAAGGTACGCAGAGGCGAGTACCGAGAGTGAAGGAGCCTATGAACTTCAGGACCTGGCTTTACCCGAAGATCTGTCGGTTGGCGCGGTATCTTCGAGCTCACGTTTGAGCCTCTCTGATGTGAGCATATCGACCTACCCACATTCTGATGAGTTTCGACGAATATCAAATCTGGGTGTCGAACCGTTTATCCAAACCCGGCATGAGGCTCCCATCGACAAAAATGTGAAGTGGAGAGTTGCCAACCAGGAATCCCTGCTGTTCACAGGGATTATGCACACCTTCAACATCTGGACGGAGGCCGGTACGCGCGACACGCTTAACGGCCACTGGCTCCAGAACTACACACAATCGGTGCGCGAACTGCGCGGCTGGAGCGACGGCGACAAGTTTATGTCACCCTATGTCGGCCATACGATCGAAGGCGCAGTCTTCGGGTACATCGAGCGCCAGAACGATCCGAAGTATCGCACGGTTCAGTGGGGAGATGGGCGCGAGTACTTCATCAGCCTTCTGCGCTCTTTGACCTATTCGGCAGTCTGGCACACGCAGTGGAAGATCGGCCCGGCGAGCGAAGCGTCGATCGGCAACGTAATGCTTCACGCCTCGCCGGGGTTTATTACCCTCACCGACACCCCAACGCTGGGCACAGTCGCGATGATCGCAGAAGACGCGGCTGACCGCTACCTGATTATGGGTCTCGAGAACCGGACCACGAGCCCGCATCTGATCATGGTGGTGAGGTCATTCTTGAATCCCGGAAGATCTTTTGCCAACCTGATGGCGTTTCGCGTCCCATGGAATCGTGACACGCGGATGGGTCTGTTTGGCCGGAATTACCAGATTCGCAAGGAACTGATGGAGACTTACCGCGAGACTGGCGAGAGACCATTCGAATACGTTCGCCCGACGCGAACTGAGAATCCAGCGGGCGTCTATCCCAAGGAAGCATCCATCGAACTGAGCGCTTTCCCCGTGTTTCAGAGCTTTCTGGGACGAGGAGGAAGCTGCATTGGGGGTGGAGGATCAGGAGCCGCCCGCATCAACCCGAGTTGGCAGTTCGTCGCAGAGTTAAGCGGATGTCTCGTGATGCATATGCCCTCTTCGAATCAGAGCGGAGACTCGCTGTTCTACGGGGGCGGAGTCCGCTGGACGCCGAAGGCGTCGCACCACATCTCCCCTTACCTGCAACTCATGATCGGTGGAAATAAAGTCACGCATGAAACGGACAACATCGAGCTGCGTGCCCAACTGATGGCCGAGTGGAACGACGGCAATGGGACTCTGCCGCACTACCCCCTGCGCAGCGCGTGGTCGTTGGAGGTCACCCATAACGGACCAGCAGTCAAACTAGGAGGCGGTTTCGATGTCGTGATCACGCGTCCATTTGCCTGGCGGCTTTTAGATGTTGAGTATTCTCATGCTTGGACCGGAGATGTCGTAAACATTCACCCGCAGAATGCGCTGCGAATCTCAACCGGTGCAGTTCTGAGAATTGGTACGTGGTAGAGCGACTGGTCGTCAGGAGAGGCGCGTCGGCGCATCCCCGCAAAGGCTCTTCATCAACGATTCCTCCGCCAACCAAGGGTGCCCGGTTTCAGTTTGGAAGGAAATAAGAAGCAGTAATGCAGGCGATTGCCACTTCCATAGTTGCGCCAGCCGCTATTAGAGGCTGAACCCAAAGCCGATGGAAAGCCTTTGGCTCCATCTGCAGGAGAGTGATCAGGCGATCCAAGGCTTCCAATCGCCACGAGGATTCCAGTTCCTCATAGGCTATTCTCTCGTGCAATTTCTTGCGGATTTTCTCGACCTGTTCGGTGCTGGGCCAGACAGGCTCTTTGCTTTCGTCAGTCGTTTTCATTGTTCTTCAAATCCTTCAAATGCGCGCTGATTTCTCCTGGCAGATGAGATCGGAACGGCAAAAATGGGCCCCAGAATATGAAAAGGATAGCCTCTTCGTGTTTACATGTCGTTGCGCTGAAGCAATAAGGGCGGGCTCTGCTGGTTCGATTCGTTGCCACCGCCGTTGACATCGCACGTCCCGACAGCCCACCGCCGCTCGAACCAGCCTTCTTCAGTCGTAAGCCTGTCAGTAGTACCAGTGCTGCCCTCTACGGGACGAACCTAGTATTGCTAGTGAGTTGGCGCGCGCACCACTGATTCGTCCACAAGGAGTAAGCAGTGTCTGTTCATCGATCCGTGCGCAAAATACACCAGGGCGGCAAACAGAAATCCAGGCCAGCGAGCGTGTTCGGCTGGTTGGTTCTCGCCTCAGCAACGATCGGAACCTTGGTCGGTCTGGCGGGCGTTTACTGCCTTAATCTTCCCAACGTTCATGAATTGGAAACCTATCGGCCGATTTCGGGCACATCCTTGTACGACGACAAAGGACGCATCTTTGCATCATTCGCACGCGAGCGCCGTCTAGTCGCGCGATACGAAGACTACCCCAAGGTTTTGTACGATGCCGTTCTCTCAATTGAAGACAGGGACTTCGAAAAGCACTCCGGATTTGATGTTTCGCGAATTGTTAGCGCCGCGTATCGGGATCTCAAAAGCAGAGAGACCGTTCAGGGTGCCTCCACGTTGACGATGCAACTGGCGCGCAACTTGTTTCTCTCTTCGGAGCGGACTTATACGCGCAAACTCCGGGAACTCATACTGGCAATCGAGATCGAGCGCCACTTCACGAAATCTCAGATTTTCACTCTCTATGCTAACCAAATTTACCTGGGCCACGGAATCTACGGATTCGCGGCGGGTGCAGAGTTTTACTTCGGGAAGAATGTGAAGGATCTCACTCTCGAAGAAGCCGCACTTCTGGCCGCGCTGCCCAAAGCTCCGAACAACTACTCTCCTATTCGGAATCCAGAGCGAGCCGTATGGCGCCGCAATCTTGTGATCAACTCCATGCTGTCCGCTGGCAAGATCTCCGCATCCCAGGCTGCTTCAGCCAAAGAAAAACGGTTAAGCCTCAACGTTGAGAATGATCCGAACTGGATGGCTCCATACTTCGCCGAGGAGATACGGCAGTATTTGGAGAAGAAATATGGCGATGAGCAGGTCTACGAATCGGGCTTAAGAGTCTACACGACTGTAGATCTGGACCTCCAAAAGGCCGCAAACCGTGCCGTCCTTGACGGTCTCTCCGCTTACGAGCGCCGCCATGGATGGCGCGCGCATTTGGAGAACGCACGGGATCTCAGGTCGGACGCGGCGCATTATAGCTTGTCTGAGTGGAGCCGATCGATAGAACCTGGGACCTATCTTCACGCTATCGTTACTTCGGTTGATGCTTCATCTGCCGTGCTTAGATTTGGGCCCTATAGTGCCGCAATTCGCGACAATGACGTTGCCTGGACTCAACGTTCCATCTCTCAATTGCTCTCAGTTGGCGATATCGCCTTCGTAAGGGTCATCTCTCTCAGCTCAGACCACAAAGCACGTATCTCTCTGGAGGAGGACTCCGGAGTGCAAGGCGCATTGATGGCAATCGATAATACGACCGGGGACGTGAAGGCTATGGTTGGAGGTCGCGATTTCAACCAGTCCAAATTCAACCGGGCCACACAGGCGCTGCGACAGGTCGGGTCTTCTTTTAAGCCGTACGTTTACACGGCTGCAATCGACCAAGGCGCTGAGCCTGACGATACCGTGGTCGACACACCGGTCACATTCGCAACTTCGTCGGGCCCCTATAGTCCTCACAACTACGATCAGAAATTTGAGGGAGTAATCTCGCTCGAGCATGCACTTGCTGAGTCTCGCAATATTCCCGCCGTGAGATTGGCGGCACGCTTAGGTATGAAGAACGTGATTGACTACGCACGCCGTTTCGGCATCAATGAGCGCATTCCTCCTTACTTGCCCGTTGCCTTGGGAGCTGTCGAACTTACGTTAGCGGAACATACTTCGGCATTCACTTCGTTCCCCAACGATGGTGTGCGAGCGATCCCTCGTTATGTCGTCAAAGTTACCGACTTTGACGGAAACGTGCTCGAGCAGAATACCCCGGTTGTGCAGGATGTCGTTGGTGAGCGTACCGCCCGAATCATGACACACATGCTCCGCGATGTGGTGCTGCACGGGACGGCGATTGCAGCAAATCGACTGAAGATTCCTGTCGCGGGTAAAACCGGCACTACCAACGATTTTACCGACGCATGGTTTGTAGGGTTTTCACCCGCTATAACCTGTGGCGTGTGGATCGGATTTGATGAGAAAAAGTCATTAGGCAACAAGGAGACGGGAGCATTGGCCGCCTTGCCAGTCTGGATGGCTTTTATGGGAACCGCCACCGACAAGAGCAGTTTGCCAAGAGATTTTGCTCCTTTGCCGGCGAACGAACTGATGGCCGGACAAACTGGTGTCCATCCAATCCCTGCATTGTCATCGGAGCAGCATCCAGGATCCGACAGCGCAGATCGTACGCCCGCTTCTCTCATAATTCGCTCCTCCAGCCAAACCAATATCGACGCGTCCCCTCCCGTAGCTCAACGGCATAGATAAATAACGCGAAGCTGGCTGGCTTCAATCGTCAGGTCACGTGTTCCGAAGGCAACACCGATCTTCTTCAAGAAGGCGTTGGGCGGTGTTCCCCGGGCGAAAATCCAGACAAAATCATTGGGGATTTCCTGCTTGTGCCCACTCACGTCAAGGACCACCGATTCAGGCTTGAACTCCATCGGATTCGAGTTGAACAGCACCTGCAGTTTCCTGGAGCGAATGAAGTCTTCAATAGGCGGCTTGTTCCGCTCCTTGATGCGACTGAATCGCTCGCTGCGATATGAGAGCGTGACCTGATTGCCGGACTGGCTGGCGAGCCCCATCGCGGCTTCGACCGCACTATCGCCGCCACCAACTACGAGAATTTTCTTGTTAATGTAGTGATCAGCCCAGGTGCATGTTACAACCGCCTTCCCTGCTCGATCTTTCAGATCTTTCTTGCTGTGCACCGCGCCCCTCGCGAGACTCACTCGCACGCCGGTTACCATTCCAAATTGCTCGCAGTCTAGCTGTCAGTGACCGTGCGCACTAGTCACCGAAGGTTCACCCCGTACGAACAACGGTCCAGTGGATGGGTGATAGGTGGCGGTCGACTTCACGGGCCAAGGAGCTGAAGTCCGCGCCTCCTCGAAGAAGGCAAAGGGAAGAAGATGATCTCAGAGACTGCCTTGTGATCCTGAACTGGGATTCAGATCAAATCGTCTCTGCGTCATCACTGGCACCTGCGCGGGTGCTTCCAAGTATTTGTACCTTGCGCCTGTGGTGGGTTGTGAGCTTAGGCAGTTAGTCCTACTCGATCACAATCTTCGCGGCCCATGGGTCGGTGACGGGGGTTGAATTTTCGGTTATCACTGGAATCTCAGCCGCTGGGTGTTCCATTATCGGTGCCTGGTCAGGCACATCTTTGAATGGCGGTGCGATTGGGCGTGCGTCTATCGGCAACAGGTGAGTGTTTTGCGCGGCCCATTTCGCCGCCAGGCCATTCAGCGGACTCTTCGTGTTGTACTCCTGATAAGCAATCATCCTTCCGATTCGGATGATCAAGTCATCGAGTCCCTCGGATGCGGCCCAGAAGTCTCCGATGCACACCATCGAATCGTCGAAGTTGGGGTGAAAGATGGGCGTCAGCATTCTGCATTGCGGAGCGCGCCGAGGATACCCCAGCGTGAGGTTCACTTCCATCACGTGAGTATCGCGCTCCAATATCTCGCCGGATCCGGAAACATAGAGCCCCAGAAGATTGTAGGTAAACCGGTAGATTTCAGGCGGCATCCCAGCCTTGCCCGTGATCTGGATCAAGGGCCAGCCTTGAAGCAATGTCTGCAGAGTCTGCTCATCGAGCATCAAACGACGTGTGCGCGGAGAAGGCATATTCCTGGCTCGAAAAAACTACTTGAGCACCCCCGTCTTCTTCCAACGAGTGATGCTATTGATGTGATACTGAATGTAAACCGTACTGAAAAAGAATGTCATGACCCCGCTCAGCTGCAAGCCGATATTCTCGGTTGTCGTGTAGTACTCCTCCATCGCAGCTTTGATACTGAACATCCCGACGACATAGATGATCGCCCCTGCAAAGATGAGGAATCCGCCCAGAGCGGTCATCCTAGGGAACAGGGCAATGGCCAATAAGCCTGCGACCATGCCCGCTGGATACATCGCAACGAGCACCATGGGCTTGTTATCGCCAGACAGTTTTCGCGCCCAGTTCGCCTGGATGAGCGCCCACACCAGATTGAACAACTGCCGCGTGAGCAGTCCCAAGATCAGCACAATCGACCAGTGCAAGTTCGGGGGAAGCTCCACTAATTGTGGTTCCGCGACCGGCGCAACTGCGGTACCCCCAAGGCCTATTACGGGCGCAGGAATATTGCCCAGAATCTGCGAGATGGGGACCCAGTCCGCCATGCCCTCGCTCTGCGCCAAGTCTTCGATCATGATATTTCCCGACTGAACGTATTTCTGCAGATCCGCAAGGCCATACGGACCGAAACTCTGATCCCCTCGTTTGACGAAGTATTCCACGCCCCGCTCCTAGGACTCGAATTGAACTCCGCGGTTGTCGCAGTTAATCGTGCAGATATCGATCACAGCCCACATCCAACTCATGGGAATGCCAAATCCCAACGTCAGGACAGACAGAGCAAGCTGGATACCGCCCTTCTTGTGGTAGCCAGCATAGAAATTGTGCGCTCCGAAAGCTCCCAGCAAAGCTCCGAGCAAAATAAAGCTGGTGCGGCTCCTTGGCTCAGCAGGTGGTAGCTCCGGTGTCGCCTCCGCGGTTGCTCCTCCAAACCCTCCGAACATCGACGGTACAACCTGGTTCGCTACCTGCCGCAACTCCGCAACAGTTGGCGGGGCTGGAACCACACCCGGGGGCGGGGGCGGCGGTCGATGGTCAGTGACAGGCATTGCTGACGGCGCTGCCACGGCCACCAACTCCGGAGTAGAAACGCTCATCTTAGGCTCGTCCCCGGGAGCTTTACTGCAACCGAAGATCGTACAGCCGCCATTCTCCGCATAGCAGTCTGCATGGTGCGTAGTGCCGCAACCCTCGCACACCGTCGGCTGATCTTCCGCGCCAACCGCCGTTCTGCAATAAGGGCAAACTTCAGCGGTCATGACCGATGCTTCTCCTTATATCGGAACGCATACCTGCCGATCTGAAGCAGGTCGCCATCCTGAAGCACGCGATCATGCACTTGCTGGCCACCCCACAAAACCGGACCCGTCGCCTGCAGCATGACGCGCGCGCCGCTAAGCAAGATCACGGCGTGCCTGGGAAGAATCGCAGGATCTTTGAAAAGATAAATGTCGGATTCCTGTTTGCTTCCGATGGTGGTTTCCGACTTGTACAGAATGAACTGTTTGCCCGCCAGCGGACCCGCCACAACGTACAGCCACCGGTCCTTGAGAGCACTCTCAACCACACCCATCCCAACACCCGTAGCCGTACCCAGCAGGCCAAACCCGACGGCTCTACTTACGCTTCCGACATGGGTGGCCATTGCAATGGGATCGAACAGCAATCCGCCGAGCCCTGCACCGAGCGCGCCTCCCAGCACGCCGTACTTGCCCTTCTTCGAGGACTGGCCGACAATCCCGTAAATCACACCGCCGGCCGCGCCGAACACCATCCAGGCAAGCCCACGACCAATCCAAAGTATCGGGTTGCGGTGCGTCTGGGCTCCGATTTCAAAGCAGATCCGCATCAGGACGGCATACATGGCCTCCGCCATGAAATCAAAAACAAAGCCCAGCAGAATGCCCAGCGGCAGTGCCAGCGCTCCGCGCAACAGCGCTTTGCGAACTGAGCGCTCCACGGTACTTTCGGCGATGCCAAACCCAATACACGTCAGCGTGGTGATGACCGGCATCATTACCAGATTTCCCCAGTGCTGCCCTCGGGCATCCACGAATCCAGGCTCGCAGATCCCCCAACCCGCCAGCGCCCCCAACAAGCCCGCCGTGCCGAGATAAAACCACCCCTGCAACAGAATGCTGCCGCGCTCGGTAGGGACGGACACCAGTTGCTCTGCCGTTTCGTTGATCGTCCCGTAGATCTTCGCGCCCGACGACGATTGGCCCACGACAGAACTCACCGGCGATAACGGCACGGCGACACTGGCCAGATCCTCAGCGGTGATCCGAATCGCGTCTCTGTCACTTGGACTTGGCATCGCTCCCCTTCTGACCGCTTCCATCGGACGGGTTAGGCTGGGCCGCTTTGGTGGGATCGCGGCGTCCGGAATCTGCGCCACTTTCAGTTTGCGAATCATGAAGCATCTGGCCAATCCTTGGGTCCAGAGGCTGCCCCGTCATCGGATCCACGGGCACGGCAACAAATACTGTGTGTGGAAACACCTGCCAGCACAGCACAAAACCGAGCGTAGCTGACGCCAAAAAGAAGAAAACTTTGAAGACTAGATCCTCCAGAGATGAAGTGCCGCGATCGGAATCGTCCTGCACCTCCATGCGCCGGACGCGGAGGGTCTTAGCATCTTGCTTCTTGCGTGGAGCCTCATCTTCTTCCTCCGCGGCGTCTGCGGCACTTTTGGGATCGAGCTTTGCGCCTGATTCGGCAGATTCACCGCCCCGCCGGTCGAAGACGGCAATCCGCGTGAGCCTCTCGATCTTGCCGTCGACCCATCCGAAACAGCCTTCCTCATCGGAGTGCGGATCGAAAACCCAGGCGACTTGTCCCGGAGACGAAAAGAAATTCTGGTGAATGAATGTGTCATGCTCGGAGAGGAAAACCCCAAACCCCGGATGCGAGTGATACCAGCCGACGATCCGCTCGTCTGGATACTTCTTATCTTTCACGGCATAAATGTGCTCCCAGGTGTCTTGGGTGAAGGTAACGTGGGCGCCGGCCTCTTCGGCGTTCTCTCCCTCGATGCAGGCCGCGACTTCGATGCGATGATCACGATCCTGTCCGATCAGCACGCCGCATATCTCCGCCTTGTTGCTGGAGCGTGCATGCTGCCGTATATGGCGCACAACCTCACTATCGACCACGAGAATTGGCTGTCCGTTCGCGGGTTTTGCTTTCGCCTTCATGGGTTCAGGTTCGTGATTACATCGGCATTGGTTACGGCAGACACACAAGCCAACTCACCGAGAACCAGTGGAGCATCTCCGTACGGAATGTATCCGATTTCACGATCTCCACTGCGCGCTGTAAAAACATCGAGCAAAGGCAATCCGAGCCGACTGAGCGCGCGGCTTCCCAGATCCTGTTCTCCCGAGTATGCGTGCACTGAAATCACGGTTCTCAGCTGCCCATCCGTCTTACACTTGGCTTGCTCAAACGGAACACTGCCCACAGGCTGATACAGTTCCTCTTCCGAGGCGCACGCGGGGCAAACAAACTTTTGCACGACGTCCCGGCTGAACTCGATCACTACATCCGACGAACCCAGATCGGATTGCGCCCGCTGCCGCAGTTCTTCAAGAGTCAACTCGGCAGAAGCCTGGTCGAGGTGGATAATCTTTGGGAGCGTGTAATGGCTCATGCAGTCAGGGTTTTCGGTGTACTCGACCACATACGAAGAGTGATTCATTCCCTCGAACACGAGGCCTTTGCTGGCCAGAGTGGGAAGGCCATGAATCAGCTTCACCGCCTCCTGCACCTGCACACCAGCAATGATCGAAGAGATGGTAGGAGTCGTAGGGATTTTGCCTTCCACGCTTGGCTCCAGCACGAGCAAGTTGCACGACATGCGCTTGTGCAGCATCGCCCAGTCGACTTCTCCGAGGGTGCATTCGTAGCACGGAGCCATTCCAGGCAAGAACACCCGCGCCACTCCGTTGATTCCTTCAATTGCGCCGTCGATCCACGGACGGTTCACCTTCCAAGCCGAGCGGTTGATCCATAGGCGAGCTTCGCGATTGTCGAGGCCCGCCACAATCACATCACTCCACTCGAACAGGCCTAAACCGCATCCGTGGATGACGTTCGCGACCACTGGTTGCGCGCATAGGTCTGGGGCGAAAGAACGATATGCACTTGTTGCGGCTTCCGCTTTGAATTTCCCGACATCCTCCGCGCGATATAGCACGGCCCGCGAAAGATTCGACGCCTCGATCCGGTCGAGATCAACCACCACAACCTGCGCGAACCCCAGCAATGCGGCGTTCTTGAGGATTTCGTTTCCCAGGGCACCCGCGCCGATGACCAGCAAGCGGCACTTGGCAATCTTTTCCTGATCCCACCAGGAAATCAGCCGCAAACGGCTGAACCGGTCCTCGAACACCTCGCCCTCCAACACGCGTGTCATAGGATTCGGTTTATCCGGCTGTAATCTCTGGTTGCAGACGCAGAATGTCGCCGTCCTGAACCTGCGCTTCTGCCAATGTCTGCCCATCCTGAATCTGCCGTCCGGAATTCTTGTGGTGAAACTTGTAGCTCAGTGGAGCCCCGTCAGGACCATTCGTGGGCAGACGCAACTTCTGCACCAGCACGGCAACGATCTTGTTGCATGGAGCATCGTCCGGTAACTCCACCGGCACGCGCTTGTTCTCGGTTGAGTCGTACACCGTGACGTTGATATTAGCCATCCCTATCCGCCCCATTCTGGGTCATGTTCACTTCTGCCCTTCCACTGGTAGAGTTTTTCCGTGTGCTGCATCTTGCGCAAGATAGTCGGTCAAATGCTTGCGCCCGAAAGTGGCGAAGTCCCAACCGGAATCTTCCAGAAGGGCATCGGCCCGTACGGCGAAATTCAGGTTCTCGGCATTCGGATCACCTTGCTTGTCAACCATGGAGGTCACAATGCCGACGAGGTTCCCGCGATCGTCGAACACCGGCCCGCCGCTGTTACCTGGGCTCACCGGTGCGGAAATCTGAATCGTGCTGCCATGCATGCGCGAAATGATTCCAGTACTCAAGGTGAACCTGAGGCCTTCGGGATGCCCGATCACGAAAATGTTTTCCCCTTCCACGGGAGGGCTAGCTTTCGCCACAGGCTGCACGAATGTCGCGGTACCCGATTGACGCGGCACCCATAAAAGCAGCAGGTCCAAAGTACGGTGACGGGCGACAACGTCTGCGGGTCCCCATCCGCCCGACGCCATGGTGATCAACGCACGCGACCCACCCTTCGCCGTGTTCCATGCCTCCCCGTCGAGCACATGCCGCGCCGTAATAAACAAATATCCTTCCGAGGTGGCCTGCAACAGTGCGCCAGCACCAAAACTCAGGGAAGGCAACTCCTGTTGGCCGAACCAAAATCGCCGTGCCGGGGAGACCACCGCCACCAAGGGTTTCAGTTTCTCGGAAACGCCCCTCGCCGACATCGGCTCCGCCGCGGGGAGACGTGGAAAATCGGCCCGCTCATCCAGTTCGCTCAACCCCGCACCCACGACTGAGGGCAGCGGGGCGACAGAAAAGACAACGACCGTCGCGACAGAGTTCAACAGCCCGCTCACAATGAGTGCGGTCGAGAGCAACGAGGTCCAGGCATGTCGCGTGCGCGGGGGCAGGGTGCGCATCGCGACGCGCAACACAATCGCCATCAGGCAAAGCAGCGGCAACACCAACACCAACGGAGAAATCGCCCACTTTGCCCAACGCGGAACCGCGGGCGGAAGTTTGGGCTCGAGCCGTGCAGGCAATTCGAGTGACGGCTGTGTTCCAGCCACTTCCGCGGGACTGATGACTATCTTATCCATGTCTAGAGACACTACGGCAGCCTAGAATCAAGCGGGGGAAGCAGGACATTCTTGGGCATTTGGCAAGAAATTGCAAGCCCAGACTTTAGTACCTTTGGAATTATGAGTATTTTGGCCACTTACGATCAGACAGGAGCCTGATTTTCGTTTCCACAACCTGTGCTAACTGACAAAGGTATGGCCGATACCATCGTCTAATTGTTCCTTGCCCACCCTTCGGTTCTCGCGGCGGGATTCCACCGATCGACCAGGGAGTGAGTATCGGTGCAATCGGTTGTTCGGGGGGCACGGATTCCCAGGATGAGGTCGTCAGCGAGGCCTGCACGGCAGTCATTAATCAACTTCCGGCCAGGAACCAATGATGAGGAGAAATGTTCCTGCAGGAACACAATGTTATGACGGTAGAGGACAGACGATATTGTCATGACGCGTAAGCCCAAGAAAACAAATCGTCGGAAGGAACGGCCCCAGCCGGGGGAAATTGGTGACCTGCATGCTTCGGGTGAAGACGACCTGTTGTCGCTGGCGGATGAGGAGACGGGCGCGGAGTCGCGCTGGAGCCGTCCACGCAACGGAGGATCTCATTGCGCGTGGATACCGAAGTGGTCGACTGATTCAAGTCCAAAGGTCCGGGTTATCAGACGCGAATCAACCGGATCTTGCGAAGAGTGATGATGAGGGGGGGTAAGAAGCGGACTAGTGAGACGTAGAGCGTCGAAATCCAACTCAAGCCAAAACCTCGCTTGAGTGAGCCACCCGCACTTCAGGACACGAAAAAGGGACATTCCGTCTCTCTATCCCACATTCACCCCACATTCATTCCGCGCGTAGGATCTCGGTGGGGTCGGTGTCCAGCGCGCGAAGTACGGCGGGCAGGGTGGCAACGAGAGCAGCGACGAGAATTGCGCACGCCGGCAGCGCAAGCATATCCGCGTCCGTTGCTTTGACCTGGTAGAAGAGCGACTCGACATAGCGCGCCGCGCCGAATCCGAGCGCGACGCCCACGCAGCCTCCGAACGTGATCATCAGGAAGACATCCCGAGTCACAATGCGCACGATGCCAGCACGAGTCGACCCAATCGCCATGCGGATTCCGATCTCGCGGCGGCGCTTGAGGACGGAGTAGTTGAGGACGGCGTAGAGTCCAATGCCAGCGAGGAGCAGCGCGACCGCGGCAAAGAAGGTGGCGAGCATGGCGATCAGGCGCTCGCGAACGGTCTGGTCGCGGAGCAGATCAAGCTGCGTGGTGATGTTCGAGACGCGAAGGCCGTTATGGCGCTGCGCGATAACCTCTCGGAGGGAGTCGGCGAGGGCAAGCGGGTTCTGGGTATCGGTGTGAACGGCGAACGTGGCGAAGTCGACGGGCTTAGGCGCGGACTTGGGGGCGGATTTGCCGTCGATTTCGTCGAAGGGGACGTAGAAGACGGCTCGGCTCGGCTCGCGCAGATCGTGGTAAGAGACGTCGGGGGTGACGCCGACAATCTTGTTGAGGGGTTGATTGGCACCGCGTTCAAAGGAGTGGCCGATAG
The DNA here is from genome assembly GCA_035695545.1 of Candidatus Sulfotelmatobacter sp. Taxonomy (GTDB): domain Bacteria; phylum Acidobacteriota; class Terriglobia; order Terriglobales; family Acidobacteriaceae; genus Sulfotelmatobacter. Next base: position 5,573 of record DASRRV010000352.1, on the reverse strand, counting down.
GGTCCTGGCCGGGGAAGAAGGTCTTGACGAAGGTCTCGTTGACGATGGCGGCTCCCGGCGAGGTATCTTCAGGGCGAAAGTCGCGGCCGGAAACGAGGGGGATCTTCATCGTCGACAGCCAGCCCGGGGAAACGTCCAGGAAAAAGGCGGGAGTCGGACTGGGAGGCGCGCCGTTAATAAAGATGTCGCTGTTTATCTGGATGCGCCCGAGAAGGGGCCACCGCGAGATGGCAACCGAATCGACGCCGGGGGCGGCACGGAGCGCCTCGGCAGTTTGATTCCAGACCACAGGGAGCTGGCCTTTGCCGGCAACGGTTTCAAGCAGGAGCAGACGGTCGGTGGAGAAACCGAGGGGGCGGTTCTCGAGGCGCTGAAGAGATGCGACGAAGAGCGAAGAAAGAAAGAGCACGAGGAAACAGAAAGCTACCTGAAGAGCGATGGCTCCACGCATGAGACGGCGCGGCGAGTGCGGATCTTCACCACCTTTGAGGGCGGCGACAGGCCGCACGGCAGAGGCACGGAGGGCAGGAAGCAAACCAAGCAATAGAACGACAACGAGAATGAGTCCGCAGCCGAACAGAAGCACACGCCAGTCGGCGGGAAGGGCGAGGCGCGCAGGGTTGTCGGGCGGATTGATGAGGTTGAGCACAAAAGGTGCCGACCACGCCGCAAAAAATGCGCCCATGATGGAAGCCAACAGCGCGAGCAGCGCGCTTTGGCACAGGATGAGCTGGACGAGGCGACGACGGCCGGCGCCGATCGAGATTCGGAGAGCCATCTCCTGGGTGCGGGCGGCGGCCTGGGCGGTCATCACGTTGGCGACGTTGAGGCAGGCGATGAGCAGGACGAGAGCGACCAAGAGACCGAGGATGCCGAGTGATCGGCGATAGTCTTTTTGGAGATCGGAGATGCCGGCGCCAGCATGATAGAAGACGAGCCTCTGATTGAGAAAGCGGTCGATGGATGCCGGAGTTGCGCCGCGGAAGCACGTGGAGCACCCGGCCTCAAAGGCGCGATTGATGGCGGAGAGATGCTGGCGGAGCGACTCGAGGGAGGTGGCCGGGTCTACGCCCGGTTTCAACATCAGGAAGGTGCGGTGCCAGGGCATGCTGTCCTGGGTGGCGAACCTGTTCATGCTGAGGGGAAGAAAGATGTCGGTAACAGTTCCCTTTTCGGTTCCAGTGAAATCGCGAGGACCGACACCGATGATTTCGAAGGTCTGGTCGCCGATTTGGAGCAAGCGGCCGAGAACGTGGGGGTCGCGACCGAAGCGGTGATTCCAGTAGTCCCAGGAGATTACCGCATAGGGAGCGACACCGGGAGCGCGGTCATCGGCGGGGACTAGCAGGCGGCCAAGCGCGGGCACAAGGCCAAAGACCGGGAACATGTTGCCGGAGACATAACAGACATGGGCTTTCTCCATGTCGTCGTCGATGGTGTAGGTGATATCCGTCCGGTCGGCGTCGCTGATGCCGATGAGGTCGGCCTGGTCCTTGGCGGCATCGCGCATAAGGATGAAGGCCCGCGTAGCCCAGTGGCCGTCCTCGACAGGCTTGCCGTCGAAGCCGGTCTCCTGGTGGGCAAGAACGTAGAGGCTGCTGGCACCGCAGATGGGCAGCGGGCGCCAGAGCAGGGCGTCGATCAGACGGAAGGCGGCGACACAGGAGCCGATGCCGAGCGCGAGCGAAAGCACCGCTGCCGCGGACGTGATCTGGTTGCGGCAAAGCTGCCGCCAACCGAAACTTACATCGGCGAGAACCGACTCCAGACATCCGCTAGCACGTATGCGATGGCTAACCTCGCCGGCACGCAGCGTGCATCCGAATGCACGTCGCGCTTCCTCGGGATCACGTCCTGAGGCAACGGCTTCTTCAATGTGGGATTGCAACTCTTCATCGATCTCGCGATTCAAGCGCTCGCGGTGCAAAGCATTCGAGATGCGCGACCACAAAGACATATCAGGCCTCCCGGAGAACCCGGTTGATTGCCAGGGCAACGGACTGCCATCGCGACTCTTCCGCGCCCAGTTGCTTTTTGCCTGCGGCGGTCAGTTCGTAGACGCGGGCACGGCGACCGGTGTCTTTCTTGATCCAGTCGGCGCGAATCCAGCCCGCTTCCTCCATCCTATACAGCGCTGGGTAGAGCGAGCCCTCCTCTGCGCGCAACACTTCGCCTGATGTCTTGGCGATTGCAGTCATGATCGCGTACCCGTGAAGTCGCGGTCGCCGAGACAATATCTTGAGTACGAGCAAATCGAGTGAACCTTGCAGAGCATCGGTCTTGGACATATTTAGATGTCTTTATATAGATATCTTAGTATGACGTCAAGGCGCTCGCATCCCGACGAGCGAGCCAGAGCGCGATCGCGGCGAAGGAGACTTCCTCGCGCACTGCAGCCGGAAACCAAGGGCGCGCGGCGTTGCTAGCGCCACGGGAGAGATCGGCGTGCGGATGACTCTCGGTGCACAACGCGGGAAGGTTGTCCGCCTGATGCTGGGCGACGGCCTGCGCCAAAATCTGGCTTGAGTGGACCACGCGCCCGAATACAGTATGTACGGTATTGATCTTGCTATGGCATTTGGCTAGCGTCGGAAAACATCCAAAAGAACTTGGGGCAAACGGCTGCGCTCAATCGAGCGCGGCTTCACACAGGCAGAGAACCACCACTTCCGATCCACTGATTCATAGCGTGCTAGAGCCGTGGATCATTTCATAAACCGGCAGGCAGTTCTGTCTTAAGCGACTACAAGAAACCGATGGCAAGGGAATGCCTTTCTCAAGAGTGAAGGAGACGATTATGAAGATCGTAGTGATCGGCGGTACCGGACTCATTGGATCAAAACTTGTCAACAAGCTTCGCAATAACGGGCACGAAGCTGTAGCGGCAGCGCCCAACACAGGGGTCAACACCCTTACCGGCGAAGGACTGGCCGAAGCGCTCAAAGGTGCCGAGGTAGTCGTGGACGTATCAAACTCCCCCTCATGGGAGGACGCAGCAGTGCTAAACTTCTTTGAAACATCAACCCGTAACCTCCTCACCCATGAAGCGTCCGCAGGCGTAGGACATCACGTCGCGTTGTCAGTGGTGGGAACCGACCTGCTGTCTGAAAGCGGTTATTTCCGCGCCAAGATCGCCCAAGAGAAATTGATCAAAGAATCTTCAATTCCCTACTCGATCGTGCATGCAACGCAGTTCTTCGAGTTCCTCAAGGGCCTGGCTGACATTTCGGTCGTCGACGGCAAGGTGCATTTGCCACATGTGCTTTTCCAGCCGATGGCCGCCGACGATGTCGCGAGTGCCGTAGGCAGGATCTCGGTAAGCCAGCTGGTGAACGGCATCGTCGAAATTGGAGGACCGGAACAGTTTCGCGTAGATGATCTGGTCCGGCGGCGCTTAGCTTCGCTTAAAGATACACGCGAAGTCATCGCTGATCCGAACGCTCTTTACTCTGGGGCGAAACTCGGCGAGAGAACACTGCTTCCGGGCAACACCGCCCGACTCGGCGAGACGCGTTTCGACACATGGCTCACTCAGGCGGGAGCACAAATCCCAAAAGCCGCATAATCAGCCCACAACCGACGCAGTGGTGAACGCACTGAACAGGAACTCGTGCGGCACTACGCATGACTGCGAAGCACCGACCGGTACACACGACGCATTGAAATAGCGTCGGGCGCCGGTCACCGAAGGTCCAATTTATGACATTCCCAAAACTAATCTTGGCAGTGGCATGTCTCATGGTCGGCGCGCTAGTAGCGCAGGAGGCGAAGGTAACGCAGCTCCTGTCGAAAGACCTGACGAACCTTCCTAGCAAAGAAGGGTTGGTGGTCATCGTGGAGTATCCGCCGGGCAGTTCGGACCCCATACACCGCCACAATGCACATGGATTTATTTATGTGCTGGAAGGTTCGATCGTAATGCAGGTGAGAGGTGGAAAGGAAACGACGCTGACACCTGGTCAGACTTTCTATGAAGGTCCCGATGATGTCCATGTGGTTGGGCGGAACGCGAGCAAAACCAAACCGGCGAAATTCGTCGTGTTCTTTGTAAAGGACAAAGGCGCTCCGGTGGTGGTGCCCGCCGACTAAAACCAGAAACTGCAGACTAGTTCTGCTACGCACAACATTAAGGAGAGAATTTATATGAGCACGATCACGGTGAAAGATGGCACGACAATCTACTACAAAGACTGGGGCAAAGGACCAGTTGTCACGTTTTCGCACGGATGGCCGCTGAGTTCCGACGCGTGGGACAGCCAAATGCTTTTCCTCGCCCAGAATGGCTTCCGTGCGGTTGCACACGACCGGCGCGGCCATGGCCGGTCCAGCCAAGCCTGGTCCGGGAACGACATGAATGGTTACGCCGACGATCTAGCAGCGGTAATTGAGGCGCTTGATCTCAAGGATGTCACTCTGGTGGGTCACTCCACGGGCGGAGGCGAAGTGACGCGCTATATCGGGCGGCACGGCACAAAGCGGGTGGCTGCAGCCATTCTGATCGGTGCTGTCCCGCCGATCCTGGTGAAGTCTGCTTTCAACCCGGAAGGGATCCCGATCGAAGTGTTCGACGGATTGCGAAGCAGCGTCATGAAAGATCGTTCGCAGTTCTGGAAAGACTTCGCCGTCATCTTCTATGGCGCCAACCGGCCAGGTGCCGAGGTCTCGCAGGGAATGCTGGACCAGTTCTGGCTATGGAGCATGCAGGGCGGCCTCAAGAATCTCTACGACAGCATCAAAGCGTTTTCCGAGACCGACTTCAACGACGATCTCAAGAAGATTCGACCATTCCTTTTCTACCCGCGTCGAAAATAAAGCCTCACACGGAGACACTCTTTGCGGGAGAGCACTTAATATCCCGCCCAATTCAACGCTTCTGGTACAGGTGGAAGATGTAGTCCTTCGCCTTGACTGGCGTATGGCACGCGAATCCGCAGTCTGAGGGGCTTTTGGCACCCGGAGTGTACGCGTCCGATGCTGCATCGTAGTTGAACACCGCGTATCCCCAGCCGCCGCTTTTCGCAAATCTCTTGCTGTTCTTCTCCATTACGAAAGCTTGCAAAAAGACATCGGGCACATCCACGTCGAAAGGCGCTTCCGTGCTCTTCTTCGGCTTCCACTGTAGCTTCGCGATCATGGAGCCATCCGGAAAAGGCCGTCCGTTTCCCGGAATGCCGGCCTTGAAGCCTTAATCATCGCCGGATTGGCGACGATTACCTTAAGGATTTCTTCGGGGAGCGCTGCTTCGGTACGGGCCGAAGATACCACAGACCAGTCCTCGTATCCCCTGAAGTCGGAGAACGCGATTCCACCGGGCGATACCAGCGAATAGTTGCCCTTATCTTGTCCTTGCGCGTAAAGGAGCGCGCCTCCGAGGACGACAAGCAGTGCCGTGGCGGAAACAATGGTAAAGGCCGTAACAGGTTTTGCGGCGGTCGGCGTTTCTACTTTTATTTTTTGTGGTGCTTGCGCGAAAGATTCCTTCATAAGTTCAGTCATGGCTTGCCCTCTTTCACAAGAAACTTTCTAGACCCAATCAACGTGCGTCTTGAACAATTGGGAGTAAGCCATCGGTG
>DASRRV010000351.1:0-9797 GCA_035695545.1 Candidatus Sulfotelmatobacter sp. | reverse complement strand
TTTAGCAAAGAAGCTCGGGAAAAGTTCTTAGAGTTTGCTCTGACGCCCGCAGCGTCGTGGGCGGGCAATTTCCGTGATCTGAATGCGGCTGTCGCACGCATGGCAACGCTCGCGCCAGGCGGGCGGATCTCCACTCAAGTGGTGGATGAGGAAGCTAGCAGGCTTTCTATGGCTTGGCACAAGCCCGAGACACGTCAACATCATGACGAGCTTGGACGATTCCTCACCACTAGGCAACTGGAAGAGATCGATCTCTTCGATCGGGCACAGTTGGCGTTTGTGATCGACGTGTGCAAACGGAGTCGTTCGCTTTCAGAGGCAGGACGCACTCTCTTCGGCGCCTCTCGCGCTCGCAAATCGATTTCAAACGACGCGGATAGGCTCCGCAAATACCTCGGCCGCTTTGGTTTGGAATTTTCGGAGATCCAAAATCTGACGGCCAGATCTTAGAGGCTCGGACGCCCGGGTCCAAACGAGGACAGTCGTTCGCACAAAAAAGCCGGACGGCGAGGTGCTTCCTTGCGACGTGAGTGTGGAAAATCTTGTGATCCGTTTGTGATCCATTTGTGATCCGTTAGCACTGCTCACCACTGTCTTCCACTGCTTTACGGTGCCCGCCGTACCCTCTATGTTGTTGAAACTACGTCTACCCCAAAATTCGAATCCTATAGCGCCCACCATCTTTTCAACAGCTTACGAAGCGTTATCGGATCACCCCCCTTATTTTTCAATAGGTTAAGGAGGCGTGGTCCGTCCGGCGATCCGATAGCGAAGACTGCTTTCAGCACTCTGCTAAGCTGCAGTCAATTCCGCGTCGAGAGACCGAACCGATTGTTCTCGCCAGCTGAGCTTTCGCTGCCAGAAGTTAGTAAACACAGGCCGACTTCTCGGTACCGATCCAGTAAATTTCCTCGAAGCCGTTTCGGGGGAGTTTCATGCGGCCGGCCACTTCCACGAGTAGCCGACTATACGACCAAGTGGATTATTTCCGACAGGCGACGATCCATTCAGGATGGCCGTATCCACCACAACGTGCTGGCCGGGCTATAATTGCGCCCTAGAATGCCTCTTGCTTCTGGCGCCAAACTCGAACCCTACGAAATCGTCTCTCCGCTGGGCGCCGGCGGCATGGGAGAAGTCTATCGTGCACGCGACGCCCGCCTCGGCCGCGATGTCGCCATAAAGATTCTTCCCCAGTCTTTCACCCACGACTCAGATCGCCTCCGCCGTTTCGAGCAGGAGGCGCGCGTCGTTGCGGCTCTCAACCATCCCAACATTCTCGCGGTCTTTGATATTGGGCGTTATGACGGGTCGCCCTTTCTGGTCTCCGAGCTTTTGGAGGGCGAGAGCTTGCGGGATGTGCTCGACCGCGGCCCCCTGTCCCACCGCAAGACGATTGAGTATGGAGTGCAGATCGCGCACGGACTGGCGGCGGCTCATGAAAAAGGAATCGTCCACCGCGATCTCAAACCCGAGAATGTGTTCATCACCAAAGACGGGCGGATCAAGATCCTTGATTTTGGATTGGCGAAGCTGGCACAAGCGGCCGGAGATGACGACGTTACTCTCTCCGCTTCGCGCACCGAGGCAGGCGTCGTCATGGGGACGGCCAGTTACATGGCGCCCGAGCAGGTGCACTGCGAAACCATCGACCCCCGCACCGATATCTTCGCCTTCGGCGCCGTTCTCTACGAAATGATGTCGGGCATACGCGCCTTCCGCCGCGAGACTGCCGCCGAGACCATGACCGCCGTCCTGAAGGACGACCCCGCGGAGTTATCCCATGACGCCCGCACGGTCTCCCCCACGCTCGAACGCATCGTGCGCCGGTGCCTGGAAAAAAGTCCGGAACTGCGTTTCCAATCAGCACGAGATCTTTCCTTTGCCCTGAGCGCCTTCTCCGGAACCGAAACGAGCAGCGTCGCACGCGCCGCGGCCACTGCCGCTCCTCGACGCTTTCCCGTTCTTCCCGTGCTGGCCGCAGCCTTGGCGCTGGTCGCAGTTGTCACGGCAACGTGGTTGATTGCGCGCCGCCAACCTCCGGCCGCGCGGATGCAGTTCGCCCTGGCTGTGCCGGACGAAATGAGCATCAGCCACATGGCGCTCTCCCGCGATGGCATGATGCTGGTGTTTGTTTCTCCCGAGGAAAGCTCCGACTTGCCGATGCTCTTCGTGCAGCGCGTCGGCTCGCCGAATGTTACGCCTCTGCCCGGCACGCAGGGCGCGAGCTATCCCTTCTGGTCGCCGGACGGCGCCTATGTGGGTTTCTTTGCGCACGGCAAGCTGCAGAAGATCGCAATATCGGGCGGCCCTCCGCAACCGCTCACCGGAGTTTTGGCGGCTCGTGGCGGCAGTTGGAGCAATCAGGATGTCATTCTCTTCACGCCCGACCCAGGCAGCGGCGTGTGGCGTATCGGCGCAAATGGCACCGGCCTCGCTCCGGTCACGCAGGACATCCTGTTGCGCAACACACGGCAACAGACCCACCGCTGGCCGGTTTTTCTTCCCGATGGCAAGCGCTTCCTGTACTGGGCGGGCAATTTCGCCAACGCGAAGAACGACCAAGTCAGCGGCATCTACCTGAGCTCTCTCGACGGCAAGGATCAAAAACTCGTCATCCTTTGTCATTCGAATTTCAACTATGACTCTCATGAGCTGTTCTTTGCGGATGATCAGCGCCAGCTGGTGAGCGTGGCTTTCGATCCTTCAAGCGGGCAGGTGTCAGGGAACGTGACACCGGTTGCCAATCAGGTGGGTTATCAACCTTCCACGTACTGGGCGGCACTCGCGGTTTCCGCCAACGGAACGGTAATTTACAACACGGGTGTTGGAGCCGCGCAGTCCGTTCTGACCTGGATCGACCGGTCGGGCAAGGAGTTGGGAAAAATCGGCGAGCCCGGGATCATGGCAAATCCTACGCTTTCGCCCGATGGCAACCGCGTGGCTGTCGATATCACCGACACAAAGGCCAATAACGTGGATATCTGGCAGCTAAGTACAAACGGCGCCAGCAACGCGCGTTTTACCTTCGATCCGGCGGAAGAAACGGACGGCGTCTGGTCGCGCGACGGCAGCCTGATCGCCTACCGGGGAGTTATCCCCGACGGGTCTACGATCGATAGCAAGCCGGCTAGCGGGTTGGAACGCGAAAAGCACCTTTCGAGGGGCGCGACCATCGACGATTTTCTTGCCAACTCCTGGTCGCTTGACGACAAGCAGATTCTTGTCACTGTGCAGGGGACCAGCCATTCCTATCTGGCACTACTGCCGGCCGCCGGAGGGGAATTCACTCCCTTGTTGAACGGCACGGCTAACGAAACCACAGGACAGACATCTCCCGGCGGGAAGATTGCAGCCTACGCCACCAAGTCCAACGAGACCAACGGACAGATTTCTCCCGATGGAAGATGGGTCGCCTATGCCTCCGATGAATCCGGCGCCTGGGAAATCTACGTGACTTCCTTCCCCGGCGCGGCGGGAAAATGGCAGGTTTCACGCGGCGGCGGCTCTGAGCCACGTTGGCGGGGAGACGGCAAAGAGATTTTCTATATCGCGCCCAGCGGCATGCTCATGACAGTATCTGTGAATGCCGCAAGCGACTTCGCAACCGGGACGCCGGCGCCCTTATTTCAAATCCACGGCCGTGCGCCGATTTCCAGCACCGACGTTTTCACGTATGACGTAGCCAAAGATGGCAAGCGCTTCCTGGTGAACCGCTACGTCAAACCGGAACATGTTCCTCCGTTGACCATCTTGCTCAACACCGCAAACGCCAATCCATCCCCCTAGAAGGCGCTGCAGATGGCATGGCCTGACGCCCGGAAGTTGGACAGGACGCGGTCAAGTTGACCAGAAACGCCCGGCACTGGACTTGACTTCCCGCAGTTGACTACGGCTTCTTGGACGCATGGCGTGATCAGTATCGAGAGACCGGCATGGGACCACGCATCGATCCGTTGCGGAATCCTGGCGTGATGCCGACTTATCGGTACCAATCCGACTTCCTTGAAGCCGTTTTCTGGACTGTGTTCGGTCTGCCGCGCAGCTAATTACCGATGCACTTCCAATACCACGGGCCGCGCCGTCGATGCCACCTCCGGATCGTAGTATTCATACACGCGCGATTGGAACGTCCGGACTCGGATCGGATACTTAGCACGCAAACGGAATTTCATCTTAACGGTGTCGCCCGGAGCGAACGCGTCAAAGTAAAGAATCGCTTGCGTAGCGGTGAGACTGAACTTGGAAAGATGGCCGCTGTTCATCTTGGCGCTCTTCGCCTGATAATCCTGCAGGTCCTCACTTAGCAACTCGAAGCCCGGCGGGATACCCAAATCCACCATCACCATCTTGGCAGTCTTGCTGAGATTGTTCTTGATCGTGGCAGTTGCTGTCGCCAAGTCATCCTGCGCCAGGCGCGTGCGGTCGTACGACACATTGATCGAAAGGGCCTCCGGTGCAGGCTTTTCGTCCCAGGGCAAGAAATATTGGCCCACCACCTGATAGGCAAACGTTCCCTTCCCTTCAAACCGAAGTTCCACCGTGCTCGGCACCTGCTGCTCAATGCCCTTGAAAACGAACTGATGCAGCAGATCATTATTCTCCGCCGTCAATTCCAGCTTCTCCGCAGGCTTCCCGTTGACCAGCACGATCACAGTGCCTTGCACATCTGCGGCCGATTTTTCCGTAGCCGTGAGCAGCGCGCGCAACGCCATGATCGTGGCCTGCGTTGTTCCCCAAGTTCCGTTCGCGTCCTTTTTCGACGCGAGATAGTTCAGCGCCTTGCGAGCCGTACCCGTGGCTTCACCCGACTGCAGCAAAGCTTGCACCGCTAAGCCTGTGGTTTCCACGCTAGCGCTTTCGCCACCGCCATAGACTCCGGTCTCTTCGGCCGTCCACCAAACTTTTTCCTCCTTCTCGGTGCGCGCATCCAGCAGAAGCTGGATAGCATGTCTGGTGAATTCGCGGTCCGATCCGTAACTCGCGGCAAAATTGGCGATGACCGCCAGCGTGTACGCGTCGGGTTTCTCCCCCATGTGCGCTTCCACAAATCGCTTGGCATGCTCCACAGCGTCGCCCTGGTATTCCGTGTTCTTGAGCGCCCAGGCAATATAGGCGCTGATGCGAAGCAGGTCCGTGTTGTAGCGGTTCGTCGCGCCTTCGTTGATGAATTGCGTGTCTGGCTTCCAGCTTCCATCTTTCTGCTGTTCTCCGGCCAGCCACTGTTGGGTTCGTGCGATGAGTCGCGGGTCCACGTCGTAGACCTTCGACATGTCGTAGAATTCCATCAATCCGTATGCGGTCAGAACCTTGTTCGCGGGCGCGCTTCCGAACCACGAGAATCCTCCGCCCGGCACTTCGAAGGTCAGCAGGCGCTGATATCCGTTCGCGATGTACCCTTCCGCTTTGGCATGGACTTCCGGGGTCAGATTCTTGGTCCGCTTCATGTAGTCAAGCGCCAGGACATTCGGGTATGTACTCGAAGACGTTTGCTCAAAACAGCCATTCGGCATGCGCAGAATGCTGTCCATGCCCTCCACCACCTGGCTCATCGGCCCGGGATAGAGCCGCACGAAAATTTTGCTCGCTTCTGCAATCGAAGTTTGCGGAAAATTCAGCTCGTGCTGCACCGAATTTTCCAGGTTGCCGTTGAAAACCAGATTCTGCTCGCGCCCGTTTGGAATCACTTCCAATTCCCTCACGACCACGTCTGCCCTCTCCGACGTTCCCTTCATCTGCGCGGCAAGCGTCAGCTTGAATTTGCCGATGTGCCGCGCTTCGATCGTGAACTGCGTTCCGCCCACGCGCGACGATTCCACCTGCACTGTCTTTTCCGCCGCATCGTCCACCAGTGAAAACCAATCGTCGGACTGAAGTTGCAAGGCCACATCGCCCGCTGCCCCCGAATAGTTGTAGATGGCCACAGGGATCGAAACCCGGTCTCCCTGGGTCAGCGTCACGGGCAGATCGAGGTCGACAAAGAAATCCTGAAATACTTTCAAGCTGGAAGTTGCGGTGCCGAGCGCTCCGCTCTGGGTAGAAGCGATCATCGCCATCCGCCAGGTGGTGATCGAGTCTGCGATCGGGATCACGATGCTGGCGCGTCCTTCATGGTCGGTGATGATTTCGGGATTGATGTACAGCGCCTCGGGGAAATAGGAACGAACGTGCGCTGCCGGAGCTCCCTTCGATTCTTTTGCCAGAACTCCACTATTCAGGGCAGTCAGATGTGTGAAATCGCGCCCATTGATCGCTAAGGACTTTGCGTCCTGCAGAGCGATCGCCTCTCCTCTTGCTCCGCCACCAATGCCGCCTCCAACGCCGCCGGCAACGCCAGCAAGGGGTGCCGGAACGGCCACCATGGCGTTTTCCGTTTCGAGCAGCGGAGCCGCGCTGCTCACCTCCACCGTCTCCGTGCTTTGTCCCACAGAAAGCGTAGCCGAGATGACGGCGCGGTCGCGCGCGCGGAGATTGCACGTACCCGCAGCCATTCGAAACCCGGACATGGTGATTTGAATCTGATAGTCGCCCGGAAAAACCGCAGCCAAACTGAATTGCCCTGTCGCATCCGTGATCGCGTTGAGCAGGAGTTTCCTTCCTCTACCGCGCACCTCGACATTTGCCCCCGCAACAACTGCTCCGCTCGGATCGATCACCGTGCCCACAATTTGTGCTTTGCCATTCATCGCCCCGCGATCGTGCTCGACGTCGATGTTGAGCGCTGTAGCGGCCGCGGTCGCAGTACTCACGATCCGTTTGCGCTGGAACAGCAGGATCGCCTGAAACTCATCGCCCGTGTTATGGCGGTGATCGGGACCAGCACTGATTATGATGTAATAATTCTTAGGATCCCATGAGGCCGGTTCGAATCGCAGCGGATTGCCCCATGGATCAAGAAATTCCACGCGTCCTGACTGCGTGAGCTGCTGGTAGATCTCAGTTGGAGTGCCGGCTTTCGGATTTTGCGCGTAGGCGTCCGTGATTGCCTTCGCCAAGTCATTCGCTTGCGCCTGAAAGCGCGCCTGATAACGCTGACGGTATTCGCCATACTTCGTCATGGGCAGGTCTTTGCCGATCTCAGTCTCGAACTTGTTGCTGGCCACAATCTCCGTTGCCGAAAACAATGCCCGGGCGGCTCGATCGCGTTGCTCCGCGCTCGACTGTTCCGCCGGTTCAACAACGTCAGTCATTCCAATCGAGTGAATCTCAAACCGTGGCTTCATGACCTCCTGTTCGAGATAGAAAAACACTTTGGCGAATCCGGGCTGCTTCTCGGCCAGCGCAAACACCGCTTCATCCACCACCTGAAGACCCATGGCCGCGTGTACCCCTTGCCCGTGCGAATTGGTCACGCGAAATTGAATCCGAGCGTCGCTGCCCGGCTTATAGCTTTTTGCGTCGGCCACAGTTTCGATCTTCAGTTCGTCCGCGGGCTGCACGAAGATCAAACGGTGATCGCCAATGGGGCGGGCATCTCGGCCGAACAAATAAGCGCTCAGATCGAGTGTGCCCGACATCTCCGAAGTCGCTGGCACGGAAAGCTCCGCCCGACCATTTTCGACATCCAGATCGTGCGTCAGCACCGTCTGCCCATCTTTCACAATGTCGACGTAAACGGCGCCATGAGTCTTCGTCGAATACACGCTGAGATGAATCACGTCCCCGGCGCGATAGACGGCGCGCTCGGTTCGCAGCAGAATTTGTTCGTCTCCATCGCGGGCATCGAGTTCCACTTTGCTCGAGGCTCGGTTCCCGTCGCGGTCCGTCGCCTCTATTTCCAGCGCCTGCTTACCCTCATCCGGCCTGACATACGCGATGGCCACGCCTCCATCGTCGGTCGAAGTGACTTGTTCCGCCCGGCCGCGAGTATGAACTTTGATATCGCTCTTCGCAGGGCTCCCATCTGAATAGGAAGCCAGAATAAACACCTGATTCTCCAGATGCGGAACGAGTGTGCCCCCTTCAGGAATTGCGGTCAGCAATATCGGTGAATCGCTGACAGTGATCGGCTCTCCGCGTGTTTCCGCATGGTTGGCGGAATCTTTTACCGTCGCTTCGATCAGCACGCGCGCCGCGCCATGGCTAAGCGGGCGTCCCGCAAAGTAGTTCGGCAGCCGGATATCGAAACGGTACACACCGTCGGCGTCGGTCTTGCCATGTGCCGATGCGGCCTCAAACAACGCCACATCCATGGCCGAGGCCTTCAGATTGACCTCAGCGTTATCGACGGGCTTTCCGAAAAAGTAATTCGCCCGAACCTTGCCGATGACGTGATCGCCAGGTTGAAAGCTACGCTTATGCTTCTTTCCTGCTTCCGCGAGTTCGACCGCAACTTTGAACTTGGGAAGAACGTATCGCTCCACGTTGACGGCGATTTCGGCAGTATTCGTGGGAGCGTCGGCATCGCCCATCAGCGCCCGCAGATGATACGCACCAAGATTGACCTCGTCGGCGAGGGAAAATTCGGCCGAGGCTACGCCGTACTCGTCGGTCTCGGTAGCCTTCTTGAAAACTTTGTTGCCGCGTGAGTCTTCAACTTCAAACGTCAGCTTGCGTTTGCCAGCCGCTTCATGATCGGCGCGATTCAATGCCAGCGCCCGCGCATGAATCGTCTGCCCCGGCTGGTAGAGCGGTTTTTCCGTCGTCAGAAGAATGGACACCTTGTCTTCCAGTTGCACATTTTGCGAGAACTCGGTTGTCCCAATCGCAGTCTCCGCGACGTAATGCAGTTGATAAGCGCCGGTCAATCCCGTCGGCAGATGAAACTGTGCCTCGGTTGTTCCGCGGCGGTTCAGTCCGCCTTGAAAAAGAACGTGTGGCTTTCCATCCGGCTCAAGAAGTTCGATCTGCACCAAGGCCCTCCCGGCGATTGGTTGATTCTCGGAGTCGGTCACGATCACTCGCACAGCCGCCTGGCCGCCGGCAAAATAGGACTGCTGTCCAAGAATGTGCATGACCGGTCGGCGCAGAATCTGCGAAATAGATTCCTCACCTTGAAGGGCGCCCATTTTCCTGTCGTCGTATTCAAAGCGATAGCGCAAGCGATGCCAAACCAAGTCCTCCAACGCCAGCGGCTTCTTCAGCCGGATCTCCTCTTTCCATCGGCCTGCGCTGGCATTGACCTTGAGATCTCGCCGCGCCCGCCCAAGCACATCATCTTCCGGATCGAGCACTTCTACTGTCAGTTGGCCGGATCCGGTTTCGGCACCACGGTACGGGATCGTTACATGCAATACGCCATGCGCATAGGTGGCCACGAGAGAGGGAACAGGCCCCCCAGCTTCAGAAGCGCGCAACCTGAAAATCGTAAGGGTCGTTACCAGACCAGCGAGAAGCAGGATAGCGAAACGGACTGCGGTTCCCAGCAACTTACCTTTCGACATTGGGTCCTCCCCCGGCCGCGCTTATTGGCTCAATCGGAGTTCGGACCCGGTTGGGAGTTTTGCAGACTATTTTTAGGGAGTTTTGAAGTTACTACTGGTGCCAGTGCGTCCCATCTTTACTGGTCCAAACGGCATTAGTGTCGGTGGTCAGCTGGAAGACGTCTATCGCGCTCACCGGGCTGGGCGTTTCGTTCCCGCGCTGGGGCGAACTACCACTATCGGATGGCTGCTTCAACTCGATGTGCACTGCCTTCCCCGCCCATTTCGGATTGATCTTCTTCCACTTCTTGCCCCCATTGCGGCTTAGGAAGAGATTGCCTGCACTATCGAGAGAAAGAGAACGCTTGCCAAGCGACACAGTCGCCGCAACCGGCAGGCCGGACGGTACCGGCATAATCCGGCTCACGCTGGCCG
>DASRRV010000350.1:0-4859 GCA_035695545.1 Candidatus Sulfotelmatobacter sp. | reverse complement strand
CTGCCAATCTGGGCGGGGGGATCGCCGTCAACTTGTACGACAGCGCCTTTGCGCTAGCACTGGCCCCGTATACAGCGTCGGGCGCGACCTTTAATTACGACGCGCAAGGAAATCCGGTTGCGCAGGGCACGGGCTCACGAGGGGACTACCGTTATTACGAGACGGAGCTTTATTTCGGTGATACCTGGAAGGTGACGCCGAACCTGACGCTCTCCTACGGTGTGCGCTGGTCGTATTACACCGTTCCGTATGAGATACATGGTCTGCAGTCGATACAAAACACCAGCTTCGACGACTACTTCAAGGCTCGGCTGGACCAGAGCGCAGCCAGTTTGGCGGGAAACGACGCCGTGCCGCTCATCAGCTACTCGCTGGGCGGGAAGGCCAACCACGCGCCTCCTTATTTCAAACCGCAGCACTATAACTTCGGCCCGAGGTTTGCATTCGCGTACAGCCCCAGCTTTAACGCCAAAACGGTTATCAATGGCGGTGTGGGCGTAATCTACGATCAAACCGTCGTCAATGCGGTGCAGTACCAGCAGTCACAGTATTCCTACCTGTTCCAAGCCAGCGCGACTGATCCGTTCGGAATAACGGGCGATCCGAGGACGTCGCTCATGACGGATACCAGATTCACGGGAGTGGACAATCCACCACCGCCACCCACCGCCCCGACAATCACGAGGCCGTTCTTTCCTTTTGTCGACGACACGGGGGCTCCGAATGGACTGCAGAATGGTGGAGCGTTCAACGAAACCATCGACTCGAACCTCAAAACTCCGTATTCGATCGCGTACAACGTCGGTGTACAGCACGAGTTTGGACGTGGGTACATTCTGAAAATGAACTACGTGGGGCGTTTGGGGAGGCGGCTATTGGCGCAGGCCGATGCCAACCAACTCATCGAGTTCAAGGATCCCACGCCGGGCGCTGGGGGGCAGCTGATGTCTACGGCATTTGCGAACGCTTCCCAGTTCCTCCGTGCAGGTGGGGATCCGACGAATGCTCCGGCGCAGCCATGGTTTGAAAATGTAGTTCTCCCTGGGCTCTACAACTTCTTCCCTCCCCTTCCGAATAACACATCGGTAGTCACCGCTCTCCTCGAGCCCCTCGTTCTGCGAGGCGACTTTGCCGATACAATCCAGCAGCTTTCCGGCGTGCTGCCCCCGAACGTCGGAATGGGAGCCCAATTCTCAGAAAACACCTTCTATACCAACAAGGGATCGTCGAGCTACAACGGTTTGCTGGTCACTCTGCATAAGAACTTCGGATCTGGATTGCAGTTTGACCTCAACTACACATGGTCACACTCGATCGATAACACCTCGTTGATCGCGAATGCTGCGGCTTTTGCGGGGACGGGATTCATCTGCGACATCGTCCGACCGAGAGAATGCCGAGGCAGCTCTGACTTTGACGTGACCCAATACCTCAACGGCAACTTCATCTACGACCTGCCGTTTGGCCGAGGTAAGGCCTTTGGCTCATCTGCACCGCGTTGGCTCGACGAAATTGTCGGCGGCTGGACGGTGAGCGGCCTTCCGAGTTGGCACACCGGCGTCGCGTACAACGCAACGGGCAACGCGTTTGTTGCGGGATACGCAAACAATGCGCCTTCGATCCTGACTGGATCGCTTGCGGACCTCGACGTCCATCTTAATGGCGGCAAGGGACAATCCCTAAATGCCTTCAAAGACCCGGGCAAGGCCTTCAACGACTTTACGGGCCCAGTCGGTTTCACCATCGGCACCCGAAACAACCTGCGTGCCCCAGGATACTTCGACATCGACCTGGGACTCGGCAAGACGTTCCCGATCTATGGGGACCGGGTGGTGATGAAGTTCCGCGCCGATGCGTTCAATGCCTTCAACCATCCCAACTTCGATAAGCCGAACGTCGATATTACTTCCAATCAGTTTGGAGTCATCTCGAACACGGTCGGCACCGGGATTAACAACGGAACGAGTCCGGCGCGCGTGCTGCAACTCGCGCTGCGACTGGAGTTCTAATCGGAATCTGATCACTAATCACTGTGCTGCGGGGACGGTCCCGCAGCACAGTTTTTTTGCACGGCGCGCACGAGAGTATCTCTCGTCCGCCGTGCAATTTGTTTTTGTGCTGGAAATGTCTTGCGGGCTTTTCGCAACGGAAGTAAGAGCCAACAAGTCTGGGGGGTATTCGACATCTGCGACCTACTACTTTGGTTAACTTCCCCGAGAAATTCGCTAAGAAATCAGTAATCAACCCCGACTAACAACTATGCAAAATAATGCAAAATAGTACATACGACAAAAGAAATAGTTTCGTGAAGTTATTGCCATCCCCCGGAAACCCGCTAGCATGGCGCGCATTCGTTCAATGGGGAACCAGAATCGCTAGCGCGAAATAACAATCCAGCGAGTCTGTTTTCAATCTGCGAACGTCGTTTCGATGTGGCTATTTCCGAGCACTTACACCCCATGCCTTTTTTGTTTTCACAACTACAGGCTTGTCTAACAGTTCTCAGGAGGAACTCATGAGTCACAGCACAAAAACAGTGAATATAGCAGTCCACTCCCCCCACTGGAGGGTACCGAAACTACCTCTCGTTGCGTTCATGATCCTATGTGTTGCGCTGCCCAGTGTTGCGGCGAGCGGAAGGATTCTTGCGAACCATACTCCCAACTATGTGAAGACCGCGAAGAATGCGGGGACGGAAAATCCGTCGAAGACGATCGAGGTGAGCGTGTGGCTCAACCCGCACAATCGCCTCCAGATGGACGCACTGGCGCGGCGGTTGTATGACCGCAACTCGGCGAACTACCGACACTTTCTGACACCTTCGCAATTTGCGGAGCGGTTCGCGCCGACAGCGGAAGAAGCAAAGACCGTCCAGAGTTTTCTGGAAGGCCACAACCTGAAGCGGGTGAAGATTGGTCCGCACAACTTCTTTGTGCGGGCGCGAGGAACGGTGGGCGATGTAGAGTCGGCCTTTCACGTCGTGCTGAACAACTATCAGGTGCGCGGGAAAGTCATTCGCGCCAACGATCGCAATCCCTACATCGAGGGAGCGGCCGCGGGGCTGGTGGGCTCGATCTCGGGGCTGGACACCGGGAAGTATGAACATCCGATGATGGCCCGGTCGGTGGTACCGTCGCAGAAGCCGGGGGCGAATGTAATGACGGCCAGCGCGCCGACGCCCGATGCTTTCTTCAACAATAACTGCTTCGATGGTCAGGAAACGGATGTGTTCTCAACCAACAACAACGGAACGTTGCCTGCGGCGAAATACCGGGGCAACCATCTGAATCTGCAAAGCCTGACGAGCGCGGGGTGCGGATACACGCCGCCGATGATTCAGGCCGCCTACAATCTGAGCGGATTGTATGCGGAAGGATTCGATGGCAGCGGCCAGACGATCGGGATCATCGACTGGTGCGGTTCACTGACGATTCAGAACGATGCGAATGCATTTTCGAGGATGTTCGGATTGCCGGCGCTGACGTCATCGAATTTCGCCATCACTTACATTCCGACGCCGAGCACGTGCCAGGCGGCGGACCAGGTGGAGATCAACATTGACGTCGAATGGGCGCACGCAGTGGCCCCCGGCGCGAACATCAAGCTCATCGTTCCGCCCTCGGCGTCGTTCCTGGACGTAGACGACGCGGAGTTCACAGCGGTGAGTTATGGGTTGGAAAATGTAATTTCGGGGAGCTACAGCTCGCCGGAATCGTTCACGCCAACGTCGATCCTGGAGACCGAGAATCTGATTTCTGAGATGGCAGCGATTTCGGGAATCTCGACCAACTTCTCCTCAGGAGACAGCGGGGACTTCACGTTCGACTTTATCCCGGCAACGGTGAGTGCTCCGGCAGATTCTCCGTGGGCAACCGGAGTAGGAGGAGTGAGCCTGGCGTTGAATAAGAACAACTCGATCGCCTGGCAGACCGGTTGGGGAAATAACGAGACGCTGCTAGCCGAGGAGGGGGTTGTATTCGATCCGCCGCTGGCATTTGGATTCATCGGCGGAGCAGGAGGAGGACCGAGCAACTGCGTGACGGCGGACTCGGATGGAAACTGCCTGGCTGGATTCGCGAAACCTTCGTACCAGAAGGGGCTTCCGGGGAAAACTAGGCAAGTGCCCGATGTGGGGTGGTTGGCGGATCCGTTCACCGGAGCCGTCATCGCCATCACGGTGCCCGGGCAGATTCCGTCACTGGTCTGGCAGGTTTGGGGAGGAACGAGCGTCGCGGCACCGATGTTCTCGGCGCTGTGGGCGATCGCCAATCAGGAAGCCGGAGCTCCCCTCGGTCTGGCTGCACCCTATTTGTATTCGATGCCCGCGGGAACTATTTATGACATCGTCCCGCTAAGTTCGACGGGCAACGTGCGGGGTGCGGTCGTGGATAGCGCGGGCACAACTCCCTACAACTCCAACATGATCATGGGCGGCGACGCTAGTGGAAAATTCATTACGGCTTTGTGGGACTACGTTCCCCTGCAAAGTACTGCGCTGGCGCTGTCATTCGGAACCGACTGCAGTACCGCGGACGGCTTCGGAGTGATCGTCCAGTGCAATTCTCCTTCAGCGCTGCATACGAAGGTGGGCTGGGATAATGTGACGGGTGTCGGAACTCCGAACCCAAAGGCGTTTGCTGACTCCTTCCATCCTGGGGCTGCGAAAAAGTAAGGGCATGTCGCTTAGTTTAGCCTCCACTGCCGAAGGGCAGTGGAGGCTTTTTCTTGTGTGCCAAGCATGTTCAGCAGCTAGGAGGTGAAAGTCCTCTACCCAGTCTGATGGAGACGAAGGGTTAGTGAAGCGCAAGGGTGAAATAACACTCGCCGTGAGGCGGGGCCTGAAAGAAGCGTGGAGCAAA
>DASRRV010000349.1:0-77287 GCA_035695545.1 Candidatus Sulfotelmatobacter sp. | reverse complement strand
CCATGGATGCGGCGGCGGAGTTGCGTAGGTGGTAGGGATCTTTCGACTGCGCATTTGCCGTCGCTTCGCGTAGGCAAATACTTCGCTCAAGATGACAGAATCGAAAGAGCAGATGTAGGTTAGGTGGCGAGATTGCGGAGGATTCATGGCAACAAAGTCCGAGGTTGCGGTGGTCGAGATTCGCGACACACTGCTGGAAACGTATGCCGTTAACGATGCGATGAATCAGTTGTTGCTGCTGCATCTTGACCCGCGTGCCTGGCGGGCTCGGTTGCCGGGTTCGGGGCAGAGCGGGCGGACGATTGGGGCGATCTTTGCGCATCTGCATAACAGCCGGCTGGTGTGGATCAGGAATTCAGCGCCGCATTTGAAGTGTCCGGCGGCGCTCGATCCGGATCGGTGCACGATGAAGCAGGCCGCGGCGGCGCATAAGAAAAGTGGGGCGCAGTGTTTGCGCATGTTGACCGAGGCGTTATCTGGGGATCCGAAGCGGCGCGTCCCGAAATTTTCGCGCGGGAGTTGGGTGCCTGTTTGGCCTGCTGGGGGAGCGATGTTTGCTTACATGTTTTCGCATGAGGCGCATCATCGGGGGCAGATTATTATGCTGGCGCATCAGTTGCGGTATCGGTTGCCGGATAAGGCTTGGGGCGGGATTTGGCAGTGGAACAAGTTGTGGAAGGAAGCGGGGTTCAGCACGCGGCCGCGGTGAGGGCTCGACCTCCGGTGCCGAGAGAATTCCTCCATGCATCGGCAGATGCGCGAAGGTAATAGGGATCCTTCAACTGCGCATTGGCCTCCGCTTCGCTGAGGCCAATGCTTCGCTCAGGATGACATGCTTTGGGTTCTCGTTTGCCGGTTCGGCTTCGCCTTCGCTCGGCAGCCGAGAAGGCTGTCCTCACATGTGCATTTTCGGCTGCTAGATTTCCAAAATTACCGGCATGATTAGCGGGCGTTTTTGGGTTTGTTTGGAGATGTAGCGTTTCAGGTCGGCACGAATTTTTTCTTTTATCACACCGTAGTCTCCTTTTTCTTCTTCGCTGGAATGGGCTAGCGTGTCTTCGACGATGCGCTTGGCGCCTTCCATAAGGCCGTCGTCGCCGGGGTTGAAGCCGCGCGTGACGATTTCCGGAGCCGATTCCGCTTCTCCCGATAACTTGTTGATGGCGATGATGGGCAGGACGATGCCGTCTTCGCTGAGGTGCAGGCGGTCTTTAATAATTAAGTCCTCAACGACATCGGTGCGGTTGCCGGAATCGATGCAGACGCGTCCGACCTTGATGCGAGCGGTTTTGCGGGCGCCGAGTTCGTCGAACTCGAGAACGTCTCCGCTCTCGATGAGCATGACCTTGCCGACGGCGCCATGCATGGCGCCGGCCATTTCGGCGTGCAGTTTGAGTTGGCGGTATTCGCCGTGGACGGGGATGAAGTAGCGCGGCTTGACCAGATTGATGATGAGCTTGAGTTCTTCCTGACTGGCGTGGCCGCTGACATGGATGGGCGGCGAGGTGCCGTCTTCGTAGATGACGTAGGCCTCGCGGCGGAAGAGGTGGTCGATCATCCGGTAGATGGTTTTTTCGTTGCCGGGAATGATGCGGGAGGAGAGCACGACAGTGTCTCCCTTCTCGATTTTCGCGTGCTTGTGGTTATCGACGGCGGCGCGCGAGAGGGCGGACATGGGCTCGCCCTGGGTCCCGCTGATTAGCACACAAACTTTTTCCGGCGGGAAATTTTTCATCTCGCCGGGATTGATGACCAGGCCATCGGGGACTTCGATGTAGCCGAGGTCTTCGGCAATCTCGGCGGAGTTGTTCATCGAGCGGCCGAGGAAGGCGACTTTGCGTCCGTGCTCGTGGGCGAGTTGGACGGCGAGATTAATGCGGTGAATCGACGAAGAGAAACACGAGATGAACAGGCGGCGCTTGGTGTGGGCGAAAACTTCGTCAAACTTGCGGCGGACGGCGCGCTCGCTGGGGGTGTATCCCTTGCGCTCGACGTTGGTGGAGTCCTGAAACAAGGCTAACACGCCGGTTTTGCCATATTCGGCAAAGGTGTGCAGATCGAAGAGTTTGTTGTCGGTGGGTGTGGGATCGACTTTGAAGTCGCCGGTGTGAATAATGACGCCGAGCGGAGTGTGAATGGCGAGCGCTACGCAATCGACCAGGCTGTGGGTGACTTGAATCGGATGGACCGTGAAGGCTCCGGCCTTGAAGCGCTCGTTGGGGCGCAGCTCGCGGAGGTCCGCGTCATCGAGCAAGCCGTGCTCGTCGAGCTTGTCTTCGACGTAGGCCAGCGTGAATTCAGTGCCCCAAACAGGGACGTTGAGTTCGGAGAGGAACCAGGGCAGCGCGCCGATGTGATCTTCGTGGCCGTGAGTCAGGACGATGCCGCGAACCTTGGAGCGGTTCTCGGTGAGATAGGAAATATCGGGGACTACGATGTCGACGCCCAGGAGTTCGGCCTCCGGGAACATGAGTCCGGCGTCGATGACGAGGATGTCGTCTCCCCAGCGGACGGCCATGCAGTTCATACCGAACTCGCCCAGTCCGCCCAGGGGGATGATTTGCAGTTTTCCAGTGGGCATTGAGTAAAGATGATGCTAGCACAGGGGGAGAGTCGTGAGCTGTGAGTGTGTGAGCGGTGAGTAATGCGTGATGAGCTGTGAGCGTAAGGAATCGGGTGGGATCGGCATCTTGGGTCATTGCCAGTGACTCAAAGCTCAAAGCTCGAGACTCAAGGCTGTTTTCCCCCGATGGCTTTCTCGCTCACGCTGCGGTAAGGTTGATTTAATGGCTGAACAGGGGAAATCGTGGCTGCGGCGGCGGGCGGAACGAGCGCTGGTGAAAGGGTTGACGCGCGCGTATTCCACGGTGCAGGTGGATCCGCAGAAATTTCTGCTGCAATTGCGGGCGGGGTACCGGGTGCCGATCAGCGGATATCACGGAGTGTTTTCGCTGGATGTGGGCGAGCTCGATGCGGTGGCGGAGTCGATCATTCGCAGTGGGATGAAAGTTGCGGCGCTGGAAGGCGCGGGATTTGGATTGGGCGGGTTGATGACGATTGTGCCGGATCTCGGGATTCTTTCGGCGATCACGATGCGGACGATTCAGAAGCTGAGCCTGATCTACGGGTTTGAATTCAATACGGACGACGAGATCGCAGAGTTGTGGATCGCGGCGGCAAGTGCGGCTGGTGTGGACATCAGCCGCGAGTTGCTGGAAAAAGAAGTGGTCAACAAATTTGTGCCGAAAGTCATCCAAAGAATTGCGGCGAAGGCCAGCACGGAAGTGGTGGAGAAGTGGGCAGGACGCGTGATTCCGCTGGCCAGCGCGGCGCTGGGCGCTGGACTAAATTATTGGTTTGTGCGGGCCTGGGGCGAGCGGGCTCGAACGCATTTTCGGCAACGGCATTTGCTTCTGCGGCAGCGGGCCCAGCAGGCGGTACCGGCGGCGCCCGACCTGCCCGTCCTTCCGGCGCGGGGGACTTAGAGTCGGCATCAGAATCGTCAGTCAAAAGCTTGAACCGCAGAGGACGCTGAGAAAAGGCGGAGGACGCAGAGAAAATCCGTCACCGCAGAACAATTCAGTGCTTGACGAGTGCGGCGCCAAAGTCAAAAGCCTAAACCGCAAAGGTCGCTAAGAGAATCCGCGAAGGACGCTAAGAAAATCTGTGACATCTTTGGTTTGGCGCTCTCTGTGATAGAAAAGTAATAATGCCTACTTTTTCGTGCTCGGCAATTCTTTTTGATCTGGACGGAGTTCTGTGCGACTCAACCAAGGCGGTGGACCGCGAATGGAGGGAGTGGGCGGCGCGCAAGGGCGTGGATGGCAACGCGATCATGGCGATTGCGCATGGAGTGCGGACGATTGAAGTGATCCGGCGGGTGGCGCCGCATCTGGATGCGGAGGTCGAGGCGGCGGCGATTGAGAATCATGAGGCGGGCGATCAGCGGGGCGTGACCGTGATGCCGGGCGCAGCAGGTCTGCTGAAGGCGATTCCTGAGGGGCGGTGGGGAGTGGTCACCTCGGGGTCGCGGCTGCTAGCCAGCAATCGCTTACGTCATTGTGGATTGCCGGTGCCGGAAGTTCTGGTGACGTCCGATGATGTGGTGAATGGGAAGCCGCATCCGGAGCCCTATTTGATGGGGGCAACACGGCTGGGCTTTTCGCCGAAGGAATGTCTCGTGCTGGAAGATGCGCCAGCTGGGATTCAGTCCGCACGCGCTGCGGGGATGACCGTGATTGGGATGGCAAGCACCTACGAGGCCGCGAAATTGGCGGCGGCCGATGCAGTCGTGCAGAAACTCGCAGCGATTCGCGTGGCGTCGAATGGTACAGGCACGTTGGCCGTCGACATTCACTAACGGCCGTTCTCCGACGCGTAAGCGGAAGGTCAGTCCCAATTGAAAAATGCGGCCCCTCACACTCTGGTAGGAGCTGAGGGGCCGCGGAGACTAGCAACTCGTACTAGCTCTTACTGCACGGGTCCACGCCCAACCATTTGTTCCTGGGTGAGCCGCGGCTTACCGAAAGCTTCCGGATGGAGATAGTGGCCGCGCTCCTTGTCGGATTTGCGAACCTCTACCGCCAGCGGATGAGCCTTGGCATAACCGTCGTGACGGACTGCTGTGACCTGCCACGAAACCTTCATGCCAGGAGCGCCGCCACCAATGCTGAACTGATGATTGGCGACTTCCTGGACCACGTGTAGGTTCGGGGCCGCTGCGCCGACCGCGGTCAGTTGATAGCGGAAGTCCGAGTTCAAGGCCTCGAACCACTTGGGCAGCGAAACCACAGCATCGCCGCTGTTATCCAGGACCGCGTTTCCGGTGTAGATATTCATCATCTCCGAAGACTCGACCGAGGCGTGGTAGAGGTATTTGTTGGTGGGATCGAGCGGGTGGTCGATCTTGAAGTCTTTCGTCCCCGCCGTGATGGCGCCGACCACGTTGAGATCGCCGTTGAAGAAATTCAGCGTCATCAGGTCGCTTCCGATCGACTCCTGCCAATGCATGACGTCATTGTCATCGTCATAGTAGATTCCCCACTGTGAGAACCCAGGACTGTGCGCCCAGATCATGCGATCGCCAAATGAGCAGCAATCTACCGCGTTGATCAGGAGCGGAGGTTGGAGCGCCCCGCTTGAACCATTGTCGGTGAACTGGATCGTGCCCGTCACTGTCTCACCGGCGTTAGCGACGAACGAGTTGTTCATGGTCTGGACACCGCTGAACGAGTTGTTGCCCCCGACGAAGGCGAACGCCCCGGCGCCGAAACCATTCAATGCCGCTGCATTCACGTTGGTGACGCCGGATCCGTTGCCGCTCAGGGCGGACCCGGAAATCGAGCCAGTGGCACTGATGTTCCCGCTAACGTTCTGGTTGCCGGTGAACGCGTTACCGCCTGAGAGACGTGCAGTGCCGGGAAACGTCTGGCCAGAGACAAACGTGACGGCACCACCTTTGCCGATCCTAAAACCGGTTTCGGTGGGTGCGGCGGTTCCTTGTCCAAACAGGAGGTTCAGGGTTGCGCTGGCGTTTGGTGTGTTGTTGTTGACCGGCTCGGCTTTGAGCTGGAAGGTCTGCGTCACCGCGGTACTGGTGCTGCTGTTGAAGACCGACGCGGCCATGTCCTCCGACTGCGAAGTCTTACCTCCAGATATGGTAGCGGTCCCGGTGGCAGGCAATATAAATGTGCCTCGCACCGCAGCCCCGCCGTGAACGTCGAGCCCCGTTGTGGGAGCGTTGGTGTTGATGCCGATCTTGGCGTTCGGCGATGCACCCGTCTGAAACACCGCTGAGTTGCCGATGGTGGCAGCGCCCGTAAAATCGGGCAAGAAGCCCTTTGTACCCGACCCGGTGATGGTCGCCGGTGGCGGAACCGTCGGACTGCTACTCTTGGTTGGGGTGCTCTTGGTTGTTGAACCTTCGTCGGCCGTTTCTTGTGCGATTCCGGCTGTGGTCAGACTGCAGACTGCAACAACTAGGCCCAAGATGAGCCTCTTGTTCCTATGCTTCATAGCTCCTCCAGAAAGTTTTTGACAAACCTGCGCCCTGTCGGACGAGGCGATCAGTTGCTGGTTTGGGGGGCGTATTTTCTGGCAGTCCTAGTCTTTGAGGTAGAGACCCCGAGACAGGACGACGAAGCGGCACAACGGGCGGAGTCTTTGCAGGGCTTGCTGACACAGGGCCCGGACCGGCGAAATATCACACTCGCGAGTCAGGGGTTCCACCCCATTATCGGAATTGTGTTGCGGAGCGGGAATTCGTTTCAGGAGCGTGCGGTCAGGAGAGAAAATCTTGGAGTTTGCATTGCCGCCAGATTTCTACCTAAGCCAATTTTCCAACTCGATACTGCTGTCGGTTTTTTCGTCGCGGTACTTCACGATCACTGGCGTGTACAACGAGAGATTCCAGTCGGCGGCTGCGTCTTTTTTTACGGCGCGGGAACCGGGAACTACCACCGCATTTTCTGGAATTTCCAGCGGCGCTTCAGAAGTTGCCCGGTAGACTTCGCCTTTCACCAGATCATAGAGCGGCGTGGAGCGGGTCAGGATTGTTCCGGCGCCCAGCACTGCGCGCGCGCGGACTAGCGTGCCTTCATAGATGCCGCAGTTGCCGCCTATCAGGACGTCATCTTCGATGATTACGGGAGCGGCGTTGATGGGCTCTAACACGCCTCCTACTTGCGCGGCGGCGCTCAGGTGAACGCGTTTGCCGATCTGGGCGCAGGAGCCTACAAGGGCGTGGGAGTCGATCATGGTGCCTTCCTCGACGTAGGCGCCGACGTTGATGAACATCGGTGGCATACAGATTACTGACGGCGCGACGTAGGCTCCGGTGCGCACGGAGGATCCGCCGGGCACGACGCGGACACGGTCAGCGATGGTGAAGTGGCGGGCAGGAAAGGTATCTTTGTCGACGAAGGAGAGGCCGGAGGACGACCCCCCGACACTCATGTCGGCGAGTTCGCCTAGACGGAAGCCCAGCAGGATGCCCTGTTTGACCCAGGCGTTCACTCGCCAGCGACCGTCTGCTTTCTCGGCCGCGCGAATTTTTCCCTGGGTAAGTTGGTCGCGGAATTCGATGAACGTTTTGCGTGCTTCGGGATCGTGTTCGACTTCGCCTTGGGCGGAGAGGCGCTCGATGGAGGATTTCAGGGAGGACATGGAATGGTTGATTGTCGATTGTGGATTGTTGATTTGTCAAAAAAACGTCGGCGAAGTCAAAAGCTTGAACCGCAAAGGACGCTAAGAAACGCCGCGAAGGACGCTAAGAAAATCAGCAGGGTGCATTAGAGGCTCAAACCTAAATTCTTAAACCACTAAGGACGCAAAGGTACACGAAGGAAAATCAACAGTTCTTTCCTACACGCATTTGCATTCGCTACGGATCAGGACGCCGGTCATGGCATGGGCGGTTTCGCGGGCTTCGGCTAGCGTGGTATAGGGCCCGTGCCAGCGGGCGTGGTTTACGTCGTGGCCGGAGGGGCGTCCTTTGCCGTGACTGCATTGGCCGCAGGAGCCGCGGTGGAGCACGATCTTGTGCGGGCCGGCGGCCCAATTTTCGTAGATGAAAAATTCCGGAGCTTCGGCGGCGGGGCCGGTGGGTTTGCTGATCAATCCTGCTTCGGTAGCGATTTTTTGCAGGCGCGAGCGAGTGTCGCGGCGCATGGGCAGCAGAGGGAGGCGGTAGACCTCTTCGATTCTGCCCATCATCGCTAACACGGCTTTGACCGGGAGCGGACTCGACTCGATGAAGTTGGCTTGCATAAGCGGGAGATATTTGCGATGCAAGGCGCGGGCGGTGGTCCAGTCGTTGGCGAGGGCGGCCCGAGTTAGCGACGCCATTTCGTGGGGGATCTCGTTGGAGGCAACGGAGACCACGCCTACGCCTCCGAGGGCGATGACCGGGAGCGTGACCGCGTCGTCGCCGGAGAAAACCAGAAACGTATCGGGGACGAGATTAATCGCTTCGGCGATCTGGGTCATATTGCCGCTGGCTTCTTTCACCCCCACGATGTTAGGGATTTCGGCAAGGCGAACCAGAGTCGTGGGTTCAATATTCGATCCGGTGCGGCCGGGGACGTTGTAGAGAATAATGGGCTTGTCGCCTACGGCTTCCGCGATGGCTTTGAAGTGGCGATACTGGCCTTCCTGCGTGGGCTTGTTGTAATACGGGGACGCAGTGAGGATGGCATTGACTCCGGGGCGGGCGGCCACTTCTTTTGCCTTCTCGACTGCCTCATGCGTGGAGTTTGAGGTGGCGCCGGCCATGATCGGCACACGTCCGGCTACGACTTCGATGGTCGTGTCGATGACGTGGAGCCATTCGTCGTGGGAGAGAGTGGGCGTTTCGCCGGTGGTGCCGCAGGGAATCAGAAAATCAATGCCGGACTCGACTTGCCATGCGACCAGGTTGCGCAGGGCCGCGTCGTCGATCGAGCCATCCTGATGAAAGGGAGTAACGAGGGCCGTACCACATCCACGGAGTTGCATAGGAATAATGTAGCGCGAATGGGCGGGGAGGGAAAACTCGGTTCGGCCGGTCCGAGGTGAAAGTGCTGATACGATTCTGCGAGTGAATCCGATCCTCTTATACTTCGCATCCGGCGAGTCGCTTTATCCCGGTGCCTTGCTCCTTTTCCTGGCGGTAGGGATTTCACTGTGCACGCTGCCACGGTGGCCACGTCCGCTGCTCAACATCGCGGCATGGATGGGTCTGATCCTGATGGTCATGGCTTGTCCTCCGTTTAGCTGGACCGTAGACGCAATCTTTGGAGCTTCGTTCTTCCTTTGGCTTGTGGGGCGGAGCAGCACATCTGCGACTCATGCGTGGCTGAGTCTGCGGGTTGCGTCGACGGCAGTCTTGACCGCGCTGCTGCTCGTCCTCTCGACTGTCGAATTCTTGCACCGCCGTGTGCCTGTGATTCGAGGCGAGGCGAGTGACCATCTCGTTGTGATTGGGGATTCGATATCGGCCGGTCTGGGCGCGAAGGTGCGGCCGTGGCCCGATGTCATGCAGGAGGTTACAGGAGTGGAGGCTAGGAATCTTTCAAGGGCTGGCGCCACGGCGGCCGATGGTCTCGCATTGGCGGACCGGGTTGGTTCAGACGATCGCTTAGTACGGATCGAACTTGGCGGGAACGATCTGCTGGGAGGCGAGGAGTCGGGCATCTTCGCGCGAGCGTTAGAAAGAGTCTTGGCGAAACTGGCTGTGCCCGGCCGAACGCTAGTGATGTTTGAGTTGCCGCTGCTTCCGTCCCAGGTTGGATACGGCCCAATTCAGAGGCGACTGGCAGCAAAATATGGAGTGTGGCTCATTCCGAAACGGTTTCTGATGGGCGTGATCGCGGGAAGGGAAGCGACTTCGGACGGATTACACCTCTCTGATATTGGCGCTCGACGGATGGCATCGATCGTGGCAGAAGTCCTTTCACCCGTCTTGAAATCGCAAATTGGCGTACCTACAACTCCCGCCACACGTCCTTGAAATCGTAGAAGCCCTTCTTACCAGCCAGCCATTCGGCAGCTCGCACTGCGCCTTCGGCGAAGCCGCGGCGGGACTTCGCATCGTGGCAGAGATAGATGCGGTCGTTGGCAGACTCCAACACTAGCTCGTGCAGGCCAACGACTTCTCCCTCCCGGAAAGAAGTGATCTCGAGGTCTTCGTTCTTGCCACTCGCTTCGCGGACTACGTGCTGGATCGTAATGGCTGTTCCTGAGGGGGCATCCTTCTTGTGAGCATGGTGGCGCTCGAAGATTTGGCCAGAGTAGTCGTAGTGCAAGGCGGCGGCCGCGGATCGGGCTGCGTCGAGGAAAAGATTCACGCCCACCGAGAAGTTGGGAGCGTAGACGAATCCGGTGCCGTGCTGCTCGACGAGGGTGCGAATGCGTTCTGCTTCTTTGTACCAGCCGGTTGTGCCGACGACCATATTCTTGCCGGCTCGCACGCAGGCCTCGATATTGGCCAGGACGCAATGTGGCGCGGTGAAGTCAATGACGGCGTCGACGCCACGGAGTCTTTCTGGACTCAGCGCGGCACACGCGGCGTTTTCCGCTGCACCGGCGACTCGCGTGTGATGTCTGCGCTCTGCCGCTACCTCAGCGACGAGCGATCCGGTTTTTCCGCGGCCTAAGATCAGGATGTTCATAGTCTCAAGAAACTGAACTCTGACAGCTTACCTCAGCCCCTGCGGTTGCGCCGGAATGCGCTTGCAGTAAATACCTGATTGCGCTGAAAAAACCGGCACGGCAGCGACCTTCATAAGTCGCATCAGCCGTGATTTTCGACGACACGTTCGACAACACGCGCCCCCACGCAAGCATCCGATAGCAGCACAACGAGCGGAGGATGCATGACCCAGACTCAACTGTTGATTCTAGTAATTGTGATTATCGCCGCAATTGCCGTCGCGGCTATTGGCTTTGTCACCTCACGCAAGCGGCGCAGCCGCCAACTACGGGAGCGTTTCGGGCCGGAGTACGACCGGGTATTGCAGCAGGAAGGCGATCCACGGAAAGCGGAAGGCGTGCTGGATTTCCGCGCGAAACGCCGGGAGACGTTCAAGATTCGGGCGTTGCCTCCATCCGACAAGGCAAGCTTTGTCGTCCGATGGAATGAGGTCCAGGCCCGCTTTGTGGACGATCCGCGAGGCGCCGTTACTGTGGCTGACGCGCTGGTCACGGAAGTGATGCAGGCGCGGGGATATCCGATCGGGGAGTTCGAACAACGGGCTGCCGACATTTCGGTGGATTATCCGATGGTTGTGGAGAATTACCGTTCGGGACACGCGATCGCGCTCCGTCACAGTGCAGGCCAGGCCAGCACGGAAGATCTGCGACAGGCGATGGTGCACTACCGTGCGCTTTTTCAGGAACTGCTCGAAGAACGTCAACTGCAAAGAAAGGGAGCATAGAAATGGCAACGCCGTTGAGGAAAGACCAAGCGCAATTCGAGGAACCATTCAACCAGGAAGAAGAAATCACAACTGCCGACCTGGCGCAGGGGAAGCGGCCAGCCAGTGACAGCAAAGGTCTGCAGCCGGTAGCAGCGGACCGGGGGTACGAGTCCAGCCCAGGGGCAGGGCCCATTGCCCCGATTACCGTTTCAGCGAATGCTTCCCCTGCGGCGACGGCTCCGCTGTTTCCGAGCAACGAACTGGAGACGTTGCGGACGCGCTGGAAGGAGATTCAAACCGCATTTGTAGATGAGCCGCGGAAGGCAGTCGAGCAGGCTGACGGGCTGGTGGCGTCCGCGATGAAGCGACTGGCGGAAGTTTTTGCTGAAGAAAGATCCGGTCTGGAGAAGCAATGGGATCGTGGAGACAGCGTCTCCACGGAGGATCTGCGCGTGGCGTTGCAGCGGTATCGGACGTTCTTTGATCGGTTGCTGTCGGTGTGAGTTGGATTGGCCCTAAGTCAACCCAACCCTCGCTACGCTCGCGGGGCGGACCCTTCGGCTTGGCTCAGGGCAAGCTGCGTCCGCCCCTAGATAATTGCGCGAAAACTTTCTACGCGAAGACTTCGGGGTCCAATTCAGAGAAAAATGTTTTGTGGAGACGTTGGATTACGTCGGGCACTTCGTCCTCTTCGATCACGAATGTCAGGTTAATTTCGGAGGCACCTTGGGAGATCATGCGAATTTTCTTGTCGGCTAGCTCGCGGAAGACCAGAGCGGCGATTCCCGGCGTGTCGCGGAGGTTTTCACCGACCAGGCAGACGATGGCTTTGCGGCCTTCGTATTTCACGTCGGCCAGCTTGGCGAGATCGGCGGCCAGAGCGGGGATGGCCTGATTGGAGTCGACGGTGAGCGAGACGCTGACTTCGGAGGTCGAGACCACATCGACGGCGACCTTGTGGCGGTCGAAGGCCTCAAAGATGGAACGCAAGAAGCCGTGAGCCAACAGCATGCGGGGAGCGGCGACGTCGACGATGGTGATGCGCTTCTTGGCGGCGATGGCCTTGAAGATGTTCTTGACCTGGGGGCCACGCGTTGTAATGCGCGTGCCTTCGCACGATGGATTGCGCGAGTTCAAGACGTAGACGGGAATGTTCTTCTGGATAGCCGGCAAGACAGTGGCGGGATGCAAAACCTTCGCACCGAAATAGGCAAGTTCGGCAGCTTCATCGAAGCTGATGACCTTGATGCGGCGAGCCTGGGGACAAATTCTGGGATCGGTGGTGAGAATGCCATCGACGTCGGTCCAGATTTCGATGCGGTCGGCTCCCAGGCCTGCTCCGAAGATTGCGGCGGAGAAATCGGAGCCGCCTCGTCCGATGGTCGTCGTGACCCCGGCTCGATTCGAGCCGATGAATCCACCCATTACCGGCACCTGGCCCGCTTGTAACAGGGGCTGAACTTTTTCCTGAAGCCGGGCGTTGGTTTCCTCGAACTGAGGCACCGCCTGCATGTAGTTGCTGTCGGTCAGCAGAATGTCGCGGGAATCGACGTGGACTCCGTTGAGGTCGCGGGCGGCAAAGGCAGCAGCGACGATCTTGCTGGAGAGCATCTCGCCGAAAGCGGCGACGTGGTCGGTGGTGCGAGGAGTAATTTCTCCAACGGCGGAAATACCGCGCAGGAGTTCGTCGAGGGCTTCGAAGTCCGAGCCCAATTCTGAATGGAATTCGGTGAAGCGGGCGG
Organism: Candidatus Sulfotelmatobacter sp.; assembly: GCA_035695545.1. Classification (GTDB taxonomy): domain Bacteria; phylum Acidobacteriota; class Terriglobia; order Terriglobales; family Acidobacteriaceae; genus Sulfotelmatobacter. The sequence continues at coordinate 64,650 of DASRRV010000349.1, read as the reverse complement.
TGCCCAGCAATTCGCTGGCAGTGTTGTAGTGCCGTTCCTGCAGAGAGCGGCAGAGTTTCAGGGCGGTCTTGCGCTCTCCGGCGCCGGCGGCCTTGGCCATGGTCAGAAGCGTGTCGGTGACCTTGGCCATGGCGCTGACCACGACTACCGGTTTCTGCGCTTTGCGTCCCTCGACGATCGAAGCCACGCGGTCGATGGCCTTGGCGTCTTCGACCGACGTGCCGCCGAACTTCATGACGATCATCGGCGTGACTTCCTGGAAAAGACTTGGGAGCTGTGCTGGCCGGGAACGTGAGTCATCCCGTGTATCCCTTGGAGATTCTGCGGTTCATAGGGTAGTTGGAATTCTATAACAGGCGAGCGAAGAGCTTCGGCGGAGGAACCGAAAAGGGAAATCGTCCTAGTCAACAATTCTTAAATTGTTCTACGGCTCCCCTGCTACAGAGCTTGCCTTCGACCGCCGATAAAGACAGTTGGAGGGAATCACATGCCGGAGTTTCGTCAGAATTTCTTCACCAAGGAATGGGTCATCATCGCCACCGAGCGGGCCAGGCGGCCTGAGGAGCTGGCAACACACGGCGCGGTCCAGCCGGTACTGGCGTTTGTCGAGACCTGTCCATTCTGCCCGGGCAACGAGAGCATAACTCCGCCGGAGGTTCTGCGAACGCCGGTCCTTCGGAGCGAGCCGTGGGCAGTACGGGTGATTCCGAACAAGTTTGCGGCGCTGTCGAGCGAATTGCAGCCAACACGTAACCTGCAGCACCTGCGGCGGCGGATCGATGGCTTTGGCTATCACGAGGTCGTCATCGACTCACCGGACCATGCGCGTTGCATGGCGATGCTGCCCGACGCGCATGTGGCCAGCATCCTGAACATCTACAAGGAGCGCTGCAACGCGCTGAGCGTGGACCGGCGCGTGAACCACATCACGATTTTCAAGAATCGTGGAGCCGATGCTGGGGCCGAGCCTGCAGCATCCGCTCTCGCAACTGATTGCGACGCCGGTGATTCCGAGCCAGGTCCGGCACCGGCTGTTCGAAGCTTTGCGCCATTACGATGACGCGGGCGAATGTATGTTCTGCCATATGGCGGAACGGGAAGTGGAGGACCAGACACGCATTGTTCTGAAGAGCGAGCATTTCGTGGCCATGGAAGTGTTCGCCGCGGCCACGCCGTTTGCCACGCATATTTTCCCGCTGCGCCATATGGCCAGCTTCGGTGACATCTCCGAGGTGGAGGTGAACGATCTGGCGCGCGTTCTGCGGAGTCTGCTGGCGAAGATCTAAGTGGGGCTGGCTGGAGAATCCCGACCTGAACTTCACCGTGCGCAGCGCCGGCGGAATATGCCGGAGCGCGGCATTTCCACGGGTATGTGAGCGTGATCCCGCGGCTGACGCGGGTTGCAGGGTTTGAGTTGGGATCGGGCATGTTTATCAACTCGGTGTTGCCGGAGGCCGCGGCGGAGTTTCTGCGGAAGGTGGCGGTGGAGAAGGCGATCGGGGTGGGGGAGTAGCCACTACCCAGCACCCAGTACTCAGAGTAAAGCAGTTGTTGATTGATGTTTTTTGATTGTTGATTGGAGGGTCAAGCCGGGGATTCAATCAACCACCAGCGACAATTAGCTTTCATTTCCTGTGTTGCGGTTGACCGAAGGCATATTCGGTTAGGGGACCGAACTTCTTCTTTTCGGCATAGAGGCGCCAGCGGCGGAAGACGATGCGCAGGCTGGCCATTACGGGAATGGAAAGATAGATGCCGAGGATGCCGGCGACTTCGCCTCCAGCCATCACTCCGAAGATTGCGGCTAGAGGATGCAGTTCCATGCTCTCGCCCATGATGCGGGGAGAGGAAACGTAGTCCTGCACGAGACGCCAAGTGCCGAGAAAGATCACCAGTATGAGCCAGTGCTGGTAGCTCATCAGCAGAGCCACGCTCACAATCATCAAGGCAGCGGCCAGGGGGCCGACGACTGGAACGAATTCCAGAACTCCGCCGATCGTGCCAAGGACCAGGGCGTAGGGAACGCCCATGATGCCGAGAAACGTGGAGTACATGACCAGCGTTAGCGCTGCCAGAGTCAGCTGAGCACGGATAAAGTGAGCCAGCATCTGGTTGAGATCGTTCAGCACGTTTTCGAGGAACTCACGCTGCGGGCGCGAATTGATGGTGGAGAGCAGGAAGGCGCTGAAAGAACGGCCGTCCTTGAGGAAGAAAATCGACAGCAGTGGGACCACGAAGAACAACCAGGCCTGCTTGGCGACGTCGGCGATGCGCAGACCGACGCGCTGCGCCAGTTGGGTGATTTCGTCCCCGTGGCTGGCGAGGAACGCCTGCACCAATTGGGTGCTCTTCTCGTTCCAGCCATGCTGTTCGCCGATTTGCGTCGCGATTTGGCCGGAGCTGAGCTGCAGCAAAAGCTCAGGAACCGCTTTTCCTAAGCGGGCGCCCTCTCGGGTAACCTTGGGACCGACCACCACAAAGAACACGACCACCAGCACGACCAACAGCACATAGATAACGGCAATCGCGCGTCCGCGTCCGTGCAGCAGCTTTTCGAGGTGGTTGACAAGCGGGCTCATCAGGTAGGCGAAGAAGATGGCGAATAGAAACGCCATCAGCGTGGCCCGGGCCACATAGAGGAAGCCCAGCCCGAGTGCGAACAGCAGCACCGTTACGAGCACCCGTGCCGTGCGTGAGTCAGTCAGTAACAATAAATTTTCCAGGGCGATCTCAATTCTGCCGCCGGGCGGACACAGCTTAGTCCCGGACTACCTCGGTGTTATCGGCAGGAATCGCCACCCGAATCAGTTTGAAGTGATCTTTATCATCCAACCAAAGGCCCCATTCAAAACTTTCTCCGCTCAAGTTCAAGCGAAGCAGTTCGCGCTCTACGCCGCGGATCATGACCTTTTCCTTACCCACCAGCAGCAGGCGGACGCTCAGCGAGGTCTGGTCTTGCGGTACCAGTACGCCGAACTGAGCAGCGTCCTGCTGGCATTTCAAGTTCCCCGACTCCGGTTTGCAGGCGGCGGCAAGGTAACGCCACGCCAAGACTTCGCGTTGGACGAAGAAATTGTTATCGAGGATCGACGACGTGCTCGGCATCAGGAACGGTTTTTCGGCAGTTTTACCGGAGCTGGCGGCGGTGACTTTTTCCATCAGAAAATCGTTGTTCGGAATCACGACCAAGGAGCCGCCGGAAGCCTGACTCCACTCATAGCGGAGCAGTTCGCCGGAGGAGGTGAGTTGAAGATCGGATTTCTGGCTTGTGGGATCGGCTGCGCCCGTCTCCTTGAGCTGCGACTTGATGACGCTGTTGCCGTTGAGTTGCTCGATGTGGAAAGTCTCAGTGACCACGCGCTGGCCTTTGATGAACACGCCGAAGGAGCCCGAGTCGACGGTCTGCGGACCTTCGGGCTTGGCCTTGTCCTTTTTGTCTCCCGCATGGCCGGCGGCGAAGGCCAGGGAAGAAATCAAAACGACTCCCACGGTCCAAGCAGCAGTCCAGGCGATGGTCCACGATCTGGTCCAGCGCGTTCCGGTGTGCAGCGTCACTCGACTTCTCCTTGTTCGGTGCGTATGGCGATCGTCTTCAAACCGAGGGTTTCGACGATCTCCTTTGCGATCGCGTCCACGGAGCGGTTCCCGGTTCCAATCTTCAGTGCTGCCTCGGCGTAGCTCTTGCGCCGGTTTTCATAAAGCTGGCGAAACTCCTCCATGCTCTTCAGCAGCGGCCGTTCTGTTCCGGCCTCGCTGGCCTGCTTGCGGCAGCGCTGCCATAGCTCGTCGACGGGAGCGTCCAGGAAAACAGTGGGCACACCGCAAGACTTCAACAGCGCCGCATTGCCTGGTTGCACGAACGCTCCTCCGCCCAAGGCCACGATTCTGGCGACTCCGCCGCTCAACTCTTCGAGCACCTGTTGCAGAGCCGACTGTTCGGCCCGGCGGAAGGCGAGTTCACCGGAATCCCGGAAAATCGCCGCGACCATGCGCCCCTCGCGCCGCTCGATGCGTTCGTCGAGATCTTCAAAGACCCAGTTCAACTGTCGCGCGAGAGCCTGGCCGACGCTGCTCTTGCCGGCACCCATGAAGCCGACGAGGACGACGGCGTTGCCTGCATAGTGCGCTGCCGTCGTGGACGCGCTCCGCAAAGGAGTGCGTTTCCGTGCGCCAAGCGGCTTGCCAGAACGCTTCATATCCGGACGATCTTTGCCGGACGACCTTGGCCTGGACAATTTCTGCCGGGCCGATCTTTACCGGGACGATCTTCCAAACGATCCCGTTCTCATTGCGCTGTTATTTTGCGGTGCGTTTTCTGAGGTGGATTTTACCACTGAAGCTGCGCAGCACAACTTTCGAAGAGAGCGCGGCCTTGCCGATGGAACCCGCGAAGGCACTTCCCTGTCTCACGATGAAGGAAGGGTGTTGCTCGGGCTGGAGCGGAATATCATCGTGCACTTCGCCGTGCACGGAGGTCGCAGTCACCTTGGCCGAGGTTGAGTCGGGAACCGTCGCTTCGATGTCACCACTATGGCTGGTCAGGCGATATGAACCGCCATCGCCGAAGTCGCCCGTGTACTTGATGACGCCACTCGTCGAGACCACTTGTACCAGAGGCCCGTTGACTCGGTTCAGCGTGACTGAACCGGTCAGGGAGTCGACTTCGACATGGCCTTCGATCACGTTGGTGAGCGTGACTGGGCCATCGAGAGTTCTGACGTGAACGTGCGCGTTGCTGATATCGCGGACGTCGACCACCGCCTCAGCGCCTTCGAGCGTCATGTCGCCGTGCAGCCCTTCGGCATGCATAGGGCCGCTAGTGGAATGCAACGAGACGCTGGCATCAGCGGGGACCAGAATTTCGTAGTCCACGTGTCCCGATTCGGGGGTGGCGCCATTCAGCAGGTGCGATTGGATATCTACGCGATTGCCGACCTGGTTGCTATCGACCTCAACCTTTTCAGACGAAAGCACGGCGTTGACCACGACGGTATTGCCGGAAGAAGGCTTCACCGAGATGGATCCGTAAGGGTTGTTCACGGAAACGCCCGCTTTGGGCCCGACGTTGAAGTGGAGTTCTTTATGGCTCTGCTGCGCCATCAGCGTGCCAGCGGTCAGCACCCCGACCGTCACGCTCACCGCTACCAGATTTGCTGTACGCCCGCTCATCGCGAATCCCCGATTTCCAGCTTCGTGTTGCTCCGTCCTCTGGGAGGACGGGAACAATTGCCTTCCATTATGGCAGAGAACGATCCATGGCCAACTCGAAAAGCATAGCTTTTTCCTGATAGGCCTCGTTCAGCGACTGTCGCGCTTCGTCGTCATTCGGATCGGCGTCGACAATGCTTTTCGCGTCGTGAATGTACTCGTTGACGCGGCGGAGATTGTCGGCGTACTGTGCCCTCATGGCGGGGGTTTGTTCGGACACTTCCTGCAACAGGTCGTCGTCATTCAGCCCGGCAATCGCGAGGTCGGAGACGACGCTCACAACCGGGGGCTTGGCGAGATTGCTGGCGAGTTGCTGGGGCAGAGAATGCTGGCGAACGTAGATGCCCACCGCCACCAGCAAAGCCGCCGCCGCGGGGACCGCCCATCGCGTCCACGCCCAGCGGCTGCTGAGTGAGGGCAGAAGGGAACGGCTGGACCGCGGCGGACGTATCAGTCCCTCCTGCCGCAAGGCAATCTCGATGGAATTCCACACACGGGGACTGGGTTCGTGTTCCTCGCGCAGTTCGATTGCCGAAGCGGCAATCAGGTTCAGGTCTGCGACCAGAGCCGAGCACTCCGGGCAGGTTTTCAGGTGAGCCTGTTGGACGGCACTTCTGCCGTCTTCGCTCTCCAGCAGGCTGTGTTGGAACGCGACGCAACGCGGCTCAAAGATCAATCCTTCCTGCCGCAACGCCATTTCGATGGAATTCCACACGCGAGGGTTGGGTTCGTTCGCCTCGCTCAATTCGATTGCCGAGGAGGCAATCAGGTTTAATTCTGCGACCAGAGCCGAGCACTCCGGGCAGGTTTTCAGGTGAGCCTGCTGGGCGGCGCTGCTGCCGTCTTCGAACTCTCCCAGGCTCTTCTGCAACTCAGCGCAATTCATACTGCTCTCCCCAAGCCTCTGCTGAATCCGTTTCCTGTCGCATCCACTCAGCGTGCAGCTCTTGCAACTGTACGGCAGTGTCCAGTCTGCGCCGGATCACTTTCCACGCTTGCCTCTGCTCATGAGGCCTTTTCGGCTCTGTTCATCTTGAGCAGATCGCGCAATTTCATACGTGCTTTGTGCAACTGCGACTTGCTGTTTCCGATCGAGCATCCGACGATGGTCGCGATTTCATTATGTTCGTAACCTTGGACGTCGTGCAGCACAAAAATCGTGCGGTAGCCGGGAGGGAGATCGTCGACTGCTTTCTGCAACTGCAGCCGGTCGATGGATCCGGCCAACGCCAAATCTTCCGCTCCGAAATCTTTCTTCGGAGTATCTTCTTCGCCGCCCTGCGTGGTCTCTTCCAGCGAAACCACCGGGAGGTTTTTCTTCCTCAGGTGCATGAGCACCACGTTCACCGACAGCCGATGCAACCAGGTCGAAAACGCTGACTCGCCGCGGAATGTTGCAATCTTGCGATAAAGCTGCAAGAACGCTTCCTGCGTAAGGTCTTCGGCCTCGGCAGTGTTTGCCGTCATTCGCAAGCAGAGTGAGTACACACGCCGCTTGTGCTTATCGTACAGAGCCTGGAACGCCTGGGCGTCCCCTAGCTTGGCCCTTTCGATGGCGCCGGCTTCGTTGAAGTCGTTGCCCGGTCGATCGTTGCCAGGTCGATCAGTGCCTTGCCGCTGGCTGTCTTTTTGGTCTCGGTCGGTCAAGTTGCCTTTTCCGGCCGCACCCCGTGAGATGCGGCTAACTATCTTTACGTTGTATGGCTTGCGGGCAGTGTCTCGGGCACGAAAGTAATATTCATATTCAGAATATCAGAGGCATTCTACCGATCTTGGGATTCCTGTATTTGTCACTTTTCTGTCAGAAATCCTTTGCCTGCTCGGGGTTGAACGACCCCCTGCTTCCCATGCTCAAACCCAATCCCGAATTTAGAGTCGCAATCTTCGGAAATTGGTAAATTCTGCGTGCCATCAGGACGCATGTCTTGCTGTAGTAATCGTCTCCAAGCCATGCCCGTGCGGGCCCATTTCTCGCTGCCGGAGCAGGAAGGAAAAGGTCAAACCGGAGAAGCCGAGGATTGAAAAGATCCACATTCCAAGGTTGTAGCCGGCTGGATGATCGGGACCGGCGTGGCTGTAGTCGTTGGCCCAGCCGACCATCAGGTTGAAGCCAGCGAGCCCAATGTTCTGGATCATCGTCATCAGGCCGTAAGCGGTGCCGAGTTTCGACTGATCCACCAGATAGGCGACCGATGGCCACATCACCGCGGGAATCAGGGAGAAGGCGATTCCCATCATAGCCATGGTCAGCAGCAGAATCGGCGGCAAGTGGTGCGCAATCAGCGAGAAGTGCCCGTCGGCAGTGGACGGCAGGTAGACCGTGATGTAGTTCGCCGAGCGCACGTAGGCCATCAGGAGATAAACCGGGATGAGAAGTAGGGAACCGAGCATCATCAGAAGGGCGCGCTTGCCCAGCTTATCGACGAAGAGGCCGAAGATCGGTGTTCCGAACATGGTGAACAGGGTAAGCATTCCGACCAAGTCGCCGCCCGCTTCGCGGGATACGTGGTGCGCGTCCATGAAGAATTTGTAGGCGAAAGTTTCGAAAGGGAAGATTGCCGAGTAAAACGTGATGCACAGAGCAACGATGTACCAGTAAGAGAGACCGAACTCCTTGATGTCGCTAAGGACGACTTTGTCGGTCGCGCCCGCCGGGCCAATCTGGTAGCGCTTTTCCGCATAGACCTCCAGAGCCCAGTAAACGATGCCGCCAACGATACATAACGCGGCGAATCCCACGGAGATCAGCAGTGGATTCCGCCAGTAGCTGTAAGCGAATCCTGCCCACGAGGGAGACTGCTGCGCCAGCAGCGTGCCCGCACGAGAGATCATCAGATTGATGCCGAAGGCGAAGCTGAGTTCCTTTCCGCGGAACCATTTCGCGACAGCCGTGGTGACAGCGACGATGAGCGATTCCGCGCCGAGGCCGAAGACGAGGCGGCCGCTGGCCATCACAGCCAGCACACCCGACAGGCAAGTCAGCACTGCGCCAAGGAAGCACAGGGTCCCGAATATGAAGATGGCTCTGCGGGTGCCGATGCGGTCAACGATGTATCCGCCGATCAGTACCATGACGACGTTGGGAATGCTGTAGATCGCCTGGAGGAGCCCGATATTTGCATCGGAGAACCCGAGTTGCTTGGTCAGAAGGTCGGCGATCGGCGCAATGCAGTCATAGACATAGTAATTGCCGAACATCGTCAGGCTGGCAAAGATCAACACCAGCCAGCGGAATGGGCGGCTGGGCTCAGGATGCGTGGCTTCCGGCATCAACGCTCTTTTCTGGGCGGATTCGAATCTGGGAATTCACGAGCAGAGAAGATTAGCAGATCGAAGCTAATTCTCGCAGAGTGGTATCCGTGGATGGCGTCCAAGGAAAGCTCGGGAGGCGGCGCAGAAGGGTATAGGGATGCTTCGACTCCGGTCAGCATGACAAATCCAACATCCTCCTCAGCTTCCTACATATCTTGCATACAGACTCCGCGCGACCGCAGTGTCGGTTGTGCCTTTGATAATTGCGCGGCCGTCGGGGAAGAGGGTCATCTCATATGGATCGTGCCAGAACTTCAGTACGAAGGCGTTGTGGCGGACTGTGCCATGCGGTTGGAGGCGGCGATCGAGTTCCGCGAAGTCGATAGGACGCTGCCTCTCATGGATTTGCACGGAATTCCTGCCGCAGAGCGTGATGTGTGGGTGACCTTCGCCGGCGAGATGGATGAAGTCGCGATTGGCGCAGGCGCGGCAGCCAGGGCGAGGCTTCGCTGCGGAGATTTCCGCCTGTTCGTTCGTCCAGACGTCGAAGGAAAGCAGGGTCTTCCGAAGTTGGGGAGCATGTGCGCCGCCGACCAAAATCTTGAGAGCCTCGGTTGCGGCGATCGATGCCACGAGGTTCACTGCCGAATTGAGAATGCCGGAGGTCTCGCAGGTCTCAACCATCCCTCGCGGTGAATCCGGGAAAATGCAAGCCATGCAGGCCGTCCGCCCGGGCAGCACGTTGAGAGTCACAGCATAGCTTCCAACTGCCGCCGAGTATATCCAGGGAAGCGAGCGGTCGACGGCGAAGTCGTTGATGAGGTATCGGGTCTCGAAGTTATCGGTCCCGTCCAGGATGAGATGCATCCCTTCAAGCAACACTTCAATGTTTGCGGGGATGAGATCTTCGACCTTGGGATCGACCACTATCTCGGAATTGAAAGCTGCGATCTTGCGCGTCGCGGCGATGGATTTCGGGAGGGACTCCGCGGCGTCGTTCTCATCGAAAAGCGACTGCCGTTGAAGGTTGCTGGGCTCGACATAGTCACGGTCGATGATACGGAGTGTGCCGACCCCAGCGCGGGCCAGCAGTCCCGCCAGTGCGGAGCCCGTGGCGCCACAGCCAATGATCGCCACGCTCGCGGCGGCCAATTTCCGTTGGCCGTTGTCGCCGATGCCGCGGAACAATATCTGCCGCGAGTACCGTTCCTTTTCCCGAGCCTCGTTATCCCGAGAGGCGCCTTCCGGAGAATTGCTTGTCGGAGTTTCCTGTGCCAAAGAGGTCACCAGTTACGCGCTGCAAAACCTTTATTATAAGTGGCTGGCTTTGCTGGCGGATGATTGTCATCCGCGGCAGCTCACCATGAAGAAATTCAGGTCCAGGCAATGGATGCAACAGCGGCGAGGCGCTTCTCCATCAAAAGCACAAGCGCCGGGGCCCAAGGACACGGATTGCTGAGACGGTACGCGCCATTCCTGATCACGATGATTGTGTTGTCGTTTGCGGCGCTGCCGTCACGAGCGCAGGATCCTGGGCAACAGCCGCCGTCTGTGGGAGTGATTGCCGCATACGAAGGCAAGGTTGTGCGGTCGATCCAGCTTTCTGGAGTGAATGATCGCGACCGCGAGCACTTGCTGCAGTTGCTGCCGCAGAAGAATGGGGAACCGCTGGACCGCATCCGCGTCCGCGACAGCATTCGGGCTTTGTATGCCACCGGCCGGTTTGCCGACATCCAGGCAGAAGCGGTGCCTTCCGGCGAAGGCGTTACGCTGACGTTCACCACTTCGGAGAATTTCTTTCTGGGAGCGGTCAACGTGGACGGCGCTCCCACGCGCCCCACCCCAAACCAGTTGATCAACGCTTCAAAGTTTCAGCTCGGCGAACTCTATACCCACGACAAACTGGATCGTGCTTTAGAAAACATTCGGCAACTCATGCAGGAGGACGGCTACTACCGGGCTCGAGTCACTGCCGAAAGCACTTCGAATACGGCCACCCAGCAAGTCGATATTCTTTTCCACGTCACACCGGGCGCGCAGGCGCATGTGGGCGACCTGAGCGTCACAGGTACCTCGGCCCTCTCGGTTATGGAAGTCCGGAAGATCGCGCACATGAAAAGCGGCGATCGTCTGACGGCTGCAAGAGTCAGCGATTCGCTGCGGCGCCTACGCAAGAGATTTCAGAAGCAGAGCCGTGCTCTCGCTCAGGTTTCCATCGCCGAACAGAAATACCACCCGGAGAACAACTCCGTCGATTTCACCTTTCAGATCGATCCCGGCCCGGTCGTGGTGATTTTCGCCCGAGGGTACCACATCAGCAAAGGCGTCTTGAAGAAGGAAATCCCGGTTTACGAAGAGAACGCCGTCGATGACGATCTGCTGAACGAGGGCAAGCGCAACCTGCTCGACTACTTGCAAACGCGCGGGCACTTCGACGCAAAGGTGGATATCCGAAAGGAGAACGACGCCAAGACGATGCGGGTGATCTACCAGATCGATCCCGGGCCGGTCCACAAACTGGTCGTGGTGGATATTACGGGCAACGAGAATTTCATGGACACCAAGGCTCTGCTGGCACGCATGGAAATGCAGCCCGCCGCGCGATTCCTCGTTCATGGGCGCTACAGCGGAGTTTTGTTGAAGAGCGATGTGGCCACTCTGGAAGGGCTTTATCGCTCGAACGGTTTCCGGCAGGTACAAATCCAAACCAATGTGGACGACAATTATCACGGCTCCGAAAACCAGCTCGCGGTTCATTTGCACATCGAAGAAGGCCCGCGAACCCTTGTGGGCAGCTTCCAGATTCTGGGGAACCAGTCGATCCCGCGGGAGCAGTTTCTGGACATCGAAACTGAATCCGGCCAGCCATACTCCGAACAAAAGCTAGCGTCCGATCGCGAGAAAATCCTCAATCGTTATTTTAACGAGGGGTTCCCCAATGCCACGCTCGAAATCAGTACGAAGCCTGCCAGTGAACCGAACCACGAGGACGTGACTTACACGATCCAGGAGGGCCAACATTTCATTGTGAATCGGGTGATGGTGGCTGGCACGGAGCACACGCGCGCGTACGTCCTGCAGAGGGAATTGCAGGCGCGCGAGGGAGAAGCGCTCAGCCAGCAGGATCTGCTCGATACCCAGACGCGTCTCTATAACCTTGGGATTTTCAGCCAGGTGGACACCGCGGTGCAGAATCCCGAGGGCTCCGATCCACGAAAAAATGTTCTGGTTCAGGTGCAGGAAGCGAAGCGCTACACCTTCACTTATGGGTTCGGGTTCGAATTTCAGACGGCACAGCCTGCGGGATCCAACTCGCCGCAGGGTTCAACCGGCGTCAGCCCCAGGGTTGGGTTCGATGTAACGCGGCTCAACTTTCTGGGCAGGAATCAGACCCTGACGTTCCAGTCCCACGTTGGCCGCTTGCAGCAGAGAGGACTGGTCAGTTACGAGATTCCAAAGCTTTTTGATAGCGACAAACTAAAGCTGATTTACACCGTTTTCTATGACAACAGTCTGGATGTAGCTACGTTTACTTCAGAGCGGCTGGAAGGAAAGATCGGCCTGCGTCAACAGATCGGGAACGCTGGAACCGAGCCGGGATCGCGTCCGGGACCCAGTTCGATAACCTATCGATTCGATTTCCGGCGGGTGAGGGCGAGCAATTTCGCGACCGGGTTTTCTCCGGGCGAAATCTCGCTCTTTTCGCTGCCGGCGCGCGTGGGCGGCCCTGGGTTCACCTTCATCCGCGACAAGCGGGATAACCCGCTGGAAAGCACCAAAGGAAACTTTTTCACGCTGGATGGTTTCCTGGCGTCTGGCTACTTGGGCTCAGAGGCGGACTTCGGTCGTTTACTGGCGCAGAATTCCACTTACCAGGCGTTCGGAGGCAAGGGTAAGGCTGGACATGAGTTCGTGTTTGCGCGCTCGACGACGATCGGCCTGCAGCAGTCCTTCCGAAATACCAAGGTCAGGCCGCCGGGAGCCTGTGTCACCGATCCCATTACGAATGAGTCCTCTTGTTCGGACTTCGCCCTGATTCCGCTGCCTGAACAATTCTTCGCCGGCGGCGGCAACTCTCATCGGGGATTCGGGTTAAACCAAGCAGGACCTCGCGATCCGGATTCCGGTTTTCCCGTCGGTGGTACGGCACTGTTCGTCAATAGCTTGGAACTGCGCATGCCTCCGGTCAGCTTGCCGTATCTGGGAGAGGGTTTCGCATTCGCGGTTTTTCACGATATGGGGAACGTCTTTACCGCCCCCCACGACATGCTCACGGGGCTATTACGTTGGCACCAGGCTACTCCACCGCAGTGCCTACCCACGGATTCGGCTTGTCTTTACCATTTCAATAACAGCGGGTTCGACTATACGTCGCATGCGATCGGGGTGGGGTTGCGATACAAGACTCCCATTGGTCCATTGCGCTTTGACTTCGGGTACAATCTGAATCCAACGGCATACCTGCAATCGGTCAAAGGCCAGACGGACCTTGTGCCGCAGCAGTTGCGACACTTCAACGTGTTTTTCAGCATAGGCCAGCCATTTTAATGAGAAGAGTTCGCACGAATACGACAGTTACATTGGTTGCGCTCGTAATCCTGGCGGGGCTTTCTATACTGCCCGCGGTTCAGGCCGAAGTGATCGACCGCATCGTCGCCACGGTCAACGGACACATCATTCTGCAGAGCGATTGGGACGAAGCGCTGTGCTACGAAGCGTTGCTGAGCGGGCGGCCGCTCAACCAGTTCACTGACGACGAACGCCGCGCGGTCCTCGACCGCCTCATTGATCAGGAACTACTCGGCGAGCAGGCGAAGTCGGCTCTCTTCCAGCATGCGTCCGAGTCCGAGGCGGCCGCTCGAATTGCGGATGCGCGCAAAGTGTATGCGGAAGCGGCGACAGACGAGGGCTGGCAGGCAGTGTTAGGGCGGTTCCGGTTGGCGGAAAAAGATCTGGTGGCGCACGTGCAGCAGCAGATCGATCTGATGCGATTGGTGGATGCTCACCTGCGACCTGTCGTGCAAATCGATTCCAAGACCATTGAAGCGTATTACCGGGAAAAATTCGTTCCCCAGTTGAAGCAATCCGGTGCGGGCCAAGTTCCGCTGGCCGATGTCTCCGCCAAGATTCGCGAGTTGCTGACCGAAGAAAAAGTCAACGAACTGATGGTTTCCTGGTTGCAAACTCTGCGGTCGGAGAGCAAGGTGAGCATGCCCGGCACCGCGGGATCTCCTGGGGAGGGAGTGCAGACGCGGTGACCGAGCCTGTTGCCAGGCCTCGACGCCGTTGGAAATACCTGCTGATTATCACCGGCGCGCTTGTCGTTCTTCTGCTTGCCGGGCTCTGGTACACCACCACCAATTCCTTTCAGGCTAGTGTGCGCCGGCGAATGATCGCCGAGGTTGAGCGCATTACCGGCGGCCGCGCGGAAATCGGGAGCTTCCACGTTGTCCCGTTCCACATGCAGGTCGAAGTGCGAGACATTACCGTGCACGGCACGGAGGCTCCGACCGAAGCTCCTCTAGTTCATGCCGATCACCTCGTCGCACAGATGAAGGTGATCTCGTTCCTGCGGACGGAGATCGGTTTTTACTCGTTAACTCTCGAACGTCCTGTCGTTCACATCGCCATTAGTCCAGACGGCACTACCAACGTGCCTGCTCCGAAAGTGCCGGTGCGATCCCAGACCCCGCCAGTCGAGCAGCTTTTCGCGCTTTCTATCGATCATCTCTCAATGCAGAATGGCGAATTGATCTGGGCGGACCGAAAGATTCCTCTGGATTTTGCCGTTCACGACACCGGCTTGCAGATGGACTACTCGTTTCTGCGCGGGCGCTACGAGAGCCGTCTGTCACTTGGCAAAGTAGATACAGCATTCGAGGACTTCCGTCCATTTGCCTGGATGACAACCGTTGAATTCAGCTTGGGGACAACCTTCGCGGATGTGAAATCGCTGAAATGGAGTTCCGGGCATTCGAATCTGGAAGCGAGCGGACGGATCAGCGATTTCAACAATCCCCGTCTTGATGCGAGCTATGACGCACGGATCGATCTGGGAGAGGTGGCGGCGATTGCCCGCAGGCACGATCTGCGCGAAGGTATTGCCGAATTCAAGGGGAGCGGCCATTGGGCGCTGACCGAAGATCAGTTCGCGACCTCGGGTGCAGTTGCTTTCCATGACGTGGGCTGGCAGGACGACCAGATTGCCTTCAAGAAGGCCAGCCTCACGACCGATTACTCGGTGACGGATCAGCAAATCAAGCTATCGAAGTTGCAGGGAAAATTGTTCAACGGCAGCTTGGCGGGCGAGGCTCTAGTCGACAATTGGTTGCACAGCGTTCCGCCTCCGCCGCCGGGTAAAGACGCCGGCAAAGCGAAGAAGGGGGCGGAAGACCTACCAGTCGTTACTGCGGCCCGACCTCCAGCGAAAAAGGGCGAGAAGGCAAAGGTGCTGGGGGTACAAACCGGGGCAGTGCACCTTCGTCTGCGTGACGTTTTAGCGGGAGAAGTGGCTAAGGCGCTCGACATGCCGGCGCACCCATTGGGCCACTTTCGTCCCTCAGGACTTGCCACCGGATCCGTGGATGCGACGTGGAAGGGACCCGCTAAAGACGCCGACGTCACATTCGTGCTCGACATGAACCCTCCGCCTCGTCCAGTCGCTGGCGAAGTGCCGGTGAACGCGCATGTGCAAGGCGTGTATCACGGCGGCAGTGACGTGCTGGAACTGGCTCAGTTCAATGTGAACACGCCTGCGTCGCGAGTTCAGGCTGCTGGAACTCTTTCGGCTTCTTCCACGGTGCACCTCTCGGTCGCTACCTCGGATCTAGAAGAGTGGCGGCCGCTGGTCCGAGTCCTGGGCGGCCCAACCAACCTGCCGTTTCGCGTGGACGGGACGGCCACATTCAACGGCGTCGCAGGTGGCAGTTTCTCAGCTCCCACGCTGGCTGGAACCTTGGCCGCGCAAGATTTCGAGTTCACCCTGCCTGCGACCTCGCGTACTTCTGAACAACAAGTACATTGGGATGCCCTCGCGGCCAGTATCCAATTTTCTCCGCACGATCTCGGTCTCAGGGGCGGTACGTTGAAGCGCGGAGATACCAGTGCCGACTTCGACGTCAGCGCCGTTTTGCAGAAGGGGCAGTTTACAGAAGACAGTCCCTTCACGGCGCGCGTGAACCTGCACAGTGTCGACGTTGCTTCAACCGCTGCTTTAGCCGGCTTCGATTATCCCGTATCCGGGACCGCCGACGTATCGCTGCAAGTCAGCGGGACGCGCGCGAATCCCCTGGCGCAGGGGCACATCCGCGCAGCCAACGCTTCGGCTTACGGAGAGTCGATTGAGAAGTTTGACGCAGATCTTCACATCGAAGAGAACGAGACCGCCCTCAGCAATATTCACATCACCCACCAGGACGCGGTCATCGTCGGCACTGCTGCATACACGCCCGATACGCGAAGTTTCCGGCTTGACCTCAAAGGCGAGAATTTTGATGTTTCGCAGATCCGCCAAATGCATCTGGAAAACCTGCCGGTGGAGGGCCGTGCCGACTTTACCCTGAACGGTTCGGGCACGCTCGATGCTCCGGTAATCAACGCTGGGCTTCACGTACGCGATTTGATGCTCGACCACGAACTGGCTGGCGGACTCTACTTCGAAGCCGCCACAAAAGACGGTGAGCTTCGTCTTTCCGGGCATTCAGAACTTCCCCACGGCACGCTCTTCCTGGAAGGAAACGTTGCCATGCGCGGCGATTATCCCGCCAACATTACCGCGCGTGTGGATCACATCGACCTCGACGCCCTGTGGCGGGCTTATCTGGGTACGCAGCTCACGGGACACTCATCTGTCGCCGGGGCCGTGACGATGCAGGGGCCGCTACGCTATCCCAAGCAGTGGACGCTCAAAGGCGACGCGAGCGACATATCCATCGAACTGGAATCTGCAAAGCTGCATAACCAGGGTCCGGTGCGGTTTACCTATGCGGACCAGACGGCCCACATCGAGCCGACGCACATGATAGGGGAGGGAACCGACGTTACCGGCCACGGCTCTATTTCGTGGGGCGGTTCGCAGGATCTCGATCTCGCCGCCGACGGTCAGATTGATCTGAAACTTCTAGACAGTCTGGATCCCGATCTCACTGCATCGGGACAGATGTTGCTTCACATGACTGTGGGAGGCACGCTGAATGGGGTTCTCCCGCAAGGCACCATTGAAGTCAAGAATGCGGCGGCGGCCTATGCGGGATTGCCGAGCGGCGTGAGCGAAATGAACGGTTCGCTGACGTTCACGCGGGACCGCGTTCACATTGAGCAACTCACAGCCCGGACCGGTGGCGGCACACTGGATTTGAAGGGCGACGCCACCAACTACAACCGCGAACTCAACTTCAACGTTACCGCCGTTGGGAGAGACGTGCGCCTGCGCTATCCGCCCGGAGTCAGTTCGACTGCTACCGCCGAATTGCGCTGGGTTGGAACGCGCTCGGCATCGATCATTTCCGGGGATATCCTCGTCACGAAGCTGGCAGTGACACCCGGTTTTGATTTCGGCTCATATCTGGAGCGGAGCCGCCAATCGGCTGCGATCACGGCAGCCAATTCGCCACTCTACAACGTCAAACTCGACATTGCCGCCCGCACCGCACCCGAACTACAGATGAAGACCGCGGTTGCTCGTCTCTCTGGCGACGCCGATTTGCGTCTGCGCGGATCGCTCGCTCGCCCCAGCGTTCTCGGCCGGGCGGACATTCTGGAAGGGGACGCGACTTTCAACGGCATCAAGTTCCGCCTGGAACGCGGCGACATCACGTTCGCCAATCCGGTCGCCATTGAGCCGCAGGTGAACCTGCAGGCAACGACGCACGTGCGCAACTACGATCTCGATGTCACGGTGACGGGGACGCCCGATCGCCTCAACGTGAACTATCGTTCTGAACCGCCCCTGCCCAAGTCAGACATCATTGCCCTGCTCGCACTGGGCCGCACCAGTCAGGAGTCAGAGCAGCTGCAGCAGCAGTCAGGTCAGAGCCTGTTCACGGACGAAGCCACCAACCTGATCATCAATCAGGCGATCAATGCAACCGTGAGCAGTCGCATGCAAAAACTGTTTGGAGTCAGCCGAATCAAGATCGATCCGCAAGGCCTGACGACGGAGACCAATCCCACCGCGCGTGGACCGCAGGTCACAATCGAGGAGCAGTTCGCCAACAACATTTCGCTCAGCTACAGCACCAATGTCTCCCAAAGTTCTCAGCAGATCATTCAAGGCGAGTACTACGTCAATCGCAATGTGTCGGTGGTCGGTACGCGCGATCAGAATGGCGTCGTCAGTTTCGACGTCCGCATTCGTCGGCGCAAGAAATAGAATGAGTGTGGGGTGCGAAGCTCTTAGCGCGAATGGATCTTTCTGCCCAAGCCGCGTTGTTTTCGATCCTGAGATTGCGGATGGTGGAGTCCCAGCTGCGGGAGCGCGGCCTTACCGATGAGCGCGTTCTAGGCGCCATGTCGCGGGTGCCCCGGCACGTATTTACGCCACCGGACTATCTCAGTCAGGCCTACGAAGATCATCCTGTGCCGATCGGTCAAGAGCAGACGATTTCTCAACCCTACATTGTGGCGCTCATGCTGGAAGCGCTGGCGGTCAAGCCAGATGACAAAGTGCTCGAGGTCGGCACCGGATCGGGATACGTCACGGCTCTGCTTGCCGAACTGGCAGGGCAGGTTGTTTCTCTGGAGCGCCATGCGGCACTCGCGGGCGAGGCAAGAGGGTTGCTGGAACGCTTAGGCTACGCCAACGCAAATATAATTGTGGGCGACGGCAGCCAGGGATTTCCGGCTGGCGCTCCGTACGACGTCATCCTTGTTTCGGCAGCTACGCCCGAATTGCCCCGCGCGTTACTGGCGCAACTGGCGGAAGGGGGGCGCATGATCATCCCCGTCGGCCCGCCGGATTCGCAGCAGTTGCAATTAATCCGAATGCTGAACGGCCGCCCGGTGATTACGCTGCGTGAGACCTGTCGCTTTGTGCCCTTGATTTCGGGGGCTCAAGCATAGGCCGGGCTGGATGCCTGAGGTCCGGCAAGCCTGCATTTACAATCTAAACGTGCCCATCCTGCACAACCTGCGCGTGACGTTGGAGATGATCAAATGGGAGCACTCCATCTTTGCGCTTCCGTTTGCGCTTTGCGGGGCCATGCTTGCGGCTGGAGGCTTCCCCAGCGCTCACCAGCTGATCTGGATCATTGTGGCCATGGTCGCCGCACGCTCGGCTGCGATGGCCTTCAACCGGCTGGCCGACGCGTCTATTGACGCAGCCAATCCGCGGACCAGCACTCGCGCCTTGCCAGCGGGGCATCTCACGCCGGTGTTCGTGACGACCTTCATCATCGTTTCCAGCGCGATCTTCGTCGTCGCTGCCGCGCAATTGAACCGGCTCGCATTGTGGCTATCTCCGGCTGCTTTGGCGGTGTTGCTGCTCTACTCCTACACGAAGCGTTTTACACGCTGGTCGCATCTGGTGCTCGGGTTTGCGCTCGGCATCGCGCCGGCTGCTGCGTGGATCGCGGTGCGCGGGTCGCTCGATCTGCGAATTTTGCTGCTGACCGCTGCGGTCACCTTCTGGGTGGGGGGCTTCGATGTGCTATACGCCTGCCAGGACTTCGACTTCGACCGGCAGACCGGGCTGCACTCCATCCCGCGCCATTTCGGCGTGCTCCGTGCACTTTGGGTGGCGCGCGCCTTTCACACGATCATGCTGGCGTTACTGATCGCGTTGCTGTGGTCGTTCGGCCTGGGCAAACTCGCGGTCGCGGGAGTCGCCGTGGTGGCCGCATTGCTGGCCTATGAGCACTCCCTGGTTTCGGCCGATGATCTCAGTAAGCTGAACGCTGCCTTCTTCACGATGAACGGCGTGATCTCAGTTCTGTTCTTCGTCTTCGTCGCTGGAGATTTGTTGTTGCGGAAATAGTGGGACGCTCTCCGGCTCTTACGTCTTCCACGCGTCCCGTGACATAATCCATGTCGCCCTTGGAGGATTCCATGTTTCGCACGATGTCTAGGACGATGTTTCAAGCTGCTTGCCCTTTCTTATTCTTATTGGCCGCCTCATTCTGTTTTGCCCAACAGCCGGCTCCAGCGCAGCCGCCAGCTCCGGGGAGTCCTGCCGACTTGGTGCAGCGGGGCGATAAGCTGAGCCACGACGGCAAGCTGGATGAAGCCCTCGCTCTCTACCGTCAGGCGCTCAGCAAATCGCCAGATATGTATCAGGCGCACCTGGCGGCGGGTATCGCGCTTGATCTGAAGGGCGACTACTCTGAGGCTCGCGAGCACCTCACTAAGGCGATCGAGGTCGCGCCGTCTGACTCCAAGCCGCAGGCGCTCCGTGCGATGGCAGTTTCCTATGCGTTCGAGGGAAATGCGTTCAAGGCGGCGGAATCGGAAATGCAGGTTTTGAACACGCGGCTGGCGAAAGGTGACTCCGTCGGCGCGGCCGAGACGTGCAACGAACTGGCGCGCATCTATCTTGAATCGGGCGATCCGGACCACGCCTACAAGTGGTACAAGATGGGCTACGAAACGGTGATTCACAAACCAGATCTTTCAGAGGCCGACAAGCACCTGTGGCTGTTCCGCTGGGAGAGTGCGCAGGCGCGCGTTGCTGCCCGCCAGGGTAAGGCTGAAGAGGCGCAGCAGCACGTCTCCGCCGCGAAGCCTGCACTCGACAAGGCCAACAATCCAAACCAGGCTGCGTTCTATCCGTATCTCACCGGCTACGTCGCCTTTTACACCGGCGACTATAAGACCGCCATCGCTGAACTGCAGAAGGCCGATCAACGAGATCCTTTGAATTTGGCGCTGCTCGGCGAGGCGTACGAAAAGTCTGGCGACGCCGTTCAGGCCAAAAGCTACTACGGCAAAGTGCTTGAGGTGAACATGCACAGTCCCACCAACGCGTTCGCTCGGCCGCTGGCAAAGAAGAAGTTGGAAGGCGGCGCATAGACGCAATCCACAATTGCGATCTCCAACGACGATGGCTCTTTGAGCCGGTAATCGACGATTACTCTTGTAACCGTTCCGCGGCCAACCGTGTTGCCTAGGTTTTCAGCGCTCCCCTAAACTAGTGAGTGCGAGCTTTTTGTTGCGCGCCGCACCGGTCGGAAGCGGTCCACTCGTGCGCATGGAATCACCTTGAGCCCTGCGAAATTCGATATGCCGTTCACGCGCGCGTGGGCCTTCAAGTTTGGCGCGACTGCGCTGCTCTTTGGTGTGATTCTTGCGCTTTCCTTGAATCGCGACTTTTACACCGGGTCGATGGTTTCCGCCTATCTGTCGCTCGCGCTGGCCAGCGCTCTCATTGTTCTTGTGATGATCCAGCGATCCTGGTTCGATTTGCTGTGGGTTGTGCCGGGCGGACTCTTTCTGGCGCTGCTCGACTTTCGCGGGATGGGATACCAGCCGATGTTCATGGCTGGCTTTTCGTTCCTCGGACTCAGCGCACTCGCGGTTCTGGGGGCACACACGATCTGGGCGGAGGGCGAAGAACGCAAGCTGCTACTCTACGGATTTCTGCCTGCCGTTCTATTCGTCGGTTCCGAGTGGATGGCGACCACGCTGCTCGAGATTACCGAGACACTCCATCCCAAAACGTTCGATCTCTTTCTTTATTCCTTTGACAGCAGTTTGCACGTGCAGTTCAGCTTCCTGATGGGGCAACTTTTTTGGACGTGGCCATGGGTGCGTTTTGCTTGCCTCGTCATCTATATAGCCCTGCCACTGCCTCTGGCGCTGGTCTACGCGGCGCATCTCCGCGGTAAAAAAGAAAATGCCCTTGCGGTGATGCTGGCTTTTCTGGTGACTGGACCGCTGGGCGTTTTGTTCTACAACATGCTGCCGGCTTGTGGGCCGGTGCATGTATTCGGAAGCGCGTTTCCATTTCATCCGCTGGCTGCTGCGGACGCGATGCGGATGGCCGTGGCGCCTATCCTGATCAAAGGTCCGCGCAATGCCATTCCGTCCCTGCACATGACCTGGGTACTGCTCGTATGGTGGAATTCGCGGGGCCTGCCGCGCTGGATCCGAGCGATCGCAATGATATTCGTAGTCCTCACTGCGATGGCAACAACCGGCACGGGAGAACATTACTTCATCGATCTGGTCGTTGCCTTCCCGTTCTCGCTGATGGTGCAGGCGCTGTGCTCATACTCTCTGCCGATCCGCAGCGGCGAGCGGCGGAATGCTTTCCTGTTCGGCACGTTCACGACACTGATCTGGTTAGCCTTGCTGAGTTTTAGTACAGGTATTTTCTGGAGCACGCCGATCCTGCCCTGGGCGATGGTTCTGGCGACCATTGCACCTTCCATTTATCTCTGGCGACGCCTGCTGACTGCCGGAAGCGAGCCGCAGCCCATGAAAGTTCGGGCTGCGGCCGCGACTGCCTGATCCTTACATACAAACAGTCCTCCTACTGGTTCACCCGCAGAAGCAAGAGTGTTCCGCTTTCGAGTTTCACGTTTCCTTTTTCTGAAGAAACGACCGAACCCTGGGCGGAAGGCTGCGCACTGGCCTCAAGCTTCAAGTTCGGCATTCCGATCACGCCCTGAGTGTTGCCGGTGATGGGAGGTCGTGCACCGTTCGCCGATTGCCCTTCAGATCCTCCGGAAGTGGGCATCGTCGAGGGCTGCGCCGGGGGTTGAGTGCTGCCGCTCATTGGACTTCGCCCGCCGCCTCCCGTCGCGGATGGAGACGAATTGCCCGACGAGGATGGTGACTGCTCGTACCCTCCTGAATTCCCGGGATTGCTCTCCGGCGGAGCAATGATCGCCTGGATCGACATCGGCAATTGCATGTCGCCATTCTTGGTTTCGGCACGGTCGAACGCGATGGCTAGTTCCGATTCCTTCTGCTCCTTGTTCCGGGCCTGCGCCTGCGTTACGTGGCCCATGACTTTCGAGTCTTTGGGCACCAGCAATTCTCCAGCGTTAGTTTTCAGATCCTGAGTGACCTTGGCGACGACTTCATCTCCCTGTTTTGCTTTCTTTGCGTCGACGGTCTTCGTCAGTTGGACGGGAATCACGCTGCCAGGCGCAATCTTGGTCCCTGCCGCGGGCTGTGCTTGGCTTGGAGTTGACGCCGGATTCTGAGTGGTCTGCTCTGCCGAGGGTGTGGCCGTTTGCGGCTGTGATTGCGCCGGCACCGCTGGCTGCGTTTGAGGCTCTTGGGGATTGCTTGGATCCGTCGAGGGTGAGTTAGTGCTTTGTGCGACTGATACCGCGCACAGCAACACGGCGACCGCTGCAACTGCAAGAATGTTTTTCATACCGGCTCCTTCTATTGCCTATTGTCGACGAAGGCGTGCAATTGCTTTCCTGGGCTACTCACCGCTTTCCAAGTGAGATGCCATCTGTGGCCGGGAGGGCTGCCACGGAAGCGACCAACCGCTGAAGTTGATTTGGCATCGGATTGGAATGCACAGCCGACACTTCCTGCTTGGATTGACAGTCCTGACCCTTGCTGCCGGTTTGGCGTGCGCGCCAAATCAGAGCCCCGATCAACTTCGCGAAAAGACTGCCGAGGCGACATCGACCTTGAAACGTGACACCAAGGCTGTTGCCGAAGGGGTGAAAGAGGGGCTAAGCAGTAAAAGGTCGGTGGATCTGAACAAAGCCTCTAAGGACGACCTGTCAGGCCTGCCCGGCATTACTGCTCAGAAGGCCGACCGGATTATTGCGGAGCGCCCCTACGCCAGCACTCGGCAACTGGTTACCCGGCACATTCTGTCAGAGGACGAGTACGCGCAGGTCCAGGATCGTGTCGTTGTCTCCCACTAACCTCGGTTCACAATGGCAAGCCCGTAGCGTCCTGCGATATCATCAAATGGATGCCTGCACACGGTTTTCAGACCGACGATCCGCGCCTCGCGCCGATTCACGGCAAAGTTCTGGCTGGCGAACGGCTTAGCGCCGATGATGCCCTGGCCCTCTACCGCACTGACGACATTCTCGCGGTTGGTTGGATGGCCAACTCCGTCCGCGAACGGATGCACGGCAACAAGACGTACTTCAACGTCAATCGTCACATCAATCCCACAAACGTCTGTGTAGCCGCCTGCCGCCTTTGCGCCTTTGGCCGAAAGAAAGACACTCCCGGCGCCTACACCATGGCACTCGAAGAGGCGTTCGAGACCGCGGCATCGGGTTACACCGAGGCAGTCACGGAATTCCACATTGTTGGCGGACTGCATCCCGATCTGCCATTTCAGTACTTCCTCGATCTCTGCGCTGGACTGAAGCAGCGCTTTCCGCAGGTGCATCTCAAAGCGTTCACCATGGTCGAAGTCGCCTATCTGGCAAAGCGTGCCAAGCTTTCGATTCGCGAGACGCTGGAACAACTGAAGGCGTCAGGCGTGGATTCACTTCCCGGCGGTGGCGCCGAGATTTTTGCCGACCGCGTCCGCCACATCATCTGCGACCATAAGATTGACGGCGACCAGTGGCTTGAAACCGCGAAAC
The DNA here is from genome assembly GCA_035695545.1 of Candidatus Sulfotelmatobacter sp. Lineage (GTDB taxonomy): Bacteria > Acidobacteriota > Terriglobia > Terriglobales > Acidobacteriaceae > Sulfotelmatobacter. The sequence continues at coordinate 40,678 of DASRRV010000349.1, read as the reverse complement.
TTGCTCATCAAATCGGATTGAAGTCGAATGCGACCATGCTCTACGGTCACGTGGAGAACGATGAAGACCGCGTCGACCATCTGCTCAAGCTGCGCGCGCTGCAGGACGAGACCGGGGGCTTCCAGACATTCATTCCGTTGGCCTTCCATCCCGACAACACGCCGTTGCAGCATCTGCCCAAGACCACGGGCATGCTCGATATGAAGCAGATCGCGGTGAGCAGGTTGGTGCTCGACAATTTTCCGCACATCAAGTCGTACTGGCAGATGGTCACGTCGAAAATGGCACAGATATCCCTGCGCTTCGGCGCCGACGACATGGATGGCACCGTGATTGAAGAGAAAATCTACCACGACGCCGGGGCTACTACTCCGCAAGGCATGCGCCGCGAAGAACTGGAGCGCCTGATCCGCGCTGCCGGTCGCGAGCCGATCGAGCGCGACACGCTCTACCGGCCCGTCACGCGCACCGAAACTTCGGTTACGGTTGCGGTGTAGTCGTCAGCTTGTGCAGTTCCTCCGCCGACGAATTCAGTAGGTTCCTTAGCACCGCCACCTCCGCCTCGATTCCCGCGTGCAGCGCGGGGTCTACATCTGGAGCGAAGAACGGCGAGTGATTCGAGGGTAGATGTGTCCCGGACGTCTTTGCCTGCGCGAATTTGTCCGGGTCTGCCCCGCCCAGGCTGAAATAGAATCCCGGAACTCCCTGCGCGACGAAGTAGGAGAAGTCCTCCGAAGGTGCGATCGGCCCTTCGATCACCACATTCTTCTTGCCCAGAGCGGCTTCTAGTGGCGCGCGCATTCGCTCGGCCAGAGCCGGATCGTTGTAGACCGCGTCGGTGCCTTCGTAGTGATCGACCGAAGGCTCACGCGGCGCTCCACCTGCCGCCGCCTCAGCTTTGACGATGCGATCGATCGCGGCCAGAACGTGTTTGCGGATGTCCTGCTTGTAGGTTCGCACCGTGAGGCCCATCTCCGCCTCATCGGGGATGATATTGTTTTTTGTTCCCGCGCGAATGTAGCCAACTGTCACGACGGCCATTTCGCCCGGCTTGACTTCGCGCGAGACGATAGTCTGCAGCGCGAGAATCGTGCGGGCAGCGATCACGATGGGATCCACTGCAGTGTGCGGCGCCGCTCCGTGCCCTCCCTTGCCGTAAATAGTGACCTTGAGGGAATCCGCATTCGTGTTGTAGATGCCGGGAGTGATCGACGCCATTCCAGCGGGCAGTTCGTTGCCCACGTGCAGGGCCACAGCCACGTCGGGCTTCGGGAACCGGGTGAACAAGCCATCGCGCAGCATTGCCTCCGCGCCTCCGATGGTCTCCTCGGCTGGCTGTCCAATCAGCATGAGCGTTCCATGCCAAGTAGCCTTGCTCCGCGCCATGATTTCCGCCGTACCCAGTAGCGAAGCCATGTGCAGATCGTGCCCGCAGGCGTGCATTACCGAGACATCGCGTCCGGCGTCGTCCTTCGCGTGCACCTTGCTGGCGTAGGGCAGGCCAGTCTTTTCTTCCACGGGAAGCGCATCGAGTTCCGTGCGCAGCATGATCGTGGGGCCGGCGCCGTTCTTGAGGATGGCGACGATCCCCGTGCCACCCACATGCTCCGTGACGCCGTAGCCCGCGGCGCGCAGGCGTGTCGCGAGCTTCTCCGCCGTTTGTGTTTCATGCGCCGAGAGTTCCGGATTCTGGTGGAGATCAAGGTAGAGCGCATGCGCGTCAGGATAGATGTTGTCCACTTCCTTCGAGGACGGAGCTTGTGCACAGGCAACAGCTGTAAGCGATGCCAACAGCAGGAGCTTGGATGGGGTCATGGGTCTGGATCATACCGTGCCCTTTCTGCAACCCGCAAACCGAACCCTTGTTTGTGCGGAATTCTTTCTTTCGGCCACAATTTTTCAAGGCGTACCTGTCGAAACTTCCAGCAACCTGAATTCTCCGCTTGCCTTTTTTCTACCGGGTGTACAATTCGGCTTAGAGAGCACTGGTTAAGACAGCACTTGGTTGCGCACTTCGTTAGCAAGGCCGAGGCGCTCATGAATGTTCACGTCAGTTACCGCCTGCATAAAATTCCCGCGGTAGAAAAAGATATCCAACATCAGATCGAAAAACTGCAAAAACGCCTGCAGGTCTTCCGTCCTGATCTCATCCACCTGAAGGGAGTCGTGGAGGAGATCTCGCCCCGCGAAGGGACCAGCGTTTCGTTGAACCTGCGATTACCCTCCGGCCAAATGGCCGTGCAGGCGTCGGCCGCGACCGCAGCGTCAGCGGTGAAAGGCGCTTTTGAAGACCTGCTGCAGCAAGTCAACAAGCATAAGGAGATTCTGCGCTCGTCGCACAAATGGCAGCGCGGGCGGCGCGGTGATAGCGCTCGACCGGGGACCATTGCGCACGAGGTCCCGTTCGAGCAGACTCTGGCTGTGGTGTTTCCGCCGACCATCTCAGCCGACGACGTTCGTTCTTACGTGAACATCAATCTAGCCCGGCTCGAACGCTTTGTGGAGCGGGAGATCTACTTCCGCGAAGCCCAGGACGCGATCGCAGCCGACAGCCTCACCAAGGAAGAAGTGATTGATGAAACCATCGCCTCTGCCCTCGGCGATGGCCAGGAGAAACCCGAAAAGCTTGCGCTTGAGCCCTGGCTTTATCGGCTTGCGCTGCGAGCCCTCGACGACCTGTCGCGCACTGACGAGAGCAATGGCAACGCCGTGCCTCTGGAAGAGTCCACGCGCCAGCGCAATGTGAAGGGCAGCGACGAACCGGAGTTGCAATTTCATCAGCCGGACGAGTCCATCACGGGCGCGACCGTGATTCCCGACTCTCGCGTGGCTACCCCGGAGCAGATTATGGCATCAGATGAAATGTTGCGGCTGATCGCATCCGCCCTGCGCGATCTGGGTTCCGGCCCGCGCGAGGCCTTCATTCTCAACGCAATCGAAGGTTTCGGCGTCGATGAGATCGTAGCGATTACGGGGCATCCGGCCGACCGTATTCTCGCCTTCATTTCTGCTGCACGCGACCACCTTCGTAAAGCACCGAGCCTGTCCAAGGAATTTCGAAGCAGGCTCGCTCCATCGGGCGCCGCTTGAACTCAAACTCCAATCTGTGGGGAGATGATCCATGAGTATTACTCGAGAACAAATCCGAGAGTTAGCTGAATTTCATGATGCAAAATCCTGTGCAGTCAGTTTTTATTTCCAGCCATCTACACCTCGCAACAAGGCGCATAAGGAAGACACGATTCTCGTCAAGGACCTGATGCGCGAGGCCCTGCACCGGCAGGGTCTGGAAGAAAAAGCTTCCGAAAATAGCCGCTCGGAAATTAAAGGGAAGAGAGACTCCATCCGCTCCGATATTGACCGCATCCTGCGCCTGTCTGGCGAACTGCGCAGCAACGGCACGCACGCCAAGGCGGTTTTCGCCTGCTCTGCCCACAACATCTGGCGCGAGTACGATCTACCGCCAAGCCTCCCGGGCACGCAGCTTTTCGTGGACCGCTATTTCCACCTCAAACCCCTGGCCCATTTGCTCGGCGCGTTCCCGCATCTGGGAGTTGTGCTGGTCGACCGGCACCGGGCACGTCTCTTCGATCTTCGCCTCGGCGAACTGACCGAGCGCGAAGGCCTGTTTCAGAGCCTCTCGCGCAAGGGACGCAGCGACGGCTATGCCGGGTACGATGCCGGCCATGCCCAGCGGCGCGTGGACGACGAGGCCCGCCAGCATTTCAAGTCCGTCGCGGAGATCCTGAAGCAGTCTCTGGAAAAGGGTGTGTTCGAGAAGTGGATTCTCGGCTGCCAGGATATTCATCGTTCTCAACTCGAGCCTCAGCTGCATCCTTATGTGAGTCAGGCGCTGCTGGGCCGTTTTCAGGCCGATGTTGGCCACGTGGCCCTCGACGAGATCCGAACCAACGCGGAACAAATCGTCGAGCGGTGGCAGAGCGAACGCCGCAGCGACTTGGCGACCCAGGCCCTCACCCGTGCGCGCAGCAACGCACGAGGCGTGACGGGACTGCGCCGCGTGTTGCGATCACTGGAATTGGGAGAGGTGCAGACGTTGCTGATGGGCGAGAACTTCCAGGCGCACGCCGTCGAATGTTCCGGATGCGGCCACCTGGATGCGCATCTCGTCAGCTTCTGTCCGGTCTGCGGAAGGGCGACGCACGAAGTCGTCGACGTCGGCGAGGCGATTCTGCCTTGGGTGATTCGGCGAGATCTGGAAATGTTCTACGTGAAAGAAGATCCGGAATTCGACAAAGTGGGCAACATCGCCGCCCTGCTGCGTTTCCGGTCAGACAATGTGCAGTCGATCAGCACTGCCGCCGCCGATCATCTGGCGAGAGCGGGGTCTGCGTATCCCGGGCGTCTGCGAAGGTTCGCCAGCCGCTAAGCGGCGTTCGGGAAATGTGTGTGGGACAGCCGGCCCCGGCTGTCCCTGTCGTCCACCGGTCACCCAGAGACCTGCAGGATTTGGTGTGTCCATGAACTCAAACACTCGAGAATCCATCTTGCTGTGAATCCCGCTCCTGCGCCATGATATGCTTCCGCTTCGCCTGCAAGCTCAACCCTCAGTGAAAGTGGTCTCGTCGCGAAAACGGGCTGCGCTCTGTCGAAAAAATGATTTGTCGCAAAGGATCTGTCACAAGAAAGCCGCCAAAGTGAAAGTGTGGACTCCCAAGGAGGATTCCGTGACATTCTCGCGCCGTGACTTCGTGAAGACGTCAGTACTGGGAGCCGTTGCCGCGGGAGTGGGCGCGCATGCCGCTGTTCCCGAAGGTCTTGCCGAAAGCCCGCAGCAAGGCCACGCTTCGCAGGCGGACGGCCCGAAGCGCCCGATTATCCTTTCCGCCCACAACGGATACGCATACGTTGAGGCCGCATACGCCTTCCTCAAAGGCGGCGGCGATACACTCGATGCCGCCATGCGTGTGGTCAAGGGGCCTGAGGACGATCCCAAGGACGATTCGGTTGGGTTGGGTGGCTTGCCCAACGAGGAAGGCGTGGTTGAACTCGACTCCTGCTGTATGCATGGTCCTACGCGGCGCGCCGGCTCGGTCGGCGGCGTGCGCAACATCAAGAATGTCTCGATGGTCGCGAAGGCGGTGATGGAGCACACTGGGCACGTGATGCTCGTCGGCGAGGGCGCCGAGAGATTTGCCGTGGCTATGGGTTTTCCACGCGAGAACTTGCTCACGGAGCGGTCGCGCAAGATATGGCTGCTGTGGAAGGAATCCAATTCTGATCGGGACTGGTGGGGACCAGGAATGGCCGACCCTCACTGGCGCCCGCCCGCGAATGACCGCAAGCCGCAGGCCGGGTTGTGGCGCGACCGAATTCAACAATTGCAACAGCGCGCCGCGGATCTTGGCATCGAGCGGGAATTCCAACTCGCCGCGGTGCGCCGGGCGCTGTTTCCACCGACTGGAACAATCCATTGCTCAGCGCTGAATGAGAAGGGAGAAATGTCTGGGATCACTACGACCAGCGGACTCGCGTTCAAACTGCCCGGCCGTTGTGGTGACTCGCCGATCATCGGCGCCGGTTGTTACACCGACCAGGACGTGGGCTCCGCGGGAGCGACCGGCGCTGGGGAAGAGAACATCAAGGTGGCGGGCGCTCACACTATCGTCGAGAACATGCGCCACGGCATGTCGCCCCAGGAAGCCGGGATGGACGCGCTCAAGCGCATCTTGCGCAATTACAACGGCGACATGACGAAGCTCCATTACATGGATATGACCTACTACATCCTGCGTAAAGATGGTGCGTATGCCGGAGTGTGTTTGTGGGAAGGATATTCCCCCGGCAATCCCCACAGGTTCGCCATCCATGACGGCACGCTCCGTTCGGAGACTGCGACTCCGCTGCTCAAGGGATATTCGCAGGACTGGCCGCCAATGCCAGTGGTACCAGAGGAGTTGAAGAAGGACTCGGAGTACTTGAAGTAGAGGTCTTAGGCCTTGGGTGTTAGGGTCTCAACCAAAAATCCGTGATGCTTGACCCCAACGCCCAACGCCCACGACCGACGACCCACGACCCACTAGAACCTAACCTTCACATCCGGCCCTTTCTCCAGATGAATGCTCTCCACGAAGCGCACCTTCCCAGTGCGCAGCGTCATGATTACCGAGGATGTCCTCGTGCCCTCGCCAAAGAAGCGGACACCTTTCATCAGCGCACCATCGGTGACGCCCGTAGCCGCAAAAATCAGCTGCTTTCCGGGGGCGAGATCTTCGGCCTCGTAGATGCGGTTCTTGTCTTTGATTCCCATGCGCTCCAGTCGCTCTTCCTGGTCAGGCTTCACCACCAGGCGGCCGAGCATGAAGCCATTCAGGCAGCGCACGGCTGCCGCCGTGATGACGCCTTCCGGCGCTCCGCCGGAGCCCATCACGACATGCACGCCCGTGCCAATGACTGCCGCGGCAATTCCAGCCGAGAGATCTCCATCGCTGATGAGCCGAATCCGCGCTCCTGCTGCTCGTATGTCGGCAATCAGCTTCTCGTGGCGTGGCCGGTCGAGCACCATGACAACCAGGTCCTCCACGTCGCGATCCAGCCGGCGCGCGACGTTCTTAAGATTGTGGGCCACCGGCGCATCGATATAGACCGCGTCCTTGCATGACGGTCCGACCACGATTTTGTCCATGTAGCAGTCGGGAGCGTTCAGCAGTCCTCCGCGCTCGGAGGCCGCCAGCACCGTAATCGAACCGGGCGCCCCAGTGGCGCAGAGATTCGTGCCTTCCAGAGGATCGACCGCGATATCGACCTCGGGAACTTCGGTGCCATCCGGAAACTCGGCGCCCACTTTTTCGCCGATATAGAGCATGGGCGCCTCGTCGCGCTCGCCCTCTCCGATCACGATCGTGCCGCGCATCGGGATCGAGTCCATGGTCTTGCGCATGGCCTCGGTGGCGACGTGATCACTGAGCTTGCGTTCGCCCTGTCCCATGGTGCGAGCAGAGGCGATGGCCGCTACTTCGACGACGCGCAGAAACCGCGACGCCAGATCGCTTTCAATGTTTTCTCCGAAACTGCGGGCCTTGCCTTCCGGACGAGTTTGCGTACCCAAGTGAGCCTCCCAGGGTGCTGTCGAAACGGTGTTCCTGAAACGATGGCGCCGGGTTGAGACTATAGCGCAATCGCGGTGCCGAAGGAAAGGTACGCCGGTGGTACCACGCGCCCGGCGAACGAACTAATTGCGCTTGAATCCCACGAAATCAAAATTGTCGTTGAGCGTGATCAGCGCATTGCCGCAACCGCAGGTCACGTCCAGCTGCCATCCGGCCGCAGTTTTCCGCGCCGACCGTACGACGGTTGGCGGAATGCCTTCCGCCGTATTCATGTCTACGCCTGCCTTTTGTTGCAGGTTGAATCCTGTATCTCCGGGGCCGTGATAAGACATGAGCAGACCGGGGCTCGTCTGGAGTCGAGTCTGAGCATCGGCGAGCCCCTGATCCAGACTCCGCGAGTAGTCGCCTGTGGTGCTGACCACGACTTCGTTGCCACGCACGCAGAAGTTCAACAGGCGCTCACCAGCCATCGCGAACTTGCAGCGTTCAAAGTAGCTTTCCAGCATGCTCGGTTCTGCGATAAAAGGAACGGGCCGCCACCAGAGAGAATGAGAACCGGTGTGATATGCGGCCATAATGCCCACCTTGGTGAAACCGTTCGGTTCCGAGAGATCAAAGACCGTGGCTTTGCTTTGAATTTCTCCGCTCGACGTCGCAGAAGATTCCGCTGGAGCTGCCTTATAGGAGCGTGGCCACGCAATAAACGCCATCATCCCCGCAACCAGACAGAAAACAATTAGCGAACTGAGCAGCCGCCCTGACATTGACTCCTCCGACTGATGGCAGGCTACGAGCTTTCGGGTGCGGACGAAAGTGACGGCGGTAATCTGGACTCGGAGACGCAGTGCGCGACTACTTGAGTCCCTTGGCGGCGGCCAACATTTCGTCGGCTCGGGCTCGCACCCGGATGTCTTCCGTGAAGTTGGTCCATCTTGCGACCTTATCCCGGTCCACCAGGAACTCGGCGGGTCGCGAGATATCGTGTCCTTCCGGCCCGGCGCCGGCATGCAGCAGATGATAGTTGCGGACTACAGCCGCGTCGGGATCGGAAAGAATCGTGAACGTATATCCCGCCTTCTTGCTGAGGTCTTGCGACACGGCGGGAGCATCGACGCTAACCGCCACCGGACGCACGCCTGCTGCCTTGAACTCCTCCAGCCGTTTCTCTACTCCTCGTAACTCGAGGTTGCAGAAGGGTCACCAGTAGCCGCGATAGAAGATCAGCAGCACTGCCTTGGGCGCGGTGGCGGAGGAGTCTCCCGGTGCGGCTGCGAAAAGACTATCGAGAGAAATGGACTGGCCGCTAGTGTCGGCCATGGTGAAGTCGGGTACCTTCTGGCCGACTTGCGGAGCGCCCGCGGAGGCTGGTAGCGAGCGGGTTTCGACAAAACCGAAGATCGTCAATCCCGAGAGTGCCAGTGTGACCACACTAAGGACGATGCTTAGCGCTTTTCCGCGGTACATCTGCGATTGAAAAATAGCCAGCCGAAGTCCCTGAACGACAAAAATCAAAGCAACGACTGCCAGCAGCAGACTCAGCCACGGCAGCGCCGATTGCAGCGGAGGCCGGGCGAAGAACGCGAAGTTCACGCCCATACCACCGATCGCCAAGAGCAGTGCCCACCGGGCGACAGGGTTCCGGCGTTTGGTGTCTTCCGGCATCGGCACAAAGTCTACCAAGAAGGGGCTTTCCCATTTGTCAACGCGACACTCTTACTCAGCCTCCGATCTCGACATGATATTCTCCCGAGACCAGCAGGAGACGCCGAAGCCCATGCCCGAGCCCCGTCCGCTGACTTTTCTCTGCATCACCACCTACGAAAAGGGACAGGAGTTCATGCGCGAGTGCAAGCGCCAGGGCTGCCGCGTGCTTCTGCTGACCGCGGAAAAGTTGCGCGACGCAGACTGGCCGCGCGAGAGTTTGGACGACACGTTTTACCTTCCGGAAGAAATCCCTATCGCTGACATTGTGAAAGCGGTAACGCACCTGGCCCGCAACGAGAAGATCGATCGGATAGTCGGGCTTGATGAATTCGACATGGAGACGGCTGCCACGCTGCGGGAGCATCTGCGCATTCCCGGCATGGGCCTCACCACCATGCGTTATTTCCGCGACAAGTTGGCGATGCGCATGCGCGCCCTCGACCGGCACGTGCGCGTGCCCGATTTCGTCCCGGTTGTGAATCATGACGATATCCGTTACTACCTCAAGCATGTGCCGGGTCCGTGGGTGCTGAAGCCGCGCCAGGAGGCGTCCGCCATCGGGATCAAGAAGCTCCACGCCGCGGAAGAGTTGTGGCCGGTGCTCGATCAACTGGGCGACAAACAATCGTCCTTCCTGTTGGAGAAGTTTGTTCCGGGCGACGTATTTCACGTGGATTCGGTGGTGTCGGAGAATGAGGTCGTCTTCGCCAACGTCAGCCAGTACGGCAAGCCTCCCATGAACGTGGCCCAGGGTGGCGGGATTTTCACGACGTTCACTGTACCGCGGGGAAGTGAGGCGGACTCCGGTTTGCGCGCGATCAACGTTGAACTGATTGCAGCGTTGGGCCTGGTGCGCGGCGTCGCGCATGCGGAATTCATCCGCGCGCATGCAGACGGACATTTCTATTTTCTCGAGTGCGCCGCGCGAGTCGGCGGAGCCTACATCAACGAGATGGTCGAGGCCGCGACCGGCCTGACTCTATGGCGCGAGTGGGCTCGCATCGAAATCGCCGGCGGCGATGGAAGCTATAAACTCCCTCCCATCCGCGAAGAATATGCCGGCGTGATTCTCTCGCTGGCGCGCCAGGACGATCCGGACACGTCGGCCTATAACGATCCGGAAGTTCATCTGCGGATCAAGAAGCATCACCACGCCGGGCTCGTGCTCCATTCGACCGATCCCCTTCGAATTCCAGTGTTGCTGGAAGCGTACGCGCAGCGCTTTGCCCATGAATTCCTCGCAATCGAACCTCCGCGAGACAAGCCCACCGCCTAGACCGAACCCGGCAGGTGTGTGGCGCGGGCGCTCTCGCCCGCGGCTTGGTTCCGAGTGACCCGCATCGAAACGAGAGTGCTCGGGTGACACTCTCCTCTGCTACCATTTGCCCATGAGCACAACGACGGAACACGCAGCGCCTATGGAGCGCCCAGCATCTGAGCGAAAGGAACCGACCTACCTCTTCACCGAGAAGTACGTCGCCGAAAAGAGCGAGATCGCGCGCCGTTTCATCGAGACCCGTGCTCGCCTCAATGCGAACGTCGACAAGGCTAACAATTTTCTGGTGAAGCGCTTCTACAACATCGACCACAACACGTACCTGGAAGGCGCGCTGCCCGCCAAAACCAAAGAGCTGCTGGGATTGGTGGCCTCCGCGTGCCTGCGCTGCGACGATTGCATCTACTACCACGCCATCCAGGCCTACCGCTTGGGAGTAACCCGCGCCGAGCAGGAAGAATCGCTCAATGTCGCTCTCGTTGTGGGCGGAAGCATCGTGATCCCACACTTGCGGAGAGCGTATGAGTTGTTGGAAGAGCTGTACGGCTGATCTGACTTACGCTGTGGATGGCGTGGCCGTCGCCGGCGGATCGAACGCGGGCTTGTTCGTGACCAGAAAATAGATCAAGACAAAGACGAGCATCGTTCCCCCCACCGCGCCTACCAGAAGGAATGTAGTGGGAAATTGCATGTAAGGCTGCGGGAGGAACGGATTCCAACTCAGCACGGCCTTAAGTCGGGTCTCTCGCCCGGGGGCGAGATAAAACACGGCTGTGTTTAACGCTCCGAAGCAGTACAGGAAAATCGCAATCGTCCGGCACAACGGTTTCAGCTTTAGTAATCCGATCCCAACGTAAACGGCAACCGCCGCGTAACTTCCGGTATATAGAGCCGCCGGCCATCCATCGAGCATTCTCCAGAAAAATGGAATCGGTGGATGCAGAAACCAGTTCAGCGGCGCGAACGCAGCACCCACGATCATGAGCCAGGCAATGACGGTAATGCTCACCGGTCTAGCGGAACGCTTGACTGGAACGTGCCCTGGAGGGAGCGACACAGGCGTGGAGTAGGCACCGAACTGTTCCTTGACTGAGCGTCTTGTGAAGAGGACAAACCACCAAAGGCCGATGGCAGCCAGCATTAGATAAAATCCCGCCATCCCGAATCGGAAGTATGCAAAGACTCTGGGGTCCGCGTCAGGGGTTGGAGGCAGAGGAATCAACGGGATCACGAGCGCGCTAAAAACGCTCATGATGGTCAGTAAAACGGAAAAAACCAGGATTGATAGTCGTGCCCAACGCTTGAGTAGGAACAGCCCGATTGAAGTCGCAATTCCCCAAACGGCGAGAACGACGAGGAAGAACATTCCGATAAACATGGCGACCATGGCGATCGGGCCGCCCGGTTGCTTCAACGCGGGGTTCGAGGCGCCGGTAATTACGACGGCGACGGCAGTCAGCAACCCCAGCCCGAAGAGCAGTAGAGATCCCAGAAAAGAGAAGACGGACACTACGGTTACGGAAGCGGAACGGTTCATCGCATCAACTCCCGATCGCGACAACGTTCGAACCGCAAATTACACGCTAGATTCCCGCTGATGGCAAGGGCTTCGTTCCTAGGCGGGTCCAGTCATTGTGCGTCGTCAACGGTAACTAACGGGCCTTGTCTAATCTTGACGGCTCCTCTGCCGAGTCAGGGTGACGATCAAAGCCACCACGATCATCAAAATTCCCGCAACTAGTTGCAGCCGCAAAGGATTTCTCAGCGCTCGCCAGACGGCATCCGGAGGCCACATGATACCGGCTTCTCCGACCGCCTTCAGGCTGGCCAAGACACCGAAGAGGAACACGATTGCAGTGGCAGCGTTTCGTCTTTTTGCTGGAGTCATGGGATCGCGGGACAATTCTGTTCCTCCGAGGGCACCGATACGGCGAGGCTCGAACGCGTCGAGTCTAGAATGCGTCAATCCCCGTGACGCTCTGGCCGATGATCAACGAGTGCACGTCGTGCGTTCCTTCGTAGGTTTTCACCGACTCTAGGTTCATCATGTGCCGCATGATGGGATAATCGTCGGCCACGCCGTTCGCGCCCAGGATATCGCGCGAGAGGCGGGCGCACTCCAGAGCCATCCACACGTTGTTCCGCTTCGCCATCGAGATGTGCTGCGGCTGGACCTTGCCCGCGTCCTTCAATCGGCCCACCTGCAACACCAGCAGTTGCGCCTTGGTGATTTCGCTGATCATCCAGGTCAGCTTGTCCTGCACAAGTTGATGCGAGGCGATCGGCTGATCGCGCCACTGCTTGCGCAGCAGGGAATACTGCAGCGCGCAGTCGTAGCAAGACATCGCAGCTCCGAGCGCTCCCCAAGCGATGCCATAGCGCGCCTGGTTCAGGCACATCAGCGGAGACTTCAGGCCCCCGGTCTTGGGCAGCAAATTCGATTCGGGTACATGCACATCCTGAAGCGACAGTCCTGACGTCACCGAAGCGCGTAGCGACCACTTGCCATGAATGTCGTCGGCTTTGAAGCCGGGGCGATTGGTTTCGACCAGGAAGCCACGGATTCGGTCGTTTTCATTTTCGACCTTAGCCCAGATAATGGCGACGTCGGCGATGGTGCCCGAGGTGATCCACATCTTCTCGCCGTTGATCACATACTCGTTGCCAACTTTTTTCGCGCGAGTGCGCATGCCGCCCGGGTTCGACCCGAAGTCCGGCTCGGTCAGGCCGAAGCAACCAAGCTTCTCGCCCTTCTGCATCGCGGGCAGCCAGGTTTCCTTCTGCTCGTCGCTGCCAAACTCGTAGATCGGATACATGCATAGGCCCGACTGCACGCTCACAAAGCTGCGCACACCGGAGTCGCCGCGCTCGAGCTCCTGTGTCATCAGTCCATATTCCACGTTGCCCATACCGGCGCAGCCGTATCCCTTGAGCGACGCGCCGAAAAAGCCCAGGTTGGCCATGGGCTTCACCAGTTCGCGTGGGAAGCGTCCAGCGCGGTTGCACTCCTCGATGATGGGAATGAGATTGTCTTCAATGAACTGGCGCGTCGTATCGCGCACAAGCCGTTCGTCGTCGGTGAGCAGGGAATCGTACTGGATGAAATCGACGCCACGAAATTTGATGGCCGGCATGATGAATCTCCTGATGAAGTGATCCTCAAGTACTGCACGGCCTGCAGTCGAAGCAGGACACGTGGTTTGCCGCCCCATAGGGCCGCCCGCACGCCGGAGGGCAAACATATGACGGTAGCAGGGCTGCGGGAGCACGGTCAACGGACGGACGGAAAGCAAAGTGATTTTCATTTCTGCAAGGCAGCCTGGTGTATCCTGTTTGCGGATTTTTCCAGTCTTAAATCGATTCACTACACGCCTCGGCCGAGGTCCGATACATCGCCCGCGGGCAAGATGGAGGCATCATGGCTTCTGGAACGAGGAAGCAAGTCATTGCAGGATTGATCTTTGCTCTGTCGGGTGTCGTGATTTCAGCCAATGCGCAGAAAGTCGTTGTCGACGCCGATCCCGCGCACATCGCCAACACCTTCAGTCCAGTCCGCTCCCTGGGCGCTGCTATCGACCGCCTGCGTACCGGATCTCCCGACCACCTGCTGAAAGATCCGCTGCTCAAAGAAATCCTCGGTGCCGGATGGCAAACCGTAACCTATCGCCAGAACACCGAACTGATGGTCGAAGCCTGGCACTGGAATCCCACTGGAAAATGGAGCAGCGCTGAGAAGCAGGAAGGCTACTTCGTCGGGAGCGCCGAGCCCGGCGCGGAGATCCACAGCTCCTGGGCATACCCGCTGCCGCATCGCGGATTCAGCCGGGGCGACGGCAATGGCTGGTCGCGCCTCACGGATGGCGATCTCAAGTCGTACTGGAAGAGCAATCCCTACCTGACCAAGGCTTTCACCGGCGAAGACGACTCGCAGCATCCGCAGTGGGTGATGATTGACCTCGGCGGCAAGATTGATCTGAACGCGATTCGAATTGCCTGGGCCGAACCTTATGCCAAGAAATATGCAGTCCAATTCTGGACCGGCGAACTGGAGCCTTTCTACGACGGCACCACTAAAGGCACGTGGCAAACCTATCCCTTGGGAACGGTCACCGAAGGCAAAGGTGGTACGGTCACGCTGAAACTGGTTTCGTGGATGATTCCGGTCCGCTACATCCGCATCTGGATGACTGAATCGTCGAACACCTGCGACACCCATGGCTCCGCCGACAAGCGCAACTGCGTGGGCTACGCCATCAACGAACTCTATGTCGGAGCCCTCGCCGCCGACGGATCGTTCAACGACTACGTTACGCATTTTCCGAGCCGCAACCAGACCGTGACCTGGCCTTCGTCAGTCGATCCCTGGGTCGCCTCCACCGATCTCGATCAATCGCGCGGCGATCAGGTGGGATTCGACTTCTTCTTCAATTCCGGCATCACGCGCGGCCTTCCGACCATGGTGCCGATCGCCATGCTCTACTCCAACCCGGAGGATGCCGCGAACGAAATCGCCTATCTCTACAAGCGGCACTATCCCATCTCCTGGATCGAGATGGGAGAAGAGGCTGACGGGCAGCACATGCTCCCTGAAGACTATGGCGCACTGTACGTACAATTCGCCACGGCGATCCACAAGCTTGTTCCCGAGGCGAAGCTCGGAGGTCCACCGTTCGAGGGCACGTTTGGCGACGTCGAAGTCTGGCCCGACGTGAATGCAAAAGTCTCATGGATTGGCCGCTTCGTGGATTATCTGAAGGCCCATGGCCGCCTCAACGACTTCACTTTCTTCTCGTTCGAACACTATCCCTACCAGGACAGGCCCACATACTCCTGGGCCGATCTCTACCCCGAGCCCGGGTACGTCAGCCACATCGTGCAGGTCTGGAAAGACAACGGGGTGCCATCGAACATTCCGTTCTTCATGACCGAGGGAAACATTGGCGGTGGCGCGCCACCCTCGAGCGTCAAGGCCGGATTATGGCTCGCGGACTATGTCGGCACCATCATGAGCGAAGGAGCAGGCGCGACCTACTATTTCCACTACATGCCGTACCCAGGACGCATGGGAGGCTTCGGGAATTTTCTTGGGATCGACGAAAACTACAAAGTCGTCAGCTATCCGCCGCAATATATCGCGGCGCAGGTCATCACCAAAGAGTGGGTGCAGCCGGTGGACGAACCCCACAAGCAGTTCAAGGCGGCGAGCGACGTGAATGATGCTGCTGGAAATGTCCTGGTGACCGCTTATGCAGTCCTCCGTCCGGACAGGCAGTGGTCGGTGATGCTGGTCAATCGCGACCAGTTCAACGATCACGCAGTGAAGGTGGCATTTGCCGGAGCGGCAGGCAAGCACGACCGCTACTTTTCAGGCCAGATCGACCGGATCACCTTCGGTTCGAATGAGTATCAGTGGCATGACGAAGGGCCAGCTGGACACGCGGACCCCGACGGTCCGCCTGCGAAGTCGACTGTGGCTGGCGGCGCAGAAACGCTCTACCAGCTTCCAAAGGCATCAATCACGGTGTTGCGGGGCCGGATCGGAGAGTAAGCGCAAGACAGCCAGCACACCAGTACTGTAAAATCGATAACCACGGAAGAGAGTCAAGACGCAGCCGCAGAGTCTTCCAGAGTGGATCCCCAGAGTTGTGGGTTAGGTTCCGGACATCGGAGACATTCCATCCATCATTCGCGGTAGGAACCAGGCGGATCGCGCTGCGCAAAAATCGTAGACATCAGGAGACATCAAAATGGCAGTAGGCGCGAAGATCGCAAAGACAGCAGATCGTAAGAAGGTAATGGACACCACCAAGAGCACGGATTGCCCCAAGTGCGGCAAAGCCACGCGCATCGTCAAGCGTGTGAAAGACCGCGAACGCGGCGTCCCGGGCGGAGTTTACATCTCGTGCTCGGCGTGCGAGTTCTTCGAGAAGCTGTAGGCTAGTTTCGAATTCTGAAAAGGCCGGAGGGGTAGCGCAGTGCTACCGCCTCCGGCTTTTCTGTTTCTTGTCCGTTAGGTGGGACTCAGATCAGGGCGAGAGCGACCTTGAGCGCGCGGTCCAATTCTGAAAGCTTGGAGGAGGAAAGCGAACCGACGAATCCTGTCAATTGGACCTTGCGCAAACTCACAAGGTTGTCGCAGAGAATCCAACTCTCGTGTTTCAGGCCCTCTTCAATGCCCACCGCTACCTGGGTAGAGAATCCGTGACCGCGGGTGAAAATCGGGGCGCAAGTGACGGTGGGAAATCGGGAGTCGATCAGCGTTTGTCGACTGACTACTACGAAGCTGCGGAAAAGCTTGGGGTCAGCCTGGGGGCGGTGGACGCGATAAATTTCTCCTCGTCTCATCTCCGCGCTTCACGATTTGTCCAGCGCCTGATACCCAAGCACGTCTTCCACCTCGGCCTTCAATTCATCCGCAGCCTGGTTGATAAGCTCCAGATCGCGCGCCTCCCGTCGTGCCCGCGCCCGTTGCCGCAAATGTTGAACCAGCACCCCCTCAATGAATGCCGAGCGCGATTGCTTCGACCCGGCTATGCGGTCGATATCGGTCAGGACCTCTTTCGAGATGGTGATAGAAGTCTTCTCCTTCATACTACTAATATACCACCAAATTATTGCCAAAGCTACTTCGAATCAATATTACGCCGCAGCATCTCGCGAAACTCATCGAGTTTCTCAGTGAAAGACCGCGAACGCGGCGTCCCGGGCGGAGTTTACATCTCGTGCTCGGCGTGCGAGTTCTTCGAGAAGCTGTAGGCAGAATTTCAAGAATTGCAGATTGGCCGGAGCCGGGGAGGGAAGCCTCCCGGCTCCGGCTTTCTATTGCAGACACCCTTCGAGGCTAGCGGCAAAACTTCTGCAAGTCGGGCGGCGGCGGAGTCGGAATCGTTGCAAACTCTCCCGGCCATCCCGTGCATCCGCGTGCATTGACGGCGCGGGTCACCGCGGTCTCCATCTCTCGAGCTTTGGACTTGGCCTGCTCGGTCTGAGTGCTGCCGAGATCCGCTTCCAGTGCTTGTAAGTCAGCGGTGATCCCGCGATTTCCCGCCTCCTGACTCAAGATCATCCACGCATACGCCTCAAACTTGTCGCGGGAAACTCCTGACCGTCGCGCAGCCGGATCGCGAGTTGCTGTTGAGCCTGAGGCAGACCTTGTTCCGCTGCCTTCCGCAGCCACTGCACTGACTGCGAGTATTCCTGGCGCACGAGTTTGATTTTTCCCAGCAGATATTGGCCGAAGGGATTGCCGTGGTCGGCAGAAGTCTGCAGGAGGGCAACCGCTTCGTTCAGGTCCCGCGGCGAAACCATGCTCGCATAAACCATCCGCCCGGCGAGCCACTGGGCCAGCGGGTCGTCCTGCAGCGCAGCTTTCTTGTACAAGGATAGAGCCTGTGCGGGTTCTTTCGGAGCGAACGTCCCCGTCTCGTAGAAATAGCCCAACGCCACTTGAGCCGGAGCATATCCGAGATCGGCGGACCGTCGGAAGTATTCAACGGCGTCGACGCCGGATTGCGTGACGCTGCTGCCGACCAGGGCATTCATGCCCTTCTCATAGAGCTGAGGAGCGTTCAAGCCGGCGGTTGTTTGAGCCTGACCTGGGCCGAATGTCAAGGTGAAGCTCGTCAGGAAAAGAACAAGAACTCGACGAAACATGAGTCCCTCCCGAATCTACATTCTGGGCGCAGAAGGAAGCGAGGGCAAGACACGCCACAGGAGGGTCAAAGGTAACGGATTGCGCGTCAAATACTAACCGCTGATCTGCCCTAGAATCGCGCGCGCTTCGGCCGCAGGATCCGCGGCATCTGTGATAGGTCTTCCGACTACGATGTGGCTGGCACCGGAAGAGATGGCCTCAGCGGGAGTCACCACGCGCACCTGATCTCCTACGCTGGTGCCGGCCGGACGCACACCCGGAGTAATGACCGCGAACTCATTGCCGAGTTCAGCGCGCAGGGTCGAAGCTTCGCGCGCCGACGTGACGATGCCCTGGCACCCATTCGCCAGCGCAATCGTTGCGAGACGTACAACGCTATCCTCAACCGTGCCGCGAATCCCGATGGTTTCAAGATCGTGCCCATCCATGCTGGTGAGTACCGTAACGGCGAGCACCATCAGTTCCGGATTTCCCTGTGCCGCTTCCACAGCCGCACGCAGCATCTTGCCGCTGCCCGACGCGTGCACGGTCAGCATGCTTACGCCGAGTTTGGCCGCTTCGCTGACCGCCGCGCTCACCGTGTTGGGAATGTCGTGGTACTTCAGGTCGAGAAACACGCGCCGCCCGGAAGCCACCAAATCCCGCACCACTTGCGGGCCTTCGGCGGTGTAGAGCTGCATGCCGACCTTGTAGGTCAGCGCGGAGTCTCCCACCGCCGCCACAATCTTCTGTGCGGCGGCGGCGGTCGAAACATCCAAGGCAACAATGAGCCGCTGTCGCGGATCGGTCATCCGCGGATCATCACTGCGGTAGCTCATGCCACCGTGTGGGACGCGACTGAGAAGAGGCATCCCGGCCAGTTTATGCTTTTTACGGGAGTTCCGCCACCGGGGGAGTATTCAGGGCGACGGTTTGAAGACCAGTTTTGTGCTGGCTGTTTGCGACCTTTGGGGCCTCCACGATGCTCGGCTTGATCACATCCAGCCGAACGCGCTGCAGGCCACGCTGCCGGAATTGCAGCGCTTCTGCCGCACCATAGGACAGGTCGATGATCCGCCCTGGCACGATCGGTCCACGATCGTTAACACGGACCACCACGGCCCGGCCATTGCGCAGGTTCGTCACCTTCACCATGCTTCCCAGGGGAAGCGTCAGGTGGGCGGCGGTCATGTCGTACATATCGTACGGCTCGCCGCTGGCGGTTTCTTTTCCTTCGAAATACTCGCCGTACCAGGACGCTGTCCCAATTTGATACGGTGTAGGCTTGCCGGCCTGTTTGCGGACTACGAGTTTGGTTTGGGTTGAACTAACTGGAGCCGGTTTCGCCTCCGAGATGTTCGGTCCCTGAGCCGCTCCCAGGCCGACGATCAATAAAGCAACCGTCAGTCCATGAGCTATACGTCGTTGCATTCAGTTCTCCTCGCATACTCAAAAGTGCCCTTGGCCTTAAGGCTGGTATTTAGCTGCAGTTTGTAGATGCTATCGGCGTGCCAAATGCGTGTCAAGGCCGGATGGTGGGGTAACCGATGACCTCCTAGTTATCAATGTCTTACGTAACCTATTGGTAATTTAGGTAGATGCGGAGAACACCCTTTGTTTCAGGAAGGTTGCATATTTGTAAAATGGTAAATAACGCGCGGTGAGGCGCAAGGTAGATTTTACAAACGCATTGGAATCAATGACTTACAGAATTTAAATCTGCAACCTACATGGAATCATGTATTTACGAGGTCGACCTGGACGGCGGCACTGAAGATTTTTTTCCCAACGCTCGCCCCAAAAGTAACTTCCGAGCTTAGCCGATGTGAGATGCTGGGTCCTAAAGCAAGGATACTATCTGGTTCACCAGAACCGAAGTCCATGGCCGAAAAAGCACCTGTCGTACTCACCATCGCGGGGTTCGATCCCTCCTCCGGGGCCGGGGTCACCGCCGATATTAAGACGATCTCCGCTCATGCCTGCTACGGGGTGGCCTGCATCGCCGCGCTGACGGTACAGTCGACTTCCGGAGTTCGCCGCGTCGATCCGGTCGATCCAGTGCTGATCACGGAGACGCTTGAAGAACTGGCGGCCGACATCGAGATTGCGGCTGTACACATAGGCATGTTGGGGTCCGGGAAAGTGGTCAAAGCCGTAGCCGAGTTCCTGTCTGCCTCTGGCGCTTCACGGCTGTCTGAAGGCCGTCCAGGGAGAGCTCGTCTACCCAACATAGTCTTGGATCCAATCCTCAAGTCTTCTTCCGGCACTGACCTGCTCGACGCCGCCGGAAAGCGGTTACTGGTCGAGCGCCTGATTCCCCTAGCCGACGTACTCACACCCAACGTGGATGAGGCGGCGGCGATAACGGGGATCAAGGTCAAAGAACTGGACGACATGAAGACCGCTTGCGCCAAGCTTCATGAAATGGGTTCTCAGGCTGTCGTGATCACCGGGGGGCATCTCGAAAAAGCAATCGATCTGTTGAGCTTCACCACCAAGCGTGGGATCGAGCAGGAGATCTTCAAAGCCGAGCGGCAGCGTTCCAACTCCACTCACGGAACCGGATGCGCCTTTGCCACCGCCATGGCCTGTCACCTGGCGCTCGACCGCGGTCTGGCCGAAGCCGCCCTGCTCGCGAAGACTTATGTTACCGCCGCCATCTCCTACGGACAGCCTTTAGGCCGGGGAACCGGACCCGTTCATCATCTCTATCGAATGGGCCAGCAACGCCGTGCCGCCGGCTCCGGCGGAAGCGGCTCGGGAAGCGAGTCGTAAATCGGTCCGGCTTGGAACAAGACGAACTTCGGCGGGGATTCGGCGAGGAATGAATTTTGGGGATGGACTCGACAGGCATGACCTGCGCGGCCTGAGCCCCTGAGGCTACGCTTTACTCACCGTCGCGCGAGGACTTCTTCAGCAAAATTCCAGCAACAAATGCTGCCGTCGCTGCCAGCAGCCATTCCGCCCGATAGAACTGAATAGCCTGCCAATCGACAAACGTCCTCGCATTCAGAAGTCCGACCGCCAAAGCCCCAGCGACGCAGGCTAAACCGATTACGAACGCGATGAGAGACGCCGTCGAAAGGCCTACCCAACTCTTGATCTCGTGGAAGTGCAGGTAGTGGAGCCAAGCCGGAAACTTGATCTTTCTCCAGATCCTGGTCAACGAGAAACCGGCCACCATCGAGTGCATTCTGCCAACCGCCTGTTGCCATAGTCCGGCCATGGCCGCAGCGTCAGACCTGGCGTTTGCACTGATCGCGACGGGACGGCGTCCGCCACAGGTATGGCAGAAGCGGGACCCCATCAGGTATTCGGTGCCGCAGCGCGGACAGGCTTCCGCCATAGTGGCACTGGATTGTTGCAATAAGACTTCATGGGCGACCACCGGGGTCGGCGGCCGCCAGAATTCCGGTTGTGTTTCCTGCGCTACTTCCGACATAGTAGGACCTGCGGTAAAAACCTTAACGTTATAAAGGCATTCGGACCGCCAAAGCCAGCCTACCCCTAAGTGCCTAAAGCGCAAATACTTGCAATTTCCCCAAGCCGTCGCCGAACCAAAACTCAAGCAATAATTACGCGCGTCGGCGAGTAAAGATGCGCCGGTTACGAATGCCCCTGTACTCCCAGCACGCTCTACAAAACATTCTGAACAGGTGCGGGACGACTCAGCGATCAGGAGGCCCAGAAGTGCATCCCAACTACCAGCGCCTCGCGGCCTCGCCGAGCTCCATTCGGCGGACCGGGCGCAGACGGCTTAAACGCGTCTTCCCGCACCTTGGATCAGTCTGTAGCTGTGGAAAATTATAGGAGGCCGAGGTTGCTCTGACAGGTAGCGAGCAAGGAACGTAGATGACGGTCTTGGTTCAGGGTGGTTCAGGATTCCTCGTGAACCTTTGTGTCGTTGCCGGTCGAGGGGTTTCCCGGTCGCCAGCGGACCTCCAGCACTTCATTTAAACTAGGTGACACTCAACCTGTGACGCGACGAAAATACCTCCGAATCAAGCTCGATCAAGGCGTCGAGGTGATCATCCTGCTCTTTCTGTACGCCCTGTGCTTCCAAGCCGCAGGACAGGTGCAGCCCGATCCGAAGGCCGCTCACTCGGCGCCGCACGATCCCCAGACCGATGCCGCCTTCGATCACTTCTACAACATGGAGTACGACCGCGCGGCGCAGGAATTCGAGAAGATCGTCGAGAAGCGCCCCAACGACCCGTTCGCTATCAATCACCTGCTGACGGCCGTGCTCATGCGCAACCTCTACGATACCGGAGGGATGAACACCGGAGATTACGCCAACGATAGCTTCATCGGTCGTGCTCCCCGCCCCACCGACCAGAAAATCAAAGATCGTATTAAAGATCTCGCGCGCCGTGCGGAGGATCTCGAAGAAAAGCAGCTCAAGGCAAATGCAAAAGATGTCGACGTTCTCTACTGCCGCGGGGTCACTCGCGCCCAGTTCGCTGTTTACACGGGGCTCGTCGAACGCGCGTGGTTTTCGGCTTTGCGCAACGCCGTCGGCGCGCGTCATGACCACGAACGCGTCCTCGAACTCGATCCCAGTTATATTGATGCCAAGATGGTCGTGGGCACCCACAACTACGTCGTCGGCAATCTCCCGTGGAGCGTGAAAGTGGCCGCAGCTCTGGCGGGATTGAGCGGCTCCAGGGATAAAGGGCTCGAATATCTCCGGGAGGTCGCCAAGAGCGACGGAGAAAACGCCACCGATGCCAAAGTAATCTTGACCCTGTTCCTGCGCCGCGAGCACCAGTACGACGAAGCGCTCGGCTACATGAACGACCTCTCGACAAGATATCCGCACAACCACCTTTTCACCACCGAGGTCGCCAACCTGCTCCGCGCCGCAGGCCGCCTCGATGAAGCCGAGGCCGTCTATCGCAAAATCTGGCAGAACGGGCGAGAAGGGAAGTACGGCAACCTGCACTACGAAGTGGCGGCCTGGGGCCTCGGAGAGCTGCTGCGCAGCAAGAAAGATCTGGCCGGTGCGGCCGCCGCCTATGACTCGGTGAACGAGGCTCCCAACCCGGACCCCGATATCCTGCAAAAAGCCAACCTCGCTGCCGGCCAGATGTACGACCTGCTCCAGAAGCGCGACTTGGCCATGAAGAAATATCAGACCGTACTAGCCGGCAACGCCAACACCGGCCCCGCCGACCAGGCCCGCCGCTACATCAAAGAAGCCTACCGGGAGTAAATGTGAGCCCTCTTTCGCACTGACTCGCTTAGCGTACTTTGCGGATTGCTTAGTGACCTTGCGGTTCAAGCTTTTGACTCGCGAACGAGTTATATCTCACCTGCCATCATCCAGTTAAAGGGAACTTCCGATCTACAATATCCGTAGTCTCCAACAGAGGTGGCGGAGCCATGTACTGCAACTACTGCGGAAAAGTAATTCAGGATGATGCGGCCCTTTGCGCCTATTGCGGCATTCGCGTCGGCGCATCGCTGGCTCGGCAACAACTGCTGCGCCCACGCAGGGGACGCAAGGTCGCCGGTGTCTGCCTCGGTTTCTCCGAGTACTTCGACATCGACGTGACGCTGATACGTGTCGTGTGGCTGGTTACTGCTCTCATGACCGGCTTCGGCTTCATTCCCTACGTCATTGCGTGGATTGTGATGCCGGAAGAACCGCTAATGGTTCCTGCGCCGGTAAACATTCAGCCGGTAACCAACTCGTAAGAGGGCGAGAACTAAAAGAACTTGTGTAGGGACAGCCGCCCTCGGCTGTCCGGTCGAACGAAGCTCGACGGCTTTTTGTTCACGAGCTGCAAACTCAGAACCAGCGCCCGAGCCGCGTTCTTATGCTCTAATGCCCAGCATGGCCCCCATTCCCTCCCATCGCATCAAGAGCATCGACGCTGAGATCGTCTTCTGGACCCTCGGCGACGGTCCCGCAGTCGTTCTCCTGCACCCATTTCCAGCTCATCACGAATTGTGGCTGCCCGTTGCCGAAGCATTATCCACTCGCTACCGCATCATCCTGCCTGACCTCCGCGGACATGGCGAGTCCGACATCGGCGAAGGTCCGGCCACAATGGAGAAACACGCCGCAGACATTGCCCACGTGATGGACGACGCCGACGTGGGCCGCGCTCCCCTGATCGGAGTATCCATCGGCGGATACGCGCTGTTCGAATTCTGGCGAAAGCATCGCGGCCGAGCTGCCGCACTCGGGCTGTGCAACACCAAGGCTCCCGCCGATGGTCCCGATGCCCGCGCCGCTCGTCTGCAAGCCGCCAACGATGTTCTTGAGCGCGGCACCGAGCCGTTTTTTGAAACCATGATCCCGCGTCTGATGGGGAAGTCGACACTCGTTAACCGCCCCGACCTGGCCGACGGCGCCCTTCGCATGATGCGGAAGATGTCTCCGGAGGACGTTGCGCAGGTGCAGCGCGGCATGGCCGCGCGCCCCGACTCCGTCGAAACCTTGAAGGCCATCAATGTTCCGACGCTGCTGGTGACCGGAGACGAAGATATCCTCACCGGCATCACCGAAGCCGATTTGATGCGCCAGCACATTCCAAACAGCCAGTTGCGCGTGATTCCAAAAGCTGGCCACTACTCCCCGTGGGAACAGCCCGAGGAAGCAGCCCGTATTCTTCGCCAGTTCTTGGACAGCCTCTAGCCCTTTTTGAAGGCGCACGCCTCCCGTGTTTCCGCGCCTCTTCTAGCGAGCCATCCCGATGCTCAAGGCAGCGCGCCCCCTTTGCCTCAACAATTTCCAGTCAAAAGCCACTCGCGACACAAACACAGATGTGAACAAGTTGGTCGTCAAGCCGATCACGAGCGTAGTTGCGAACCCTTTCACCGCGGGCGTCCCGAAGAAGAACAGAAAGATACAGGAGACCACCGTGGTCACATGGGTATCAATCAGGGTCGCGAAAGCTTTAGCGAACCCTGCTCTGAATGCTGCTGCGGCAGACTTACCGGCTCGTAACTCCTCGCGAATACGCTCGAAGATCAACACATTGCTGTCGACGGCCATACCGATCGTGAGGATTGCACCGGCGATTCCTGGCAAAGTCAGAACGGCGCCGAAGCACGACAGCACAGCGACCAGCAGCACTCCGTTCAAGAGCAATGCAAGGGTTGCATTGGCCCCCGCCCAGCGGTAGTAAAGCAACATTACTGCAACTACGGCTGCAAGGCCGGCCACACCCGCTTGCAATCCCTGGCGTATGGAGTCAGCGCCCAGAGAAGCCTCCACAATCCTCTGCTGCACGACTTCAATCGACGCAGGCAGAGCGCCGGAGCGCAGTTTGACCGCGAGATCCCCGGCCTCCTCGCGGTTTCGCGCACCTCGAATCTGACCCGAGTCGCGGATGACATCCTCGATCATCGGAACGCTGAGAATCTCTTCATCGAGAACGATGGCGGAGGGTCGCCCGATGTTGGCTTGCGTGTACTGTTCAAAACGCGCCGCGGCGTCTTGGCTTAGCGTGAAAGTGGTGACAGGTTGCTCCATCGCGTCGATGGCAGCACGGGCGTCCCGCAAGTCTGTGCCACGAATTACGGGCTGATTGTCCACGAGGAACCAATTGCGTAGCCCTTCCGCCGCTGGTTTCGTCGCCACCAACTTGCTGTGGAAAGGCAGAACGCCGCCGTGCTGTGCCATGGCCTCTTGCGTGCTGGCATAGGGCCCGCCCTCGACCGAATACCACTCGAGGATTCCCCGGCTTTGAAGCAAGGCCTTGATTCGCGAAGGGTCGCTGACCCCCGGTAGCTGCACTAGCAATTCGTTTCCCCGGCTGCCGTACGGTTGAACCGGAGTCTCGGAGAGGCCAAAGCCGTTGATGCGGCGCTCCAATATCTGGCGCGTCTGCTCGAGAACTTCGTGCCGCCGCTCCGGAGAAGGGTCGTCGACCTTTACGCGGAGGATGAAGCTAATCCCTCCCCGCAGGTCAAGTCCAAGCCGTAAGGGAGCGCGCACGATGGCGAAAGCACTTGCCAGCATGATCGCAAGGATGAACAGAGTTTTCTTGATAAGTAGGCGATTCATCGCACACCTCCGGCAAGCGCGTTCGAGGTGCTCCATCGAGTCTGTCCCTGCTCGCACAAGAGCAGAATCGGACTCGCAACAAAAATTGACGAGAAAGTGCCTACAACGATTCCGAAGACCAGAGCGAGCGAGAATCCACGCAACACCTGGCCACCGAACAGGAGCAATGCGACGGCAGTAAGCAGCGTCAATCCCGAAGTCAACACAGTGCGGCTGAGTGTCTGATTGATGCTGCGGTTGATGATTTCCGACAGAGAGTCGCGCCCATAGATATGCCGATTTTCCCGTACTCGATCGAACACCACGATCGTGTCATTCATGGAATAACCAACTAGTGTGAGCAGAGCCGCGACCACGGTGAGCGAGATTTCCTGATGGAGCAGAGAGAGGAGGCCAATCGTGATCAGCGCGTCGTGCAACATGGCCACCACGGCGGCCACGCCATATGCCAGGCGGAAGCGGTACGACAGATACGCCAGCATGCCACCTGAAGCCCCCGCGGTTGCCATGAACGCCTGGTGGCGCAAGTCTTCGCCGATCTGCGGGCCGATCGCTTCGAAGTCGCGCACGGAGTATCCCGGAGTGATCGAAGACAACGCTTCCCGGATTGTCTGCTGCAGATTGGTTACGTCTCCTCCGGCCGGCAGTTCCGCCGACACAAGGACTTCATTGGAGCCGGTCATATCGTGCGCGGCCATCACGGTCACGCCCTTCAGCCGCGACGAGACCGCCGCCCGTATACGCTCCACAGGTGGCTCGCCGTCCCACTGGACATCCATGACGACGCCACTTTTAAAGTCGATGCTATACAGCGGACCTCTCACCAGAATGTTAGCGAGTCCGGCCAGAATGAGAATCAATGAAGGCAGGATGAACCACCACTTCCTGCCCAGGAAATCAAAGTGCGAATCTTTAAATAGTTCCATAGCGAGCTTCTCCTCAAAGAATGGTTGCGCAAAACCCCCGAGATGAAAGCAACGCGCCGACACGGACCAACACGTATCGCGGCGTTAAAAGCACACGTGTGTGCTCGTCATTTACCTTGAGAATTGTTCTTAGGAGAAGCTTGGCGGAGGACGTCGGTGGAGTGGGCCGTAGATTGGCCGCGAGACGTCCGCAATCTGACGCGTTACGTGTCTTGCCCCAATTGCCCGGAGCGCGAGCGACAGATTGGTAGACCGCAGTATGTGACCGCACCCGTCGAAATGCGATTGCAAAGGATGGGCTCTGGCGCTGATTCGATCGACGCACGTGGAACAATTGGTGCAGATACGCTGCAAGGGTCTCCGGTAGCTAGGTGAGAGCCACCATGGAAGACAGGCGCGGCCGCGAAGGCGACAAAAACGGCCAGTGCGCAGAAATAGGTGTTCCGCCAGCGCATCAGCAGAGCTTAACAGAAGACCCGCAGCATCAGATAGTTGGGGTTCTCGATCAGCGCTCCCCGGTTAGAAATCAATCGACTCGAAGCAAAGGAATCAAGCTAGCGCCTGGGGTGGACCTAGCCCCATCAGCGCTAGCGCCCCTTGAAAACTCCGGCAGATTTTCCGAAACTGTGTCGAACAAAGAGGCTGCCCGCACGTCATATGTTCAGGAGTACTAAAACTGAGTTTTCTTTGAAGGAGAAACGGGATGCAATTTGCCTTGCTGATCTATGAATCACCGGAAGCTTTTGAGAGCCGCAAAAACGATGAGCTCGACAGCTACACCGGTGCTTGGCGCGCTTACTACCAGGCTCTGGTTGACGCTGGCGTCTACGTAGGCGGTGACCCTCTACAAGTACCAGAAACCGGGACCACGATACGAGTTAAAGAAGGAAAACGCTATGTTCAGGACGGCCCGTACGCCGATACGAAGGAGCAGCTAGGAGGATTGACAGTCCTCGAACTGCCCTCGCTCGACGCAGCACTGGACTGGGCAGCGCGCTGCCCCTCCGCTTCGTATGGCGCGGTCGAGGTGCGCCCTCTCGCTCCCGATACCAAGCGAAAAATCACGGAATGAGCGAAGCCGATGAGAAGGAGGTCCATCGAACGATAGAGCGGGTTGCCCGCGAGTCGTACGGCCGTCTCGTGGCGTATTTGTCCTCTCATACACGGGATGTGGCGGGTGCAGAAGACGCGTTGAGCGAGGCCTTGATAGCGGCGCTCAGCGCCTGGCCGCGGGAGGGTGTGCCGCGAAATCCCGAGGCTTGGCTTCTCACGTCGGCCCGCCACTCAATCATCGATTTCATACGTCACCAGCAAGTGGTGTTAGCCAGTGAGCCGACTCTTTTGCTTCTCAGGGAAGATTCCATGGAGACAAGCTTGGCGACAAAGTTTCCGGATGAACGGCTTAAGTTGCTTTTCGTGTGTGCGCATCCGGCGATCGATCCGGCCATGCACACACCTCTTATGCTGCAGACCGTCCTTGGCCTGGACGCCGCGCGCATCGCTGGCGCCTTCTTAATTCCTCCGAAGACGATGGGGCAGCGTTTAGTTCGGGCCAAGACAAAGATTCGCGATGGTGGCATCCGGTTTGAGATACCACAACGCCATGAATTGCCGGAGCGCCTCGACGCAGTTCTTGAGGCAATTTACGCCGCCTTCGGCATCGGCTGGGATGACCTGGCGGGAACCGACCAACGTGGCCGCGACCTGACGGAGGAAGCGGTCTGGCTGGCACGCGTGCTTCTACAGTTCATGGCGGATGATGCCGAAGTTCGGGGCCTGCTGGCTCTCATGCTGCACTGCGAAGCGCGGCGTTTGGCGCGAAGGGGACCAAGAGGTCAGTTCGTTCCTCTGTCCGAACAAGATCCTAAGCAGTGGTCCCTACCGTTGATAGAACAAGCCGAACGACATCTTAGTGAAGCGGCCAAACACCGGCGCCCTGGCCGGTTTCAACTTGAAGCTGCAATTCAGTCGGTGCACGCCGAACGAGCCCGCTCCGGTCACACTGACTGGGCGGCGATCGCCCTCTTTTATGAAGGTCTGATCCGTATCTCACCGGCGCTGGGAACGCGAATCGGATACGCCGCGGCCCGCGCTGAGACGAATGGAGCTCAGGCAGGGCTCACGATTCTGGATGCGATTGAATTGGAACTCGTCTCTGACTATCAGCCCTACTGGGCAGCGCGTGCTCACCTCCTGCAACGGTTAGGAAAGAGGCTAGAGGCCTCAGACGCTTACGACCGGGCAATCAGGCTGGCTGAAGATCCTGCCGTAAGAGAATTCCTACTCCAAAAAAAGTACTAACTTTCCTCATCCGCGTTGTAGAAATCGCCCAGCCGTACACGTCACCACTGTAGAGATGGCTTAGCGGTTTCGCTTAGCCACTTGAGGAGGTAACTACGATGTGTCCATTCTGCATTTCGACCGTGGGACTAATCGTCGCCGGCGCGGTTTCTACCGGAGGGCTGGCAACGCTTGCCTTGAAAGTCGCCCGCAAAAAGGGCAATACAACAGAAAATATTCCGACCTCGAATGAAAAGGAGCAGTGAAGATGTCAACTACCAGGATTGCAATGAAAACGCCCCCCCTCGTGTCGCGGCACGAATGGGAAACTGCGCGTGAGCAGTTGCTCGTGAAGGAAAAAGAACTGACCCGCGCCCGTGACGCGATGGCCGCCGAGCGCAGGCGGATGCCGTGGCTGGCCGTCGAGAAGAGGTACGAGTTCGACGGGCGCAATGGCAGGGCGAGCCTGCTCGACTTGTTCGAAGGCCGCCGTCAGCTGATTGTTTACCGCGCCTTCTTCGAGCCTGGCGTGTTCGGCTGGCCCGATCATGCTTGCCGCGGCTGCTCCTTTGGGGCCGACCAGGTCGCCCACCTCGCCCATCTGAACGCTCGCGATACCACACTCGCTTACGCGTCGCGCGCGCCGCAGGCGGACATCGAGAGACTGAAGGCCCGGATGGGCTGGAAGATGCCTTGGTACACGATCAGAGACACCTTCGACACCGACTTCGGTGTGAACGAGTGGCACGGCACGAACGCGTTCATCCGCGACGGCGACCAAATATTCCGCACTTACTTCATCAACAACCGCGGCGACGAGGCGATGGGCAGCACATGGAGTTACCTCGACATGACTGCTCTTGGACGCCAGGAGCAGTGGGAGGACTCGCCGGAGGGCTACCCGCAGACCCCGCCGTACAAGTGGTGGAACTGGCACGACGAATACGCCGCGGACTCCTCGGTCGATCCCAGGTGGGAGAGAGTGGTGGAGAACGCAAAGGTGACGTTGAACCTCAACGACTAAGCGTTACTCACGAACCCGGGCAGGGAGTATTGTGCCATCCCCGCCCGGCGTCGTGCGCCAATGTCTCATACTTCGGGCCGAGCTTTGCAGAACAAAATCTACGTCTTAGGAGGAATCACCAATGAAGCGGAATATACAGACGTTTGCAGCGAGGAGCATCGCCTTGGTTGTCGTACTGGGCGCGGCGTGGCAGGCGCAAGCCCAGGACACCAATGCAACCTATTCGAGCATGGCACCACTTGACCAATACCTGATGGAGCGAGATGCCGAGATAGCCCTGGCGCGCAGCGCGGCCCCGGAATCCATCTCGCGCGATGCTGAGGTCCTAGTTCTTGAGCGTCACGGTTACGAAACTGCGATTCAGGGCAAGAACGGTTTCGTATGCTTGATTGAACGTTCCTGGACCGCTCCAATCGACGACTCCGACTTTTGGAATCCGAAGGGGCGCGCCCCGCTCTGCCTGAATGCGGCGGCCGCACGCTCCTACCTTCCACGCACCATCAAGAAGACGGACTTGATACTGGCTGGCCGCACGAAAGCGCAGATGGTTGAGGCCATCAAAGCATCAATCGACAAGAAAGAGTTACCCGCGATGGAACTCGGGGCTATGTGTTACATGCTGTCAAAGCAGGGCCACTTAAGCGATCGCGACGGGCACTGGCATCCGCACCTCATGTTTTTCCTTTCACAAGTCGAGCCGGCAACATGGGGAGCGGGACTGCCGGGCTCTCCCATCCTCGCGTTCAACGACACATGGGAGCACCTGACCACGTTCCTGGTTCCGGTCGCGAAATGGTCCGACGGGACGGCTGACGAGTTGGAGCACTAACGAGTCATCCGGCAAATCACGGCGTTGGGATAGATTGTCTCGAAACTCTGACTGAAGGGAGATGGCGCGCCTATGGGCTACGCCAGGGGCTTAGCCCTTGGGCTTAGCCCCTAAGCCCCGGTTGGACTAGAATCGAGGCGCCATGAAGAAGCTAACCGTTCCATTTGTTCTCATCGTCGTACAACTCTGTGCTTTCGCACAGACGCCGACAACCCGCCCGCGTATCACGGGGATCGACCACGTCTCGTTCTACACGACCGATTCTGAGGGGATGAAGAAACTTTACGGCGGAGTGTTGGGCCTCGCCTCCGCCGATCCCATTGAAAACGGCAGCATCACGCGGTTCATGATCGGCACACACTGGGTCGGCTACAGTCCTGCGCCCGATCCGAAGTCCACCGACCGCATGGATCACGTCGCGTTCGCCACCGACAACATCGTTGCCTTGCGCCGCTACCTCACCGAGAAGGGAATCAAGGCCTCGCAGATTCAAGGACGCAAGGATCACAGCCTGAGCATCGATGTGTCCGATCCCGAAGGCCGCCGTATCGAGTTCGTCGAACGAGGCAAGAACGAAACGCCGCCAGTCCCTGACTCGGCCGTGTCCAAGCACATGATTCACGCCGGCTTCCTCGTCTATAACCAGCCGGCAGAAGATCATTTTTACCGCGACATTCTCGGTTTCCGCCCCTACTGGCATGGGGGCATGAAGGACGACGTGACCGAGTGGCTCGCGATCCAGGTTCCCGACGGCACCGACTGGCTGGAATACATGCTGAATCAGCCGAAGAATGCCGACCTGCATCTGACCGGAGTGATGAACCATATTTCGCTTGGCGTCGCTGACATCAAGGTAGCTCAAGCGCTCCTGGAGTCCCACGGCTGGAAGCCTCACGGCGATGAGAAGGCGCAGTTGGGCAAAGACGGGAAGTGGCAACTGAATGTATACGATCCCGACTTGATCCGCGTGGAACTCATGGAATTTAAGCCGGTGCAAAAGCCATGTTGCAGCGACTTCACCGGCCCGCACCCAACAGAATAGTACAAACCAATTAGGTGTGTTGTTCGTGTAATTGCATTTTTGTACGTACATTTGACAAAAGCCCTAGGAGAGTTTTTGGGGACTCTCGTCGCCACTCACGACGCCATTTCTCGGGCCGGACACGGCCCTAGGATTAATGATCGGGTGAGGAGCCGGGGAAATCTTCTTCCGGCAAGAGATCGTCGCTCCTGCGGCCTCGTAGGGGCCCTCTACGACATTTCAATGACTTACACCTACTCTCAACAACTTCCACCAAGAGTCCACGACTTAGACGGACACGGCCCTGCCGCGAAGGAGTTTGGTACAATTCTCCCGCCATGATCGATGTTTCTCTGGTTCACGAAAAAGTTGTGGCCACCTGCAAAGGCGATGGCCCCGCTGTAGATGTCGCTTCTGCCGCCAACCGAGTATTTCTGGTGACTCTCGCCATCACCAAGATCATCGAGCAGGAGTCGCTCGACGTCAGCATCTTCGGCTCGGCCGACGGTACTACGTGGGAGCCGAAATCCCTCGCGGCGTTCCCGCAGAAGTTTTACTGTGGCGAGTCTCCGTTATTGCTCGATCTCACCGCACATCCGAACGTGAAGTTCGTGCGCCTGCATTGGGAGGTCGCCCGCTGGGGACGCGGCACCGAGACGCCCATGTTCGAGTTTGATGTGAAGCTGAAAGAAGTGCCGCCGAACATTCTGAAAGAGGCCGCCGCTGAGGCCAAAGCCCTCGCCTAAGGATTGTTGAGCGCAACGAGTTTCTATTGCAGCAATTCAAAATCAACAATTCCTGCCACCAGCGTTACTCCTGCTCGATCCTTTATATTGATTCAAGATGAAAACTGAGACGGCAGCCACCGTGCGCCCAGCGCGCAACGTCCGCGGCAGTGTTCAACTGCCCGGAGACAAGTCGATTTCGCACCGCTACGCCATGCTGGCAGGAATCGCCGAAGGGCCGTCACGCCTCGAGAATTATTCGACGGGCGCCGACTGCGCCAGCACCCTCGGCTGCATGCGCGCACTTGGAGTGACATGGGAGCGCACGGACGCTAACGGCGTCATCGATGTGCAAGGCCGCGGCCTGTCTCTGGCCGCTCCCACTCGTCCGCTCGACTGCGGCAACTCCGGTTCGACCATGCGGATGCTGAGTGGAATCGTCGCCGGGCAATCGTTTACCAGCGAGATGATCGGCGACGAATCGCTCTCCCGCCGCCCGATGGAACGCGTGATCAAGCCTCTGACGACGATGGGCGCACAGATCGAGTCCCACGATGGAAAGCCGCCGCTGCGCATCACGGGCGCCGCCCTGAAGCCCATCAACTACAAAATGCCTGTAGCCAGCGCCCAGGTGAAGACGTGCCTGCTCTTTGCGGGATTATTCGCGGACGGCGAAACGAGCATCGAAGAACCGCTGCGCACCCGCGACCACGGCGAAGTCGCGCTGCGAGCCTTCGGAGCGCAACTCGAACGCGCAAGCGGTGCAGGCAGCGTCGTGTGCATTCGGGGCGGTCAGCGTTTGCGAGGGATCGAAGCCCGCGTCCCTGGCGATCTTTCCAGCGCCGCATTCTTTCTATGCGCGGCCGCGTTATTCCCCGGCTCGCAGCTGACCATACCCGGTTTGCTGATGAATCCCACACGTGCCCGCTTGCTCGACATTCTCATGCAGATGGGGCTGCGCATCTCCGTAACGCAACTCGATGAAATTCACGGCGAAATGGTAGGCACACTGCAAGTGGAGGGCGCCAAGCTAAAAGGTACGTCGATCGCCGGCGCTGACTCGGCGGCCCTGATCGACGAGATTCCCGTGCTAGCGGCGATCGCTCCGTATACCGAGCAGGGCATTGAAGTCCACGACGCCAAAGAGTTACGCGTGAAAGAATCCGACCGCATCGCCTCCATGGCCAACAATCTGCGCTTGATGGGCGCGCGAGTCGAGGAGCGCGAAGACGGACTCCAGATTCCCGGCGGACAGACTCTCCACGGCGCGGAACTTGACTCCTTCGGCGATCACCGCATCGCCATGGCCTTCGCCGTTGCTGCCCTGCGAGCCCAGGGCGAAACGCTCATCCATGGCTCCGAATCGGCCGCAATTTCCTACCCGGCATTCTTTCCAACCCTGGACGAACTGACGGAGCGATAGTCAGTGCAAGCGCAAAATGGAGCGGCGGCCGCCCCCTGCTGCCTTCTCGCCTGCCAACAGTAACTTCGGGTCTATGACCGCGGTGACCTGTCTTCTCCCTTCCTGACATTGAAAAATGTTTATCCAATAGCAATTTTCTTTCTGGGGGGATTACCGAGTATGCGCTCCAAGTTAATGGTGTGTCTCGTCCTGGGCCTGGCCTCGGCCGCCTATGCCAAAGATCCCAAGGCCTATCAGACCGGCAAGCTGTTGCAGATGGACTCTGTTCAATGTGGCATCGCCGAGAAGGACGCCAAGAGTTTCGCCGGCGAAATGCTCGGCTCGGACTCCGGCAGCAAGAAGACTCAGGAACTGCTCTGCCAGGAATATGTTTTGCAGTCCGACAAAGTGATCTATCGCGTCCGCCCCCGCGACGAGAAGCATCCCGCGCTTCTGCCCGTGGGCGAGTATGCCCAGTTCCGGTTGGACAAAGACAAGATGTTGCTGCGCGTAGAGGGTGTAGAGAACAAAGAGCGCGAGTACATCGTCGTCTCGATGACTCCCCGTACCGACAGCAACACTGCTGACGCCACGCCTACACGGCTGAATCACCTGCAATAAACTCGCACGACAAGCGACGTCGAACAGCGACAACGAAAAGCAACTCTGGGAGCGGCGCGGAGCAACATTCCCGCGCCGTTCTTGTTTGTGATTGCCGGGCTGTAACAGGCGTCCTTCGTGGGTTCTCGCCGGATTCGCCAGCCTGCAGGCTCGGGTTTGTGTCCAACCCCATCTCAGCCGGAACCGCATCAATAGAAATACCTGCCAGCGTCCTCGCGACGTCCGCTCACTCTCTTCCAATGCGTGGGAGAGGTGTGCGCGGAACCTGTTCCATCAAGGAGCAAACACTACCCATGAAGTTTGTCTCGGTCTTTTCCTAGCGTCGTTATTTTTCGCAGCGCCCATGATGATCGCCCGGGAGCACTCGGATCACGTCGAGGTCGGCGCCTTCGCCGACTATTTCCGATACAGTGACGCCGCACCTGTCAGAAACTTTGTCGGCGTTGGCGGACGGGTGGGGTTCAATGTCCACCGCAACATTCAGTTGGAGGCCGAGATGGCTTACGACTTCACCCCGAACTTCACCAGCACCTTCACCGATGGCGTCACCACCGAACTGGTGACCTCGCAATTCCGAACTCTGCACGGATTCTTCGGCCCGAAATTTCAAACCGGATCGGGTGCGTTCCGCGTATTCGTGACCGGCAAAGTTGGATTCGATAACTTCACCATCACCAACCAGAACGCCACGGCTGGATTTGTGAATACGGTCGGCCTAACCAACGGGACTACCGCCTTCGCTCTGTCTCCCGCCGGCGGCTTCGAAGCCTTTGCCGGCCCAATCGGGATCCGCGCCGAAGTTGGCGACGATATCTACTTCGTCAACGGAGCCCACAACAACCTTCGTGTGACGTTGGGGCCGCAGTTTCGGTTCTGATCACTTGGCCGTGATTCTGAATGCCTGGCGGCCTTTCAGGGCCGCCAGTTTCTATTCCGTCACATCCAAATACACTCGCTATTGAAGCCATCACGACCCCGTGTGACCCGTGTCACGGCGCAATTTCAGCCCTCCCTTGATAGTGAAAGGTTCGACTCGCGGACCTTTTCCGCTGGCAGAAACGCGTGGATGTTCGTCCACAACGCTTTGTAAACCCATGGGTCGTCACCTTCTCGGTGATGCTGGCGACCTTCATGGAAGTTCTCGATACCACCGTCGTCAACGTCTCCATTCCCCACATCGCCGGCAACCTGGCCGCGACCCACGAAGAAGGCACATGGGTCGTCACCTCATACTTGGTGTCTAACGCCGTGGTGCTTCCGATCTCCGGTTGGCTCGCCAACCACATGGGCAGGAAGCGCCTTTTGCTCTTCTGCGTTGCCGGATTCACCCTGACCTCGCTATGTTGTGGCCTGGCCACTTCACTCACGCAGCTCATCATCTTCCGCGTGCTGCAAGGCCTAACCGGCGGCGGCCTGTGGCCGCATAGTCTCCCACAATCTTGTTGCCGTACACGGCGCAATCCTCCAGCGTCGCCGTTCCCCCCTCTGATTGCTACATTCCGCAGCGTGAGGTTGCCGTACACCGCGAGCACGCGCGCCGGGTTCCCATCTCCACCGGTCCATTCGATCGTGATGCCGGCGGGCAACGCGCTGGCATCGAGCACCACGTACTTCCTGGCATACAGAGCTGATTTCCCGTAATCACGTTCCGAATAGCCCTGGAACGTCGGTGGAGCGCCGGAGTAAACCTCACCCAGCAGCGTCGAATGATTCTCCCCAATGATGCTGAGTTCGATTACGCCACCCTTGAGCGCCGGGTCGAAGGTGATCGCCTCGCCCGATGTGGCTTGGTCGAGAGCCATTCTGAG
This sequence comes from Candidatus Sulfotelmatobacter sp., assembly GCA_035695545.1. Lineage (GTDB taxonomy): Bacteria > Acidobacteriota > Terriglobia > Terriglobales > Acidobacteriaceae > Sulfotelmatobacter. The sequence continues at coordinate 4,339 of DASRRV010000349.1, read as the reverse complement.
AGTCATCGTTCCGGCGGGCGGTTCTGCCACATCTTGCAATGAATTCACCACCACCGTGGGTGGCGGAGGAGGGGTTGAGGCCGAGCCGCTTTCTCCGCATCCAGCGGAGGCAAGCCGCGCGCATAACGCGGCGACAGTAAGTACAGCGGTATGAAATGTTCTCTGCGACAGGACAACTAAAATTCTGTTCGATGAATGCATCATGCCAGAAGCCTCACGGTAAATTGGGTCTCCATTCCAATAGCACCCGCCCGAAGAAGACGCGGTGACCGCGCTTACAGCCTTGCAGATGGAGAGAATTTACACGCGATGTTGCACGCAACGTCGTGGCGTGATCTGCCCGACTGCGCGAGCCGTGGCTGTGGTAGAGTATTGCCCACCGCAAGTGCTGGCCTTGGGGCCGGCTGAATCCACTCAGGTTGTGCTGTTGCTGAAGGAGTAATCCATGAAGACCCTCCGCGATCTCGTGAAAGAGCGCAAAGTCTATTCCGTCGACGCCACTCGCACCGTGCTCGAGGCTGCCCGTTTCATGATGGAGCACAACATCGGCGCCCTGCCCGTGCTGCGCAACGGAGAACTCGCGGGAATCCTGTCGGAGCGCGACATCATGAATCGCGTGGTTGCTGCCGGACGCACTCCCGGGCACACGGCCGTGTCAGAAGTCATGACCGCGAACCCGCGCGCCGTCGCGGCCGATGAGACCATCGAGGAATGTCTCTTCATCATGCGGGAATTTGGATTCCGTCATCTCCCCATCGTTGAGGGCAAGGAGTTGAAGGGACTGGTCTCGCTGCGCGACGTCCTCATGCATCAGGCGGCTGAAATCGAGAGACAAGCGCGCAAAGCCGCGTCGTAATTGCAGCGCGGCCTTCCGCCAACCGGCGGGAAATGGCCACCGAAAAGCCACAAGCCGCTAGTTCGTCGCCGTGGTTACCGTCAGGCTCACCGAGGGATTGGCCGTCGTGGCGCTCCCCGTGTTGCTCGATATGTTGCCGTCAGAGTCGACGCCCGTCACGGTGAACGTGTAGGTATTGTTCGGTGTCACTCCGTTCGGTGTGCTCGTCGACGTGCTGCTGCTGCTGTTGCCGCACGCGGGCATCAGGAGCATTGCTCCGCTCACCACAAACAGAGCCAACAGGCCCCACGCTTTTCGCGATCGCTTTCCGCCCACGGCAGCGCCCAAGCCCACCAGCGCCAGCATGGGAACTGGCAGCCACAGTGCAGCGTAGGTCCGGTTCCGGACCATCGCCCCTTTCTTTACCGGGCCAACCGTGGTGATGGTGATGGTCGAAGTGGCTAAGGCGCCGTTTACCGGCACGGGTTGCGGATTGAACGAGCACACCGGAGGCACCGTCACCAGGGGGGTGATCGAACTGCATGAGAGCGTGACTCCCCCTCCCGTTCCGCTGCTGTATCCGTTAATCGGATTTATGTTGATGACTCCCTGGCCCCCGCTGCCAGCAGGCACGCTGCTCGGCGCCACAGCAGTTCCCACCGTGATGGTGAACTGCGGCGAGACCGACAAAACGGTCAGGTTCTGCGACTGCGAGTGCGACTGAGTCGTGCCCGACGTTGTGCCAGTCACCGTGATGATGTAGAGCATCGGAGTCGCGGCGTCACCCGATGCACTATCTCCCGTAACCGTGACCGAAGCTCCGCCCGAAGGTTTCACCGACGGTGGACTTACCTCGCACACCGGAGGCTCAGGTGCCACAGGCTGCGACGTAACCGTGCAGGTCAAATCGACCGTGCCGGTGTAGCCGTTGATCGCACCCAGCGTGATATTTGCCTCTGTTGCCCCTCCTGGAATAATCGCGCTCGGGCTCGGAAAGGGAGCCATCTGCAGGGTGAAGTCCTGACCTGTCGCCAGGGGCAACACGATCAGAAAAGCGGCGAGTATGCAGAAAAACGAGAGACTCGTCCGCCCCGTCCGGAATTTCAGTTTGGATTTCAACGACTCAGATTTCAACATGCGCAGGTTTCGGTTCAAGTACCTTCGATTCATGGTACTGCGGAAAGGCTGCCCGCCTCGGCCACCTTACTTCACTTCACAGAGTTTACCGGCAAGCTCTGCCGGACGATTCACCGTCTAGATGGAAGCTGCCCCTGATTTTACCGCAGACACGGCGCCATCTCGACCACCGCGCAGAGTATCCCGCAATCGTCCCACGGAATCTTCCATACTACCATCCCGGCCGGAAGCTTACGGCACCGTGACAATCACACCCGTGCACGGTTTCGCACCCCGCCGCCGGTAGCTATGCGGGACAGCGGCGTCGAAATACATTGCGTCTTCGGCCTCCAGCACATATTCGTCGCTGCCAATCTTCACCGCCAGCGAGCCTTTCATCACGTATAGAAACTCCACCCCGGCATGCAGGTGCGGCTTGATCTTTTCCGGCGGCAACTCCTGAAAGTCGGCCAGGAACGCGCTCAGTTTGCGTTCCGTGGCCCGGTAGTCCAGGCACTCGAAGAAGTACTGCACATCCTGCGCGCCCGGCCGCTCAGGAAATCGCACTCGCTCATCGTGCCGCACTACCCCGACGATCCTGCGTTTGCGCTCGTCCGTGAAGAAGTAGTCGAGTCCCACTCCAAACACCATCGCGATGCGCAACAGCGTTGGCAGGGTGGGGAATAGTTTTCCTCGTTCCAGCTTCGAAAGCAGCGCCGCCGAAAGGCCGGTGTGTTTGCCCAGTTCCACCAGGCCCATACTTTTGCGCAGCCGCAGCGTACGGAGCTTTTCACCGATGGAATAGCGCCCTAAGCCTTCGGAGATACTATCGGTCATTCCCGCCATAGTTTCTCGATGATAAAAGAATTGTTCGTAACAATAAATCCTTCGCAAAAGGAAAAGCCACGCCGGTTGTTCCAGCGCGGCTGCCCCCGCTCGAATCTGAAAGAGACCTCAGGGTTGTTTCTTTTTGAATAATCCCATTACATTGTTGACCGGATTCTGCTGGCCAGTTTTGCCCTGCCCGGCGAGCGCGCCCTTGAGCAGTCCCTCAGCTACTCCCTTCACGTCGGGAACGAACTTCGGATCTGTGGTGGTGCCCTGTACTGCGAACGGAACCCCCATTCCTCCCACGGCCGCGTTCATCTTGAATGCCAGTTCGTTCGCCGGACTCACCGTACCCCCTCCCGTGAGCACTCCGATGGCGGGAACGGTCAGATTGATATTGTTCGCCTGCGTCCCTTCGGGAGCGACGCGAACGTCAGAGCTGAAATTCTGGATCGACGTGTCGTTGCCCGCCGTAGTCTTTCCCGTTAGGGCCGAGATCGCTGCAAGCTTCGATCCAAGATCGAAGTTGGCCAGCGAGGAATTCTCCATGCGAATGGTCCCGGTGGTTACCAATTTGTCCACAGCGCCGGAGATCGCGAGGTTTGTGTTGAGCGTTCCGCCTTTTAGAGTTGCCTTCGGAGGTAACATCACTCCCAAGGCGGGAAGCATCGCTTCCAGATCGTCCACCGGCATGCCCTGTCCGTTCAACTTCATGTTGACCGAGGTCACTTTGCCGTGCGCATCGTAGGTGCCGGTAAGGTGCGCCATCGCTTTGCCCATGGCAACATCGCCCTGCGTCAGTGTGCCCGACTCTTTCGCCAGGTTGTGCACGACTGCGTAGGTTAGTTGCACCGGTTTGCCCGCTGGCGATCCTTTCTGAACCACCTTTAAATTCGTGACTGTCACGGTGCCGTTGGTCTTGGCGTCGCGTCCGTCGGATGTGACCGTCGCATCGTAGTCGGCGGTGCCCGAAATTCCCGCCGCCGGATCAAGAAAAGCCGCCTCGGTAAGGTTCAATTGCCGCACTTTAACCTTCGCATCGAGCGGAGTAAGGGCCGCGTTGGTGTCGTTGATCGGTCCCGCCTTTCCGTCCAGATCCAGGGTGCCACCCCCTGGCAGATTCGCTGTCATCGTGAAGGGAAAGGAAGAAGTAAACGAGAACTGTGTCACTTCAATATTAACTTTGTCGTAAACATGCGGCTTACCCGTCGATCCCGCGTTCGACATCGTGAGCCGCCCGTCCTCGATGTTCAACTTCGCCACCGATAGGTTCGCATTGCCGCTGCTGGAAGACCCGGACGCTGGCTTCGCTGCCGACGCATTCTTCCCGCCCAAGCTCGAGAAATTCCATTTATCGCCGTTCTCCGATTTCACCAGATTGATTTCCGGTCCTTTGAGCGTCAACTCGGTCACGTTGAGGGTCTTCGAGAAAATCAGCGGCCAAATTTCCACGCCCACCTTGAACGACTTCGCCTGCACGAACGGAGACTTGCTGAATTGCGGGTCGTCCGCGATGGAGATGTCATCGGCGCTCACGCTGCCGGATAACAGCGAAAGAGA
>DASRRV010000348.1:0-10906 GCA_035695545.1 Candidatus Sulfotelmatobacter sp. | reverse complement strand
TAGGTACCGCGCTTCACAAGCGGGTACCAAATGCCAGGGCCGTCGGACATGACATCCACGACTCTGTCGAGCCAGACTGGCTTCTCGATAGGCCGAGGGTCCCCCGAAAGCATTTTGAGAGCGCGCATGGTGCTAAGCGTTCCGTCGACGAGAAGTGCAACGTCATCTGCTTCAACGGTGCCCGCATAGCCAGCTTCGACGACGATGGAAGGTTTGCCGCGAGCACTAGACGTGTTGTCGAGATAGCGAGTGGCGCTGAGGTCGGTGGGACGGTCGCGCCAAATAATAATGTGGTCGAGTCCAAAGGCGAGAACCATCTGTTTGGATATTTGGTCTTGGGTCTCCTTGCCAGTAGGTGCCCAATACGCGTAAGGGCGAAGGCTCTCGTCGAGATCGCCGCCGTGATAGTCGATCAGATAGTCGCATCGATCGACAACTTGTTTGGTGATAAGAAAGGACGCACGCTCCGTTTGCGTCCCGTCGGCTTTCCCAGGGTAGAAGCGGTTCATGCTCTTGTTGTCGATGGGGTTAACATGGGGGACCTTTTGTTCGAAGGATTGAATGTTGACGAGCGGGACAAGGATAACGGTGCCGGCGATGTGAGAGGGATCGAGTAGGTTGATGAGTTTTTCAATCGCGATGATGGAGGTGTATTCAGTACCGTGGGCGCCAGATACAAGAGCTAAGACAGGACCACGCTTTTCGCCGTTGATGACAATGACGGGAATATTGGTAGCAGCGTCGACACCAGCGGGAATTTCCAAATAGCCTGTTGATTTTTGGCCCGGAGCGGCAGATGCGGTGCCGACAGAAAAAGACAGAGTCTGCGCCCCGATGAACAACGGGAATAACAGAAAGATCCCGGACGAAGCAAAGGTGCGAGCAAGAGACCCAAGCATAGATCCTCCATGGGTGGATGAGGATACCGCGAGAGAAATGATTTGAGCAATGCACAGAGACTCGCTGAATTGGCCCCGGTTCGCCGTTGCGCGGAGAATACATGCTCCCCGACTGACTTCCCACTACGCCGTTTTTGCCCGGATTGCTGACAACTCTCCCGGGGAGGGGAGGATTAGCCTGATTTGGGCGACGCCCAACAAAAACTTCTGCCTTCTCGAATCGTGTTAACACCTGTTCCCACTGATGCGTCTATGATTTCGTGGGGTTCTCTTCCGAATGGCCTTTGTGTCGGAAGACGGGGCTGATTTCGCGGCGGAGCGCGGAGCGTTGCCGCTTGGGGAGAAATTTGCGTCCGCACCGGTGGAGGACGCCTTGTTGGTATCTGCAGCGAGGGATGGAGACCGGGTGGCATTCGGGAGCCTCTATGAGAGGTACGCCCGCATGGTGCACGGAGTTCTGTTGTCGAAGGTCCCGCTGGACGAAGTGAATGATCTGGTGCAAGACGTTTTCATGATCGCACTTCGTCGCCTGTCGACGCTGCGAGAAGCTGGCAGCTTCGGGGCATGGTTGGTGACGATTGCCCGCAACCGAGCAAATGATTTCCATCGCCGCTCGGCACCCGAAGAGCAACTTGAAGAGGAAACGCCTGAGCCAGAAATCGAAGCCAGGGATGATCGTCGAGACCAGGCCCTCGCAATTTTAAATGCCATCCGCAGCCTATCTGAAACGTACCAAGAGACTCTGCTTCTGCGGCTGGTGGAGGGTATGACTGGACCAGAGATCGCAGCACGTACCGGGCTTTCGCACGGTTCCGTTCGAGTCAACCTGCATCGCGGCATGCAGCAGCTCCGCGCAAAACTGAACTCGAGCGTCGAACTCGACAGCCCGCAACAGGAGACGCGGTGATTATGGACACGGGGAAAAATAAACCAGAGAACGAACCCATGGCGGCCAAGGACGATTACTTGTGGGATGGGTCCGGCGAACCGGATCCTGAAATCCAGAGACTGGAGGCGCTGGTCGGAAAATTTCGTTATGACCGTCCGGCTCCTGTTTTTCCAGACGTCGTCCCTCGTCGCGGAGGGATTTCGTTTCCATGGCAGATTCGGTGGTTTCCCGCTCTCGCTATCTCCGCGGCGGTAATAGCAATCGTGGTTGGATCGTTTCTTGTCCAACGGAGAAAACCCACCCCCACCGCCGTAGCGGGATGGGATGTTTCCCGCCTGGCAGGATCGCCCCGAATCGGACCGAATGTCGTGACTAAGGCGGGCCATCTTGCCATCGGTCAGGTACTTGAGACCGATCAGCAGTCGCGTGCCAGTCTTCGCGCGGAAGACACTGGTCAGATCGAGATGGAGCCGAACAGCCGTCTACGTCTGCTGAATATGGGTTCCGGACGCAAGAACATCGCCCTCGACCGCGGCACGATACATACGTATATTTGGGCGCCTCCCGGGCAGTTTGTCGTTGAGACTCCATCGGCCGTCACCGTGGACCTGGGTTGTGCTTACACCCTGCACGTGGATGATTCCGGCGCTGGGCTCGTGCGCACGTCCATGGGATGGGTTGGTTTCAAGCTGAATGGACACGAGTCCTTCATTCCGGCCGGCGCTGCTTGCGCAACTCGGCCGAAGATCGGTCCGGGTACGCCGTATTTCGAAGATGCTTCTCCTGGGCTTAAAGCGGCGCTGGCAAGATTCGATTTTGCGGACACCACACCGCAACAACGCGCTGACGATCTCGCGATGGTACTCAGCACGTCTCGCAAGCACGACGGACTCACGCTGTGGCACCTGCTGTCGCGAGTTGAATTGGAGCAACGAGTGTTTGTCTTTGATCGTTTGCGGGCGCTTGCCCCTCCTCCGCCGGGTGTTACGAAGGAAGGAATCTTGCTGCTCGACCAACCCATGCTGGATCTGTGGTGGAACGAGTTGGGTTTTGATGACATCTCGGTGTGGCGCTATTGGGAGCGCTCGTGGTCGGGAGCGTCGTCCGGATCTGCCACGCCTGTCAGCACGAAATAACCTGGGCACTTCTCAGCGGACCACCTGCCTTCCTTAATCTCTCAGCACCGTTGTTAACACTTCGACCCCAGCCAGCGTCTTTCTGAGCGTGGGGTAAGACCAAAGAAACATAAGGAGGTTTTTCGAATATGAACTCACGCGCATTTTCACGCCTGGCGATCACCGTTGCGGCGATCGTGGTCGGATTTACCACCTACGCCCAAGCGGGTCCTCCTCTCATTTGTCATCGCATCGAAATCGGACAAGCAAGTTCTCTGCCCCTCCTTGATTGGAACCAGAAAGACACCGGCGGGTATGACCTAAACAATCTCACTCGTGACACTGTTGCTCTTCTCGACTCAAACCCTTCAGTGCTGGTACGAATGGAAACTCTTCGCCGGGCGACCATTTACGCGAGGCACGATCCACAAGTTGCTAAAGAACTGCTGACGCGACTGCGCGCGCGTGCTGAGGATTCGAAGTCCACGGGACACTCCGCAGCTCTTGCGTGGTTTGACGTCGGCTATCTCGCCGAAGCTTACAAGCAATGGATGGGCAAGGACGTGCCCAACCCGGCGGCTGGCCTTGATGGGTATGTTTGGGTAAAGAAGGCAATTAGCCTGCGGGGCGAAGATCCAGAAATGGAATTCGCAGCAGCTCTCATTACCCTCAATGGCCCGGGAGGTGACCATCGAGAACACACGCGGAAGGCGATCGCGGGTGCGAAGAGCGATCCTCTTCTCGCGCAGAATTTGTCCTCGGACCTACGCGGCCGAACTATTGCTGAACTCTAACCAAAACCGGGCAGGAGGTATGCAATGAAAACGCGGATCCGCAAATGTCTCCCGGCAATAGAAAGTCGGTTACGACTTCCTCTGTTGCTTGCGTTTGGTTTACTGGGATTGCTTTGCGCGGGCGTGCTCGTCGCAGACGAGCCGAAGTCAGCACCCGACCTGACGGCTCACGAGTGGGGAACGTTTACCTCCATCGCTGGTAATGACGGGAACGCGATGCAGTGGCAGACACTGAGAGGGTCTACCGACTTGCCAGGATTTGTGGAGCATTTTAGCGACGCTAACTTCAAAAGCGGGCTTCGCGGAACGATTCGAATGGAGACGCCAGTTTTGTACTTCTATTCTCCGCGAGAAGCGACCGTCTCGGTCCATGTGGCATTCTCCAAGGGAGTCATCACGGAATGGTATCCGCATGCGGCTCCCACTGAACCCAGCGATGCTCTGCGCAATACCGATCTGAGAGAGTTGCACTCGGACGGAAGCATAACCTGGAGCGGTGTGTCCGTTTCGCCGGAGCTGATCGAAAAGTTCCCGCGCCAAGCTCGATCGAATCACTATTACGCTGCCCGCGAGACTGCTTCAACGCCGTTGAGCGTCAAGACAAAGGCGGGCGATCAGCAGGAGAAGTTTCTTTTCTATCGAGGAGTTTCAGCCGCTCCCTTGCCATTGTCTGCGGTCCAGGAGGCCAACGGCGATCTTCTGGTCAAGAGTCTCGATGAAAGCGAGATTCCCGCCGTTATTCTTTTTGAGAGGAGGGGAGAACGAATCGGTTACCGTTTTACGGGCGCTACCGCAGACGAAGTGGTTCTGCAACCGCCAGACCTGACCGGCAACCTCGAATCTCTCCTCGCCGATCTGGAACGTCTTTTGGTAGACCAGGGCCTCTACCCGGACGAGGCCCACGCGATGGTAGAGACTTGGCGCGATTCCTGGTTCGAAGAGGGCAGTCGTGTGATCTATATCGTGCCCCGCAGCTTCGTCGACAGCATCTTGCCGCTCAGGATCGAGCCTGCACTGTCGCAAATTGTACGTGTTTTTGTTGGTCGCCTGGAGATAGTGACCCCCACGACCGTCAGAGCGGTAAAGACCGCCTTTGCCACCCACGATGAAACGATGCTGAACAAGTACGGGCGCTTCCTGGAACCGATTCTCCAAGTCACAGGAGAGCCTGCCGAATCCGCACGGGAAATAGGAAGGCGTCATTGATCCCGTGTGTACCCAATCAGGCGGTCGAGTTTGCCGGCCAAGTACAACTCGCGTCCTTCATACCGCTTCCATCTGGATGACGGGCCACCCTTCCCTTATCGGATTGTGGAACAGTTGCCGACTAGCAGGGATCCTGCCTCCCCCGAGCCTGGCAGGGTGCCGCTACTCCGCGATGGGGTAATACGACGAAAGTTGCGAGGTCCGTGCTCTCACGCTTTGGGTAGCGAATCCTACATGCACATTCTGAGTTTGCGTATTCCATCGTGGATTTGCTTTGGGTTGACACCGCCGTAGCCAAGAATCAGTCCAGCCTTTGCCGGTGGCCTCAAATAGCATGTGGATAGTGGAGTTGCAGAGATGCCATCCTGAGCAGCCTTCCTGGAGACTGCAACATCGTCAGTGCCGGGGGGCATTAACACCACCAGATGCATCCCCGCTTCAGCGCCTATTACCTCGACCATATTTCCCATGTGGATTTGGATCGCATTCACAAGCGCTTTTCGCCTTTCCATATAGAGCATTCGCATTCGACGTATATGGCGAGCGAAGTGTCCCTCGCGGATAAAGTCGGTCATGACGACCTGATAGAGAGTCGATGAAAAAACATCGGCGGCGTCTCGAGCCGCAGCGAACGCTCGTATCAGGTCCTTAGGAACCACCACGTACCCCAAACGCAGAGCGGGAAACATGACCTTGCTAAAGGTGCCCACATAAATGACCGTCGAATTGGTGTCGAGTCCCTGAAGGGAAGCGATCGGGCGGCTTCCAAATCTATACTCGCTGTCGTAATCGTCTTCGATGACCCAAGTCCCAGTGCGCGCAGCCCAGTTGAGAAGAACCAGACGGCGGGTGGCACTCATGGTCATGCCAAGGGGATATTGGTGCGATGGCGTGATGTACGCGACGCGGGGTTTATCAGCGCGACGGATCCCCTTCGCTACATTCATGCCCTGCTGATCCACGGGAACAGGTGTCAGGTCGGCCCCTGCGGCCAGGAAGGCCTGGCGAGCGCTTGGATAGCCGGGTTCTTCTACCCAAACCCGGTCTTTGGGATCCAACAAGACCTGCGAGGATAGCTGCAATCCCTGCTGCGACCCAGTTGTCACCAGAATCTGCGACGCATCGCAACACACTGCGCGAGATGCCCCGAGGTATTCCGCGATTGCTTCGCGAAGTGGCAGATAGCCCATCGCATCGGCATAACCCATGATGCCTTTTGCCGGCCTCCGGGCATGCCGCGCCACCAGCTTCGACCATATACCGATGGGAAAATGATCGAGGGCGGGTAAGCTTACTCGAAACGCGCCCACGATGTTCAGCCATGATTGCTCCGGTAAGCGCGTCAGCGCTACTCCGCGACGTGACTTTCGATGCAGCCCTGGTTTCGTGGATATTTTCCGAAATGGCTTGCCAACCTTGTCGGCAGATGCACGCAGCGTGTCATCGGGGATAGACCTGGCCACGCATGTGCCAGATCCAACAAATGTCTCCAGGTAACCTTCGGCCTTCAACTGCTCGTATGCGTTGGAGACCGGGATTCGTGAAATCTTTAGTTCAGCGGCCAGGCTTCTGGTCGAAGGTAGCCGCTGCCCAGGACGCAAGTGGCCATCGGTGGTAGCCTTCCGGAACCAGTCATACAACTGCCGATACATCGGACTCTTCGCGCGGTACTCAAGCGCAATCGGAGGGACGAAGGTGCCAGGAACGCGTTTCATCCGGCAATCAAAGTGGCATATCGCAATGCCGCAAAGTGGCTATTGTAACAGGCCACCAGGCCAGTTACGTTTCGTACATGAACGCGCGCAAACAGATTCGGACTTGCCTGCTAGTGGGGGCCCTGATGGGGATATTGCAATCCGCGCAAGGGCTCGCAGACGAACCGACCGCAGTACAGCGGGACGGACAGCACGATTTTGATTTTGAAATTGGCAGCTGGAAAACTCACATATCGCGGCTTGAGCGTCCATTAAGCGGCTCGAAGACGTGGCTCGAATATGAAGGGACGACGGTTGTCCGACCGGTTTGGAATGGCCGGGCGAATCTAGCGGAGCTCGAAGTCGAGGGCGCAGCGGGTCACATTGAAGGTCTGTCACTACGTCTGTACAATCCGCAGTCCCATCAGTGGAGCCTCAATTTTGCGAATAGCAAAGTTGGCGGCCTAGGCCAACCGACCGTCGGCGAGTTCAAGAACGGCCGGGGCGAGTTTTATGACCAGGAAGCATTTAACGGCAGAATGATTTTGGTCCGATTCGTTATCTCGGACATCACTCCCGATTCGTGCCACTTTGAACAGACATTCTCGGACGATGGCGGCAAAAGTTGGGAAGCGAATTGGATCGCGACTGACACTCGCGTGAAAGATACCTCTAGCGATGGCCGGCAAACTTCCGCAGCGCCTGGCGGACAACACGATTTTGATTTCGAAATCGGCAGCTGGAAGATTCACTTATCGCGGCTGAAGGATCGTTTAGCGGGCTCGACTACCTGGGTCGAATTTGACGGCACTTCGGTTACCAGACCAGTTTGGAATGGTCGCGCTAATCTGGAAGAGTTCGAGACAGACAGCCAAACGGGCCACATCGAAGGACTGACCCTCCGTTTATACAATCCCCAATCCCACCAGTGGAGTATTTATTGGGCCAACGGCAAGGATGCCGTGTTAGCCCAACCGATGATCGGAGAGTTCAAGAACGGTCACGGTGAGTTCTACGACCAAGAACCATGGAACGGCAGAGCTGTCTTTGTCCGATTTATTTGGTCGAACACCGCCACGAATACACCCCACTTTGAACAGGCATACTCGGACGATGGAGGCAAGACATGGGAGGTCAACTGGATTACGAACCAGACGCGGGTAAACGTTGAGCCTGACAAGGGGCGCTGAGCTCAGCCGCATTCCAAACAGCGAACCCCGCGACCAGTTATCTCCGAAACGAACGGCACCGGAAAACGGGGGTGGTCGCCAGTGTTACTGCCAAGAAGCCACAAAAAAGTTCGTGTCGGTGCCGATTGCGGGTCGATCACGAGCAAACCGGAAGTTATTCCGGGCCAGAAGTCGCATTCCTGGGAGTGCAATGTCTGGAAAAAGGCCGTATTCCACTTCACAACGCGGATCGGTTCCGTCGAGCTGTTAGTGACCTCGCTTCGATCTATCGCGAACACATTCGAATCGAAGACACCGTCGTTTTTCCAGCAGCCAAGTGAGCATTGTCCAGTTCTCAGGACGTAACCCTTCGCGTGTAATTCGTGTGCACTCCCAGAGTGGACAAACGACGCAAAGTCGGACACGAGCAAGTCGGGCAAATCGACGGCAAGCGGCACAAAGCGAGGGGGCGAATAACGCGGCAGATCGAAACGTCACCGAGGAAGCAGCTGCGGTCCCTGTCGCCGAGGCGGATCGCTTGTTGGGGGTTGATTCCAGAACAGTTCGTCGCATGTGCACCGAAGGGAGGCTACGGTCCTTTGTCACGCCGGGAGGTCATAGGCGGATCGCCCTTAGAGACGTAAAAGGAATCCGGGAAGGCCATGCCAACCAATTCCCTGCCGTCACGTTATGCCTCAAGCTTCGGTTCCGTTGCGCCAAAAGAGGGAACGGATTGAGGAACTTAGCCTAACGATCCAGGAGAAGAAGGTAAGGATGGCGCTGCGGGAACTAGAAGAGGAGGAGCGCGGTAGAGTAGAGCAAAAGGACGCCGCTCGGCGCGCGCAAGAGCAGGAAGCCGGGAGAGCGCGCTTAGATCGCGAGGTGGAAAGGGCGCGCCGGGACGGTGAGCGCGAGCAGGCTGAGGCCGAGGCCCGCGCCGCGCAAGCACGGCAAGAATGGGAATCGCAATGGCTCAGGGATATGCTGGGCCAGTTGCCGAGCGATGTCCCACCCCAATCGCGAGAGGTTCTTTCGGACAGGCCAGCGAGTGGGAGCTCCGCGCCAGAGAAGAGGCCCTTTCCGCAATAGCTGCACTGTCGGAAGCAGCAACGTTCGCTCAGATGGCGACTGTAGCGCGCAATGCGAGTCAAAAGGTGATGCAAGCATATGAACACAAGGAAAAGTGTGCATCTGTAACAGCCGAGATAAGTAGTTCGTTGACTCGCCGGTTTCCCTTCAGCAGTTCGCACGAAAGAGCGAAGGCCGAGGAAGTTGTGCGGGCAGATTCTACCGGCTTGCCGGTTGGGGCGAAGGCTTGGGAGATTGACGCTGCTCGAGATGTGGCACTCGTGCCGTTTGTTGCTGCTGAGGCCCAAAAAAGGGCCGAGCGCGAGGCGCAGCAGGCTAAGGCCAGACTAGAAGTGGAAGCCGAGAAGTATCTGGATCGCGTTTTCTATTACCTTGCAGAACTACAAGCTGATCCAGACGGGTGGGATTTTGAAGGCGAGCTTTTCCAGTACGCGAAGGAGATCTCAGAAGCTATCAAACCGAACTTGATCGAAGCGATGCCCCTTGATTTCTTCGCCGGTCGGCTTCAGGTCGAGAAGGTCGATGAATGGTTGGCAGCCCACTTGTGACAACTCGAAGCGAGGTCGTTGCACTCAATGACTCGGGTCCTTAGGTGCTGCGGCTTCCGGAAGATCTTGGCTCCGCGCCGCACAAGTTGATACCTGTTTTTGCTGATAATCCTCTTTGCTGGAGATGAATTAATACACGCGGCCCCAATCCATCTGCTGAGGTCCGAGTCTCGATAGCCTGTTTCCGGAAAAAAGCTTGATTGGGGATAACACTTGAGATGTGTCAGGCCGCCGCTGTTTGGGCGGCTTTTTCATTGCGTCATCGCTATCGGTGGTTGCGCGGTAACTTCTGTTAACACGTGGGTGCACGTTTTGGCCCGCTCGATGAGTGTAACGGGATTTTTCGCGAACGACAATTCACCGATGGGAATGATCCGGGTGGATCAAAGTGTTTCGCCCTCGGGATACACATGCAAAGAAGCGGGACCGTCCTCCCCCGAGAAGGTCCCGCTTTCAAGAGTCGTTCAAGTTCAAAACGACTTCTCGGTGACTGTAGACCTAGGCGTGAATTCTATTAAATCACACGCAAGCGGCATTCTCATGGCCCGAATAGGCCCTGCTAAGGATTTATAGCTCGTTCGGTTGATGACTGGGATTGACTTTCTTCAATGGGAGGGCGGGGGTGCTTCCCCGGGCTTCGGGCCGTCTGAAACTAGGATATTAGCTAGGCGGCTTCGATTCCATTGACAGTGGGTTTCTCCCCAAAGTCTCCGGCGTTCGTAGTCTTCAATGGCTTCTTCTTCCATTCGATGCCGCTCCTTGAGCGTTGCCATCAAGAGCGCGACGAAGATCATCACTGCGGACCAAGCTCCGATTCCCGTTAAAGCAATCCACATCTAAAGAGGCTTCTTTCATTTTTTACGAGTACTCGCCCATCGTGAAACGTTCTCAATCACGTGGTCCGGCGTTAATGGATTGGATCCGCAGATTGGGCGAACCTTGACCAGGAGTACCTGCGTGCCGTGTGGCCCCGTGGCCTCAGCAGGCGGCGAGCAGCACTGCGCCGAATAGAATTTACCGATCAGCATAGGGCGATGTCGTTGCTCTGCCGCAATAAGTGGTGGAGAAACTGCTTGAAGCAAGGTTCTGACATTTGGGCGGCGCAACTCAACTGGCGGAACCAGCGTTTAACACTCAGAACCCCTGCCGGGGATTCTGAGTGAAATGATTCCATAACAATGTCGGCTCCCACGCTCGAGTAGAGTTGGTGGGGCTGAAGCCAACCAACAGGCTCGGGAGAAAGAAGATGCTGATTATAGATTCTCTCTTGCAATTCAATGTTTTTCTCTGTGGAGAGGTGCAGGAGAACCTCTCTCTTTTTGTGAATGGTTAAGCAGCGATAGCATTGCTGATCGGGCTTAGAGGACACAGCTTCGACCCGTCGTACGGTTGATTAGTGCGGAACATAGCAAACAACGCGTGCAGCAGTTTGCGCATAACTGCGACGATGGCTTGCAGACGAGCTTTGCCACGAAGCACCAAGTTTTGATAGAAGCGCCGCAG
>DASRRV010000347.1:0-11021 GCA_035695545.1 Candidatus Sulfotelmatobacter sp. | reverse complement strand
CCGAGCGCAATTTGTTGGAAGCCCGGATGATAGTCACACCCTACAATCAGCATGTTCGGCTCCTTTCCTCCGTGTCTTTGGTTGGTTTGCGCCTCCAAAGTTTACTCGAACCTGGGAGCCGACATTGTTTATGGAATCATTTCACTCATCGAAATCTCGGCGAGAGTTTCCCACTCATTTCTGCTCTTCTGAGTTCTCGTATGGCCTCTCGACCTGGTCTACGACGAGAACATCGAGAGGAGCCGTTGTGGCGTCAAGCCGGAGGCCGATCTGCTCGCGAATCGCGGCCGGTAGGGCTGGTGGAAGATGGGTATCCGTCGCGGAAGGGTTCTTTGCTGCGTTAGTGCCGAACTGCGAATTGTCGGACGTCCAGCCAAGACTGAAATCGTACCTGCCCTTGATTCCAGTTTGATCGATGACCGGACGGTCGACGACGGCGCGCTGCATGGCCTCGGCGAGATCGGCCATGCTGGCATTGGCAGCCGCAATGGCTCCGGCTTCCAAAGAGACTTGCGGAAGTCCATTCGGATCGCCTTTGCTCCTCTTGAGCCTGGCGCCGTCCTCGGCGACAGACAGCACATAGACGGAAAGCTCCTTCCGGGTGCGGTGCAGTCTCAGCTTAAAACTCTCGGAGAGAAGCTTTTGAATCATCTCTCTCCATTGCTGCTCGGTGGGTTGGTTTTCAGAATCTGCTTGCGCGGCTACATCAAACTTGTCTGCCCATCCCCAGTCACGATCGTTCGCGATCTGTTTTGCGTGGAGGTCGTAAGCGAAGGAAATAAGGTCGTTCAGCGAGGCGTTGGTGGCCTCGAAGCGATTCCCCTTCACTCGGAACGAATTGCCGCGAGCTCCTTGTTTGCTCGGTCTGATCGTGCCCACCGCGAATACAGGCGGTCGATTGGCAGCCACCGCATTCCCTAGAAGTCCGTTTGCACTCATCAAGAGCAAAGAGGCAAACAGGATTTTTGGGACCCTGATCAGCGCTTCAACCCAGAATTTCGGACACATAAGGTCTCGCCTCCTTGGCGGAGTGTTTTCACATCCATTGTTTTCGGGAGAGCGCGTCTTGATTCGATCAGAGGCGCAGTTTGAAATCGACTCTATTCCCCATAAAGAGCAAGCAACAGGCTCCAAGAGCAATGCAGGCGAAAATGATCGCGAGCGCGGCATGAGATATTTCAGCCGGGAGCGCCCTAAAAACTGCATTCAGTTCAGCTGACTGCAGATCCCAGAATGTCTGCAGACACCACGCGGCCACGGCGACAAGATATGCCGCGGCGAATAGCCTCATCAGCACCATGCCATTCGTAGCCCGCTGCACGACGAACCGTTGCTTCTGCCTCTGGATCTTTCTCCAAGCCGCTTTTACCGCAAGAGGCCGGCTTTCCGTCCTGGTCATGGCCGCGTGCTGCAGGAGTAACTCAGCCACTTCTTTGGTCTCCGCGCAGATCGCACAAGCGGCCACATGGCGGTCCAGATCCTCAGTCGATCTTCCCGAGCGAATTAACGTCTCCACCAACGGCTCTTGTTCACATCGGTGTTCGGTCATGGCTTCCCTTTCTCGGCGCGCAACAACTTTGCAGCGTTCCGCCGTGCCTTAAACAACAATGGCCTGATGCTCAGGACGCTGAGCCCCAAACTAGCCGCGATTTCAGCGTGGCTCATCTGTTCCACATAAGCCAGCCACAACAACTCGCGATCTCTGGGCTTCAGTGCTCGTATGACGCGTCGAACATCCAACTGGGTGTCTACGTCACTGCTGAGGCCTTGGTCATAGTCTTTCGGCCATTGCGCGTCCCCCCGGTTACGCCATCGATCTCGAAGCAGGTTTGTCGCAATGCGGAACAAGTATCGTCGCGTCTCGTTGTCCGGCATTTCGGACGGCCGCCGCAGAAAGAAACGGAAATAGGTTTCCTGAAGAACGTCGTCAGCCACATCTCTTCTTCCGGTTATCCCCAGCAAGTAGGCATGGATCGGACGAGCCGTCGCTTCGTACAGCGCTTGAAACTGCTGCTCGTCCATCGTGGTGGTGTCCTCAGCGCTCCAGGAAACGCCGTCCAGCAAGTGCAGCGGATTGTCGGAACCGCTCATAGCCACGATGTTGTTCGCAATCGAGTCCGGAAAGCAACGCCTGCCGGGCTGCTGGTCCCCCCTTAGCGCTGCTTGTCCTCAAGCAGACCAAAGCCTCGCGAGAGAAAATAGGTGGCGGCAGCGGCGATGCCAAACCCGAGGCCCAGTGCAATCGGCAGCGTCCCCATGACGACTGAACCGTTGTCAGGCAATACACCGGTCGCGTGTAACAGGAGAAATGCTCCGCCAAAGAACGTGAGCACGATACCCGCCTGCACGCTCCTAAGGATGCTTTGGAATGGGCCAGTACGATGTTCTCCTTCCAATGCCAGGCCATCCATGATTTTGCGGCCGGCTTCGGTCGAGACATATGCCAGGAGCGCATCGCTCGAATCCAGACGGTCCAGAAGCTTGGCCTGCAGCGAAGCCTGAAGCTTTGCAACCTGGAATCGCCGGATCGACGAAAAGATGATCCAGGCGATGAATCCAACCAACACACACAGAACAGTCGGACCAATTAGCATCATTTCCCACCCTCCGTTCGAGCGCACTGCCTTCACTCATATAACGTTTGAACCTCCCGAAATGTTAATGACTGAGGACAAGAAAGTAGAAAATAGTTGTGAATCGGAACCTAGGGTCGGAGTCCGATCCCACGAACGCGTGGACTGTTTTCGATTGGAGGGAGACAGCCGTCGCGGGAAATGCCGCCTCCATCATTCATCGGTCACCCGCCCAAAGTGGGGGAGTCGTGCGGGCGTCTCCTAAATTGCCGCGCTTCAAAAAATGCGGCCAACTTGGAAAAAGACTTTCGCATGGCCGTAGTTGCCAACAGCGCCACCGAATTCCACTGGTCCGAACAGAGTATTCATGATGATCGCCCCGACGACGTCTCCGGGGATGTTGGGCGGTTTGGGCCCCGAGGGAAGCTGATACGTCTTGCCTCCTTCCAACATGGCAAGGAGATCGATGGTGCTGCCGAGCAGCGGTGGCAGCTTCTTCAGCTCTCTGATATAGCCAGTCTGGAACAGGAAATATTGATTGGTCAGCAGCGAATTGCTGCCGTATGCGGCGAAGCGAGTTACGCCGCCCAAGGGAAACGCGGGTACGCCGGTTTTTTCGCCGAAGCTGGTTCCACCGTACGCGTTGAAGAAAACGGTTGACGGATCGCTGACGCGGAAGAAGTTCTGGATCTGCAACTCAGAGACAGGAAAGGCGTGGGGAGCTCCTGGGTTGTCATTGAAATACTTGGTGTAGAACCGAACGGCCTCGCCACTGCGTGGAAGGATCGGGTTGTCTACAGTGACGAGGGCGTAGTGCAGCCGGACATCGCCTGTCGCTCCCGAAACAGTGGGTAATTCTTTAACCCCGACCTGGGGTGAGAAGCGTTGGTAACCACCCTCATAGCCGAGACGCAGTTCGCCCCTGCGCCCGAAGATATAACCCAAATCCAAACCACCAAGTGCCGAGCGATTCCTGTACAGGGCGAGCAAAGTGTCGCTCTGATACAAAGGGTACTGAGCGCTGATAAATCCCGCTCGAGGCGCGACGAACCAGTTGCTGGAGGGGCTGAGCGGCCGGTAGTACTCGCTGTTGATCCCGTATTGCGAACCGAGGATTACATCATTGCGCAGTTCTCTGCGGTAGCCACCGAAATCCATAAACGTGATTCGTGCACCCATGCTGATAAAAACATTGTTGTAGTCGGAACCGTCGATCACGACCAACGGACGCACAATTGGCGGCGAGTAGGGCTTGGGGACAACTTGAATCTCGAGGCCATCCTTGCCGTCCTTTTCGACCACGGAATAGTTCAGACTTGAGAAGGGACCCAAGCCTGTTAGTCGCATAATCTCCGCGTCCAGCTCCGCAGAGTTGACGGGCTTGCCCACGAACCTGGACATTTCCTTGCTGATCGAGTTGGCCACCTGTGAAGACACACCGGTGACGGTCACAAATTGCGGCACCGCCGCTCGTTCACGCCGAGCGTCACGCTCTGCCAGATACTGCTTCCAGGCGGCCTCGTCGACCGAAAGGCTTAACAGTTTGGAAGCATTCGCCTCAGCTGCGGCGTATCCGGCCGCGATGATCGCGTCGCCCTGGTTGTAGTTCATGGCAGTGTACTTTTGCAGAGGCACGGCGACGATGAGGTCCGCCTCTTTCATGGACCGGCGTTCATTCGCTGCGATTACCGCGGAGATCGACTGACCCAACACAGCGAAGCTGGACAGCGCCGCATCAGGCTTGAGCTGAGTGGTCTCCAGGTGGATACCAAGGACGATGTCCGCTCCCATCTCTCTGGCGACGTCGACCGGCAGGTTGTTCAGCAATCCACCGTCAACGTAGACGTGGCCGTCGAAGCGGACCGGACTGAAGATGCCCGGTAACGACATGGTCGAGCGCAGTGCCGTGTTCAGGGGACCACTGCGAAAGACATGCTCGCTGTTGCTAGTGAGTTCGGTAGCCACACAAGCGAATGGAATAGGCAACTCGTCGAAACTACTCACGTGAGCATAGGGCAACGAAATCCGGTCAAGAATGAAATCAACCTGCTGGCCGGAGTTAAACCCCGAAGGAAACTGCAGGCCCTGGCGTAAGCCAAATTCCAAGGTATTGGGATAGTCACGGGCATCCTCCTTACGTCGAAAAGAGAGGTCGTCGAACGGTATCTGTCCGCTCAAAACCTGGTCCCAGTCAATACCCTTCACGAGTTCGCGGACCTCGCCTGCGTTTCGGCCGGTGGCGTAAACACCGCCAACCAGTCCGCCCATGCTGGTGCCTGCGATGTAGCTGACCGGGATTCGATGCTCCTCCAGCCATTGGATGACTCCAATGTGTGCCAGACCGAGCGCACCTCCGCCTTCCAACACCAACCCGAGTTTGCGGTGGTTCGCGGCAGCTGGAGGGTCTTGGGTCAGACTCAATGTTGAAATGAGACAAACCAGAACGACTAGAAGCAAACTTCGCTGTTGATAGATCATTGGGCAGCAGGCCTTTCGGGGTTGAATGTGTGCGGTCGGTCGCAACCGATCGCGCATTTTGCCCCTATTTGAATTGAACGGTTTCCCCTGTACAGGTTTTCCATTTCGCAGAGCGAGGAGAATCATGCATCCCCTCACCGTTTGGAATGCAAACTGTCTTCCGCAAAGCCAACCCGTCCTTCGCGAATGAGTTTGGAGAAGTCGGGACTGGTGTCGGCAGCTTTCGCCGCGGCGTTGATGTGAGCTTGCTCCTTCAGCGCGGGCAGTGGCAGCCCACCGGTGGCCAAACTACCGTGCTCATACATCATCTCGTCCATCTTTCCGTTGAGAAGCACGCGCCAGTCGAGGCGAGTACGCATCTGGTGGGCATCGGCAGCGGAAACTGCGATGTTGGTGGTGCAGTTGTTAGTTAGCGCGTTGTACCACTCGGGGCGCGCGTGCAGGCTGTTCACCCGTTTCAGGTATTCCAAGAAAATCTTGCGCTCCATCGGTGGCTGCATTGAGGTGTGAAACAGGTACACCTCTTCTTCTTTGCGGTAGTTGGTCCGCAAGCGAATGACGTCGCGCTCGTTGCTGACAATATAGGTCAGAGCGTATTGGCGGAAGAACCCCAGGATCGCGGAATAACCTTGGCCGACTGCGTTTCGAGTCTCGATGGACATTGCGACATGGCCCTGGTCACCGAAATCGAAGCTGGCAATAGGATGCGCGATCCAAGGCGAGCCCCACCAGGTGATGAAGATGTCTGTGCCACGGAGGTTCGCCAAGTTATAGGAATGGGTCTCCCACTGGCAGGAGTAGTCTTTCTCGGTACGGTAGTCGCAGTTGCGAATGTCATGGATTGTGACCTCGTCCCCATTGATGTCGGCGTAGGCGGTATTGGCGTTGGCGGGCTGCCAGTCGCGATCGTTTGACGGTTTAAGCGAGAGCCACCACAGGACGACAGCAGCAAATCCGCCAAACGCAACCACCAGTCCCGTGGGACGGCGACGAAAAAACCACAGGGCTGCAACGATTGCAATGAGGTACAGAACGGCCGCAGGCGCCCGCAAAGACGGGACGGGCGAGTCGAAGTAGAGCGCGGCCGCCGCCCACAGGGTAAACAAGAGTGCGGTGACAATTGCAAGGGCGAATGCGATCCTACGCAACCATGGCACGCGGTTAGTCCTTTCCAGAGACGGCGATTCAAACGTCCGGACTTCGGCGGGTGGCGGCGAACTGCATTCGTGTCTGCCTTCCTTACCACAAGGGAAAGCTCAAAGTGGGCGTGGCTGGCGCTCTCTTGAGATTCCGCCTAGTGCAGCCTCCTTGATGGAAAATGGTTATAGCGGTTATTTCAACTGCCAGAACTACCAATCCGAATAGGGGGTGTTTCGCAGCATCCGCCCCCAACGTGCCGAGCAGGGAGCGACCCTGCGCAAACCTCAGTACCTCCGTAACCCCACGCCTGCTTATTAGCTAGGTCCCGCCCCGAGCGCGCGCCAATACTTGTACTATGCGAAACCTCTTTATACTCGCCGCGCTTCTCTGCGCCTGCGGCGCACTCACATTCGGCCAGGACAATCGCGTCTTCGACTGGACTCCTGCCAATAACGAAACCATCCCGCTGGAGCCCGCAAGCATCCATGCTGGCCGCACGTACCATCCTGCAGCGGGCGGCGGCAACGTGCATGTCCAGATCGAAACCCATTATCCCGTGACCGTCGCCATGGCATGGGCCGACGAGTGGAACAATGCCATGCAGCACCCCGACGCTCCCATGAACTTCAGTTTCATCTGCATCAAGGAGCACGTCGTCAACACAGTTTACGAATGTCATCTGCCTTCCGAGCGCCCGATGACCATCACCTTCCGAGATGAGCGGAGGCCCGAAAAACCCGTGGTCTCGACCATCGGCGCCATCCTCGGACCCGGCGTCCGCCAATTCATTTCGCCGAACGACCTCCACATCCAGTACTTCGCCTGGAACTGCGTGGACAACTGCATCCTGCCCGAGTTCCACTGGCGGCGCATCGTGAACGAGAAATACGACGTAACGCCCGCGCCCAAGGTCTACAGCCTGATGACTCCCGATCACGACGGACAGGAACTGAGCGTGAAGATTAAGTCTCCGATTCCGCTCACAGTCGCCATTCTTCCCACGCACCTTGCCGATCAGTTCTACGACCATGCGATCACGCTCACGGACGCCCTCGACAAGACCGGATGCAAGGAGCGCGGCGTGCAGAAGCTCGGCTTCAACTGCACGTTCAATGTCGCCAACGGCCCGCAGAATCTCGTGGTCCTGCCCGACATCAACTTCTCAGGTCACAAGAAAGCTGACATCGAGATTGAAACTGTGAGCTGCGTGGAGCACTGCGACCTGCTGCCCCCGCCACCGAACCCGTAGAAAGGGTGGGATGGTGTCTGCGCTCTCGGGCGAACGGATGGGCGCAAGCTTGTGCTAAGGCCTTTCGCCAATCACCATGCATGACTAAGAAGTCTCTTGCTATTCTTAGATCAGTCTGTTGAAGAGGAGCGCCCGATGCGCCAGCTGGTTGTCTTGTTGTGGCTACTCGCTTTCGTCTTCTGCTCTTCGGGGTTTGCACAAGACAAAACACTACCCGCTGCACGTTTTCGCCAATAGCGAATCCGACGCACAGATCACCACCGTCCAGGTCTACATTGACAATAAGGTAATCTACAACGACACCAGCGGCGCAACATACCTGGACACCGCCTTCACTGTAGCTAAGGGCTCGCACTTCATTGTGGTGAAAGCGTGGGATGCCAACGGGAAGAATTACTCCGAGTCGCGAAACGTCACGGCCCAATAGGCCACGACTCGGCGCGATACACCGCCCATCAACTGTGAGGGAGTCTGAAGACTCCCTCATTTGCCTGAGATCGCCTGTAAGCGTCAACTATTGCTACTCGATTCTCCGCACAACTCTTAAAGAGTTCTCTCCGTCCACAGGACGATCGTCATTTTCTACACAGGACGATACTCTCTTCATTCCGCCCCACTGTTGCAGCAGTTTTTCACCCTCGCTCTGGATCTCAGCGAGCGTGCGCGGCTGCAAATTGCCGGTGCCGGGAAACAACAGATACAGAATCCCGTCAGACTGCCCTCCGTGGCGTGCGTTGGACCACACCCCCAGAGCGTCGGCAAGCGCAATAGAACCTTCACCCAGAGTCCCAATATCCGCATAAATAGCAAAGGACGACTTGCCATTCCGCAGGTTCGTGACGAAGGCGAAGTCCCCCAACCGCGCCCCTCCGCTGTCCGCTACGTCTTCGGGCAACACAACGTAAGGAATCTTCGACGCGTCCACATATCCCGTCGGGTCAGTGAATTTCTTGGTTTCGTCTGAAAGCGACGTGCATGAAATGTAGGAACCGGGGGAAGGATCGTTTTCTTGCTGAATCAAGGGATTGCCATGTCGATCAGCAACGATGCCGTTCCAATGTGCGGGTGCGCCGGCGTTCGCCAGTTCGTCAAGCCCCGAATCGTCGGGATTGTAAGCATTGGGCGCGCCGTCCGCATCGATCGTCATACGGGAGACGAAAAAGAAAGCTTCGCTGTCTGGCAATCGCCAGATCGGCACTTCACGAAAATGCTGCCCATCTCGACTCCCTGCCACAAAGTTCAGCAGCATCGATCTCGCACTGGCACAACTGTTCACTCGCCCTTCTAGCACCCTGGCTTCGACGGCTGAGAGATTTCCAGTCAACGCGGCGTTCCATCGAACGGTTTTCTGGCTCGAGTGCCGATGCACGAACGGGGCTCCTCCAAAGAATTCCACGCTTAGCGCGAATTCAGACGCGCACATTAAACCCGCGACCAGGATTGCGCCTACAAGTTGCTTCCTCATCGAATCCTTCCTGCACCAGAGACGGCAATGCTCTCGAATAATCCTGTGTCGAGGCTACGCTGTCCGTGGCCGGGATTGACCTGTCGAAAACTCCAGTCCAGGCCGTCAAAGGAGGAAATCGCAAGGGAATCGCAGGGGACGAATCGACGATGCTGTTCTCGGCTCTCATGTATCCGTCGTTGCCATACACAGTGATAGACCAGCAGGCCTTGTTATCCGGAACTTGATAGGTGGCCTTGTAGCAGACTTTGGGATCATGGTTGCCGCTGTAATCCTGATAGAAATCCTGATAGATGGCGGCGGCGTCATGGAGGATTGCACAGTTGGATACGGACAATGAGACTCAAATACTTGGTGTCTTTGGGCAACTCGTGCGTGCCTGATGAGTAGATCACGAAGGGCAACATTGATCGTCGTCCACAAGTTCGAACGAAACGTAGCGACCTTTCGGCGTTTCCGGAACGCTGACGGTGATACGGGACGGTTGACGTCGCAAATCAGGCGATTTCGCTCATTCACTCGGTCGTGACTGAAGCCGATTGCCAACCTGCCCGCCAAGGCCTAGGATGAAACGCCACAAGTCCTATGACCCCGGAACTGCAACGCGCCGTCAAACGACATACCCAGTGGTTCGGGTCCTACAAGGCATCCGGAGAGCTAAAGGCGCTACAGGTGTGGCTGATTGTCAGTAGCGGGCGGATCGAATTTCTCACGCCGGGGAGTTCTTACAAAGTGAAGCGGGTACGAAGGAATCCACGCGTCATTTGTCATGTGGGGAGCAAGGACGGTCCCGCGATTTCTGGAAGGGCCCAAGTCGTTACGGACAGACGCGAAGTGGCGCGAGTCTACCGAATGTATTGGAAAGCCCACCCGTTGCGGATGGCCCTCCTGATCGGACTTCGACTCTGGATAGAGATGCTGTTGAACCAGCGAGTGGTCGTGCGAGTCGAACCGGACGATCCGAATCCCCTCGCCGGAATCAATGATCCTGCGATCTGAACACCTCCGGTTGTTCGGTCTGGAAACCAAGGTTGCATCGTGCCCGCAAGTGCCAGTGTTGTTGAACAGGCTTGTTTGAACAGGCTTGTTGAACAGGGTTGTTAAACATGAAAGGCGACTTTGCTCGCCGACCCGATGATGAGTTCAGTGGGGATGTTTCATCAACCCGGCGTCTGGCCAAATGGATTCATCCGCGAGCAGGTCGACCCGCCAACGGTTCAAAACAGATGCACGGCAATTGACTTCCGGTTCCTCACGCAATACAGAATCGGTCTGATTGATAACCCTCTCTACTCAGAGGTATCATTTTTAGCCAACCGTTGATCCTTGAAGTGCTTCCCCGCCAGCAAAGGCATTACGATATGGCATGCCGGTTCTGTAAATCGCAGGATTTACGGATGTTCACTGCAGAGATGAACATCCACTTCCCGGGTCGTGAAAATCTCGATACGCCTACTGTGTGGGTTTTTCCGCCAGTGACTATCTGCTTACATTGCGGATGCGCGGATTTCGTGGTGCATGGCGAACCATTGCAAAAGCTTAGAGACAACGATGCTAAACCGAAGTCTGCCTAACATCGCGTCCGCAAAGCCGCCTGAATCGCAGAAATAAGCTTGGTAGCTATCTCGGCCTTCAGCATATAGGCAAGGGCACCTGCCTCGAATGCAGCACTCATCAGGTCCGCGTCCGCCTCTTGGGTGACAATAACAATCTTGCAGTCTGACGAGAGCGAATCCTGCGAGCGGCCTCGATTCCGTTCAGGCCAGGCATATTGATATCTAGAAGAACAACGTCTGGGTGTAGTTCTACCGTTTTTTGAACACCTTCGAGTCCGTTCCAGGCTTCAAAGACATTCCATTCAGTCTTGCTTTGCAGGAATGACAGGAGTTCTGAATGCCAAGGTGCAAAATCATCGGCCAAAAGGATGCGCGCCCCACCAGACGAACTCCGCTGGAACTCGATCAGATTAGGTTTGTGCGGCATCGCGATCGCCCCTCACGCGAATCGGCGACAACAGGCGAGATTCCCCACATACATCGTAAGCCTGTGGGCACGAAATGCAGTGACCCTGATCACCTAACCCGGCGAATATATTGTGCTGCCGCCGCCCGAAGTG
>DASRRV010000346.1:0-123168 GCA_035695545.1 Candidatus Sulfotelmatobacter sp. | reverse complement strand
TCAACCACTCGGCCACCTCTCCAGCTAGTACAGCTTCGCGACGTGGATTTCCTGATGCGGTTCAGCGGATCGCGCATCCCTGAACAACCCACAGATCAGCCTGCAAACAGGCTATCAAAGATACGCTGCAATTACACGCGTTGACCGATGTGCCGGTTCTGAAAGGCACCCGTCGCTTCTCAACGTCTTCGTACTCCACGCGCACCCAACATCCACAGCGGCGGTGATCGCGGTCACAGACCAATGCATCTTCCCGACGTCAGAATCACTTGCAAGCTTTTGCGGCAAAACCAGGGCTGGAATTTTCATGGTGACTGCGAGTTCCTGCAGCCCACCAGAAGTGGCGGGCTCCTTTTAAGCGATGGCCAAGCCTAATCGGTGGCTGGAAGGGAAGTCGAACGCCCCAGAAGTACTCGTGTCCGAAGCTTACGTTAACCGTCGGAACTTGGATCTAGGCAAAACAGGGAAGGTGAACTTAGTCAACTAGCGCGGTCTATCCGAGAGTCGGCAACTCTCAAGCTCAACGAGACGGCTGCTTTGCTCCGCGACAAAGGAGAGCCGATCATTCACCTGGGAGGCGGTGAGCCGAAAAGCAAAGCTCCTCTCGACGCCATCCTCAACTGCGCGGCGTTGTTGAACACGGGAGAAATCCGCTACACAGCCCCCCGGCGTGGCCGCCCTGAAGAAGGCCATCATCCGCTACACCGAAGAGCACTACAGAAAGCTGGTTTCGGCCGACAACGTGATCGCCTCCGGCGGCGCCAAGCAATCACTCATGGTCCCGCGCCGTACTGGGTGAGCTACCCGGAAATGGTGAAGCTCGCGGGCGGAGTTCCCGTACCCGTGACCGCGGAAGACGGAACGTTCTTTCCGACCGTGAAAGAGATTGCGGCTGCGGCCGGTTCGAACACGAAAGCAATCATTCTGAACAGCCCCAATAATCCGTCGGGAGTGATGTACTCGAAGGACTTTATCCAGGAGATGATCGAGTTCTGCGAGAAGAAGAATCTCTATCTCATCATGGACGACATCTACAACCGGCTTGTATTCGACGGCAAGAGCGCGCCCATCTGTTACGACTTCGCGAAGGCGCCGCTCGAAGAGTCGAAGCTGGTGGTGATCAAAGGCGTTTCAAAGATGTACGCCATGACGGGATTCCGCATCGGCTGGGCTATCGCCACCAAGCCTCTGATCGAAGCGATGACCACGATCCAGTCGCAGCAGACCTCTGGGCCCGCTTCGCCCGCGCAGTGGGCGGCGGTGGGCGCACTCAACGGCGTACAGTCGTCGATCGAAAGCCTGCGAGTCACGCTGGAGAACAACCGCAACATCATGATTGACCGCCTGAAGGCCTTCGACGGCATCAAGGTGCACAACCCCAACGGCACGTTCTACTGCTTCCCCGACTTCAGCACCTACATGAAAGACTCGCAGAAGCTCTCTACTTTGCTGCTCGACAAGGTGCGGGTGGTCACTGTGCCCGGCAAGGAATTCGGGTTCGAAGGGCACCTGCGCCTGAGTTACTGCGGGACAATCCGCGACATCACCGAGGGCCTCGACCGCATCAAGTGGGCGCTCGATCCGAACTCGGCGAACGAACTCTACCTCGGCGACCGCAAGCTGGTGAGGGGATTGATATCAACTTCTACCTTGACGTCCAATCTCCCGCGGTAAAGGAGGCAGCGAAGCTGGCCTCCACCTAGGGCTTGCAGAACCACGGACTATTGAATCTGCGGCGCGCGTATTGGAATCTTGCGACACCCGCTTTATATGAGGAGAGTATTTTCCGCTCCGAAGGAAACTGTCACACCTCGGACCGCTCGTGGTCGACACCGGCAAGCACACCGCCCGTGCCGCTGCCGATAAGTTCGTTGTGCGCGAACATTCCACCGAAGACAAGATCTGGTGGGGCCAGTACAACCGGCCATTCACCGGCGCGAGCTTCAGCGCTGTGCTCGCCCGTCTGCAAGGCTACCTGCAAGGGCGCGATGTTTTCGTGCAAGACTGTTTCGCGGGCGCAGACCTCGATCACAGTCTCCCGGTCCGCATCATCACGCAAAAAGCATGGCACAGCCTGTTTGCCCGCACCATGTTTCTGAAAATCCGGAGCCATGACGAGTTGCACCATCACGTACCCGAATTCACCGTGATCGCAGCTCCTGGATTCCAGGCCTCGCCCATGGTCGATGGCACGCGCACGGAAACCTTCATCATCATCAATTTCCGGGAGCGTCTGGCCATCATCGGAGGCACCAGCTACGCCGGTGAGATCAAGAAGACCAACTTCACGGTCCTGAACTTTCTCTTGCCTTTGCAGGGCGTGCTCTCCATGCAATGCTCGGCCAACGTCGGTGCCGATGGTGACGTCGCGATCTTTTTCGGACTCTCGGGAACGGGCAAGACCACGCTCTCCGCCGACCCCAAGCGACACCTCATCGGCGACGACGAACATGGCTGGAGCGACAACGGTGTCTTCAATTTCGAAGACGGCTGCTACGCCAAGGTGATCCGTCTTTCGCCGGAAGCTGAGCCCCAGATCTACGCATGCACACGCAGGTTCGGCACAATCCTCGAGAACGTCACCTTTGACCCCATCTGGCGCCGTCTCGATCTGAACGACTACACCGTCACTGAGAACACACGCGCCGCGTACCCGCTCTGTTACATCGAGAACTCAATGCCCGAGAAGCGCGCGGGGCATCCGAACAACGTTATCTTCCTCGCCTGCGATGCTTCGGGCGTCATGCCTCCTATTTCGAAGCTCAGTCCCGGCCAGGCCATTTATCACTTCATCTCCGGCTATACGAGCAAGATCGCCGGCACGGAGATTGGACTAGGTGTTGAGCCTGAGATGACGTTCAGCACCTGTGTCGGCGGGCCGTTCATGGTACATCACCCTCTGGCCTACGCCGAACTGCTGAAGAAGAAAATCCAGAAACACGGCGCTCACGTTTGGCTCGTGAATACGGGATGGATCGGCGGTCCCTTTGGTGTTGGCAAGCGCATCAGCATTCACCACACGCGCGCCTTGCTCAATGCGGCGCTCACCGGATCTCTCCTCAAAGTGGAATATAAGAAAGATCCAGTATTGGGCTTCGATGTGCCGGTTCAATGCGAGGGCGTTCCATCGCAGATTCTGGATCCGGCGAATACCTGGCCGAGCCGGGAGGAGTATTTCCGCAAGTACGACGCGCTCGCGGCCCGCTTCATCGAGAACTTCAAACTAATGATGGCCGAGTGCCCGGAGCACATTCTGGAGGCAGGACCCAAGCGTCTGACACTGACTGCGGCTCACTAGCGAATTAAATCCGTCTATCGACGTTCTCGGCGGCGATGCTTGCGGCGGTCATTTTGCCTTAGGTGTGCTTTGAGCGGCAGTTTGTCCCAACCGCCCGAAGGCCTTGGAATGAAACTCCATCACTTCGGCAAAGTGCGACAAGAAATAGGGAAGGCTGTGATCCCCCGAGTAGGGATGATACTCATGCCTCACGCCTTCTTTCTTTAGCTCATCATCCAGCGCCGCCGCTCCTTTTTCGAAGCCATAATTATCATCCTGGCCACAGTTGAAGTAGATCGTCAGCGTCTTCACGCTCGCGACATTGTTCTTCGCCAGAACGAACACGCTGTTTGCGTTCCAGTGCGGCCCGTCAATCGGCTTCCCGAAGACTGGCTCCAGGACTTCAGTGAGAGACGGGCCCACCTTCGACGCGCTATCCAGTTGCTGCGGAGTTTCTGTGATCAACGCCGCACTCTGCGCGCTCACTGCTGAGAAGAGTTCAGGGTGCGCGAACGCAAACCGCAAAGCTCCATATCCGCCCATCGAAATTCCGCTGATCGCTCGCCCCGCCCGTCCGGCGCGGACACGAAACTTGCGCTCGATATACGGCATGAATTCCGTCAGAAAGAAATCGTTATACAGAACCGCGCCGTCAAATGAGTTGATGTAGAAGCTCCGCCTCGCGTCCGGGGCGACGATCAGAAAGTCACCCATCTTTTGCTGTTTGCGCAGATCGTCGAGCAGGGTCCATCCGCCGCTGTTGAAGAGCGTCTGCTCGTTGTCGCCGAGGCCGTGCAGAAAGTACAGAACCGGGTACCGCTGTGGAGGATGCTGCGCGGCCCCCGAGTCGTAGCCGGCGGGCAAGTACACGCAGTAGCGAACCGCACGTTTCAGTATTTTGCTGTTCAGTGCGCTGCAATCGATCCGGCTCTGGGCAGCCAAACTAACAGCCGAAACGTGGCATAAGAGAAGGATGAAGGCGAGCCGCAGAGTGCGCGTCATGCAGGTTGGTTTATTCGTAGCGTAGCGCCTGTACGGGATCGAGCTTCGCTGCCCGCCCCGCCGGATATAGGCCAGAAACCAAGCTCACAACAAAGGAAAATCCAACTGCAAACGCCACCAGCCACCACGGCACCGCCCAGAAATGTTCGGGGGGCAAGGCCTGACGCTTCAAGTAAATGTTGGTCCCAAAATTGATGACCTGCCCGATGGCCCAACCCAACGTTACTCCCAAGACGCCGCCCAAAACACCCATCGCTCCGGCCTCCGCGAAGAACAGTTTCTTCACGTCACCGTCGCTCGCACCAATTGCTTTCATAATACCGATCTCCCGTCGCCGCTCCAGAATCGCCATGACCAGCGTATTCACAATGCCGATAGACGCGACGGCCAGCGCGAGACTGCCAAAGATTCCCAGGAACAGGTAGAGCACCGCAAAAAACTGGCGCAAGCCCCGGCTCGCATCGAGAATCGAAAACGTGGTGAACCCCATCTTCTTGATGGCATCTTCCACCGGCTGCATCTTCGCCGGATCCTTCACCCGCACCCCGATCGAGGAATAAACCGGCTGATCGCTCTTCGCTCGCGCCATCTCACGCAGATCCGTAGGCTGCATGACGTGAAGGCCTTCCGCCAGCTTCAGAGGCAGAAAAACCCTCGCACGCGTGGGGCCGCGCATGGTCTCCGGATCCTGATCCGCAACGCCGACAATCGTGAGTTTCTGCTCTCGCGAGACCACGGAATACGACGCCCCAGCCAGATTGGAATCGGCGTCGGCACCTTTCTCTGGCTGGAGGGGCACCTCCTGCGCCGGACTCGCCGCACGCTGCGCATAGCGCATTATCAATTCCTTGCCGAGAAGGGGCTTCGCCAGTTCGGCGACATTCGGTTCCGTGCCACCCCGCGCCGGAGTCTTCCCCAACAACTCCTCTGCGAAGGACTTTTGCAGGATTGCCTCCGCCGCCGTGTCAGACGAAAAGAATCCGCCCTGCATTCCTTCGAAGGCATCATTCGATTTCGCTGAGCCAGGCATCGCCGAAACCATGGTCAGGTGAGGCTTGTCCTCGAAGCGCAACTCCGTAATGAAGCGGATGTCCGGATAAGCTTCAACCACGTTCGGCAGGCGCTCGATTTCCTGCCGCGAGGCTTCGTCAAGCACGCGACTCTCTCCCGGAATTGGCCCACTCCGTTCCTCTTCGCGCCCCATGCCCCGCAAGTCGCGCCGCGAAGTCACCACGACTGTGTCAAACAATCCTGACTTCATCAGCCGCCGCGAAGCCAGTTGCTGCAGGCCGATGCCAAGCGACAGCATGGCTACCAAAGACGCCACGCCCACGGAAATACCAATCGTCGTGAGCGAGTTTCGCAGCAACGACTCCCGCAGGTTGCGCAGCGCCAGTTCGGTAAGGTCGGGAATCTTCACGATTGTCCTCCTTGCGCTGCAGCGTTAGCCACGTTCGGCCGATCGTCGAGCAACTTGCCGTCCGCCAGAAAAATCATGCGCTGCGCATAGCGCTCGGCCAACGCGCGCTCGTGCGTCACCATCAGCACGGTCATTCCCATGTGCTGGTTGAAGTCCCGCACCATCTCCATGATTTCAGTCCCGGTATGGCTGTCGAGATTCCCGGTAGGCTCGTCGGCCAACAGCAATTGCGGACGATTGATGAGCGCTCGTGCCAGCGCCGCCCTTTGTTGCTCTCCGCCAGACAGTTCGCTGGGACGATGATCCATACGGGCTCCCAATCCCACTCTCTCGAGGGCTTCGCGCGCCAAACTCTCCCGCTTGCCGCGATCGACTTCCGCAAAACGCAAAGGCAGCTCAACGTTCTCCTCCAGCGTCATGCTGGAAATTAAATTGAACGACTGGAAGACCATTCCCACAACATGCAGCCGGTACTTAGCCAGTTCTTCGCGCGAAAGTTTCGCGAGATCGCGATCCTGAACCACGACGCTTCCCGACGTTGGACGGTCAAGCCCGGCGATCAGGTTCAGCACTGAAGATTTTCCCGAGCCGGAACTCCCGAGCAGAGCCACAAACTCGCCCGCACGAACTTCAAGCGAAACTCCATCGACCGCACGAATCAGGGTTTCCCCCATGCGGTAATGCCGGCAAAGGTTGTCGCTGCGGATTGCGATCGTTCCAGTCTTGAATGCAATTCCCGGGATGGTGGCCATAAGGTCTAGCGAATCTCTCCTCGCAGTACGCGCAGGGCGTCGCCCGTCTTGACGTCGCCGTTCTTGCCGTCTGCTCCGTTGCCGTCCACAACAACCGCGTCCCCTTCGCCCGGCGCCAGGAACAAATTGTTCTCCACTCCGTGCTGTCGTGTGTACAGGTCGTAGTAGCGGCCGCGCGCGGCGTAGAGCTGCGCATGCGTGCCCCGCTCCACAATCTTCCCCTGTTCCATCACCATGATCTGATCGGCACGGCGAATCGTCGAAAGCCGGTGCGCAATCACGAACGTAGTGCGCCCCTGCATCAGGTAGGACAGTCCCTGCTGAATCAACTGTTCCGATTCCGAATCGAGACTGGAAGTCGCCTCGTCCAGAATCAGAATCCGCGGTTCCGCCAGAATCGCGCGGGCAATCGAAATTCGCTGCCGCTGCCCGCCCGACAGCTTTACGCCCCGCTCGCCCACCACCGTTTCGTATTTGTCGGTGAAAGTCTCGGCGAATTCATCGACGCGCGCGATCCTGCATGCCCGCATCACTTCTGCTTCGGTCGCCGCGGGTCTGGAGAAGGCGACATTCTCCCGGATCGTCCCATCAAACAAGAAAGACTCCTGCAGAACGACACCCAATCGCGTGCGGAACGAGTCCAGGCGTACCGTGCTCAGGTCCACCCCGTCTACGCGGACCGCTCCCTTCGACGGCACATAGAAAGCCGAAATCAATCCAATCGTTGTCGATTTCCCCGACCCTGAAGAGCCCACCAATGCCGTCACCGTTCCCGGTTCCGAGCGGAAGGAAATGTCGTGCAGCACTTCATGAGTTCCGTCGTAGCTGAAACTTACGTCGTCAAACTCAACCGTGCCTGCTATGTCGCGCAGCGGAACCGACCGATTCGGATCCTGATCCTCCGGCCGTTCCTGCATGATCTCCTGCGTGCGTTCCAGGCCGGCCAGGGCCTCGGTAAGCTGAGTCCCAATCGACACAACTTGCATGATGGGTGCGACCAGGAATACCAAAAGGAAGTTGTAGGAAACAAACCCGCCTTTAGTCAGCGTGCCTGCCAGAATCTGTTTGGCTCCCACATACATTGTGGCCGCCCCCACGACTCCCAGCAGCACGCTCGCGGAAAGGCTCATCAAAGATGTAGCCGTGAGCGTGCGCATCACGTTATCCAGCAAGCGGTGCACACCGGCGGCGAAAATCTTCTCTTCCCGCTCTTCCGCGTGATATCCCTTGATCACGCGCACTCCGCCCAGCGATTCGGCCAGCCGCCCATTGACCTCGGCGTTGATCTTGCTCCGCTCACGGAAGATTGGACGGATCGTCGCGAAAGCCCTGTTCAGCGCCAGGGCAAAACAACTGAGGGATCCAACCGCAATCAGTGTGAGCGGGACGCTCGTGCGCAGCAACAGCACGAGCGCAATGCTCGCCGCGACCAATCCTCCGGCAAAGTCGACAAGCCCGGTGCCCAGCAGATTGCGAACTCCTTCCACATCGCTCATGATGCGCGCCAATAACACTCCGGTCTTGTTTGCGTCGTAAAAGGCAACCGGCAGGCGGGAGATGTGCACTTGTACTTGTTGCCGCAGATCAGCGATCAGGCGTTGCGCAGCCTTGGACAGCAACTGGGTTAGCGAAAACGAAGTAACACCTTGAATCAGAGTGGCAAATAAGACCAGCAGAACTAATGATCGAAGGCGTTCGGCGTGACCCTGATCCATGACCACGTCGATCAGAAACTTCATGGAGTACGGCAGCACGAACCCCGCAACCTTGTTGATCACCATCAACACGAAGCCCACCACGAGCAGTCCGCGGCGCGGACGCATCAACTTCCAGACTTCCGGCAGGACCCCCTTCAATCGTTGGAGTTTCGGGGGCTTCTGGGCTTCTTTCGCTGGAGCACTCAATGTACAGTTGGACTCCGTAGGGCCCGGATTCGCTTCATTATTACTGTATTGTCACACATTCCCACCTGTGACATTCCCATCCCGTCCGTTGTATGCTCGGGACGTGTCCCGCCCGTCGCCGCCGGAGCGCTCGCCAACCCTAGGTCTGCTACTGGGGTTGCTCATCACCCTGTCCGCGGTTGTGGCGTATTCCGCCTACATCACGTGGCAGGTCACCGGCTTGCGCAAATTGCAGACCGAACTGGTCGACCGCAACCGCAAAGATTCCCTGCAGTTGCTGCGAATTCAGAATGATCTCAACCTGCTGGCCGTGGCCATGCGCGACATGGTCAGTAGTGACGAACCCTATCCTCTCACTGCCTGGTCCGCGCAGTTTCAGCGTATACGCGCGGACCTCGACGACGCCATGCGTCTCGAAGCCAGCTTTGCCGCGACCAGCCGTACCCCGGAGCAGAGCGCTTTCCTGACCAGTTCTTTCGCCCAGTTTTGGGACGCTGTCGACCGCATTTTCACCCTCGCCCATGACGGAAAGGAGAAAGAGGCGCGCGAGCAGATTCAGCTCTCCCTTCAAGAACGCGAGGCGGCATTGAGCACGGCCGTGGCCCGGTTGCTGGTGCAGAACAGTGAGAATGAAGAGCAGGCGGGCCAGCGCATCGTGCAGATCTACGACCGCGTACAGCGCCAGGTCTACGTCTTCCTGGCAGCAACGCTTCTGGCGATCCTGCTGAACGGTCTTTCCCTGATTCGCTGGACCCGGAGACTCTTCGCTCGCCTGGCGGAGATTTCCGAGCGTCGTAGCGAATTGGCGCAGAAGCTGATCGCGACTCAGGAATCGACATTGCGCTACATTTCGCGCGAACTGCACGACGAGTTCGGCCAGATTCTGACCGCCGTCGGGTCCATGTTGCGTCGTGCAGGCACGCACGCGCCTGAGGGTTCCTCTCTCAGAGCCGACTTGCAGGAAGTTCTCCAGACCGTGCAGACAACGCTAGAGAGCGTTCGCAGTCTCTCCCAAGCCCTGCACCCTGTCATGCTCGATGAGGCCGGATTGGAGAGCACTCTCGACTGGTACATCCCCACCATAGAAAGACAAACCGGAATTGCCATATCCTATGAGAAGCAGGGTTCGCCCTTTCCCGTGGATGGCGGCGCCGGTGTGCACATCTACCGCGTCGTCCAGGAAGCTCTGAATAATGTTGCCCGCCACTCGGGAGCGAAACAGGCGTGGGTGCGTTTGCGCTTCTTGTCCGATACGCTGGAGCTGGAAGTAGAAGATCATGGAGGCGGAATCGTGGAGCGCCCCAACCGCCACGGCATCGGTTTGGTCGCAATGCGTGAGCGTTCCGAGTTGATGGGCGGCAGTATTGTGTTCTCGCGCCCGCCGGAAGGCGGGACATTGGTTCATCTTGCCGTTCCCCGGGAGAAAGCGGAGTCTTATGGAAAAGAAGATCACAGTCTTGCTGGTCGATGATCACAGCCTTGTGCGGCGCGGTTTCCGGCGCATGCTGGAAGACGAGTCCGACATGGAAGTCATCGGCGAAGCGGGCAATGGCGAAGATGCTATCAAGCTGGCCAAGGAACTTCGTCCGCGCGTCGTGGTGATGGACTGCGCTCTGCCCGGCATGAACGGACTGCAAGCCACGCGAGAGATTCTCGAAGACAGGCCGGACGCGGCCATCCTCATGCTCAGCATGCACACCGAGAGCACGTGGGTCCGCCAGGCCATCGAGGCCGGGGCTAAGGGATACGTTCTCAAAAATGCCATGGACCTCGAACTCGGAGCAGCCGTCCGCAAAGTCGCAGCCGGAGAGACTGTATTCGATCCCGCAGTCGAGCAGCGTTCGTCTTTGAAGGGCGAACGCAGTTCTGGCCTCACCCAGCGCGAACTCGAAGTCCTGCAGATGATCGTCGACGGCAAGTCCAACAAAGAGATTGCGACCGCCCTCGAACTCAGCGCCAACACTGTGGCCGTTCATCGCGCCAACATCATGAATACTCTCGGAATTCACAAGACTGCGGAACTCGTGGTCTATGCGATTCGCGCCGGGCTGGTGAACGTTCCGTGAATCGTAGGTCTTTTCTATGGGGGATGGCGGGCCTGGCGTCGCTATCGCAATTCTCGCGACTCAATGCCTTGGCGGCTCAGACCGGTTCGGCAGCATCACCAGGCTTTCGATTCGCGGACGTCACCAGTCAGGCAGGCATTCAGTTTCAGCACAACGGCGGAGCCTTCGGCGGGAAGTTTCTGCCTGAGACGCTCGGCTCCGGCTGCGCGTTTCTCGACTACGATCGCGACGGCTGGCAAGACGTCCTGCTAATCAACGGTGCCGACTGGCCTGGCCACAAGAAGAATCGCACCACGCTCCGCCTGTATCACAACAACGGCAACGGCACCTTTACGGACGTAACTGCCCGCGCCGGACTCGATGTCGAACTCTACGGCATGGGTGTAGCCGTTGGTGACTACAACAACGACGGCTTCCCAGACATCCTTGTTACGTGCGTGGGGCAAAACCGTTTGTTCCGCAACACCGGCAAAGGCACATTTGTCGATGTCACCATCGCCAGCGGCCTGGGAAAACGCGAAGGCTTCAGTACCTCAGCCCTTTGGTTCGACTACGATCGCGATGGCTTGCTCGATCTTTTTGTCGCCAACTATGTGAAGTGGTCGCCTGAGCATGACGTTTTCTGCAGCCTCGACAGCAAGCACAAATCGTATTGCACTCCCGAAGCTTATCGAGGAGCGACTTGCTGGCTCTTCCATAATCGTGGCGACGGTACGTTTGAAGATGTCACGGCGGCCAGCGGAATCTTCGACAGCAGTTCCAAATCGCTCGGCGTTGCGTTGCTCGACGATAACCACGACGGCTGGCCAGACTTGCTAGTGGCCAACGATACCCAACCCAACAAGCTCTATCGCAACCAGCACAACGGAACGTTCAAAGACGCCGCAGTCGAGGTTGGACTTGCGTTTAGCAGCGAAGGCAAGGCCCGCGCTGGTATGGGAGTTGACGTCGCTGACTTCGATAATTCGGGAGTGCCCGGTGTCGCCATTACGAACTTCGACAACGAAATGATTGGCCTCTACCGCGCCAATGGCAAGAACTTCGAAGACATTGCACCCCAGTCCGGTGTCGGCATGGCCTCCAGGAACAGCCTGGGTTTCGGTTGCGTCTTTCTCGACGTCAATCTGGATGGATGGCTCGACTTCGCGGTCGCCAATGGACACATCGACGAGACCGTGCGCAACATTCGCGGCAATGTCGGCTACGCGCAGCCGGCTCAACTGTTTCTCAACACTGGGAAGGGAAGCTTCCGTGACGTCGCGGCTGATGCCGGAGGAGGCTTCGATCAGCCCAAAGTCGGACGCGGTCTCGCCTATGGAGACTTCGATCGTGATGGCGATCTCGATCTCTTACTCACCACCAACAACGGTCCCGCTTATCTCTACCGCAACGACCAACTCGCCGGAAATCGTAGCATCCGTTTCCGCTTAGTCGGAACCAAATCTAACCGCGACGCGATCGGCGCCACCGTGCGTGTTTTTGCTGGCGGACTCGTGCAATCGCGAATGGTGAAAGGCGGCTCCAGCTATTTGTCCCAGTCCGAATTGCCGGCTACCTTTGGCCTCGAGAAACGCGACCGCATCGAGCGAGTTGTGATCGATTGGCCGAGCGGCAGAACCGAAGAATACAAGAATCTCACCGCAGGCCGATGCTATGAATGCACCGAAGGAAAGGGAATCGCGCCGCAAGACGGCTACTGAGCGGAGTTTCCAGCAGCGGCGCTGTGCTGTACGAGACTGCCGGACCCCACCAAGTCAATCTCCACTGAATCGTTGACCCGCAGGAATAACGTACTCGGATTTTTCATTCCCCACTTTGCATACGGCACTGTGAAATGAACGGTCGCCGTCCAGGAATCCGTGGCCATTTCAACTTCTGCGGGTACGGTAAGTTCGCGATCTACTCCATGTATGCGAAACATCCCATGCACTTTCACCGAAGACTTCCCCTGGCTGGCTAGGGTGCCCTCCACTCGGTCTGGGCGAAACGAAATCTCTGGATAACTCTCGCTCTCGAGCACCTCTTTGTGCATCTTGCGGTCGCGCATGCCGCTGCCGCTCTCGCCGCTCTTGGCATCGACCACGATCTCCCCCGAAAGCTTTCCCGACAGCGCCTCGAATTCCAACGATCCGCGCTTTAATTGAAAGGTTCCATGCACAGTGTGCAGCACGTCACCCAATGTGAACTTAACGGACGTACGCGCGGGATCTAACTGTAGAGTTGTTTGCTGAGCCGCTACGGGAAAGGCCGTGACCGTGAGCAGAGCCAGGACGGTGGCTCCCTTGCTGCTCCATCGGCAAATCGTGCTCATCATCGTTATGCGGTCAGCAGTCCCCATCCCAGAGTCAGACCGTCGAGTGCTAGGTGCAGAGGCGAAAGAACGCCCACATGTAATTCCAGCAGCCGCCGAAAGACCTCGGGGCGCTTCCGGAAGGCTTGCACCGTGCGGCGCTGCAGCCTTGGCCGTCCATCGAGCGTGAGCATCAATCGAGCCATCAGTAGCGGCCGGAAGGCAAGCCGGCGATGTTCCTGTTCATAGCGGGACAGATCCCCCATCCGCAGGCATTCCGCCAAAACCATCGCCTGACTAAAAGCCAGACAGAGTCCTTCGCCGGTAATTGCGTCCACAGTACCCGAGGCGTCTCCGATCAGTGCGACATTTCTGCGACTCACTCGGCGCAATTGGCACGTGGTCGTACACGCGCCCTTCTCGGAAGAAGCGACGTCCCCGGCACCCAACCGTGCCTGCAGTTCAGGAAAATGCTGCAACGCTTCTCCCAGCCGGAGCTTGGGATCGCGAGAAATCAACGCTACGCAGACCTGCTCCTTTGAAACCGGAGTGACATAGATTTGTCCGCGCCGGCCCCAATGCAGTTCCATACGGTCCGTCCACGGAGCAATCCGGTAGTGTTGTCGAAAGGCATAGCGGCAATCTTTTTTGCGGAACCCGTCGAGCTCCGCCCACCGCCGCACCCGCGAACTGCCGCCGTCCGCTCCAACGATCCACTTGGCGTTCACCGTCCGGCCACCGATGTGAACTCCATCCGCGGACACGCCCTTCACGGGAGTGCGCCACAAAAGCTCGATTCCCAGATTCGCGGCGTGCTCGGCCATCATCCGGTGCAGCACGATTCGCCGTACTCCTCGTCCAGTGGCTCCTGCAGGGAACGACGCATCGACTGCCAGCCCTGAACTCAGGAACCGAATGCCGCCAAACGGATAGGAATTCTCAGCTTCGACTGATATCCCGAGCTTCTCAAGCGCGGCGATCCCGTCTGGCATCAGGCCTTCACCACAGGGTTTATCGATCGGCATGTCCGCGCCATCGGCAACCACCACGCTGAATCCTTGCTGTCGCGCCGCAATCGCCGCCGCCAGTCCAGCCGGACCTCCGCCAATTACAAAAACATCAATGGAGTTCAACAAACTGCCAGACCTCACCATTGCAAAAGTACTAACTCGGAACAGAAGCCCGGACCCATCGCCGCGAGCACACCCAGCGTGCCCGGTTCCGGACGCCGGTTCTTCATTACATCTTCGAGCACCACCAGCACCGAAGCCGACGAAAGGTTCCCGACTTTTTTCAGGCAATCCCACGAAGCGTCGAGCTGCCCATCATGCAGATCGAGTGCATCTGCGGTCGCCTCCAACACCTTCGGGCCACCCGTGTGCAGCACCCAGCTTCCGACGTCGCTGCGCTTGTGTCCGTGATCCGCAAGGAACGCATCCACGTTGCCGCCAAGATTTTCCCGGATCAGCACCGGCACTTCGGGCGACAGGGTGATGCGGAACCCCTTCTCGGTGACTTTCCATCCCATCATTTCCTCAGTGTCGGGATAGAAAATCGATCGCGTCGCCAAGATCGTAGGACCCGTCGCCTGTACGTCATCCCCGGTAACGATCACAGCAGCGCACCCATCGGCGAACAGCCCCGAAGAAATCAAGTTCGCTACGGAAAGGTCGTCCCGCTGTATGGTCAACGAGCAAAGCTCCACAGACACCAGAGCCGCCGCTTGCGAAGGATACGCGCGCACATAATCTGAAGCGCGCGCAATGCCCGCGGCTCCTGCGACACAGCCTAGTCCAAAAACTGGCACGCGGCGGATGTTCGTCGGCAGCTTCATGCGGTTGATCAACAGCGCATCAATCGATGGGCTTGAGATGCCGGTCACCGACACAAACATGAGAGCGCCCAAACTGCTCGGCTCCAGCCCTGCGTGGTGCAGCGCTCGGCAGAGGGCCTGCTCTCCTAATTCCTGTGCAACCTCGATCCAGACGTCGTTTGCCTGTCCCCAGGTCGTAATGTCGTAGTACTTCTCCGTCGGGAGCGCGAGATAGCGCCCCTCCACCGTAACGTTGCGATGCAAACGTGCCAACAACTGCGGATTCTTAAGGCGGTCGCCCCAGTACTCCTGCAGTTGTTCCAGTAGAAATTTCTGGGAATAGTAATTCTTCGGAAAGGCGCTTGCGGCGCTGGCGATTTTCATGTGTGTGGATCCCGGTCCCGGCTCGGAGTCAGCGCCGTCACCTGCCGGGCATCTTCGGCTTACAAAGTTAGATGGCCGGGTGACGCTCGCGGTTGTACATCTGTTTCTGTGTACCGTGCGGCGTAATTGTCACTATGAAACTGGACCCAATTGTCACCCGTTTGTCAAAAGAAGTGGACGGGGAGCGGAGTCCACTCTAACCGCAAAACGCTCGCCGCGCCAGTCCTAGCGCCTCAGACCAGAAGGCGCCCGGCGAATGCGCGAGTTCGACCACATCTCGAACCGCCATCACGAAGGCGTCGAGTTGCGCATCAGCGACCACCAGCGGAGGGGCAACCTTCAAGACCATGAAATTGTTCCCACAGACTTGCGTCAGGAACCCGGCATCGCGAAACAGTCGCATCACCAGGATCTGGCCGAACATTCCGGCATGGATCGTGCCGAAGCCCTCAAACGGGACTCTCAAACCAAGCTGCTTGGGAGCCCGAAATTCAATGCCCATCAACAATCCCAATCCGCGGACTTCCTTCACCATCTCGAACTCGCGGAGCGCCTCAGTCAAACGTGTCTGCAAGTAGAGGCCTGCTTCGGTCGAGCGCCGCCCCAACTCTTCGTTCTCCAACACTTCGAGGGTCGCAAGCGCCGCACGCATCGCCAAGCCGTTTTCGCTAAATGTCGATGTATGTACAAACGCACGCGGCAACGACGAATACACCGAAGTGCAAACCGCATCCGACATCAACACCGCGCCACACGGAACCAGCCCGCCGCTCATGGCCTTAGCGAGGACTACCATATCGGGTTCGACTCCATAATGATGCGCTGCCAGAAACCCGCCGGTTCGGTACATCCCCGTTTGCACTTCATCCAGCACAAACAACGTCCCATAGCGTCTGCATAAGGACTCTGCGCTCCGTAGGTATTCCGCCGGCGGCACGCGGATTCCAGCTTCCGACTGAACCGGCTCAACAGTAAATGCCGCAAAGCGCTTGGTCTTCAACTCGCGCTCGAGCGCTTCAACATCGCCAAACGGGATCGCCGTAGTTCCCGGCAATAACGGCCCGAACCCTTCGCTCCAGAACTTATCGCTCATCAGCGAGAGCGCGCCGCAGGTCAGCCCATGGAAGGCATGTTCCG
Source organism: Candidatus Sulfotelmatobacter sp. (assembly GCA_035695545.1). Taxonomy (GTDB): domain Bacteria; phylum Acidobacteriota; class Terriglobia; order Terriglobales; family Acidobacteriaceae; genus Sulfotelmatobacter. The sequence goes on along the minus strand of DASRRV010000346.1, from coordinate 107,123 downwards.
CGCAAAGCAGACCATCGCGCCGGGTATGGGCGCGCGCGAACTTGATCGCCGCTTCCACTCCCTCGCTCCCTGAGGAACAGAAAAATGCCTTGTTCAGTCGCCCGCCTGCTCGCTCGCATAGCTTCTCAGCCAACTCCCCGGCCAGATCCGCAACATGCGTCTGAATCATCGCTGGGCCGCAGCGCTCCAACTCAGTTTGCAGCGCACGCACGACTTCCGGATGATTGTGGCCGACGTTGTGCACGCAGTATCCCGAAAGAAAGTCGAGGATGCATCTCCCGTCGGCCGTGAACAACTCCACTCCCAGACACCGCTCATACCGCACATTCATCTGAAGCAAGTCGAGCAGCCGCACCCACTCCCGATTTACTCGCTCGGCATATCGCTCCGAGGCTACATGCTCAGATTGAACGACTTGAAATGCTGTATCCATCCAGCTCCCAGAATCCGAAAGTTATTGCATCACCACGATCGAGGTTGGCGTACCGCTGACGGAGTATGTTGCCACCGATGTGAGCGTTCCAGTGCTGTCCAGACTGAATGGCTGAATCACCGGACCCGATTGGTTCCCTACAAACAGGAATTTTCCGCTGGGATCACTGCTGATGTAACTGGGCTCGGGAGCCGCTGCGAAGGGAGAATTGCTTAGCACCGTCAGCCCGCCGTCGGATCCGACAGCATACGCCGAGAGATTATTGGAGCCTTCGTTAGCGACGTACAAATACTTGCCGGAATTATCTAGAAGAAGAGCGATCGGCCCGATAAAGGTCTCGCCAACTGGAGATCCTGAAAGCTCTGTGAGAGAACCGTCCGCGTTAATCGTAAAGATTGAGATCGAGTTATCCGGAGCGGCGTTGGCGGTGTAAAGAAACGTCCCGGCGGAGTCGATCGTCAGGCCCTGAGGCGTCATCCCGGTCTGAAATGGCGAGCCCGGAACGATTGAAAGGACGCCCGCATTGATGCTGAACGCCTGGATAAACCCAGGAAGCCCGCCGCCCGCGGAGCCGGTCACGTAGAGAACATTCCCCGAGGGCGACAGTCTCATGTTCAGCGCAGAGATTCCAATCGAGAACGGAGATCCTGCCACTGCAGAGAGTGTCCCGGTGCCCGCGTCAATCGAAAACACTGAAATGTCCAGCGAGCCCGAGTTGGCAACGTATAAAAAAGCCCCTGCCGAGTCCATTGCCAGGAGCGTCGGAACCGTACCCACGACGGTTCGCGGCGTTTGTTCCGTCAGCGTGCCGTCGCTCGCGATTAAAAACTGAGAAACCGTGCCGCTGCTTCCGCCGGAGTTGGCGGCATACAGGAATTTCTTGGACGGATGAATGACAATCGATTGCACTGACGGGCCCGCCGTAAACGGACTTCCGACCAGGGCCGTCAGAATGCCCGAGTTTGGGTCTTCGCGATAGGCGACAATTTGGCTAGCGGCGGGTATCGCTGCATATACGTAATGGTTCGACGTACTACCACAGCCGACCCAGATGGACAGGCTCGCTCCAATAAGGAACACAGCCGCTGCTTTCTTTAGCATCCGTAACTCCTGAAAGAAATTTCGAAACGAAATTTGGAAAATCGCTGGTCTGCCCAGTCGTTCCCGGGCGAAAAACGTAATGCTCTCAAGCGGTATTACCCTGACTCTTCATCATACGGGACAGACTGTTTTTGCACAGCAGCGGCCTCCCGCCTCAGGCCGACACTGCTCCATCCCAGCGCGCCACGCGCGGTCCTGGTTCCTGCGATGCAGGATTTCTCCAGCTTGGTTGCACAAGCTTTCTAGTGTAGTCGACTTGTTCCTTGCGAAGGAAGTGCCCGGTCGATCTCAATAGAGCAGTTTGAATGTTGTTCGCCGCATGTCTGGACTTAGTGCGCCGGACTCGGACGCGGACCGCTCGTCGGCGAAGTCTGAGGCAGGGCCGTATCCTCGCCGCCGCGCAGTGCTAACCGCAAGCGGTCGAGGTACACATAAACCACCGGCGTGGTGAACAGCGTCAGCATCTGGCTCACGATCAGACCGCCCACTATCGTGATCCCCAATGGGCGGTGTAGTTCGGAGCCAGTTCCCCTGCCCAGCGCCAGGGGCAGCCCCCCAAGCAATGCGGCCATCGTCGTCATCATGATGGGCCTGAAGCGCAGAATACATGCGTCGTAAATCGCCTCCACTGGCTTCTTCCCCTGGGTACGTTCCACGTCCAGAGCGACGTCGATCATCATAATCGCATTCTTCTTCACCAGCCCGATCAGCAGAATGATCCCGATCATTCCTATCACGTTGAGCTCGTTGTGCGTCAAAAGCAGGGCCAGTAGCGCTCCTACGCCGGCGGAAGGTATCGTCGAAAGAATCGTGATGGGATGAATATAGCTTTCGTACAGCATGCCCAGCACAATGTAGACCGCGCCCAGCGCGGTGATGATCAGGATCAGCATGTTGGAGCGGGAATCCTGAAAAGCAGCGGCCGTTCCCTGAAAACTCGCCTGGATGGTCGACGGAAAGCCGATCGTGCGCTCGGCTTTTTCAATCGCGTCCGTCGCTTCCCCGAGAGACACACCCGGCGCTAGGTTGAACGAGATTGTCACCGACGGTAGTTGCCCCTGGTGACTCACTGCCAAGGGGGTGTTTGACTGTTCAAAGTGGGTGAAGGCGGCAAGCGGAATCGGCGTTCCGGTCGTGGAGCGCAGATAAATGTTGTTGAGCGCTTCGGTTGTCTGCTGGAATTGCGGCGCAACCTCCATCACAACGTGGTACTGGTTCAGCGGACGATACATGGTCGAGACCTGCCGCTGTCCGAACGCATCGTACAGCGCGTTGTCCAAAGTCTGCGGGGTAATGCCCATCCGGCTCGCCGTATCCCGGTCGATCACCAGTTTGGCTTGCAGGCCTTTGTCCTGCTGATCCGAGTTCTGGTCGCGCAACTGGGGCAAGCTTCTCAGTTTCTGTAGCAGGCGCGGTGACCAGTTGTTCAAGTCGTCCAGGCTCGCGCTCTGCAAAGTGTACTGGTACTGTGCGTTGCCATAACGCCCGCCAATGGTCAACTCCTGTTGTGCTTGCAGAATCAGGGTAGCACCGGGCACGACCGCCAGTTTGCCGCGCAAACGATTAATTACATCATCGGCGCTCGCGTAATGGCAGGCTTCCCAGAAATGCTGCTTATCGCAGCCGCCGCGCTGCTCCAGCGGTTTCAACGAAATGAAAAACCGGCCCTGGTTCAAAGCGGTGTTTCCGCCCGTAAAGCCGGCCATGGTATCGACGGCAGGATCCTTCATCACGATACTGCTATAGCGCCGCATCTTGTCGCTCATGGACTGGAACGACGTGTCCTGCGCTCCGATCACCGACCCCTGAATGCGCCCCGTGTCTTGTTGCGGAAAGAATCCAGTGGGTACCTTGGTGTAAAGGTAAATGCTCAATACGGCCACTCCAACGGTTACCGCTCCGGTCAGCGGCTCGTGCGCCAGCACCCACTTCAGCGCATGTGTATAGGCCTTCAACATCCGCTCGAAAAACCATTCGCTGACGCGATAGAAGATATTGTGCTTCTCCTGTTTCGATGTCCGTAGGAATTTCGCACACATGGTCGGAGTCGTCGTTAAGGAAACCACCAGCGACACTCCGATGGCAATACTCAACGTCACCGCAAACTCGCGAAACAGCCGTCCCACGATGCCGCCCATCATCAGCAGCGGAATGAACACCGCCACCAGCGACACGCTCATCGAAAGAACGGTAAATCCAATTTCCGCTGCTCCTTTGAACGTCGCTTGCACGACATCCATGCCGTGCTCCACATAGCGCGTTATATTTTCCAGCACCACGATCGCGTCATCTACAACGAATCCGGTTGAAATCGCCAATGCCATCAGCGACAGATTGTCCAGGCTGTAGCCCAGTAAATACATGCCCCCAAACGTGCCCACCAGGGAAAGCGGCACAGCGATACTCGGAATGATCGTTGACCGCACCGTGCGCAGAAACAGAAACACGACCATAATCACGAGCGCGATCGAAATCAGCAACGTGCGCTCAATGTCTTTTACCGATGCTCGCACCGTGGTCGTGCGGTCGCTCGCAATCGAAAGCTCGATCGCCGGCGAAATCGAGGATTGCAGATACGGCATCAGCGCCCGAACCCGGTCCACCGTTTCTATGATGTTGGCGCCGGGCTGCCGGAATACAGGGATTAGGATCCCCGGTTTACCATTGATGAGGGCTAGGTTGCGCACGTCGGCCACCGAATCCTCAACGACCGCCACATCTCCCAGACGTACCGCCGCACCGTTGTTGTAAGACATGATGAGCGGCCGGTATTCTTCCGCCGTAAATAACTGGTCCGTATCGGAGAACGAGTAAGACGTCGCGCTGTTGGAAACCTGGCCCTTTGGGTGGTTCGCGTTTGCGGCATTCAAGGCGTTCCGCACCGTGTCCAGCCCGATCCCCAGCTTGTTCAGCAATGTCGGATTGACTTCGGCGCGCACCGCCGGCTGCGACGCTCCCCACACAAAAACTTGCCCCACGCCCTCCACTTGCGCCAGCTTTTGGGACAGGATCGAATCGGCGGCGTCGTACATTTGCGGCACCGTTTCCGTGTCCGAAGTCAGCGCCAACAGAAGAATGGGAGCGTCCGACGGATTTACCTTGCGGTAGCTCGGATTGCTGGGCAGGTTGGCGGGCAGCTGGCTGCGCGCGGCGTTGATGGCGGCCTGTACGTCGCGAGCTGCCGCATTGATATCCCGGTTGAGATCAAACTGCAGCGCGACTCCGGTACTGCCCAGTTGGCTCGATGACGTCATTTGATTGACGCCTGCGATTCTTCCGAACTGGCGCTCCAACGGAGTCGCTACTGCCGACGCCATGGTCTGCGGATCGGCTCCCGGCAGGCTCGCTCCCACGCTGATGACAGGGAAATCCATTTTCGGAAGCGAACCCACCGGAAGAAAATTGAAGGCGAGGACTCCCGAGAGCAGCAACGCCGCCGCCAGCAACGAAGTCCCAATCGGCCGTCTTATAAATGGAGCCGAGATACTCATAAACTAGTCCGCCGACATGGGCTCCTGCGGAATCGGATTGCCGATCCTGTAGCGCGAAAATCTTTGCGCCAACCGGTCGAACCACAAATACACCACCGGAGTCGTGTACAAAGTAAGCAACTGGCTCAGAAGCAATCCGCCGACAATCGTGATGCCGAGCGGCCGCCGCAATTCCGCCCCCGTCCCCGATCCCAGCGCCAGAGGCAGTCCTCCGAGCAGTGCCGCCATCGTCGTCATCATGATCGGACGGAAGCGCAGCAGGCATGCCTGATAGATCGCCTCCTCCGGCGGCTTGTGCTCTTCCCGTTCAGCTTCCAGCGCGAAGTCGATCATCATGATCGCGTTCTTCTTCACAATGCCGATCAGAAGAATGATCCCGATCAAAGCCACCACCGTCAGATCATTCTTGGTAAGCATCAAAGCCAGAATCGCGCCGACGCCCGCGGAAGGCAGCGTCGAAAGAATTGTGATCGGATGAATGTAGCTTTCATACAGAACGCCGAGCACAATGTAGACCGTGATCACCGCCGCCAGAATCAAATAAGGTTCGGACGCCAGCGAATTCTGAAACGCTGCCGCCGTCCCCTGAAACGCGGCATGGATGCTGGCCGGCAACTGGATTTCCTTCTCGGCCTCCTGGATCGCTTTTGTTGCGTCACCCAGCGACGCTCCTGGCGCCAGGTTGAACGACAGCGTCACCACCGGAAACTGCCCCTGATGGTTGTTGGCCAGCGAAGCGCTGGTGGATTGCATGCGTGTGAACGTCGAGATCGGAACCGGTGCTCCGCTCGTGGTTACTGCCGCACCATTCGCCGTCGGAGCTCCTGAGTTCGCAAGCACGCTGCTTGGCCGTATGTAAATGTCTTTCAGAGAATCGGGGTTTTGCGAAAAGTTCGGCAGCACCTCGAGGATCACGTGATACTGATTCAACTGCGTGAAAATCGTCGAAACCTGCCGCTGTCCGAAAGCGTCGTACAGCGTGTTGTCGATCGCCTGCGGAAAAATTCCCAGCCGCGACGCCGTATCCCGGTCGATCGCGATATTCGTCTTCAGTCCGTTGTTCAGTTGATCCGTAGCGACATCGCGCAGTGCGGGCAGGGTTTGCAGCTTGGCCACCAGTTTTGGTGTCCACTGTGCCAGTTCTTGCGCGTCCGCATCTTCGATCGAATACTGAAACTGTGTGCGGCTCACGCGATCTTCCACCGTAAGATCCTGCACCGGCTGCATGTAGAGAGTAATACCGTCCACCTTGGCCACTTCCGGTTGCAGGCGCATGATGATCGCCGTGGCGTCGTCACTTCGCTCGTCGCGCGGCTTCAGGTTGATCTGAAGGCGGCCCTGGTTCGGCGTCGTGTTCGTCCCGTCCACTCCGATAAACGACGACAGGCTCTCCACATCTTTGTCCTTCAAGATCACCTTCGCCAGTTCCTGTTGCCTCTGCGCCAAGGCATCAAACGAAACCGAATCGGGTGCCTCCGAGACTCCCAGAATCACGCCCGTATCCTGCACCGGGAAAAATCCTTTTGGTACAACCACGTAGAGAACGAGCGTCAAGACCAGTGTCCCGAACGTCACCAGCAGCGTCGCCGGCTGGTGCTTCAGTACCCATTTCACGGTGCGTCCGTAGAATGCGATGATCCGGTTGTAGTAGTCCTCCGTGACGTCGTAGAACCGTCCCTTCTCGCCCTCCTTCCGATGCTTGAGCAACTTGGCGCACATCATCGGTGTCAGCGTCAGCGAAACTCCGGCCGACACCAGAATCGTCACCGCCAGCGTAACCGCAAACTCGCGGAACAACCGTCCCACAATGTCGCCCATGAACAGCAGCGGAATCAGCACAGCAATCAGTGACACGGTGAGCGACACGATCGTGAATCCGATCTGTCCCGACCCTTTCAACGCGGCGTCCAGCGGAGAGTCTCCCGCCTCGAGATACCGGTCGATGTTCTCGATCATGACGATGGCGTCGTCCACCACGAATCCCGTGGAGATGGTCAGCGCCATCAGCGTCAAATTGTTCAGGCTGTAGCCGAGCAGGTACATCACCCCGAACGTTCCAATCAACGAGAGCGGCACCGCCACGCTCGGAATCACCGTCGCCGCAAGATTCCTCAGGAATAGGAAAACCACCAGCACGACCAGGGCGATGGCCAACATCAACTCAAATTCCACGTCCTTCACAGACGCGCGAATCGTGGTCGTCCGGTCAGTGAGGATCTGTACCTTCACCGCCGTCGGCAGTGACGCCTGCAATTGCGGCAAAAGCTTCTTGATGCGATCCACCACGCTGATGATGTTCGCGCCAGGCTGGCGCTGAATGTTGACGATCACCGCTGGAGTAAGGTTCATCCACGCCGCGAGCCGCGTGTTTTCCGTGCCATCGATAACATTCGCGACATCGCTCAGTCGTACCGGCGCGCCGTTTCGGTAGGCAACCACAATCGGTTTGTACTGTTCGCTCGAAAAAAGTTGGTCGTTGGCGCCGATTGTGTAAGACTGCCGCGCCCCGTCGATCACACCCTTGGCTTGATCCACGTTTGCCTGCGCCATGGCCGACCGAAGATCCTCCAGGCTCAGCCCGTACGACGCCAGTGCCGTGGGATTTGCCTGAATGCGCACCGCCGGCTTCTGTCCGCCACTGATCGAAACCAGGCCCACTCCCGGCAGTTGCGAGATCTTCTGTGCCAGCGACGTGTCCGCCAGGTCTTCTACCTTCGAAAGCGGCAGCGAATCCGAAGTCAACGCCAATGTGAGAATGGGCGCGTCGGCCGGATTCACCTTGTTATAGATGGGAGGATTCGGCAGATCCGCGGGCAAGTACGTCGAGCCCGAGTTGATCGCCGCCTGCACCTGCTGTTCTTCCACGTCGATGTTTTGATCGAGGCCGAACTGCAGCGTGATCACCGAACTGCCAAACGAACTCGTCGATGTCATCTGGCTCAGGCCTGGAACCTGCCCGAACTGCCGCTCCAGCGGCGACGTCACCGACGACGCCATCACATCCGGGTCAGCTCCCGGATAAAACGTCACGACTTGAATGGTTGGGTAATCGACTTCGGGCAGGGCCGACACCGGAAGTTGCATGAACGCAACCCAGCCCACGAGCAGCACTCCGACCATGAGCAGCGTGGTTGCAACCGGTCGGAGGATGAACAACCTTGAAGGACTCATGAACCCGAATCACCTGAACTTGGCGCGCCTGTCTCCGGTTCCGCCGCCGCCTGCCGGTGTCCGCCGCCTTTCGCTGGACCAGTTCCCGGTCCAGCGCTCGGTCCGCCCGCTCGCGGTTCAATGCGGCTGCCTCTTTGCAGCTTGTCCTGGCCGTCCGTCACCACCACATCGCCCGGATCGAGCCCGCTCGTGACGACCGTGGTATTGCCCTGCGTCAACGACACGGTGACCGGTCGGTCTTGCACCGTCTTGTCGCTGTTCACGGAATAAACGAATGTTCCCTGTGGCCCGCGCAGAATCGCCGCCGTCGGCAGCACCGTACTGTTCTTTCGCGTTTCCAGCAGCAGATCTGCGTTTACGAACTGGTTCGGCCACAACTGGTTCTCTTTGTTGTCAAACACAGCTTTCAGCTTCGCCGTGCCGGTCGTCGGATCAATTTGGTTGTCAATCGTCAGCAACTTGCCGGTCGCGAGCTTGGTTTGGTCGTCACGGCTGAACGCGTCCACCTCGAGCGTTCCCTGCCTCATGTGCTGCGCCACATTCGGCAGCACGTCTTCCGGCAGCGTGAAGATCACGGCGATCGGCTGCAGTTGCGTGAGAATCAGCATCGGATTCGTATCCGATGCGTGAGCGATATTCCCTGGATCAACTTGCCGTAATCCGACTCGCCCACTGAACGGAGCCGTGATGTGGCAGTACACGATCTGCAGCTTCGCGTTGTCGATTTGCGCCTGATCGTTGCGTACCGTGCCCTCGAGTTGATCCACCAGAGCTTTCTGCGTATCTACCTGCTGCTGCGCAATGCTGCCCGAGGGAATCAGGGCAGTGTACCGATCCAGATTCAACTTCGCGTCGCGCAGTTGTGCCTGGTCGCGAAACAACTGCGCCTGCATCTGCTCCAGTTGCACTTCAAACGGACGGGCATCGATCTCGATCAGCAATTCTCCCGCGTTGACGTTTTGGCCCTCCCGTACATTCACCTTCATGATCTGCCCGTCGACGCGGCTTTTGATGTTGGCGGTATTGAAGGCCGTCACCGCTCCCAGTCCCGAGAGGTAGACGGGCACGTCTTGACGTTGCACTTGCGCGATTGCAACCGATACGGAATGTGGTCCCGCAGCCTGTGCCCTTTGCTGTTTGGAGTCGGCCGCACTGCTGCAGCCGAACATGAACGCGCACAAAACTACAACCGCAAAGAGCGCGATAAACCTAGAACCGGGGAAACCATTCTCCCCGGAATGTCGTAAAGAACTTCGATCGATCATGTTCACAGGATTAGTCCAAGGCCGCTTTTCGCACAAAAAACGGCAGCCAACTGTCAAAGTATTAGACGTACAATTGTAGACTCGGTTGCGGCAACTCACCCCGCTGAGGCAGGAATTTTTCTATGCCAAGGGGTTCCCCGCCAGTAAGAAGTTCAAGCAGGAAGTAACGCAGTTGCTGCAGAAAAACCGCGCAGATTCAGGATCAACTCCATCCCCGTAGCAGGTCAAGACCAGGGCGAATGTTTTACAAATCTTTACTCGCTTTGACCTTCCCTTGACGCTCAAGCAGGTACGTGAGCGGATAGCTGCGTGTGAATCTCAAAAGCGAAATCAGAAGATGTTTTCTCAGCGATCTGCGTGAAGTTCTCAGCGACCTCAGCGGTAAGAAGCTTTTGAGCGGGAGTCGTACCGGACGAGCTAAGGGCAGGGCAGCCGAGTGGAGGTTCCATCCGGAAGTAAGCAGAGGTTTTCTTAGCGACCTTCGCGGCAGTTCTTAGCGTTCTTTGCGGTTAAGAGCTCTTGTCCGTCAGTCGCGAGACGACCCGAAGTTTAAGTAACTGAGTGGAGACTCCACCCAGAGGTAAGTAGAGCTTTTCTTAGCGCTCTTCGCGGTCAAGGGCTCTTGTCGCTCCGTCGCACCCAGGATCCAAAGGTGCAGGTACCTGAGCGTGGATTCCACGCGGAAGTTAGCAGAGGTTTTCTCAGCGCTCTCCGAGAAGTCCTCAGCGCACTCAGCGGTCAAAAGCTCTTCTCCCTCAGCCCCGCCGGCACCGGATGTCGCCCCTCATACGACGCAATCTCCGCCTCATGCTGCAGCGTGAGCCCAATGTCGTCCAATCCATTCAGCAGGCAATGCCGCACAAACTCGTCGACAGGAAACTTTGCGCGAAAATCCACAGCGTCGCGCACTTCGCACTTTTCTAAATCGATCATGAGCTGATAGTCATCGATCTCCTGCGCTCGCTGCATCAGCTCCGCAGTCTCATCCTCGCTCAACCGCACCGTGAGGAACCCGTTCTTCGTGCTGTTGTTCGCAAAAATGTCCGCGTACGAAGACGAGATCACCGCCCGAAATCCAAAATCCGCCAGCGCCCACACCGCATGTTCCCGCGAAGATCCGCAACCAAAATTCTTTCCCGCCACCAGAATGCTCGCGCCCTCGTACCGCGGTTCATCCAGCACGAAGTCGCCGCTCCTTTTTCCATCCGCCCCGAAGCGCCAGTCATAGAACAAAAACTGCCCGAAACCAGTGCGCTCAATCCGTTTCAGAAACTGCTTGGGAATAATTTGATCGGTGTCCACGTTAACCCGATCCAGCGGCGCCACGCGCCCGCGATGCACTGTGAATGGTTTCATTTCGTATCCTTGTACGCCCACTTCAGTTCTAAGTATTCGTCGCCGACGACCGTGCAGATATCAATCGTCTTATTGTTCTTGTCGAAGAATTCAACCTCGTAAGCCTGGTCTTCGACGCTATGCACCATCACGATAGTCCCTTCAGAAGATACCGGCACAGATGTTCCGGGCAGAGCCTTCTTGAGCGCGACAACGTCGTACTCGCGCAACCTGCGTGCTCCTACTGAAACTTCCAATTCCTTATATCCGTAAAATGCCCCGCAATCGCCGCCGCCGCCGCCATCATTGGACTCACCAGATGCGTCCGCCCTCCGCGCCCCTGCCGTCCTTCAAAGTTCCGATTGCTGGTCGAAGCGCATCGTTCCCCAGGCTGCAAAATATCCGGATTCATGCCCAGACACATCGAGCATCCTGACTCGCGCCACTCAAATCCCGCATCCTGAAAGATCCGATGCAAGCCCTCCTGCTCCGCGATGCGCTTCACCGCCTGTGACCCCGGCACCACCATGGCCCGCACCGTCGAACTCACGTGATGTCCCTTTGCCACTCGCGCCGCCGCCCGCAAGTCTTCCAGCCGCGAGTTCGTGCATGATCCGATGAAAACTCGATCGATTCCAATTTCTTCAATCCGTTTCCCGGGCTCCAGTCCCATGTAGTGCAAGGCCAGCTCTGCCGCACGCCGATCGGACTCCTCGAGTCCTTTGATTTCCGGCACGCGCCCCGTCACCGGAGCCACCATTCCCGGATTCGTTCCCCAAGTCACAAACGGACAAAGCTGCGCTGCATCGATCTCCACAACCTTGTCGAACGTCGCCCCGTCATCCGTGGGCAAACTTCGCCAATATGCGACCGCCTTCTCCCGCTCCGCATCCCGCGGAGCAAATTGCTTTCCCTTCACATAAGTGATGGTCGTCTCGTCCGGCGCCACCATCCCCGCCCGCGCGCCCGCCTCAATGCTCATGTTGCACAGAGTCATGCGACCATCCATCGAGAGCGCTCGCACCGCCGGTCCGGCGTATTCCACCACGTAGCCGGTTGCGCCATCCGTCCCGATCTGCCCAATGATCCCCAGCGCCAGATCCTTCGCGGACACGCCATCCGCCAGCCGTCCCCGTACATCGATCTTCATCGTCTTTGGCTTCTGCTGCGCAAGGCATTGCGTCGCCAGAACGTGTTCCACTTCCGAAGTCCCAATCCCAAACGCGAGCGCCCCAAACGCCCCATGCGTGCTCGTGTGGCTGTCGCCGCAAACAATCGTCATCCCCGGCTGCGTCAGTCCCAACTCCGGACCAATCACGTGCACGATCCCCTGCTCCGGCGAGTCCATATCAAACAAACGGACGCCGAACTCCTTGCAATTGCTCTGCAGCGCCGCAATCTGCTTCGCTGCAATCAAATCGGTAATCGGAGTGCCGCGCGGTTCAGTAGGAATATTGTGGTCTACGGTCGCCACAGTCCGCGCCGGCTGCCGCACCTTTCGTCCCGCCGCCCGCAGGCCATCAAATGCCTGCGGCGAAGTCACCTCATGCACAAGATGCAAATCGATATAAAGGATAGGCGACCGCCCCCCAGGCTGAGCCACCAAATGCGCATCCCAAATCTTTTCAAAAAGTGTTTTCTTTTGTGACATTCCGTCTTCTCGTGGCCGTCGGGCCGTGGCTTTCATGTGGGGACAGCCGCCCCCGGCTGTCCGGTCGAGCGGATCTCGACCCCTACCGTGGACGCGTAATCGCCCCCTGCGACGCCGACGAAACCAGCGCCCCATACTTCGCAAACACTCCCGTAGGATATCGAGGCTTTGGCGCCTTCCACGACGCCATCCGCTCGCGCAGCACCGCGTCGCTGACCTCAACCTCCAGCACACGCTTCCGGACGTCAAATCGAATCATGTCTCCATCGCGCACTCCAGCAATAGGCCCACCCAAAGCCGCTTCCGGAGAAACATGTCCCGCCATCAGACCATGCGTCGCCCCGCTAAATCGCCCGTCGGTCAACAACGCCACCGATCCGCCCAATCCCTCGCCGACGATTGCCCCTGTAACGCTCAGCATCTCGCGCATTCCCGGGCCGCCCTTCGGCCCTTCATTCCGAATCACAACCACATCTCCCGCGCGAATCTTCTTGCTGGTCACCGCCGTCATCGCGTCTTCCTCAGACTCGAACACGCGCGCCGGACCGCGATGTTCCAGCCGTTCATGTCCGCTGATCTTCGCCACGCAACCTTCCGGCGCAAGATTCCCTTTGAGAATGACGAGCCCTCCGGTAGCCTTCATCGGCTTATCCAGCGGTGCGATCACCTCCTGTCCCTTGGTCTCGACCCCGCTCTCCGCCTCCGCGCCAATCGTGAGCCCAGAAACCGTCTTCGCTGAATTATGAAGATACTTTCCGGTCATCAACCGCTTGGCCAGCAGCCGAATGCCGCCCGCCCGATGCATATCCGCCGCAACGAATCGCCCCGAGGGCTTCAGATCCGCGAGCAAGGGAGTCCGCTCACTCACGGTCTGAAAATCATCAATCTCCAGATCAACGCCCGCCTCGCGCGCAATCGCAAGCAGATGCAACACCGAGTTTGTCGATCCGCCCGTAGCCGCGACTGAGGCAATCGCATTCTCAAAGGCCTCGCGAGTCAGAATGTCGCGCGGCTTCAGCCCTTTCTCCAGCACATTCATCACAACCTTGCCGCAGTCGAATGAAATCTGATCCTTCGCCGCATCCATCGCCGGAACGCTGTTGAACCCCATTGGCGACAGCCCGATCATCTCCATCACGGTCGACATCGTGTTCGCGGTGTACTGCCCGCCGCAAGCCCCCGCTCCCGGACACGCCACATCCTCAATATCGTGCAACTCCTGATCCGTAATCTTCCCCGCGGCATTCGCGCCCACGGCTTCAAATACATCCTGAATCGTCACATCCTTCCCGCGATAATTCCCCGGCGCAATCGTCCCGCCATAAAGAACCATCCCTGGCAGGTTCATGCGCGCCAGAGCCATCGCCGCCGCCGGAATCGTCTTGTCGCAACCGACCACGCACACCACTGCGTCAAACATCTGCCCGCGGCAAACCAGTTCAATCGAATCCGCAATCAACTCGCGGCTCACCAGTGACGCGCGCATTCCCTCCGTCCCCATCGTCTCGCCATCCGAGATCGCAATCGTGTTGAACTCCATCGGAGTCCCACCCGCCGCCCGAATCCCTTCCTTCACCTTGGCCGTCAGCCGCCGCAAATGAAAGTTGCACGGCATGGTTTCGATCCATGTGTTGGCCACGCCAATCAAAGGCTTGCTCAGATCGGCGTCTGTAAATCCAATGGCCTTGAACATAGCGCGCGCTCCAGCCCGGTCGCGCCCATCCGTAATTCCACGGCTAATATGTTTGAGATCCATAGTCAAAGATTACAAGACACCCATAGAAGATGTGAAACGCAAACAGCCGATCGTGATTTGCCTTCGTGAACCTTTGTGTCCTTTGTGGTTAAAGATTTTCTTGCTCTAACCACTGACGCGAAAAAACGGGGAACCCGTCATGCAGGTTCCCCCAAGTCGCATGACGCTGCCCAGGAGCCGTCATGCTTGCCCAGCTAAATTCCATCGCGACCTACGCCCGCGCCGCCGCCCGCGCATCTTCCTGCGTCACCCCAGCCGGCGGATGAGCCGCGGTCCAAGGCGCCGTATGCGCCGCTCCCGAACCCACATGAACGACGTCGGCAATCGAATACCACTCCCGAAACAGCTGCCCCACTTGCTTCTGATTCACATCCAGCGCCAGGGTCACCTGATGATCGCGCTCGCTGGCCTCGGCCTGCACCAAAGGCAGATCCAGCGCGCGCCGCGAAGCCGCGTTCAGAATGCGCATCAACGTCCCCTGCGTATTGCGATACCGAATGTGAAAAGTCTGCATGTGTATGCTCCCTTACTGCGTAGGTTCTTCTTCCAGCAACATCTCTGAAAGCGCAGCTCCGGCCGGAACCATCGGAAAAACGTTAGCCTCCGGCGCGCAATCAAACACCAACAACTCCGGCTCCGAAGACCGCAGGAACCGGTTGATCGCATCCCCCGTCTCCTGCGACACCGGAAACTCGCGCATGGCGTCTTCCTTCAAACGCCAGCTGTGAATCTTGTAAGCCTTCGCAATGTCCACAAAATCCGGATTGTCGCTCAAGTCCGTCTCAGCATAATTTCGCTGATAAAACAGCTGCTGCCACTGCCGCACCATGCCGAGATACTTGTTGTCGATGATGACCATCTTCACCGGCAAGCCCAACCGATGCACCGTCGCCAGTTCCTGAATGTTCATCTGAAATCCGCCATCACCCGAAACGCAGAGCACGCAAGTGTCCGGCTTAGCCAGTTGCACGCCCACCGCTGCCGGCAAAGCGAATCCCATAGCTCCGAGTCCGCCTGAAGTAATAAATCCCCGAGGAGACGAAGACCGGTAGCGCTGCGCCGCCCACATCTGATGCTGGCCCACATCCGCCACAACCACGCTGTCCTGCGGCAAGCGCGAGAAGAGTTCGTCGAGGAATCGAATCGTCGGCTGCGCCAATCCGCGCGGATCAAGCTCCGCCCGCTCCGGTCCGCAAGCCACCGCCCGCCACGCACTGAAGTCGGGAAGAGATGAAGCGTGCCGCCGCAATTCCGCATGAAACGCCGGAATCGTGTCCGCCAAATCTCCAACCACCGGCACTTCGCACGCGCGCACCCGATCCAGTTGCGCCGGATCAATTTCAAAATGCACGATCTTCGCATGAGGAGCGAACCGCGTCGGCTCGCCGGTCACGCGATCATCCAGCCGCGCTCCGAAAATTATCAGCAAGTCGGTTTCGTTCAGCGCCGTGTTCGCCGCCCGCGTCCCGTGCATCCCCACCATGCCCAAGTAATAAGGAGCCGTCGCAGGCACCGCCCCCAACCCGTGCACGGTAGCAAACGTCGGAATATTCAACTCATCGAGCAATCCCCGTAACTCCGGGATCGCCCCCGACAGCTTTGCCCCCGCTCCCACCAAAGCCACCGGCTTAGAAGACTGCTGCAGCAGAGCCACAATCGTGTCGGTGAATCCGCCCTCAGCCTTTGCATCCGCAGGCCGCGCATGGGGAGTAAACTTCGCCGGCCCCGAGAATTCCTTCTTCGCCTTCAGCATGTCGGTCGGGATATCAATCACCACCGGCCCCGGACGCCCGCTCCGCGCCCAGTAGAATCCCTCGGCAATCACCTCAGGAATCTCGTCAATCGTGCGCACCAGTCGGCTCCACTTGGTGAGCGACAAGGTCACGCCAAAAACGTCCGTCTCCTGAAACGCATCCGTCCCTATCAATGCGCTCCGCACCTGCCCGGTAATGCAGACAAGGGGAACCGAATCCATCTTCGCGTCCGCGATCCCCGTGACCAGGTTCGTCGCTCCCGGCCCGCTGGTCGCCATCGCAACCCCAACCTTGCCGGTAACCCGTGCGTATCCCTCTGCCGCAAAAACCGCGCCCTGCTCGTGCCGTGTCAGCACATGCCGCACGCCGCTGCCTTCCAACGCGTCGTACAGCGGCATGATCGCGCCTCCGGGATACCCAAACACCAGGTCCACCCCTTCAGCCCGCAAGCACTGCAGAACAATGTCCGCTCCCTTAAGCATCTATTTCTTAGCCTCTGTTCTGTTAACCCCTGTCATCCTGAGCGAGGATTGTTTTTTGTGCGCCCAGCGCAAAGAACAACCGCAGTCGAAGGATCCCTGACACCGGCACAAGCGCTGGCCTTGAAAAGGTTTTTCGCGAAACCTAAGCGTTCACTACCTGCTTGGGAGCCTCCACCGTCTTCTTCCCATCCTTGGGCAGCCAGCTCATCATCCCGCGCAACTGCGCTCCCACAATCTCAATCGGATGCTGTTTCTCTTTCGCCCGCAGCGCATTGAAGTTCGGGCACCCGGCCTTGTTCTCCGCAATCCACTCCCGCGCAAACTGTCCGCTCTGGATGTCGGCCAGCGTCTTCTTCATCGCCTGTCGCGTAGCATCGCCGACAACCTGCTCTCCGCGCGTCAGGTCGCCATACTCCGCGGTGTTCGAAATCGAGTAGCGCATGCGATCCAATCCACCTTCATAGATCAGATCCACAATCAGCTTCACTTCATGCAAGCACTCGAAGTAAGCGATCTCCGGCGCATACCCCGCCTCAACCAGCGTTTCGAATCCCTTCTTGATCAGCGACGTCAGCCCGCCACAAAGCACCGCCTGCTCGCCGAACAAATCGCTCTCGGTTTCTTCCTTGAACGTCGTCTGCAAAACGCCGGCTCGCGTCGATCCAATTCCATGCGCGTAGGCCAAAGCCAATTCGTGCGCCCGTCCGCTGGCATCCTGCTGGATCGCGATCAGCGACGGCACGCCGCGCCCTTCGGTATAAACCCGCCGCACCAAATGCCCTGGGCTCTTCGGAGCGATCATCACCACGTCCACATCCGTGGGCGGAACAATCGTCTTGAAATGAATACTGAATCCGTGTGACACACCCAGAACTTTTCCTGGATGCAGATACGGCTTGATGAACTGCTCGTAAGTCTCCGCCTGCGTTTCGTCGGGAGTCAGGATCTGAATCCAGTCTGCCCGCTTGGCCGCCTCATCCGGAGCTACCACCACCATGCCGTCCGCCCGCGCCTGCGCCGCGCTCTTGCGCGTGGGGTCGAGCCCAATGATTACCTTAAAACCGCTGTCCCGCAGATTTTGCGCCTGGGCATGTCCCTGGCTGCCATAACCAATGACGGCGATCGTCTTACCCTTCAGTGCCTCGGGCTTCGCGTCCCGTTCGTAGAAAATAGTAACCACCGTGTGCTCCTCTCAGTGCACAAGGGGAAAGAGGTCCCTTGCCTGTTGTGGATTGGATTCCGGTCTCAAAGCATACCAACCGCAATCCGCCGGTGCAAACCGACCGGTCGGTCGGTTCAGTTATGCTACCGAACCTCCATTCCCCCGTCAAGGCCGAAGTTGCTGCGTGCAAACTGATGAATCATGCAGGGACAGCCGCCTCGGCGGTCCCGCGGCCCGGTTGTTTCGGGCCGCTGTAACCGGAATGGAACCACCAAACCTGATTCCCACTTGGCAATCACGATGTCCCTACAAACCTGTGAGAGAATCCCTTCTGGTGCGCTCCCGTTGAAAAAGACGGAACCCATTCCCGCCGCCGGCAAAAACTCCAAGCAACTTCGCCTGGGCAAAGACTGCGACTACGAGAAGGAACTCGGCCGCCTCCAGATCGAACTTGTCAAACTCCACGAGTGGATCCGTCACCAGGGACTGAAAGTAGTAATCCTCTTCGAAGGCCGCGATGCCGCCGGAAAGGGAAGCGCCATCAAGCGCGTAACTCAAACGTTAAATCCCCGCATCTGCCGTGTGGTCGCGTTGGGCACGCCCACCGAACGTGAGAAGACTCAATGGTATTTCCAGCGCTACGTCGCGCACCTGCCGGCCGCGGGTGAAATGGTGCTGTTCGATCGCAGTTGGTACAACCGCGCCGGAGTTGAACACGTCATGGGCTTCTGCACCGACGCCGAGTACATGGAATTTCTGCACAGCTGTCCGGAATTCGAGGGCATGCTCGTGCGCGCCGGCATCGTCCTGATCAAGTACTGGTTCTCCGTCAGCGACGAAGAACAAGAGCGCCGCTTCCAGGACCGCATGAACGACCCCACCAAGCGCTGGAAGCTCAGTCCCATGGACCTCGAGTCCCGGCGCCGCTGGGCCGAATACTCCCGCGCGAAAGATGAGATGTTCGCCGTCACCGACATCAAGCAAGCCCCCTGGTATGTCGTCAATGCCGAAAGCAAGAAAGCTGCCCGTCTCAACGTAATCCGCCACTTGCTATCCCTGATTTCGTACAAAGACCTCACCCCGGAACATCTAAAGCTCCCGTCGCTCGACAAGACCAAATACGTTCGGCCGCCAATCCAGGAACAGAATTTCATTCCCGAGATCTACGCCGACAACGCATAAAAAAACACCGCCCACCGGACTGATCGCGGGGGAATGGACCCATGTAGGAACAGCCGCCCTCGGCTGTCCTGCGGCCCAGGTGTATCGGGTCGCTGCCTCTTCGCCAAGCCGCAACCCGGGTGCTCTATTACTCGCGCACTTTGCGAAGGCCGCGGCCTGCGCTTTGGCTCCCCATGTGCACCCCAAGTTGAAAGTTAGCTCCAACGCCCGACTTCGCCGGAGGCAAGCACCATGAAAACGAAGGATCTTGCGGTTCACTCAATTCCTGAGCCGGCAGAAAATCGGGCACAGCGCCGCCCAATTCCTTGGCACTCCGTCAACGCTCACCGTACCGTCACACGCGACCCCTCCCACACCTTCACCGCAAATCGGCCTCGGCATCAAAAAATCCACTGTAGGAGTACATTCATGAACCGCAGCATCGCAAGCGCAACTCTTGTCGTCCTCTCCATCGCGGTAATTGGGACCCTAACCGCCCTTCCTGCCGCAGCCCAATCGATCCCCGGCGTGGGCACAGTAATGACCTACAACGTGAACGAAGGAACCGATT
The DNA here is from genome assembly GCA_035695545.1 of Candidatus Sulfotelmatobacter sp. Taxonomy (GTDB): domain Bacteria; phylum Acidobacteriota; class Terriglobia; order Terriglobales; family Acidobacteriaceae; genus Sulfotelmatobacter. The sequence goes on along the minus strand of DASRRV010000346.1, from coordinate 87,790 downwards.
TCAACCAGGTCGTCGGAGCCCAGACGCTGCCAGATTTCCTGATCGGTGTCGGTCAGATCCTTCAACAGGTCCAGGGCACCAATCCTCCAGAAAGAATGCGCGCCGTTGCCCACCAAATCCTCTCCGTCCAGCCCGAACTGATCAGCATTCAGGAAGTCGACCAGTGGTACACGGGGATCTTCGACCCGGTTGCCGGGACCTGTGGAACCATGACCTTGCAGTACGACATGTTGCAGGACCTTCTCAACGATCTGGCCGCGGATGGCGGACACTATGAGGTCGCCGTCCAAGTCACCCAATATGCATTTCCACCTACCCCGGGACTAATTCCGCCCACGGACTACATTTGCGTTTCCGTGAATGACTACAACGTGATCCTCTCCCGCACAGATATTCCTTCCTGGATCTTCCAGTGGACCAACGCGCAGTCGGGACAATTCGTGAATAAAGTGGTTCTACCCACGCCGATCGGCCCCGTTCCGTTGCCGCGTTCGTGGGCTTCGGTCGACGCCCAGTTCTTCGGGCACACCTTCCGCTTCATCAACACCCATCTTGAGTCCTTCGACCCGAATGTCAGGGAATTGCAAGGTGCGGAGTTGCGCGCCGGCGCGGCAGACACTTCCTTGCCTGTCGTCCTGGCAACCGACTCCAACGCCCCGGCGTTTCCCTTGCCGCAAGATCCAACCTATGTCGATTTCACTTCAGCTGGCTATCACGATGTTTGGTCCGAGCTCTTTCCTAAGCGCGCGGGATTGACCTGCTGTCAGGGCGAAGCAGACAACAACCCCGTCTCTCAACTTTACCAGCGCATCGATCTGGTGCTGACGCACGGGAAAGTAGCTCCGTTGGCCACCACACGGATCGGAAGTGATGCGCATAGCCGTCTGCCCGACGGTCTCTGGCCCTCGGATCACACCGCGGTCACGGCCGCTGTAGTTGTGGGCAAGTAGGCGGGTCGCGAAAGCAACTTGCTTCTCGAAGAACTTGCTCGCCGCGCGTGGCGGTGTCTGGGGGACGCCGCCACCGTACGGCCTACGACCGGTCTTAAGATCGAATCCGGCACGCCCGGGAGAGCCTTCTCATCTTGCTCGTTCTTCTCCCGGAATAGCGGCGGCCAGAAGCAAAGCAGTTCCGCTGAAGGCGAGTGTACTTACGAAATAGTTAAGCCCGTTTTCTATGTCGGACGGTGTGGACACCACCATCGCTAGAAAGACGAATACGAGCAGGACAAGCACCATGATGCCGAGGTACGTTGCCGCCAACCGTGTCTTCCGGTTCAGCAACATGCTCGTCCCCAGCGCAACAAAAATGGCGCCCGCAACGTAGGGCCAGATGGCGTGCCCTGGCATCCAGGTTGGCGTAAGTTGGTCGAGGTCATCAACCGGCAAAAACTCAGGATGCACGAGGTGCGATACACCGAAGAAGATCGTCGCCACCGAAACAAAAATGCGCGCAATTGTTATGCGGGGACTGGTGCCTTCAACGCGCCACTTCTCCGTTTGAGCTCCGGCGAAAGCCAGTGCGCCGCCGCTGAAAGCCAGATCCCTGAACCCGGTCGCCCACCGGAGTACATCCGCGGGTTTGGCAACTATGTTGGGAGTGTGGAGCAGGAACACGAACATAATCAACATCGTTGCCAGCAGCGTTGCTGCCAATTGCGCTTGCTTCTTCACAACGATGCTCAAGGCTGCCGCAATCAGAGAAGTGCCAACAAGATAAGTCCAGAAGAGATGCCCGGGAAGCCACGACGGCACGATGAGAGAAACGGCGCTGGTATTTGTGAAGTGCTGTGACGCAAAAACGGCCATGGGAGCTGCAAAAAACAGGCGGCCCAGAGTGGCAAGTTTTTCTTGCCCGCGCGCCAGGGACACTTCCTTCCGGATCGCGAACACGCCTATCACCAAAATCGCAGCCCCTGCAAAATACGGCCAAAAGACAATTCCTGGAATCAAGGCGAACACGATTCGCCGATAAGAACGCGAAGAGTGGAAATATTCAATTGAAAATTTCCCTCAATCATCCACCAGTGTTCTCCCTCATTCCTGAGCGACGGACTGCCCATCTGCCGTCTTGACGCCAAGTTCAACGATCGCCTGCAAGAGCTCCTTGAGCGCCGAACTGTATTCCGCACTTGCCGCAATCCTCTCGGGACTTAGATCCTTTCCCAGGATGTTGATCGTCACCTCGGCATCCCGAAGCAGCCTCGCGTCCATCGTAGTCAAAACTTCTTGCAACGACGCCTGAGCGTATACCCCGCGAGAAGACGCGTTCACCATGATGACCGCCTTTCCCGATAGCTCGCCGCTGCCTACAACCCAGTCGAGAGCATTTTTCAACGCTCCTGGAATACCGTGTGCATACTCCGGCGTCGAAATCAAAACGACATCACACTCGCGGAGCGCCGCTCGAAATCGAGTCACTGCTTCTAACTCAGTCGACTCCATGTCAGGATTGAAGGGCGGAATCTGATCCAGTTCCTGATAGAGCGTAATCTCAAGCTGCGGGGGCGCCATCAGAATCAAGGCACGTAACAGCCGCGTATTCGTCGATTGCCCTCGCAAACTTCCCGAGATAGCCAATACCTTCATATGACCTCAGATGTTCGCGCCCGACAGTCCGGCGCATCATGTTCAGCCCACTAGTTTTTGTTTTGTCTTCCCCGCAAGCCGTGTCCGCTCGCGGACACTCGACCCCCGAAACCGAACATCTAAACCCCACCTCCGGGTTCCGCCCCATTGAAAACGAAGCGACTTGCCTCGTCGAACATTTGGCTACTTGCGTGCCAATTGCCTCCTCATCCGTCTAAAGGGAGAAGCCTATGCAAACCCTACTGCAGGATTTCCGCTTCAGCCTTCGCCAGCTCTGCAAGAGTCCCGGATTCTCCCTAACGGCGATCATCTCCCTGGCGCTCGGCATTGGAGCCACCACCGCGGTCTTCAGCGTCATCTATGCGATCCTGATGAACCCCTATCCCTATGCGGCGCCCGACCGCATGGTTCACATGCGGCTCACCGACCCCTCCCACCAGGACAGGGGATTCGGCCTGACCGGTCCGCAGTGGCGGCAGGTCCAGAAGTCCCCCGTTGTCGAAGACGCGTTCATCTCCGATGACTGGAGCCTCACCGTCACCGGTCACGATCTCCCCGAAGACGTGCAAGGCGTCTACATGACGTCGAACACTTTCACCTTCTTCGGCGTTCCGCCCCTGCTCGGCCGCGGCCTGATTCCCTCCGATTCCGTCGATGGACAAGAGCCTCAGCCTGTCGCCGTGCTCGGCTATCAATTCTGGCGCCGCCACTACAACGGCGACCCGAAAGTCGTCGGACAGACTATTCAATTAGTCCGCAAGAACTACACCATCGTCGGTGTAGTCGCCCCGCGCTTCACGTGGGATGACGGCGACGTTTACCTCCCGCTGAAAGTTTCCAACGATCCCTCGAAGGCCTACTACGTTGGTCTCCGTCTGAAGACCGGCGTCACCCACGAGGCGGCCAATGCAGCCTTGCTGCCTTTGATCCAGACGTTTGCCAAGGAGAGCCCCAAGCATTTTCCTCCTGAGTTCCAGTTTCACGTTGTTGGCTTGAACGACGATTTTATTCAGCGACTCGGCGGAACCCTCTCTCTTCTATTTACCGCTGTGGCCCTCCTGCTGCTCATCGGCTGCGGAAACGTCTCGATCCTGCTGCTCGCTCGCGGCACCGCGCGTCAGCACGAATTCGCGGTCCGCACCGCGATCGGCGCCAGCCGCGGACGCATCATTCGCCAGCTCTTGACCGAATCTCTGCTCCTCTCCCTCACCGGAGCTGCTCTCGGCGTCCTGATCGCCTATCGCGCTCTCGCCACCATCGTCGACCTCCTCCCGAAATATTCCTTCCCGCACGAAGCCTCCATCGGAATCAATCTGCCGGTGCTGATCTTCAGCGTCGCCATCGCGGTCTTCACAGGAATCGTGTTCGGTTTGTGGCCCGCCCTGCAGCTTTCGCGCCCGCAAGTGAGTCAGGTCATGCAGGCCAGCACGCGCAAGATTGCTGGCAGCGTAAACGGCCGCACCACTCACAACGTGCTCACCGGCGCGCAAGTCGCTCTCACTCTGGTCATGCTCGCCGGCGCCGGCGCCGCCATGGAAGGCTTTCTCCACCTCATGCGCACCCCGCTGGGCTATGACCCGCACAACGTCATGTCGGTGGGAATCCCTATTCACGACGGCGCATACCCCACCTGGGAGCAGCGCCTGACGTACTTCGAACAACTCAAGAACAAAGTCTCCACCGTTCCCGGCGCCACCATGACCGCCATTTCCAGTAACGCCACCCCGCCTTCCAACGGATGGGGCACAGGCGTCGAGATCCTCGGCCAGCCGCCGCGCGACAATCAAAAAGTTCGTATCAACTTCGTCAGCCCCGAATATTTCCCCGTGCTCCACATTCCCCTCGCCCAAGGCAGAATTTGGGACGAGACTGAAAACCACCGCGCCGCCCACGTCGCCGTCATCAATCAAACGATGGCCAAGCTCTACTTCCCCAACGGCGACGCCATCGGACACTCTCTCCGCGTCCCCGATATGAAGGACGAACTGCCCTACACGACCACCGCGCCCGCCGCCGATACATGGTTGCAGATTATCGGCATCATGACTGACAAGCGCGACGACGGCTTGACCAAGCCGATTCTTCCCGAAGCGTTCCTCCCCTACACGCTGTCGATGCGAGTCTGGACGCAGATCCTCGTGCGCTCCGACTCTTCGCCACTGCGCCTCCTGCACTCGGTAGCAATGCAGGTCAACTCGCTCGACCCGGAGCAGCAGATCAACGGCCAGGTCGAAGACCTGGACCACTGGATTACCGGCCTGCAGGAATGGCGGCAGCAACAACTGGTAGCTTGGCTCTTCGGCGCATTCGCCGTTCTGGCTCTGGCGCTGGCCGCGGTTGGCCTCTATAGCGTCGTCTCCTACTCCGTAGCACAACGCACCAACGAGTTCGGCATCCGCATGGCTCTGGGCGCCCAACGCACGCACGTCCTCAAGATCGTCTTCGCTTCTACCGTGGTCAGCGTAGGCAGCGGGATCGCAGCGGGCGTCGTATTAACTCTGGCGCTAAATAAAGTCCTGGCCCGTTGGGCCGAAAACAGCTCCCGCGACCCCATCGTCCTGCTGATCGTCACCATCCTGTTGGCCGTGGTGGCAGCCTTCGCCTGCGCCGCCCCCGCCCGCAGAGCCATAGAAGTTGATCCCATGACCGCCCTTCGCTACGAATGAAGTAAAAAAGGAGTGCAGAAAAGCGTGACCCGTCTTTGTCCCTCCGTGGGTGGGACCGAGCCTGTCCTGAGCTTGTCGAAGGGCAGAGATTTTGACTTCGCTCTACCCGCTCACCCCACCGTTGCAATGCCGGCACAGCTACTTGCAATAGTCTTTTTTTCAATGCTTTCCCGCATTTGAAGTTTGAGGGGAAGGGGAACTGGCCCGCTATGACCAAACTCTCGTGCAGGGCGGCATCCCCAAGGCGTACGGCCATCTCGTTGGCGCAGTTGTAAACCACGGACAAACCGGACTCGTCTTGGAGTACGCTCAGGGCATGATTCGCTTCGTGACCCTGACCGGCACAACCGAGGCTGAACTAACGCGCAACTGACTGTGAGTTCTTCGCTACGGCGTGGGAATCTGAATGTCGGAAACAATGTTCGAGTAGGCACTCTCTGCGTTGCTCGTATTCACCGCCGTCACTGCGTAGCAGTAGGACCTTCCGCCTTCGACCGACGAGTCCGTGTAGAGTGTGCTCGTGTTCAACATGGAACTAATCTTCCGGTAAGTGCCGCACGAGGTCCCGTATTCCGTTCGGTAGATGTTGTAGCCGGAGATGTTCGGCGACGAGCTGTCGCTCCACGATAGGTTGACCGAGTGTGCTTGCGCCTCTGTGCCGGTCCCTGTCAGCGTCTCGGTCGTCGTCGATGTCCGTGAGGTGCTGTTGAATGTGAGCGTGCCGCTCGCTGATCCTGCTATGTGTGGGCTGAAGGTCACCGTGAACGGAGCGCTATGCCCCGCGGGAATCGTAAGCGGCAGTGAGAGGCCGCCCACGCTGAACTCGGAGTTGCTCGTACTTGCGGCAGTAACCGTGACGTCCGCGTTGCTAGCCGCAAGGCTTCCCGATGCCGTCCCACTCGCACCGACGGCTACGCTACCGAGGTCCAGCGTTGCCGGACTAACCGTCAACTGCCCCGTTTCTGGTGCGGCGCTTCCACCGGACCCTGAGCCACTGGTACTTACTCCCTGGCAACCTGGCAAGTAAGCCAAAGCCGCCAGTAGCAGCACCCTTCCTGCTCTCGCAAAATACCGCGCCGCACAGCTTTCCATCCGACTCGCTGCGCGCTTCTCTGAATACAAAAATATCTCCTGGCGCCCAAGAGGCTAATTGTCGACTCGGAAAGTGAAAATTGATTCTATCGGCCCTTGTTGTGCGAATCGGACACAGAAGTGCCGAAAAGATTCGTTTCATACTGATTGAATCTCCCTGAGAACGAAACATGTAGAGCCAGCCACCCTCGGCTGTCTGGCGGCCCAGGTGTATCGGGCCGCAGCCCCTGAAACAAAAGTGATGAGCATGCCCCCGTCCTTGTCCCTCCAACCTTCGGCGGGACGGCGGCGGCCCTCAGCGGATCCGAAGGTGCGCGGACTTTTACTTTCAATCGCCCCTAGCACATTTGATATACCCCCCTGTAGCTATCGACAGTTCCCGGACGATCCCGTCATCGTCTAATTTTTTTCGCAAGCTTCTTCCTGAAGCACGCGCCTCGTCATCTTCTGGAGCGATGATTGGGGGAAAGTCAGATCAAGACTTGGCGCCAGCGAGTGGGTGAGGGGCCGCTGCAATCGCAGACTGTCGTGCATAACAGTCAACGATGCGGCCCCATGCCTCTTCAATACCGGACCAATGTCCAATGGTCCGGGCTAAGGCTCGCGATCCCAAACTCGCCGACAGTTGGACACACGATACGATGCACTGAGACCGGGCCCCCGAGAACATCTAGGGACAGCCGCTCTGTCCGGCTGCCCACATCGGGCCGCAGCCGCTGAATAAAGCAGCGAAGGTGCACCTTGACCCTTCAATCGGACCTCAACCCTTTCGATGTCCGTACTCCCCTATGATTGTCTACAGTTTCACGACCATTCCGCCATCGACTAAGTTTCTCCTCAAGATTTTCTGAAGTACACGCACGCCTCATCGTTTTCTGTAGCGCTGTTCCGGAGAAGGTCAGATCAAGACTTTCGCGGAGAAAGACTTGCGCCCGGCAGAAGTGGCTGAGGGGCCGCAGCACAATCGCCTGCACAGCTCGATGCAATTGCTCCGGCCGCCACGGCCTGCCGATTTGTTCGAGCAGTTAACACGTTTTCACCTTTCATTCCGTCATTCCGCAGGGAGTGACGGAAAAACCACAACTATCCAACGAAAAGGAGGAGGCTCCAATGGGTGCAATGGATCTGCCGCTAAGTCCTTATTCCGGAAGATTTTACCCGTAAGTCCTTAACCCGCTGGATTTCGCGGGGACTCGAAGCGGTCCGAGCTCAGTAACTACCGCAGAATCAAGATTTTGCGGTTTTCAAGGCCCAAGAATTAAACAGGCTCGTACAAGCGTCTCCACATCCGAGATTGGTCGAGGCTAATCACGATCGTCAGTGTCCTGATCATGAGGCTGCGACCAACGCGCCGGAGTCGCGAGGTGCTCCATCCTCACGTTTCGACCGAGGGCGCGCCGAGTTTCAACTCGTCCTGCGCGGCAGTTTCAGCCGAGCCTTGTTTCGAGAAATCTGCACGCCACGAGCGCGGCCAAGTCTGCGCCGCAACACCGCTCCAATTGGCATTCCCGCGCGCAACTATTTACCATGTCACGCGATGGCTCGCGAAACTCTGGTTGATTCCCGGCAGGAAATCCTGCGCACCGCTGCCCGTCTGTTCCAGCAGCGCGGATACGACGCCACCTCCATGAACGACGTCGCCGCCGCCCTCAAACTCAGCAAGGGCGGCCTCTATCATCACTTCCAGAGCAAAGACGAAATCCTGTTCGAGATCATGAACCACGCCATGGAGATCACGCAGGAGCGCGTGCTCAACCCCGTCCGCGCCATAGCCGATCCCGCCGAACGCCTGCGTGCTCTGATCCGCCTGCACATCGAAGTCGTGCTCAGCCCGCGCGACCGTGAGATCACGGTCATGCTGCACGAAAACCATCCCCTGCCGCCCGCGCTCCGCAAGCGCATCAACACCCGCAAGAAGGAATACGTCCACTTCGTCGAAAGCCTGATGGCCGAAGTTCAAAAAGACGCGCAGAAGCAGCCGCAGCGTGCTGGAAAAGTTGGCAATGCTGTGAGCCCGCGCGCCGCCGCCTTCGCCCTGCTCGGCATGGTGAACTGGATCTACCAGTGGTATAAGCCCGAAGGCAATCTGCAGACGCACAACCTCGTTCCGCAATTCACCGAACTCATCTTCGGAGGCATACTCGCGTGAAGTCCTGGTTCGGCGCAGTCACCGAGATCGACCATCAGCGCGCTGCGAGCGGCAAGTTGTACCGCGAGTTTCTCCGCGTGCCCGCCATGAGCGCAGGCCTTTATGTTCTGCCGGCTGGCGCGACCGACGCGCAGCGTCCGCATCACGAAGACGAAATGTACTACGTTGTCCGCGGCCGCGCCCGCTTTCGCGCCGGCGATGAAGACAGGGAAATCTCCGCCGGCAGCGTGCTCTTCGTAGCCGCCGAAGTCGAGCACCACTTCCACGACATCACCGAAGAGTTGGCTGTGTTGGTCTTCTTCGCGCCGGCGGAAAGTTAGGTCAGCTCATTGCTGGGTTTTCACGCGGTAGGCGCAACTCGGCACTACTTCGCAGGTATCCAGTAGACCTCTTCCTTCACCGCTCCCTTATCGGTGAAGCCGCGGCGCTTCAAGATGGCTTTGCTGTGCTCGATCATTTCCGGATGTCCGCACAGGTAGGCGACGGTGTTGCTCGCATCCAGTTCCCAGTGATCGGCATACTTGCGCAGGATGTCGTCCGCGCGTCCGATCTCGCCCGACCAGTCTTCGTGATCCCACGGGCGGCTTACGGTCGGCACATACTTGAACCACGGCAATTCTTTGTCGAACTGCATCAGTTCATCCTTGTACCCAAACTCCCACGGGCGGCTCGCTCCATTCAGCAAGTAGAGTTTGTGGCTGCCCTCGAAGCGCCCTTCCTTCCACTCTTTCGAAAGCGTGCGCACGTAGCTGACGAACGGCGCCACACCCGTGACGGTCGAGATCAGCAGGTGATTCGTCCGCTCGTTGTGCATGTCGAGCGAGAATTTTCCCTTGGGCACTTTGCGCATCGACAGTTCATCGCCAACCTGCAGCTTGTGCAGCAGCGGCGTGAGCGCGCCCTCGGGCACGAGTTCAAAGAAGAACTCAACTTCATCTTCGGCCGGCGACGACGCGATCGAATAAGGACGCTCCACGCGCTTCCCACCCGACTCCACTCCCAGGGTGGCGTACTGGCCCGGGACAAACTTGAACTGGCCTCCGCTGCGGATGCGAAACATCCAGAGGTCCGGAGCAAAATCGACGCGCCTGGTAACCTGCGCGCGGAAAAACTTCTCATCGGGAATCGTCATCCACCAAGCCCTCACCGTTCGAACTTCTGTTCAATGACTACGCCCGCCGTTCAAAGAATTGAACGCAAGGGCACTTTGATTCAAAGGGATTCAGCTGCTTGATCGTACGGCTGCCTCGCGGTTCCAACCGAACGGTCGTATGGTCAACCTGAGTTGCGATATCCTAGCCGGAATCGTCGGATTTGTGAAGGTCTTTCGGCGGCGCTCTCATCGCCATCCATCAACTTCTGCGGCGGCACGGCCAGGAGCTGTACAAGCGCGCTTTTCCGCTGTGCGAAGCGGGATGTCCACTCACGGCGGAGTGGCGTTACTTCCAGACTTTGATGAAGTAGGGGCGAGCCAAGCAGGCGCGCGGTTCGCGGTGATCACAGTCGCCGTCTTCAGCTGTTCCAACTCGTCCTGGATTCTCTTCCAGTCCTTCTTCTTCCGCTTGGTCGCGAGCGGCGCATCCGGATTCGAGTAGAACGCGAGAACGTTGTCGCGCAGCTCCGGAGTGGCAAGCTTGAAGTCGTTGTCTGACAGATTGTCCACGAGGTGGGCATAGGTTAAATCCGATAGCACGTATTCTCCGGCTTTTGTGTCGAGCCCGGTGTCGCAGTCTTTATTGGCCAGGTGCAAAGTGCCGCGTTCCGCTTCCAGTAGTAGTTGCCTGTAGCTGCGGACGGTCTCGTCGACGCTCACGATGAAGCGGTCCTCCGCCGGCTGCGACGGAACTTTGAAGTCCAGGCCGCTGAACGGACCTGTCTTCGGGAACAGCTTCAGAAAAATCGCCAACACCTTCGTGCCGAATCCCGGCTTGCGATACTCGGTGCCCCACTCGCGCTCGTAGTCCGTCCGCGAGAGATAGTACAGGTATTTTTTCTCGGCGGCGTCGGGCGTGTCCGCCACAATCTCTTTCCTCCGCGTCAGCAGGGCGACGCGAGTCATCTGCGGAATGACCTTGCTGACGGCGTGCCGGAAACTTCCAATCGCCAGGTCTTCGTCATCGACCACATCGTCGAACTTGATTCCGTAGATCTTGGGAAATACGCGCTCGATCAGAGCCTGTGAAATCTCGAACCCGACGAAGTCGTGGTAGCGGTCGGAGGTGTACCTGTTCTTCGCAACCTGCGTCATATCAAAGCCGAACTCTGCCCGGATATGCGCGTTGGGCGAGTCCGCATAAGTCACTACATCACCATATTTCTTCTGCAAGGCGGGAAACTCCATGGCCACCACGTGATTCACCATGGGATGGCCGGAGTTGTCCGCCGCATAATGCGCCAGAGCGCCCAGAGCGAATGCATATTCGTTTGGGTTTTGAGCTTCCTGAATCAGGCCGACGACGAAGTCTCCGGTTCTGACGTAGTGGGTCAGGTCGCTAAAGTAGCGGCTGCCAAATGGATAGTAGCCCATGTCCTGAACCAGGGATCCGCCATAAGCGTACGCGTGTGCGTCCCGAAGCTTCTTGTCCGTCAAGTCAGGGAAGCGCTGCATCAGCATGGGCTGAATGCGAACTTCCCAGAGCAAGTCCACCACCTGCTCGTGCGTGAGCACGGAGTAAGCCCCGCTCCGTTGGGCCAGAACAAAAACGAACCCAAGCCAGAGCAGGGCTTTCCGCGAGTGACTCGAATGAAGGAACGGTTTCATCCCAGAGCTTTGTTTCGCTTGTTCTATTTAGCCAACACGAGAACGACAAAGCTGTCGGGAACGATGGATCGCCGGGGATGCGGATTGTCTGCCGTTGCCGCCGGAGGTGGTCCGAAGTTTGCCGTTACTGTGAAAGCGTTGTGCGTTTTCAAGTCGAGCGCCATGGTGCGCGCCCCCTTCTGCGTTGGAACGTTCTCTGCGACGGTGAATTTGCTGGGCGACTCTTCTTTCACCACGGTAAGCACGCCGTCTTCGCCGCAGGAGGCGAACGCCAAGCCGGTTTCGGGGTCGAATGCGGTTGCGTCCACACCTTCACCAATCGCAGGTGTAGCCAGAACTTTGCCGCTATCCGCATCCACGACGGCCATCATCTTGTTATCGCAGCCTACAAAGAGGCGACGGTTCTTGCGGTCGATGGCCAGTCCGCTCGGTTCGGTGCACGGCGCCAGCGGCCAAGTCGCTTTTATTTCCAGCTTGTTGGGATCGATGGCAACCAGTTCGCTCTTGTCCTCGATGTTGACGAAGATCTCGCCCTTGGCGTCGCTGGCCGCGAATTCCGGCTTGCCGTCGAGTTTGATCGTGCCCAGCACCTTGCCGGTTGCGCCATCGATCGCCGTGGAATCGTGGCTCCGTCCGTTGAAGGTGAAGACCCGCTGGGTCGCAGGATCGTAAAGAATCGCGTCGGGATTATCGCCCACCTTGACTTTGCCGCCGGCCGGCGCCAGCGTTTTGATGTCGAAAATGCTGACGGTACCTTCGCGGCCGTTACTGGTAAATCCACGACCGAGTTCCGGCGCCAGTGCGATGCCATGGACGCCCGGCGTATCGGGAATGTCTCCCGCGTTCTTGCCTGAATCTGCATCGAGGACGATTACGTGCGTAGCGCGCGAAATGTAGATCCGCCGCGCATCCGGATCGGTGGTCAGGTAATCCCAGCCACCTTCGCCCCCCACCTTGTAAGTCGTTGTAACGTGGTATCCCGGACCAGCCGCGGCCAATGCCAGCGCCGCCAGGGACACACTGATTACGGATACCAAACACTTGGACCTCAAACGCATGACTTCCTCCTAGTGATTCTTGTGTCGGCGCGCGGCCCGCGCCCCCGGGGCCCCTTCCCGGTAGGCGGAAACGCGCTTCCGCATCGCACCCGCTAGGGTTCGACCCGAAGTAACTTTACCCCATTTCGAGCACCAACCTAGACTCTTCTTATATGGGTGTGTCGCAGTCATTCTTGTTGGAGCAAGGAGAGTCGCCAATCTCCGCGCCGCTCGCCGAGCCCAGACGAGAACCGATTCCGGACTACGGGACGGTTGGCCCGAACTCTGACATTGGCGCCCATGGGACGAATCCGGTATCGGTTTCATTTCCGCCCACCGGAAGGGCAATGCGTTTTGCTCCGCTCTTTGCCATCGCCTTCGGAGTCTTGCTCGCAGTTCTCGTGGGAAGCATCGGAAAGACCCATGCCGCCTGGGCAAAACTCGGGGGATTTTTCTCGGCGCAACCGGAAGCCGTTTCAGCGACGCATGTCGAGACCAACGACCCGCGGCAGCTCGATCATCTGAAGCCGCAGAAACAGGCCGAGACCTTACTGGAGCTAGCGGTCAGCCACCCGAACGGCGCGCTCGCCATCAATCAGATTTCTTCCCGGGTCGATCGCTGGCAGGGAAAGCTCAAGTGGGACGCGCAGATGGCAACCCTCACTACCGCTGCCTTGAATTCAAGCGACATGCGGGTGAGGGAATCCGGCGTTGAGGTGGAACTTGCCGCTTATGGGCTGGCGAAGAATCCTGCCAGCCTCGACTACCTGCTGAAAACTGCCGAGTCGCCCGACCACGCGCAAAAGATATGGGCGCTGTGGGCCCTGGGTTTGATGGGTAATCGCGGAGTTGGAACCGGCCGTGTGTTACAGGTCTTGACGGCTCATCTGAAAGATTCCGACGAAGAGTCCCGCCGCTGGGCTGTCGAAGGCCTGGCGCTGGTCGGCACAAACGAGGCGATCGGGTCTCTGCTGCAGGCCATGCACGATGATCCCTCGCCCGGCGTTCGAGATCGTGCCGCGTGCAGTCTGGCCGAGTCGGGCATGTTCACGCGGGAACAGCGTTTCGGCGCCGTACCGCAATTGCTGAGCTATACCGACGATCCTGCACTCGATGCCCAGACGCATGCCTGGGCCTTTCAGGCGCTGGGAGACATCACCGGGCAGCGACTGCCCGGCGACTCCGCCGCTTGGCGCAGTTGGTACGATTCCACCCGGGGCAACTGATCTTTCCCCCCGGCTCATCCCCGGTTCCCCAGTGGTTCAGGGTCGAAGGATTCTTGGTAACGGCCACGCCCCGTGAAACAATCCTCACCATAGTTACTAAGGAGCCCGAAGCCAGAGGCTGGCTCAACTTTCATGGACAATCTGAACGTAGTTGTTTCTCTTATCACCAGAGATAACGATTACCAGGCGGAACAGGCAACCGCGGTCGCAGACGCTGCTGCGCGACTTGGCGTGCAGATCAGGGTGATCTACGCGGACAACGACGCCATCAATCAAACCCAGCAACTGATCAAAATTATTCAGGACCCCATCCAGCGGCCCAGCGCCATCCTGGTAGAACCCGCGGGTACGGGCATGCCTCAGATCGCGAGAGCAGCGGTCGCGGCGGGGATCGGTTGGGGCATCATCAATAGCGACCCCGACTACATCACCGAACTGCGGAGCAGCAGCGGAGTTCCGGTTTTCTGTGTCAGCCAGGATCAAATCGAAATTGGCAGAATCCAGGGGATGCAGATGGGTGTGCTCGTCCCGCAGGGCAATGTGCTCTATATGGAAGGCCCATTCAGCAGCATAGCGACCCAACTGCGCACGAAGGGGATGCTTTCCGCCAAGCCGGCAGCCGTCGAACTGAAAATGTTGAAAGGCGATTGGACGGAGCGCAGCGCCCACCAGACGATCAAATCGTGGTTGTCGCTGGGGTCATCGCGGCAGCTACAGATTCGAGCCGTCTTCTGCCAGAACGATGCCATGGCGATGGGAGCAAGAAAAGCTTTTGTCGACCTGACCGAGAAGGATCGTGAGGGTTGGTTGAACACGCCCTTCGCCGGTTGCGACGGCGTCACCAAGACCGGGCAGGAGTGGGTGCGCCGCGGATTGCTGAAGGCGACCATCATCGCTGCTCCCGCTGCGGGCATCGCACTAGAAATCCTTGCGAAAGCGGTCAAGTCCGGTTCCATGCCGGCAGACCGCACATTGATTCCACCCAAGTCGTTCCCTGCGATTGAAGATTTGGGAGCCAAGGCTCAAAAGGCGAGTGGCTAGCGCCTGGCCGAATCGCTAGCCACACCTTCACCCCCGCACGCACGACTGCGACTTACTTCGGCCGTTACTCTGTCACTTCACACTGCGGTGCTTATTCTGCCGTCTTTATTCCGCCATCTTGGCCACGTGTATTTCGAAGCCGGTCTTTGGCAGCAATGATGTCAGCGAGAACGCCTTGAAGCCGTCGCCGTTGACCTCGGAGTGCCGGTAAACGCCGGGCTCGCTTTCAATCGTCTCGCGGCGTCCTTCCATATTTTCCAGGAACGCTTGCGCCCGGCTCTCGCTCACGTCGACATCCTTCGCGCGCGACACCACGGCTTCGGACGCATAGGAGCGTACCAGCTTCGGCCAGTATTTCTGCAGCAGATCGGTGCTGGCGAAGACGTCAGCCCAGATGATGCGGCCATTCACCGCGACCACCACGCCGACTGCGTTGCGATCCCGCAACTGGCGGATCAGGCTCTGATAGTTCTGCTCGATGGGGACGGCAACGGCGTCGACCTGTTTCTTGACCTCGGCGTTCTCATTCACTTTGGCGTAGGAACTGGTGCGCGAAATCTCGTTGGCTACCGAGGGCGCGGCCACGGTCAGGTTGTTCATGACTTCTTCTCGCTGCTTCCGAACTTCTGCCCAGACCTCTTGCTGATCCTTGTCCGCCATTGCTTTGGCGCGCACCGAAGGCTGGGCCATCATGGCCATGGGCGGAGCCGGTAGCCCTGAAACGGCGACATTGCCGCCAGCGGACCCATACATTGCACCCGATGCTCCGAAATGATCGCTGGCCGCCACCCAGCGTCCGGGCTCTACGCAGAACACGCTAAGGTCGACGGGATCGCTCTCTGCGGGGACGATGCGGTCTTTACCGATGACGCGATCCTGCTTGCCCCCGGTCACGATCTCTCCTGCCAGCAGCAGCAGCGGGCGCTTGGAGTTGTTGATCAGCACAAGCCGGTTCACTTGCGCGCCGTCGTAGTGCTGCACGGGCGCAGGACGGCGGCGAATCAGTCCCTGCACCGACCCTGCTTCGGTCACGATTACTTCGCCGGAGCGCAGGCCTTCGTCGAGAGTGAGGAACTCGCCGGTCGGATAACTTTTTGCCGCCACCACCGGAAAGACTGTCAGGTTTCCGTGTCGGATGGGCTCGAGCACCTTGTAGCCCGACGTCGAGGTTGTTTCTCCTGCCTGCACCTGCCGCTGGCCTGCGACGAACAAACCGGCCACGACTAACAGAATCGTCAAACCCAAGAAAATCTTCGGATTGATGCTTTTCTGCATACGACGCTCCCCCCTTTGGGACGAGGGCGCCCGGGTGCCCCTCTGCTGCGCCTTCCCCCGCGAAACGAAGGGCTTGTGCCGGCGCCCCGCCCATCAGCACTTCGAGGGAAGAACGACAATACCCGGCTGCCTTGCGGCCAAAATTCACACTCCACGCGTCTAATAAATTGGTAGCATCGGGGAGCGAGCCCCGGAGAGGGACGCCACTCACGGGATTTCTCAGGTACCGAGGGATCCCCGCCCGCGCATGAGCACAAAACAAATCTCCGCCGTGCAATCCGTCGTGAACGAGCTGGAGGCGGAGCTCCATGCCAGGAGCGGCAGCGACAAGATTGGCATGACGCGTGAATCGTTTGCGGCCATTCTTTGTGAGATTGGTGCGAAGCACTCTACGGCCGCTAGCGCTGAGACCGAAATCCGCACCTTCTTTCTGAGCCTTCGGGTCGATGAACTGGCTTTGGCGCGGGCCTGCGCGGCGGGCAGCAATTCCGCATGGGAAATTTTCCTCACGCGCTATCGCGAAAAACTTTATCTGTCTGCCTTGCGCATCGCGCGGGAAGACTCGGCGGCGCGCGAACTCGCGGACACTCTCTATGCCGATCTTTACGGCACAAATACGCGTGACGGGCAGCGGGTCTCCAAGCTTTCTTCGTACACCGGGCGGGGATCGCTGGAAGGCTGGCTGCGAACCGTGCTGGCGCAGGAATACGTTAATCGCTATCGGCGCACGAAACGCCTGGTGAGTCTCGACGAGGAGTCGGAGGACGGCGTGCAGTTTCAGGCGCCTGATCCGGAGCCGCTTCCGGCGGCCGACTCGCGCCTGGCGCAGGCCACCGACGAAGCCCTTGCGGTTCTGCCGGGCGAAGACCGCATGGTTTTGAGTGCGTACTATCTGGATGAACGCACCCTGGCTGAGATCGCCCGGGTGCTGGGTGTGCACGAGTCGACGATCAGCCGCAAGCTCGACAAGCTGGCTAAGTCCTTGCGGAAGCAGATTCTTGCGACCCTGGGGCGCATGGGCATGTCGCGCCGGCAGGCCGAAGAAGCCATGAAGGTGGACGTCCGCGACCTGCAGGTGAATATTCAGCGCAGTTTAACGCGGGAATCTGGGACGCAAGAAAGTTCAACTCCGGCGTTCTCTGAAAAGAGGAGCGTGGAGGCCAGAATCCGCGAAGGGCCGGGATGAGAAGATCCCGGGAAGTGAAGGATTCTGTGTGTTCGAGAGAAGGATTCGCTAGCGGCTAGGAGCTAGCAGCTAGAAGCTGAAATGCCAAATGTCCCACAAATCGTGCGCGAGCGTCTGAAGGCGGCGATGCCGGTCGGTGAGCATCCCGACGCAAACGTGCTGACCGCGTTTAGCGAGCAGTCGCTGCCGGCGAACGAGCGCGCCACCGTGCTGGAGCACCTTGCCCGGTGCGGGGATTGCCGCGACATAGTCGCGCTTGCCTTGCCGGCTATGGAAGAGGCGGGCGCCGCTGTTGTAGTCCCTCGCCGTGGTTGGCTGACTTGGCCCACGCTGCGATGGGGAGTTGTAGCGGCAGGCGTTGTGGTCATTGCATCGTTCGGAGTTTTGAGTTATCGGCAAAGTTTACGGCGAGCAATGATGCCTTCGAGCGCAACGCCGCGGCTCGAGGTTGCCAAAGAGGTTCCAGTGCAGCCGCCCGCCGCCGAGACTGCACAGACTGCCCCACCAACCGCGAGGGGGGACGAGTCCCGAACAACTCGTGAGTTTGCGGATTCTCTGGAGAAAAATGCTCGGGAGGAGAAGCTGATTGCTCCGGCGACTAGGTCGCAAACAGGAGCCGATGTCGCGCCGCCGGTTGTCGGTGCTGCTGCGGGTGCGGCATTCGGACAACGATCCCACGGTCCCGGTCCAAAGATGCCCGCGATGCAATGGCAGGTACAGAACAACAACCAGGTACAGAACAACAAAATGCAGCTGCAAGTCCCGGCGACCGACATGCCGTCGGCAGGCGCGAAACCGCAAGACGCTCAGCCCACAACGGTCAACGTTCCGCAGGCTTCCGAAACGGTAGAAGTGACGGGTCAATCTCCTGTGGTCACGACGGAGAGTCAGGTTCAGGGATCGCTGCGCGACGAGTCTGCTCGACAGCAGTCGAGCGACGATGACACTTTAACGTCGGTGGGCAAAGCCAAGGGTGCGACTACCAGGCGGGCCGCGGGTGCCGCTGCTCCCCCGCCCGCGCCGCCGAGTCCAACGCTTGCCAAAGGCCGTTTGGCAGCGGTCGGCGGACCGAACGCCGAACGCCTCCCACGCTGGACCATCAGTTCTAGCGGTGCTCTGCAACGATCTTTTGATCAGGGCAACACCTGGCAGGACGTCGATGTGAGTGCGGTTCCCGTGCTCGGGGCCAATGATTCCAGTCTGGAAGTCGTCACCAAGACCTCCCGCGCGAAAGAAGAGAAAGATGCGGACAAAAAGGCGTTGAAGCAACAAGCTCTCACGTTCCGCGCGGTCTCAGCCCTGGGCGCGGACGTATGGGCGGGCGGTTCGGGCGGGGTGCTTTACCATTCTCAAGACTCCGGCCTGCACTGGAGCCGCGTCGTGCCCTCATCCGCCGGCGTCATTCTGACGGGAGACATCGTGAGTTTGGAATTCACAGACCCGCAGCACGGAAAGATCATGACATCGGTCTCCGAAATTTGGACCACGAGCAACAACGGACAAACCTGGCAGAAGCAATAAGAGCGTGTGGAGGGGCGGACGCCCTCGTTCGTCCCCGCGGAGCGCCAGCTCCTCGTGTTCCACCCGGGCCGTACCGATGCAGGTTCCCTCATCCGGCTTTGGTTCTCGCCTTAACTCTCCGCTAATCGCATTACCAAAGTGACGTTTACACAAAATGAGGGGAACTCTAATATCCATTTCGTGGTTTGGCAGTTCTGGGGGAGGGCTGCCGAGGCGTCCTGGACTGAAAAGTCGAGGACGCTTTTCTTTTTGGAGTGAACTCGCTTTATCCGCGTTTAACGGGCAGAATCATAAACTCCTCGTCGATAAAGCGCTCGCCGATCTTTAGCGCTCGCGGCTCGCGGCCAAAAGACTCGAACCCCAGCGAACGATAGAGTCTTACCGCGGACACCTGGGTCGTTGTAACCGAGAGCAATATCTGCTCGATGCCTTCGATCGCAGAGCCTCGTTGCAACAGAGCCTGCATCATTCGGTCTCCGACTCCCTCACCTCGCGTTGCCGGAGTTACATACACTCCCCAAACGCGACCCTTGTGTCGTGACTTCAGTCCTTTTTCGCGATAAAAGCCGGCCATGCCGTTCAACCGGCCATCCTCGAAAGCACCTACCACAAACCTTTCTCCGTCTTCGGAGCCAAGCCGCTTCCGTACCTCCTCCAAGCCGAGGGGCTCGTGCTCTTCGCCCGACGCGCTGAACGCCTCGGGATCGCCCAGCAAGGCTTCCTTACGAAGCCTCCACCATTCGCCAGCGTCATCACTCGTCAGAAACCGGATTTCCATCATTGTCCTGATCTTCATTGCGTCAGATCTTGATCGTTCCGTCTTCATCTCCGCGATCTGCATCCCACCAATTTTCGCATCCCGATGCTTCTACTGCGTTCCTCTGCACTCCGCGCAATACCCACCGATCTCCAGCCGAGAAATCAGCACGCGGAAGCGGCAGTCTTTTTCCACTTGCTGCTTGAGCCGCTCGAACCCGTCGCTCACGAATTCCGTGATCTTGCCGCAGCGCAGGCAGGCCATGTGGATGTGGTCGCGCCCGAGTTTGCGCTCGTAGTAGTGACCCTCGCCGTTGATGTGCATCAGGTCGAGTTCATCGATCAGACCTTGCCGCTTGAGCAGTCGCAACGTGCGGTAGACCGTGCTGCGATCCACGCTGGGATCGATCCTCTTTGCTTTGCGCAGAATCTGGCTGGCATCCAGATGCTTGCTGGCGGTTTCCATCACGCTCAAGATGGCGCGCCGCTGCTGTGTCATGCGGATTCCGCGCTCTGAGAAATGAGCCTGCAGTCGTCCGGGTACTTCAGTCTGTGGAAGTGGCATCTGAAAACAGCCCTCACCTGCGTCGCAACTGGTCGCAATCATGCTGCGACGAATTCTTTGGCCTGTGCTTGACGGCGGCACAGGCATTCCCGCAGTATCATCACTGTAGCTTAGATGCGACTGAGTTGCAACTAGCACCGATCGTAGTTGACTCGCCCGGGAAGGAATGTTCGTGTCTCATTAGTTGCGACTGAGTTGCATCTAAGAAAACTTCGAAAGAGCCCCGGCATGCAAATGCGCTGGCTTCTGGTCGACGAAAATCAAAGGATCAAGATTGAATTCCATCATGCTTCAGATCTTCCCTCCGCTTTCGGCATGGCGCTCCTTCAGGGTCCGCGTGCTCTATCGTTCCAGCGCCCGGCAGGCATTTTCGTTCGGCCTGCTGGCTCTTATTCTTGCTGCTATCGTCTTTCCCGCACAGGCTCAGGAGAGTCCATACCTCGTTACCTACGACCACTATCTGGAAGAACCGGGAAGCCTGGAGGTGGAGTATTTATCCACCTTCGGCACACAGCGTGCGGGAAACGACTTCCACGCCTTCTGGGCTGAATTCGAGTACGGCGCCACGGCCTGGTGGACGACCGAGCTCTATCTCGATGGCCAGACGACATTCAACGACAGCACCATCTTCAGCGGTTTCCGCTGGGAAAATCGGTTCCGGCTTCTCGAGCGCGAGCACTTCATCAATCCGGTGCTCTACATCGAGTACGAGCAAATCAACGGCGCTGACAAGATTCTGAAGGAAATCGAAGGCCACGATGTGGAGTCTGACAATGCCGACCCAAACGGCCTGGCGCGCCAAGAACACAATCACGAACTGGAATTCAAGCTGCTACTGTCAAAGACGTTCAAAGGATGGAACGTTGCCCAGAATACGATCGCGACCAAGAACCTCACGGGCGGCAATCCATGGGAATTTGGTTATGCGATCGGCGCCAGCCGCCCACTTGCCCTGAAAGCCTCCGCCCAGCGATGCACTTTCTGCCCTGAGAATTTCATCGCTGGAATTGAAATGTACGGTGGTCTCGGCGACCGTCACAGCTTCGGCCTGAACGAGACTTCACACTACCTGGCGCCGGTTATCGGATGGAATCTTCCGTCGAACTGGACCTTGCGGCTGTCTCCAGGCTTCGGACTCAATGACAACAGTCACCGGTTCCTTCTGCGCTGGGGGGTATCCCGCGAGTTCTCAGGGTTCGGCTCGGCGATCAGGCGCCTGTTCGGAGGCCGTTCATGATCCCGCCAATCCGCGCTAAGGTAAACATGACGAATTCCATCCGCATCTTCAAGCGGCTTATTTCGGCGATTGTTCTCCTTCCGGCATGCGGTCTTCTCAGGGCGCAGACGAACGCCGCCGCCAGCAAAGACAGTGCCGTCTATGGAGAACTGGCAAGAGTCCCTTCGAAGGCGTCCGCTCGCCGGAATCCCCTGGAAGCCGACCCCGATGGCGTCAAGGCTGGCACCAAGCTCTTCGAACAGCATTGCGCCGAGTGCCACGGAGGGGTGGGGGAGGGCGGCAAGAAAGGACCCAGCCTGAAGGCTGCCGAGGTACAACAGGCCACCCCGGGTGCCCTCTTCTGGCTCCTGACCAATGGTGTTGTCCGCCGGGGGATGCCGGTTTGGTCCAAGCTCCCGGAACCCCAGCGTTGGCAGTTGGTTAGCTACATAAAGTCGCTCACTCCGGCCGCCCAACCCATCCCCGGCGCCGAAAAGCCACCACAACCCTAGCGGGGGCACATTTGCGACTTTCCCCGCCGCCCCGGCATCCAATTGCAAGTGTTAAAATATAGAGTTTGAATTCCCCCCACGGGGAAGCACTCATACCGATCGCCGCCCCCGGCAACGCCCCTCCCCTGAGAACTGGAGCGTCGACCGACAGAGCGACGCTATTTACGAGGAGAGAGACAAATGGCAGGCAACGGAATCGTCGAAGTGACCGATGCGAACTTCGACCAGGATGTACTGAAATCGGAAACACCCGTTCTAGTCGACTTCTGGGCAACCTGGTGCGGCCCCTGCCGCGCGATCGCCCCGATCGTCGAAGAACTGGCCAAGGACTTTCAAGGCAAAGTCAAAATCGGCAAGATGGACGTCGATTCCAACAGCAGCACCCCGATGCGCTACAAAGTCACGGGCATCCCGACGTTGCTGGTGTTCAAGGGTGGCCAGGTCGTCGAGCAACTCGTCGGCTACAAGCCGAAAGAGGCGATTGCCCAGGCGCTGAACAAGCACGTTGGGTAAGCAACAGCTTCTGGCTGCTAGCTGCTAGCTAAAGACGGAGACGCCCGGGATCAGTCCCGGGCGTTTTTGTCTGAGAACTGAGAACTGCTAGTACTTCCTGAGCACTCCAATCACCCTCCCCTGCACATCCACCGACGCTGCCGGAACGATGATCGGCTTCATGTTCACGTTCGAAGGTTGCAGCCGGATGCTCTCGCCTTCCCGGTAAAACCGTTTCAGAGTGGCGTCGCTGGAATCCACCAAGGCCACCACGATGTCTCCGTTGTGCGCCGTGCGCGCCTTCTCCACTAACACATAGTCGCCATCGAGAATGGCTTCGTCCTGCATCGAGTCCCCGCGCACTTCGAGCACGAAGACTTCTTTCGAGCGCACGAAGTCGGCCAGGGAGATCGTTTCGTTATTCTGCACCGCCTCGATGGGCATGCCGGCCGCGATGCGCCCCACCAGCGGCAACACGACCGCGGTATTCACGCTCATCGCCTGCTTGAGCCGTCCCTTGGGCGGCAGCAGATCGATCGACCGGCTCCGGTTGTAGTCGCGCGTGAGCAGGCCTTTCTTCTCAAGGTTCGTGACGTGCTTGTGCACGGTCGCCAGAGAAGTCAGCTCGAGTCCCTTGCCAATCTCCTCAAACGAAGGAGAATAACCGTGCTCTGCCACGAACCGCGAAATGAAGTCGTACACTTCCCGTTGTCGTCGTGTGATAGCCATGGCCACATTGTAGGCGAATATAAAGCGAAGTCAAGTGTCGCGGCAGGACCGGCGATCCGGGGTCGTGCAAAAACTTGGGCACACAACCGGGGTGGTATAGGGGGTTGTATAGAATGAGTGGCCAGAATGTACTGGCAAGTTAAGTTGCTCGGTTTCGTCCTGCTTCTCGGCCTGTCGGCATCGGTGGCCGCACAGAGTTTGTCCGCGGGCCAGGCTTCGTCCGCAGCCCAGCCACGGTTCGCGCAGACTTCGCCGGCGCAAACTCCGGTCGTTGAGCATGCTGCTCGATACTCTTACTATTCGGGTTCGCCTCTTGAGCCGAGTTGCATCGCCGGCACGAATTTCTATTTTCTGGGAACCGTCAGTTCGCCCGACACCGTGCAGCAACACTCCGATGAAGTCGTGATTCCCGCCGAACGGGTCCAGGAACGCCCCGGCGACCGCATCCAACCCATGCCGCGCATTGGGGAAGAGTAGAATCTTCAACAAGTGCTCTAGACACAGCGACGTCCGAATACTCCGAAATCCCTGAAACTTCTAACGCGCTCGCCACTCCAATCTGCCATAACACTTTGATCGTACTTAAAGTGGAGATTGCCATGAATTCCCTTTCCCGTAGTGCCGTGCTGATGCTCGGCTCGCTGTTCGCTGCGACCGCCTGCAACGCCAAAGCAAGCCCCGCCGGCCCAGTGCCCGCGCCGGTGGTCGATGCCCAACGCGCCGCCGCTGCCGGCCAGCAAACGGCTGTGATTTCCGGCGGATGCTTCTGGGGGATTCAGGCTGTTTTTCAGCACGTGAAGGGCGTGATCAGCGCCAACTCCGGGTACTCCGGCGGCTCTGCCAAGAATGCGAAATACGACATCGTCAGCACCGGAGAAACCGGCCACGCCGAGTCTGTACAGATCGTCTACGATCCTTCGCAGATCACTTACGGCGAATTGCTGCGCGTCTTTTTCTCCGTTGCCCACGACCCCACGCAACTCAACCGTCAAGGCCCGGACGAAGGCACGCAATATCGCTCCTCGATCTTCTACAGCAACGACGAGCAGAAGAAGATTGCCGAGGCCTATATCGCGCAACTCGACAACGCAAAAGTTTTCCCGCGTCGCATCGTGACCAAGGTTGTGCCGCTGCAGGCGTTCTATCCGGCCGAGGCCTATCACCAGAACTACGCCGCACTGCATCCGAACGAGCCGTACATCTTTTATAACGATGCGCCCAAGGTGGAGCACTTGCGCAAGGAATTTCCTGACCTCTACACCGGGAAATGAAGAAGGATCTGAGGATCCGGCGATGTTCGACTCTGATCTCGACCGCGAAAAAACTCATGTAGGGACAGCCGCCTCCGGCTGCCCGATCGAGCAAAGCTCGGCGCCTGCTGAGCCCAATATGCAGCGGCGGGTGTTTCTCGCAACGTCGATCGCTACGATCGCAGGCCTCGCCTTCTGGCAATGGAGAAAGCCCTCCATTCTCGAAGCTGCGCCCGCCGCGACCAGCGAACCCAAAGAAGTCACCGTCGTTTTCTTCTCCGACGCGGGCCAGCGCCTGCAACAGGGGCGCATCGCCAGGGTCGTCAAGACGGAGGCCGAATGGCGCAAGCAACTCTCCGCCAATGCGTTCGACATCACCCGCCACGCCGATACTGAAATGGCCTTCTCCGGCCAGTACTGGAACCTGCACGACAAGGGCCTTTATCGCTGCATCTGCTGCGACAACGCGCTGTTCGACTCGGCGACGAAATTTGATTCCGGCACGGGATGGCCCAGCTTCTGGCAGCCCATCGCGAAGGAAAATGTCACGGAGATTCGCGACGTAACCTACGGCATGGTCCGCACCGCAGTCGCCTGCACCGAATGCGACGCGCACCTGGGCCACGTCTTCGACGACGGTCCCGAGCCCACTTATTTGCGCTACTGCATGAACTCGGCCTCGCTGCGTTTCGTGAAACAGACGTAGCCTGTTCTCAGGTCCGGAAATGTCAAACAGATTTTAGGATTGTCTTCCGGAGCGAAGCGAAGGACCTGTGTACTTCGCCCGCGGCGTCGGAGTTTGGACGAGCGAAAAGAGACCTCTCGCAAGAATTTTGTTTTCGTCCCCGCGCACTGCCTCTGCATCTACTCCGGGTTTGAACCCCGCTATGCCGGCTTTCCGCGAACCAACTCCTGTTGAGAAAATCTTCAACCGCAGCTTCGGATTCATCGTTGGTCTCGGCCTGGGCCCCTCGCACATCTATCTGCTGCAAGTCCGCGGACGCAAAAGCGGCAAACTCTTCTCGACTCCGGTCGATCTGCTCGAACTGGAAGGCAAGCGTTACCTGGTGGCGCCGCGCGGCCGAACGCAGTGGGTGCGCAACGCCGAAGCCGCGGGAGAAATCACGCTCAAGAAGGGAAGCCGGCTCCAGAAATTTCGTCTACGTCCGATTTCCGACGCCGACAAACTGCCGATCCTCAAAGCCTATCTCGACAGTTTTAAGCGTGAGGTGCAGCAATACTTTCCCGTGACCGCTGGATCGCTTCCCGAAGCGTTCGCGCCAGTCGCCGAGAGTTACCCCGCATTTGAACTTCTCGCGAGTTGATTTATTTTTCACAAGATTTTTTCTTGCAATTGCATTTTTCCTCTTGCACAAAACTCAAAGTTATGGCATCTTCAAACATCCTCAAATGAAAGGACGCCCAAATTTGTCAGAACAATCGCACAAATCGCTAAGCGGGCTGATACGGCCAATCACCGGCCAAGTCAGTTTTAGGGCGTCGTTCGGTAGCGTCAATTAATCCTCGACGCTCTTTAACGCAAAGCTAACAAAACAAAAGCACGCTGGGTGGCGTAGACTGCGGTTTCTTCGCTGACGCCGACACGACCGCTGTCGCTTATTCCCCCAGCTTGAATCGGCCACGCGCAATACGCCGCGCAGCGGCCAACGCAGTTGTGCGCTCAAAATCTCCGCGCGCAGAGCGCGGGAACGACTCGGTCAGTGGTGAAAGGTTACGGATACTTCTCTTGGACAGAAACAGCTCGGTCTCTTCGGAGACCTTGCTGGGAGGTTCGACCCCTCAGGGCGCAAGCCCAATCCGTCGCCGTCTGTTCCCTGACCAAACTGTGTTGTTAGTTGACACGCGCGGCGAAATGCCGCGCCCGAAAAGATCAGTCAGTGGTGAAGTTCACGGCAACTTCGTGGCGTGCCTGTTACTAGGCCGGGGTTCGAGCCCTCAACCGTGATCCTAGTTCCCTGGCTGCAACGCAAAGGGTGGCGCGGGAGTTCCGCGGCCGCGCCACCCAAACCCGGGCACACGCCCTTAGATCGGAAACGATATGGAATTGCTAGAACGTGCATTCGCAAAAATCGGAGCGCGCGTAAAGTTCGGCGATGCTGAGACCAGCTGGGAAGGTGGTCGGTGGGTGCGAAGAAACCTTGCGCTCGACGTCCGTCAGGATGGCAAAGGCGAGTATTTCCGCATTTCGAGAGATCGCGAAGCGGTGGAGGAGTTGATCGTTCTCGATGCGCAGCCGCGGGATAGGCACTTGCTGCTTCTGAGCCGTGAGAGAGGCGAGAAACACCGCTTCCTGCTGGGCCACGATGAGCGTCACTGGTTTGTCGCCGGGATTCCAGAAGCCGCGCCTGTGAGCCGGGTAAGGGACGCAAAGCTCGCGCTGAAACCCGAACCCGTGCTGTTGAGCGAGAGCCGGGTACGCACCAAAGATCGCGACCGACGGCGCAACCTCGCTCGGGTTCGGCAGGGGGAATGGTTCTTTGTGCCTGCGGCTGAGGTGCTGATTGCTTCGTTACTGATCTTGCGAAACGAGCCTCTCGTGCGCAGCCGTGGTGGAAAGCCGCACATGTGCGAACAACTCTACCGCTTCGGCGGAGAGACCGTATACGTCAGTGCAGGCGCTCCAAATGGCCTGATGGAGGGCGAATATCGCCGACTGTCAGCCGAAGAGCGAGGACGTTGGAATTGGCGCGTCCTGCGCCGAAATCCCAAGGTCTACGTGCGCGGGCGGGTTCGCCATCCTGATCACGCAACCGTGATCCTGGACGGTTGGCATGAGGTCTTCAGCAACACTGAACACCTCTCGGAAGCAATGCGCAACGTAGTTTTCTTGGACTGAGTTGAGTGAAGCAAGGTTTCGCCGGTGGTGAAAGAGAAGAGTTACTTCGCGCCGATGCTCGACGCAGCAGGGTAGCGAACCCTGCCGAGGTGCTGAATCTGCGGGAATGCCGGGATCCGCTAGGATCTGGGGGCGTCGTCCCGAAGCTCAGGATTGCCGCTGATACCGGCCTCGAGTCGAATCTCTTTTCGCACGTTCCCCGGCGAGAGTCACTGAACTACAAACGGGGTCCGCAGCGACACCTTAGAAAGTGCAGCCGCAATGCGTACAGACATGCACAAAGTCGTGGTCGAACGAGAGCGTGGGCGCAGCACCTGGAGAAACCGTAAGTGGGGCAAACGGCTCCCCTTCGTCCCCGATGCTGACTACGATGACCAGCCGACGTTTGTCTCGTCGGGCAGAAAGCGTCAGTACGGCTACGGCTCCAAATGGTTCACTGACGTGCTTGGGCCGCTCGAAGGATTTCTTCGCAGCCGTCTCGGTCGTCCGTGGGACAAGGTGTACAGCGAACTGCGCCAAGGTCTTGACGTCCGCAAGGTGACAGGCCGGCACATCTTCGATCACCTGGAGCGGATGGTCGAAACCGATTGCTGGATTGGCGCGGACCGTAAGGTCTACGTGCGTCCGGGCGGATGGGAGGTCACAGGATTCTATGTGCATCCCAGGACGAGGCTCCTCTGTTTCGTCCCGAAGCAAAGTGCACGCGAGCGCAAGAAACAGCGATTGTTACGGCAGGATGTGGACGAAATCAAGTTCGACGGTTGCAGAAGTTACAAGTTGCTCGACGGCGAGTGGTATTTCGTGGTCTACCAAGTTGTCAAGATCGGATACCGCGAGGAGACTCGCATGGCCTGGGACGTGGTCCAACGTCAGCAAGTGAAATTGACTTGGGGTTGGAACCGCATCGCGCTCAGAAAGCGGCAATGCAATCACGAAGAAGTTTTGAAGATCAACGCACGCATCGCCGAATGGAAAAAGGAAGTGCGCAGAATG
The DNA here is from genome assembly GCA_035695545.1 of Candidatus Sulfotelmatobacter sp. Taxonomy (GTDB): domain Bacteria; phylum Acidobacteriota; class Terriglobia; order Terriglobales; family Acidobacteriaceae; genus Sulfotelmatobacter. The sequence continues at coordinate 59,878 of DASRRV010000346.1, read as the reverse complement.
TAAAGGTCGGCCGGTGGTGAAGACGAGGGTTACTTCGCCTCTTAAGCGGGAGGTCGCAGGTTCGAATCCTGCCACGGGAAGTTGTGCCCGTGTAGCTCAGTGGATAGAGCACCTATACCTTTGTCGCTAATTCCCCGGCTGATTTGATTCAACCCGTCAACTCCGGCGCAAGCCGGTTAGAAAGCTAGTGTATGAGCATCATCATTCGAAACGGAAGGCCGCAGGTCGCCGAGTCGCTGTGCAACTCGTGCTACTGGGCGCACATTCAGCGCGGATTCGCGGAGAGCGAGGAGGTCATCCTTTGTGCTTTTCTGCGTCCCGCCCGGCTTGTCGCGTTCAAGGTGAGCCAGTGCACCGACTACTACGACAAACGCGTCCCCAGCAGAAGGGACATGGAAGAGATTGCCTGGATCATTCGCACCAAGAACGTGAATCGCCAGGTGGGATTCGCCAACGAAGCAGAAACTGAACCAAGCCAGGAAGACGAATTGGAAATCGTGCCCTCGAGCAGTTGATTCAAGCGATGATCGAATTTCTCAAACACGCGCTAAACGGCCAGAACCAATTCGCCACCGGTGGATTGCTGCTCATGGCCATCGGGGCTGTAGGCGCGTATTTGCGGTCGATCCCCGAGAAAGTGTGGTACTGGATTGTCGGCCAGACCACGATGATGATCACCGTTAAGGACGACGACGCAGCGTTTGTTTGGGTCAAGGAGTGGTTCCTGGAGCAGAAGTTTCTGAAACGCATGCGGCGAATCGATCTCGATACCACTCTGCAAGCCGAACGCGTCGCACTCATTCCTGCGCCGGGTCTTCACTGGTTCTGCTATGCGGGCAGGCCGTTTCAAGTGTGGTTTTCGCGCACTGAAAATACGCGAGAGCGGACCGCAAAGCGCATGGAATCATTGACCTTCCGGACGATTGGCAGGAAGCAGGAGTTTCTGAAGCAGTTTGTCGATGATGTCGTTCGCTGTCACAACAAACGTCGCGGAGTGCAGTCGTGGCTTTACGCGTACAACGACGGTTGGGATTACTCGGAGAATTACACGCCGCGCTTGCTGGAGTCTGTTGTTCTGCAATCCGGCGACAAAGAGCGACTCGTGCAAGACATCGCACAGTTTCGCCGTTCGAAGCAACGTTATTCGCGCCTCGGTGTTCCGTATCACCGCGGCTACTTGCTCTACGGACCTCCGGGAACCGGGAAGACCTCGCTGGTTTCAGCGCTGGCGGCGCACTTTGGCCTGTCGGTGTATTGCGTGAACTTGACCGAGTTTAACGATCGAAGCCTGATGGCCGCAGTCAGTCAGGTTCCGAGAAATTCAGTGCTGCTATTTGAAGACATCGATTGCATGAAAGGCGGACAAAAGCGCGAACCTGCAGACGGTGCAGACAAGCAGAGTGAAAAGAAGGAAAAAGAAGGCGTCAACAACGGTGTTACGCTCTCCGGTTTGCTCAATGTGCTTGATGGATTCTTTGCACCCACTGGAGTTCTGTTCATGATGACGACGAATCGCATGGAAGCTCTGGATCCGGCGTTGTTGCGGCCCGGACGAATCGACTACAAGCTGTACCTCGGCAAGGCGTCAGACTCGCAGAAAGTGGATTTGTACCTGAGATTCTTCCCGGATGCGCAGGAACTTGAGGCTCGGGATTTTGTTACACAGAGTCATTCAGCGGAAACGATGGCTGAGTTTCAAGGCTTGCTACTTGGGTTGGCGGAAGTTCCTGCAAGCCTGGACGTGGCCGGCGAAATGCCAACGCGGAGCGTACCAAAGCAAGAAGTGGAATCGGTGCTAGCCTAGCAATCCCGATGAGTTTCGCCGGTGGTGAAGATTACGGCTACTTCGGGAACGGATGACGCAGGTATGGAATCCTGCCAGAGCTTCGGCTCTGTCGTCTAACCAGGACATCCGTCAGCTTTACCTGCCGTGGTCGACTAGTTCCCCGGCGAGTTTCTACGGCTGTCGGAAAAGGCGTGCGCTATGCCTTCAATGACTTGCGTTGAGATCTGGAATTCGATGGAACTTCGAATCCGATCCGGCGATTGCTGGCTGGCAGCGGAGCCATGAGTTCGTGAATGGCGTCCACGAGATCCTGAATCTCATCGTCGGGGATGTCGAGTCGCGCTTCGAGTTCCGATAGCTTCGACACCACTTGCTGATTCATGACCATCGCTTGACGCATTTGCACGAAGGCACGCACCACGAAGATGCTCATTTTTATGGCGCGCTTCGAATTCAAGACAGTCGCGGCCATAATGGCGCCATGTTCCGTGAAGGCATGTGGCAAGTAGCGACGTCCGCCACGACCAATGTTTGAGGTCACAATTTGTGACCTCAAACTTTCATGCTCCGCCTTCGTCAGCGTGAATCGAAAATCCGCCGGGAAGCGGTCACGATTGCGCTTAACTTGCTGATTGAGATGTTTGGCGGGAACGCCATATAGCTCAGCTAAATCGCTATCGAGGATGACTTTCTGATTCCGGAGAACCATGATCTTCGACCCGACTCTCTTGGCGAGAATATTGCAGTTTTGTTCATATGAATGAGCACCAGAAAAAAGTAAACAGGGCATCATAGCAAGCCCGATGCGATGCGCAGCGACGGAACGAGAAGTTTTCAAGCTGCTGTTCCGAAACAGGAATGGTGAAAACGAGCGCGAATACGACGGCAGAGTTCGCAACCTGCGACTCGGAACGAGAACGTGACGGAGTTAGCTAGAAGCTAGAAGCTGTACACAAGGAGGCCACAATGGCTCGACTCAACTTGCTCAACCTCAACTTTGGTCCGCGCACGCACGAAGGCGCGCCGGCCCGCAACATCTCGCCGGAGCTGCAACTGCGCCGCTCGGTTCTGGCTTGCCTGCTTTGGGAGAGCCAGTTCTATGAAGACGGAGTCGAGATCGCGGGGCGCATCGCGCAACTCGTGCCCAAGGTCGATGCCGAGAAGGTGGCCGCGCTTGCGGTTGAGGGGCGCGAGAAGATGAAGCTGCGTCACGCCCCCTTGCTGCTCGTGAGGGAGATGGCGCGTCACGCCACGCATCGCGGGCTTGTCGCTGAGACGCTCGCGCGTGTCATCCAGCGTGCCGACGAACTCGCGGAGTTTGTTGCCATTTACTGGAAGGACGGGCGCGTGCCTTTGTCGGCGCAGGTGAAGAAGGGGCTGGCTGCGGCTTTCCCCAAGTTCGATGCGTATGCTCTGGCAAAGTACGATCGCGGCGGGCCCATCAAACTCCGAGACATCTTGTTCCTGGCTCACGTGAAGCCGCGTGACGAGGCGCAGGCCGAAGTGTGGAAGCGCCTGATCGCAGGCGAACTCACTGCTCCTGACACGTGGGAGGTTGCACTCTCGTCTGGCGCTGACAAGCGCGAGGCGTGGGAGCGGCTGCTCCGCGAACAGAAGCTCGGAGCACTTGCTTTGCTCCGTAACCTGCGCAACATGCGTGAGGCCGGAGTGAACGAGGACCTCGTGCTGGCTGCGCTCGGCTCGATGAACACTGCGCGCGTGTTGCCGTTCCGCTTCCTGGCGGCGGCGCGTTACGCTCCGCAGTGGGAAGAGGCACTCGAGCAGGCGATGCTCAAGTGCGTTGCGGAAGCCGAGAAGCTGCGCGGCAAGACCATCGTGCTGGTCGACGTTTCCGGCTCGATGACCGCTCCGCTTTCTCAGCGTTCCGAGATGCAGCGCACCGACGCGGCTTATGGTCTCGCGGTGTTGCTTCGCGAGATCGGCGAGAAGGTGAATGTGTTTAGCTTCTCGGACTCGCTGGTCGAAGTGCCAGCGCGTCGCGGCTTTGCTTTGCGCGATGCGATCGACGCTTCGCAGCGTCACAACAGCACTCAGCTCGGCAACGCGGTTCGCGAGCTGAATGAAAAGCACGGCTACGATCGTCTGATCGTCATCACTGATGAGCAGGCGCACGACACGGTGCCTGCGCCTCGCGGCAAGGGCTACGTGATCAACGTGGCCAGCTACAAGAACGGCGTTGGCTATGGCAAGTGGACGCACATCGACGGCTGGAGCGAGTCGGTCGTTGAGTACATCCGCACGCTGGAGTCGACGGCGGAGTAAACGAATCGTGGGGACGTGGCGAGAGCCGCGTCTCCGCGGATTCCCATTTTGGGAGGGTGTTTAGTGTTTGGTAACCGTGCGGCGCCCCCTCCCCCCGAGAAGATAGGATCGGCAGGGGACGGAGAAGCTTTAGGGAATTGGGGCGGGAGTGGTGATCTTTAGTAAGGGTTACCAGAGAGAGGATTGAGTCATGAAAATCGTGCCCGCAGAAAACGACGCGCCTGCTTTCACCGCGCAAGTCGAGGCGTTGCTGGAGGGAATCGCGCGGGTGCGGCGACCCGCCGTGTTGGTGTTGATAAAAATCGACAATTGGTTTGGGCCGAATTGGCTGAGGTTCTCCACCGGAGCCCACGTCCCTGTCGCGGGCTGTAAAGCTGGCATTCTGCCTATTCCACTATTCGTGCCGAACCGTGTAGCTTCGCAGCGTCGTTTCGCGGCTCCTCAGTATAACGAGGTCTCGGGGGGAGGGCCGCTTCACACCGAAGACATTGAGGACGCCAGGGAACGGCGCATGTCGGACTTGCCGGAGAGAACAGCGATCGTCTGGTATAGCGGTAATTCGAGAGTAAATCGACGAGGTTCCGTCATGGCTTATATGGCGGTGGGGAATCTATATAGGCCGTGGTATGCCGGATGGACTGAAGGCCAGGCATGGCACATCGAACACTCCAAGGGAATCGATAAGGACGAAGTGTCGAACCTGACAAGAATTGGTTTCGGCTCGACACGTGAAGTTGAACCGACATGCGTCGAACTGAGGCGCTGATGTTGGTTCTTATCAGAGTGGCATGGCGCCGCAGCCAAGGCTATTGCTTGTTAGGGTGTGGCAGCGTGCGACCATTCGGGCTCTACTTGCGGCTTCTCGGAGAATCCGCCGGGGTTTCGAATCCGATCCGGCGGCGGGGTGGATCTGGAGGGTTGATTAGTTCGCGGATTGCGTCCATCAGGTCCTGGATGTTTGCGTCGTGGCCTTCGAGACGGCGCTCGACTTCGGCCAGCTTGGCTAGTACGTGGCGATTGGTGGCGAGGGCGCGGCGCATGCGGACGAAGGCTTGCACCACGAAGACGCTCATTTCGATGGCTTGCTCGGAGTTCAGTACTGTGGCGGCCATGATGGCGCCGTGCTCGGTGAAGGCGTAGGGACGGTAACGCGTGCCGCCGTGTCCTGAGTTTGAGATCACATTTTGTGATTTCAAGATTTCGAATTCGGGCGCGGAGATTTGAAAGCGGAAGGCTGGAGGAAAGCGCTTTGCGTTGCGCTTGACCTGCTGGTTCAAGTGGCGGACTTGAACTCCGTAGAGTTCGGCGAGGTCGGCATCGAGGATGACTTTTTGACCGCGGAGGATGAGGATTTTGGAGTCAACTTTTCGGGTCGCGACGAGTGCGGTTTTAGGCATGGTCTCAAACTTGAGGTCACAAAATGTGACCTCAAAAGTTCCGAGTGTAAGGATAGCAGCGGCGGGATTGGTGAGGGCGAAGCGCGGAAATATTTAGGGCATGCGCCTGAATTCGGGAAACGCGCCACTTTTGCAAGATGTGATATTCAGGACGTTCTATCCAGGGACTCAGAGCGTGAAGATTCTTCCGGCCATTCTAGGCTGTGTTGTCGCCCTGGTGGGCGTATCCGCTGGCGGCGGGCCGGAGTTGACCGCGGGTGATTTGCTCGCTGCATATGAGAGGCTCACTCTTCTCAATCAGGCCTTGCATCAAGGGAAGTGGACCACTAAGGGCGGGAAGTATTCGAAGGCTCTGGGTATGTTCAATTCGAGGGAGGTCGAAGAAGCGTACCTCTGCGGCGATGTATGTCCTCAATATGGCCGAGTTGTCGTTCGATTCGTCAACGTTCCGGAAAGCGAGTGCGCTTCGATCGGAGATTCGATCTATTCGAACTACTGGGGCCGGCAATACCAAGGGTGTTCTCCGCTGGTCGTGCGCGAGGGGCTGGTTAAGAAAGATGGAAGTTCGTGGAGTCTTTTTTATGCCGGGCGCTCCAAAGATGGAGTGGCGTTGTTGTTCGACGACCACAGTCTGTGTCGCAGGAGTGGCCGGGAAGTGCCGTGTAGAGAGATTCCGGAAAATCACATGGCTGCTGTTACGGCGATCAGGTCCGGAGAATCCCTCGCCGTTTTGAAGTTGGAGATGTAGGCCCACCCGCAGTTCAATCCCCCTCCCGAGACAGAGCAGGATAGTTCGTGGCTCGCGAACGTGTTGACCGTTTTTCTACTGAGTCAGGCTCCGGTTACGAAGAAGCTTTCATCCGGCTTGGTATTGATTCTATCGGGGGCTACTTCGGCGGTTACGTCTTGAACGAATTCGCGACGTCGCTCGGGGCCTTTTCGTTCCAGCTGGCGGACACGGCGCGTGGGCATATTGCTGGGTTCGAGGCTGATGATGCGTCCGTCGCGGACTTTGATTTGCGACCGAAACCAGTCGGTACGGAACATGCGTCCGGCGGCGTAGAACGTCATGGAGGCGGCGATGGGGCCTTCGAACTCCGTTCCTGTGCACGCAAGGATACGCTTGCCCATTTCCTGCGACCATGTCATCCCGCCCACGAGAGGATCATTCAGACGGCAGCGCTCGAAGGGCATAGCGTGCGAGAGCTTGCGCAATTGCAAGAGCTGAAGGAGGACTGAGGTCTTCGCCAGGTTGGTGACGATGACGCGGGCTTCGGTGGAGGAGACGCGCTCCATCTTGATGTGGAGATCGGGAGACCATTCGCGCTCGAATTCTTCGCGGGCAAGAGCCAAGCCTTTGTCGGTGGCTTCAACGTAACGCAGGGTGGCGCGGGCGAGGATCACGCTGAACAGGGTGGTCACGATCGTGGCAATGATCGGAATGTAGCTGATCAGGGTTGTGAACGGAATACGGAACGAGTTGACCAACTGCATGTGCATAGGCGCGTATGGCTCCTGCGGACACGTTTAGGGCTACCCGATTCGCATGAGTGTAGCGAGAGAAGGGTGGGGGCTCCAGATGCGGTTGGGGAGGGGGCGGTAACGTGGGGCGGACAGGGACTTTGGTAACCAGGGTCATCTGAGGTTTGGACTCGGGATTGAGTCCATCAAGAATCCCCACTTCTCGCGCAAAAAACGCACGAGAAATGGGGCACCCGGATTCTTCTTGGCACCAGCGCGCGGGCGAGGGCGCCCGCGCCACACAAGCTGACCCTACTCGAGGACGCTGTCGTCCAGCTTCTTTTTACCCCAGTCGGCGGCGGCTTGGACGAAGGCCAGAACTATGGGATGCGGCTTCTTTTCGGTAGAAGAGAGCTGGGGCTGGAACAGAGTCGCGAGGTAGAAACGATGGGTGGGGGATTCGATGGCACGGATTTCGCCTTGGGCGCCGCGGGCGACTACGGGGAATCCAGCTTCCATGGCGGCCCATTCGAATTCGGGGTTGATTTCGAAATTGCAGAATAATTCTTCCGTGACCGCCTCTTCGTCTTTGCCGTAGAACGTTTGCAAATAAGAGCCGGGGCGCAGGCGAATGTCGGGGGCAGGCCCGGAGAGCTTCGGTGCATTGGCCTTGCGGTTGGGCATGGCGCAGGCTACGGGATAGATCACGATGTTCTTCGATCCGGAGTTATTTTCGGCGCTGTCGGCGTCTTTGATGTTGAGGACGTTGCGGGCGAACTCGATGAAGGCGTACTGGAATCCGCCGCAGGTACCGAGGAACGGCCAGTCGCGGCGCCGGGCGAACTCGATGCCTTTGAGCATGCCGTCGAAACTTTTATAGGGGCTACCGGGCGCAGCCCAGAGGCCGTCAAAACTTTCCAGCGTCTTCTCGGCCGTGGGGGTTGTGAGGGATGATGTGGGGATCCACTCGGATTCGACCGTAATTTTGAGCTTGCGGGCGGCGTGCTGCAGGGCGTCGGTGGTGGCGTGGTGCGAACGGAAGTCGGCGTTGAAGTCGCCCAGGATTCCGATGCGGACGGCGTCGCTCACCGGTTGATTGTACTAGAGGCGATGCGGAGGATTAGAGCAAGTGAGCAAGAGAAATGGTTAGAAGCGTGGTGCGGGAGGGCATTATTTCCAGGTATCGACGGTTCGCGGGGGCTTTGCTTACGTTGGTAGTGAGATTTTCTGAGAGCAAAAGTCAAAATCCCCACGTCTCGCAACGGAAGCGAGACGTGGCGCACCCAGCGCATCGTTACGACTGTCGGGCTTCACCAGACGTCGCATCTCGTTGCTTCAGGTCTCACCATTGGGGCATCAGCTTTGCAACTCCACGCCTTTTGAAATTCCGGCAAATTTGAGAGGGGGCCGATTACGCGGTACTTGGCGATGGGGTGCGGGTCGCTTTGTACCATGAGGCGCTGAGCTGCGGGACGGATTTCGTCGCCGCGAAACTGGCCCCAGGCGATGAAGAACTGCTGCTCAGGCGTGAAGCCGTCAAGGTCGGCAGGGCGCGGCTTGCCTTCCAAGGACTTCATGAAGGCGAGGTAGGCGATCTTGGCGCCGCCGAGATCGCCGATGCTTTCGCCGAGTACCAGCTTGCCGTTGTGGTGGATGTCTTTCTCGATGAAGTAGTGATCGAATTGGTCGGCCACGCAGGCACCGCGCGATTGGAAGTCTTTCAAGTCGGATTCGGTCCACCAGTTACGCAGGCGGCCAAGGAAGTCGTACTGCGCGCCCTGATCGTCGAAGCCGTGGGAAATTTCGTGGCCGATGGTGACGCCGATGGCGCCGTAGTTGACGGCATCGACGGCATCCACGTAGAAGGCGGGTGGCTGCAGAATGCCGGCGGGAAATACGATTTCGTTCAGCAGAGGATTGTAGTAGGCGTTGGAGGTGGGCGGCGTCATGCCCCAGCGGCCGCGGTCGACGGTCTTTCCGATTTGAACGCGATCGTCTTCTTCGACGAACCTTCTTCCCGCCATGGCGTCTTCAAAGAACGAGTCGCGGCGAATCTCGACCCGGCTGTAGTCCTTCCATTTGTCGGGATATCCGATCTTGGGATTGAAGGTGGCGATCTTGGCCATCGCTTTTTCTTGGGTGTCGTCGCTCATCCAGGGACGGCTGAGGATGTCGTCGCGCATCGCCGCGAGCAGATTGCGCACCATTTCCTGCATGCGGTCTTTGGCCGCGGGCGGGAAATACTTCTCGACATATTTCTTTCCCAACGCCTCGCCCAGCAACTGGTCGGTTGACTCGACGCAGCGCTTCCAGCGGGGCTTCATCTCGGTGGCGCCGCTGAGATATTTTCCGTTGAAGGCGAAGTTTTCTTCCACGAAGGGCGTGGAAAGGGAATTGGCGACGGAGTCGAGCAGTTGCCACTTCAAATACACTTTCCAGTCGGCCAGCGGAGTCTGCTGGATTTGCCGGTCGACCTCCTGAACAAACTTGGGCTGGTCGACGTTCATGTCGGTGTCAGTCGGGATTTGCCGCTGTTTGAAGTAACCGACCCAGTCGACGTGGGGAGCCATCGCCTGCAGTTGTGCGAATGTCGTGTTGTGATCGGTGGCTGTAGGGTCGCGGAGAGTGACGTTGTCGAGGGAGGCTTCGGCTAGCTTGGTCTCCATCGCCATGATCGTGGAAGCAGAGGTCGCAGCGGACTTGTCATCCAAGCCCGTGAGTTTGAACATGGCGGTGATGTGGGCTACATATTTGTCGCGAGCTTCCTTGAATCTGGGTTCGGGTTTCAGATAGTAGTCGCGATCGGGAAGGCCGATGCCGCTGGCTCCTAGATCGGCCAGGACCCAGGACGGTTTGTGGGGATCCTGCTGGCTGCCTAGTGCGAAGGGAGCGGTCACAAGAATTCCGTGCATCTCGGACATCACTTGCTGCAGGGCATTGATGTCGCGGGCGGCGTCGATTTTGGCGAACCACGGCTTGATGGGGTCCATACCGCGGGCGTTGACGCGGGACTCGTCCATGCAGGCGCCGTAGTAGTCGCCGATGATTTGCTCGGGGCTGCCTTTCGGTGCGCTTTTATCGGCGGAGGCCTCTTCGAGAATTTCGCGCAGCTTGTCTTTCGAGGTTTCGCCGGCCTGCCAGCGCTTGCTCCATCGGGTCATTGAGGCGGGGATGGGATTGTTGGCGCGCCAGGCGCCGTTGGAGAATTCGAAAAAGTCAGTGCAGGGTTCGGCTTTGCGGTCGAGATCATTCACGTCAACGCCGTGGAGGGAACTGTTCTGAGACAAAAGAAGCGACGATGAAAAAAGTAGAAGGAATACGATCGGCAATATTGTCGCGCGTGCTTTATGACAATGCATGTAGGACCTCTTCCTGAATAATCTTCTAATTCAATACGAATCTTGTGTCGGTGTTCACGCACGACGGCAGCCATTGTAGACGAACAACTCCGAAGAGGGTCAGGGCTGGCGACACCTGGCGACACCTGGAGCATGAACTCCGGTGAGCAATCCATGACTTCGGAGTGCCGAAAAAGTCGAGCCGTTCTTATGCAATCTTTATGTGCCACAAACTAATCTGTGGTTGTGAGGATATGGCGCAATACAGTTTCGATCGCGCTCTTAGCCGTGGCATTCATTGCAGTTGTTTCTTGTGGCCTGTCACATGGCCAATCGCTGTCTACGGGAGTTCGGGAAGCAAGTTTGTCCCAACCTCCACACCCGACGTCGAATGCGGGCGACGACGGATCGAAGGACTATAGCGTTCCGGGGCAGCAGCCCAACGATACGCCTGCTCAGGCAACGCCGCCGGAAGAGCCGCATGGGGGACCAGCGAGAACTCCATGGCAGTTCGGTGGATTCGTGGACCTGGGGTACTCCTATGATTTCAATCATCCGGCGAATCATCTTTTCAGAAACCGCGGGACCACGCCCCGGGTCGACGAACTGGACTTGAACATGGTGGCGGCGTACATCCGAAGAGACACCTCCCCGACGTCCCGCTGGGGTGCCGAGTTGGAGGTGCAGACCGGGGAGGACTCAAAGACCTTCGGGTTCTCAGCGACTGCGCCGAATCTTGCCGGGGCTGATGTGCTGCGGCACTTCGCGAAAGCCAACGTGTCGTACCTCGCACCGGTTGGGAAAGGACTTGCCGTTCAGGCTGGAATCTTCAGCAGCTTCATCGGGTACGACTCGCTCTATGCGAAAGACAACTTCAACTATACCCGCCCGTGGGGCGCGGACTACACGCCTTACCTCATGGTTGGCGTGAACGCCAGCTATCCCTTAAGCGAGAAGTTCACGGGAACGATCTTCGTGGTCAATGGATACTGGCACCTGGCCGACGCTAACGACGTCCCGAGCTTTGGCGGTCAGTTGGCCTATAAGGCGAGCGAGCATTGGACCTTGAAACAGACCCCGCTTGTCGGCCCTCATCAAGCGAATACGTCGTTTCAATTCTGGCGCTTTCTTTCTGACAGCATCGCAGAGTGGAAGAAGGGTGCGATCACGACAGCGTTCGAATATCAGGTCGGAACGGAGGAGGTTGCTGTTGCAGGGAATCCGCGCGCTCTGTGGATGGCGGCACAGCTGCCGTTCCACTACGCCCTCAGCAAACACTGGAATGCCGCAGTGCGACCGGAGACCGCGTGGGACCGCGATGGCCGGTGGACAGGCTTTCCGCAGACGATCAAGGCTGTGACCAGCACGCTGGAATATCACACTTCATACCACCAAGCAGGTGCTGTGTTTCGGTTGGAGCATCGCTTCGACGATTCGCGCGGCCTAGGGGGAGGATTTTTTCGTGGAGGATACGTGCAGCCGGGCGTGGTTGCACTCACGCCGGCGCAGCATTTGTTGATTGTAGGGGTGATTCTGACTTTTGACGCTTCGATTCAACACTAAGGCGGCTATCCGCCGGCCTTTAGTTCCGTGAGCACTTGCTTGGCGATTTCTTTCAGCGTTTCGAAAACGCCTACGCCTTGGAAGGCAACCGCTTCGAGCACGGGTTCGTTCTTACGGCGCAGTTCGGTGGAGAGCAGATCGATGGGCAGAATGTTGGGCAGGTCGCGCTTGTTGAGCTGGAGTACGTAGGGAATTTTATTGAAGTCGTAGCCGTGTTCTTTCAGGTTCGACATCAGGTTGTCGAGGGCTTCGACGTTGGCGTCCTGGCGTTGCTCTTGCGAGTCGGCGACGAAGACGATGCCGTCCACGCCGCGCAGAATCAGTTTGCGGCTGGCGTCGTAGAAGACCTGACCGGGAACGGTATAGAGGTGAATGCGGGTTTTGAAGCCGCGCACTGAACCGAGGTCGAGCGGAAGGAAATCGAAGAACAGGGTACGCTCAGTTTCGGTGGCCAGCGAGATCATCTTGCCCTTCTGCTGGTCCGCAGTTTTCTGGTAGATCACCTGCAGGTTCGTGGTCTTGCCGCCCAACCCGGCGCCGTAGTACACGATTTTGCAATTGATCTCGCGGGCTGCGAAGTTGATGAAACTCAAGGCTTTCCTCAAAGTGCGGGTACACCCAGGGGGTGGCCGCGCACACAAATGTCCTTATGGGGGCTCGCGGCTTTTATATCACACGGAGCACATTCCCGGCAGGTTACTCAGGTGACCCCGGGGGTGCGTCCCCCGCAAAGCAACGCTGCAAACCATTGATAATACTGGAAAATCTACCGCGGTGATGAAGACGGTGACGGGATCGGATAGTATCCATCCTTGGCGAATACCTTGAGTCCCTGCCTGTCGACCGTGATTACAAGATCGCGGTAGGCCGCGCCTCCAGCCACGGCTTTGGGGGTATAGCCCAAGGTGTACTGGTTGCGAGCTTCGGAGGTGATTTGGGCGTAGGCCTCTTCCATGGCATTGCGGGAAAGTTCGGAGAACACTTGGCCGCCGCCGGTAGCCGAGGCGTATTTCGGAAGCAGGTCGCCGTAACCCTGGCCTTTGAGATGGACCTTTTCCAGTTGGCGGAAGCCCGGTAGGGCGCCACTGTCGACCACCACGCCTTTCACCTGGATGTCGCGGGTCTCGAGCAACCGGAGCACGTCACTGTAGCTCGCCGCGCTTCCCCGTTCCCGCCCGTCAGTGATGACGAAGATTACTTTTCTGCGAGTGCGGTCGCGTTTGCTCAAGTCGAGGGCCGCGCGCAGGATAGCGTCGTTCAGAACGTGAGATTCTTTCGGCGGTGTGTTCACGGGCTGGATGATCGGTCCACCGACCGGCGCACCATTTACTGTAGGCCCTCCGGACAATGGCCCGCCCAGCACGGGTGGCCCATTGGCATGACCGCGCACCAGTTTGATCTCGTTCAACATCGCCGTGAGCTTCTCGCTGCGTCCGGTGAAATCCGTGACCTGGCTGACGGTGCTGCTATAGGTGTAGAGCGCAACTTCATCGTAGGGGCTGAACGCGCCCACAAGGGCTGCGAAAGTCTGATTTACTTTCTGCAACGCCACGTCGGCCATGCCGATGTCGAGCAGGATGGCCACCGAAAGCTGAAAAGGATCGCTGGTAAAGAAGGACAGGGTCTGTTTCTTGCCGTTCTCGAGTACGGTGAAATCTTTGGCGAGCAGACCGTCTACAGGGCGGCCGTCGTGGTACTTCACCATGACGGGAACCTGGACGAAGTTCACGGGCTTAACGATCGTGTAGAGATCATCTTTGGGATTGATCTGGTTTCTTGGCACCGAACCGGACGGAACTGTCTCGATCGGGGGCACGGGATGCGGCACAGGTTTTTCCTGATCCGGCTGCGCGGACTCTGGATTCTGGGCCGGGTCGGCGCTCTTCTCGAAGTCAGGCGGGGGCGCGGCGGGCAGGGCAGGCTTGGGAAGAGGAGGCTGGACGGCCGACGGCGCGTCTGGGATATCCTGTGCGGGCTGCGACTTAGCGGGAGGCTGGGCCTGAGTCTGGCCGTTGCCGGACTGGGCCTGTAATGCAGGAATCGCCAATCCGAATGCCACAGCCACGGTTGCCAAGCGCGCGGCCAAGGTGTTCTGCCATCTAGGGTTCCCGGTTACCGCTACCATCGCTCCCTCGTTCGACGTAAAAATCCCACCTGCCACCTTCTGGGATGCTAAAACCTGCCCGTTTGGTGCATCTAAGATACAGGACTAGACTAACAAAGAATCGCGAGAGAATCTCCGGATGCCCAAACTTCTTGTTTTTCAGAACAGAATCCTCCCCGTGCTGGCATTTGCGATCTTCTGTGCCGCTGCACCACTCGGCATAGGCCAGCAGGCAGCTCAGTCGCCGTCGTCCTCAGACCAGAAGTCTGATGACTCGCAACAGCCGACCGAGACCCTAAAGGTGAATGTCAATGTTGTGCAGCTTTTCTTCAACGTCAAAGACAAGAAGGGCGCGCTGATTCCCAACCTCACCAAAGATCACTTCGATGTCTTCGAAGACGGCAAACCTCAGACGATCAAGTATTTCAATGCAGAGAGCAACCTGCCGCTGACGCTTGGGATTTTGATCGACGCCAGTGGAAGCCAGCGCAACGTCATCGACATGGAAAAAGAGGTCGGCGGGGCTTTTCTGAAGCAGGTCTTGACCGACAAGGATGAAGCCTTCGTCATCAGTTTCGACATCAGCGTCGACTTGCTACAGGACTTTACGCGCGACGTTCATCGTCTGCAGACCGCTCTGAATAAAGCGAAAGTTAACGTGGACTTCAGCACGGGAATTCCGGGCATGGGGGGAGGACCGGTGCCCCAACGGAATTCTCCGGGAACGCTGTTGTATGACGCCGTATATCTCTCCGCGCATGACATGCTGGCGAAGGAAGTGGGGCGCAAAGCGATGGTGCTGCTCACCGATGGCCAGGACGAAGGCAGCCGGCTCAAGATTCAGGATGCGATAGAAGCGGCGCAGAAGGCGGATTCGATCGTATACGTGCTGCTGTGCGCGGACCGCGGATTCTACGGAAGCATGGGCGGCGGATACTTCGGCGAGGGCGACATGCGCAAGCTCACCGAGCAGACCGGCGGGCGAGTCATCAACGTAGGCAACAAGTTCGACAAGCTCCGCGAGGCCTTCGATCAGATCGCTGCGGAACTGCGCAGTCAGTACAACATCGGCTATACGCCAACCAACAACATGCAGGACGGCAGCTACCGCAAGCTGGAAATCAAGTGCAAGGATCCGTACAAGATCCAGGCCAGGGCGGGATATTACGCGGGGCGTAAACAGGATTAGCCATTGAGGATTGGTTTGTGTGGAGCGTGCACAGCCCTTCGCGCTCAGGCGGGGCCTGCCCGCTTTACGTTGATTCTTGAATGTTTGGGCCCTTACTCCTAGCCTACGAGTAGCCACAGTGCATTGGTCGCGCTTGCATGTCGCAGCAACCCTATTGTGGTCCTGCCTGTCCCTTTCCCCGCTCTTGACACAAACCCAGCAACCACCCGTTACGCCCCGCCCGCTCAGCGACCGCCAAATGCGCGACGGTCATCGAAAATTCGCTCTCGACGGCGCGCCACCGCTGTACAAGGTGTGGTTGCAGGAAGACGTCGCCTGGATCATCACGGATGAAGAGAGGGAGACCTTGAAGAACCTCAAGAGTGACGAGCAGCGCGATAACTTCATGGAAGCGTTCTGGCAGCGGCGCGACCCCATTCCAGACACGGAAGAGAACGAATACAAAGAAGAGCACTACCAGCGCATCGCCTATGCCAACGAACGTTTTGGCGCTGGCATCCCGGGCTGGAAGAGCGATCGAGGTCGAATTTGGATCATGTTCGGCGAGCCGGATGAGATTGAAAACGACTCGGCCGGGGACAAATTGGATCAACCCAAAAATGCGACCCCAGTCACACCGCCGCCACATCCTCTCGAAATTTGGCGCTACCATTACCTTGAGGGCATCGGTCAGAATGTGGTCCTTGAGTTCGTCGATGCCTGCGACTGCGGCGACTACCACCTTACTCTGGAGCCCTCGGAAAAAGAAGCTCTCGTCCTGGGTCTGAACCGTCTTCGTGAGCCGCTTCACAGCATGGGCGGCCCCGATGCTCCCGCGGGGGTCGCGCCACGCCCGCCTTCGGCGCGGGCTGTTCCGCGGTTCAAGTTCCCAGACCTGGCGGTAGCCCTCCAGCAGATGCACGTCAATCCTCTCCCATTTGACGTGCTCACGGATTACGTGCGAGTGACCGAGGCCACCACACTCGTGCCCAGTACTCTCCAATTCAAGAATCGGGAGCTTAAGTTCGGACCGCTCACAAGGACGGATGGTATCGATCGTGCAGCCGTGGATATTCTAGGCCGGGTTTCCACGCTAACCGGCCGAGTGGTGGAAACCTTCGAAGACACGCTTCACGTGGATGTCCCGCATGAGTTGTTAGCGAGGGTTGCAGGAGACAGTGCGACCTATTCGCATGGGAGTCTTTTGCCGCCGGGCCGCTACAAATTGAAGATCGCAGCCAAAGACGTAAACGGTGAGCGGATCGGCGTTTGGGCTCGCAACCTGGTCGTCCCGCAATTCGGTGGAGACACCTTAGCTGCATCTTCGCTGATTGTCGGGGGAATGCGGCAATCTCACCAGGCTGAGCGGCCCTGCATTACTCAGATCGGTGGCGCCCACACCATTCCACCATTTCCTCCCTGCGTGTTCGAGATCGGCGGCACCCACATCATCCCAATCGTGCCTCCCGCAGATGGAAAGCCGGTTATGTTTCGCAGGAACCAGCAGATCAACGTGTGGATACAGGTGTACAACCTTCACATCGACGAGAAAAAACGTGCGCCTTCAGCGGCCATCGAATATTCCGTCGTGAATACGGCCTCCAACGCAAACGTATCGCATCAGACGAGTTCCACTGACACCATGGGTCCGCTGGCGGACCAACTCACGCTGCAAAAGACAATCTCCGCCGCCACCCTGCAACCCGGCGCCTATGCGCTTCAGATCAAAGTCCATGACAATTATTCCGGTCAGACGATCAGCGAATCGACAGCGTTTGCTGTGGAGTAGGTTTTAAGCCGATTGATTGTTTGCTGGAGCGGGCGAGGGCCCCGCTCCACACAAGCAAGCATGCACAGATTCGTGAGCCTCCTGATACACTTCCTTTCCTGGAGGGTTCCATGCCCCGCTTCTCCCGGCGTTCATTTCTGCACTTGTCGGCTGCTGCGTCAGCAGCGGCTGCCTTTCGAGTCATGTCTGAGCCGATGCTGGCCGCCGCGGCGCGCCGGCGTCCGCATCCGCCCGGCGCGATCATGATTGATTCGAACGAAAATCCGCTGGGCCCCTGTGCGGCAGCGCGGGACGCGGCTTCGGCGCTGGTCCCCCAGGGAGGGCGGTATCTCGACAATCTCACCGAGGATCTGGTCAAGACGTTTGCTCAGGCCGAGGGATTGAATCCCGACTGGGTGAGCGCAACCGTGGGATCGACTCCTCCCTTGGCTCACACGGTTCTCGCCTACACTTCGCCGCAGAAGAGCTATGTGACGGCCGACCCGGGGTTCGAGACCGGCATGATGGCTGCAGCCGTCGCGGGCGCGCGGGTGGTCAAGGTTCCGCTTACTCAGGGGTATGCGCACGACGTGAAAGCCATGATCGCGGCGGCGCCCGATGCGGGGGTTTTCTACATCTGCAATCCGAACAATCCTACCGGCACGCTCACGCCGCATGCAGACATCGAATATCTGGTGGCGAGCAAACCGAAGGATGCGATCGTTCTGGTCGACGAGGCGTACATTCATTTCAGCGACGCGCCATCGGCTCTCGATCTGGTCAAGTCGGGAAAAGATGTCATTGTCCTGCGAACGTTCTCGAAGGTTTACGGTATGGCGGGGCTGCGTTGTGGATTGGCGGTGGGGCGGCCGGAAATTGTGGACAAAGTGATGGACCGGGGAGCGGCGAATTTTATGCCGGTCACGGCGGTGGCAGCCGCGACCGCCAGCCTGAACGACGGCCAATTGATCGCTGACAGGAAACGGATCAACTCGACCATTCGCCAGCAGACGTTTGACTGGCTCGGTCGCAACGGATATTCGTATATTCCGTCTGCGGCGAATTTCTTTATGCTCGACAGCAAGCGTCCGGGGAAAGAAGTGCGCGACGCGATGGCGAAGGAGAATGTGATGATCGGGCGCGTGTGGCCGATCATGCCCACCTGGGTTCGGGTCACCGTCGGCACACAGGACGAGATGGCGAAGTTCCAGGCGGCGTATCAGAAGGTGATGAAGGGCTGAGTGCCTGTTATAGAGTGATGAGGTCTCCCGGGAGTCGCAGATCTCGAGGTCGATGAGTGCTAAGGCCTGTGGCTGTTGAGGAACGCTAAGACTTGATGAAAGCCAGATCAAAGCGCTGGGTTTTGCTTCTTGCGATTGTTGGCGCAATCTGCATTTCTGTGCCTTTAGCTGGTTTTGCGCGCGGCGAGGTGCAGTACCATGAAAGGCTGAGCGACCTCTCGAAAGCAGTGAAACCGGGAATGAGACGAGTTGAGGTGGAAGCATACCTGAGGTCTCGGAAAATCGAGTTTGATCGGATGTGCGGCTCGGGCGCAAGCCTCGGCGCAATGCATGATCTCGTTGAAGTTGGACACAAAAAGGCCGGTCTGACCTGCATTGAGAGATCGGTGTATGTCGCATTCCAGTTTGCGGCAGTTGAGCCTAACGACAAGTGGGTTGCTGCTTCTGATCGGTTAGTGAATATCGATCTGTTTCGTTCCGTCTGTCTTGATCTACCGTGAAGTCGTCACGCTTCTGACAGCGTATGTGTTGGCCCCCCCCATGTCGCTCATTGGTCAAGTTCCGAGTGCGTTCCCTGCGGCGGCCCCGGTGGAAGTCCTAATCTAGCGGTTCGTTCCAACGCACGACCCTTCCTTCGCGACTGCTCTTGTGTGCCAGTAGGAGGCCGCGCATGGTTCGTAGAGCCTGCTCTGGAGGTACGTCCAGCGGGGCTCGCTTCTCAATGGCAGCGCGCACATTGACGTAGAAGCCCCGGTAATCTCCGCGCTCCGTCTCGATTTTGCGCGGGGTTTCGTTGACCCGGGTCAGAGTTCCCCAGCGCTCTTCGGGTTCCAGACCCCAATCTGCGCCCCAGTCGAGGCCGTCGGGATAATTCTCGCTACGCAAGATTTCTTCCTGCGGATCCATGCCATATTTCACGAACGATCCTTCGGTTCCATGAAGCAGCAGGTGATGGCTGGGCGCATAGGCAAGAATGCGTGCGCGCAACGTGGCGCGCGTGTGGGGATATTGCATGATCACGTCGAAGGCGTCGTCGATGCGCGAGGCCGCGCGCTGGCGGAGCGCCGAGGCGTAAATTGTTTCGGGCTCGCCGAACAACACCAGGGCTCCATCGATCAAATGTGGGCCGAGATCCCAGAGAACGCCGGCGGCGGGGAAGTCCGCCTGTTCCCGCCAGGCGCTGGGCTTGGTCTCCAGTCGAAAGCGGTCGAAACGCGATTCGTATTCGGCGACCGCGCCCAAGGCTCCCGCGTTCACGAGTTTCTTGACCGTTAGAAAGGCTCCGTCCCAGCGGCGGTCCTGATAAACAGTGAGCAGGCGACCGCAATCGTCAGCGAGGCGCACCAGTTGTTCAGCTTCGGCCATGGTCGGGGTGAAGGGCTTGTCGACTACGACGTCGCGGCCGGCCTCCAGGCAAAGCTTCGTGTAGGAGAAGTGAGAATCGTTTGGCGTGGCCACCACGCACAGGCCAATCGATTGGTCGGAGAGCATTTCGTCGAGCGTGCGGGCGATGCGAACATCGGGATATCTTTTCTTGGATTCGGAGCCGTGGCGCTCGAGAACGCAGGCCAATTCCATGCCCGCGACGCCGCGGATCATGGGCGCGTGAAATGCCTGTCCTGCCAGACCAAAGCCGATGAGCCCTACTCGCACCATAAGTTTTCCTCGAAGAACTGGGAGAATGATGACGGCGGTTCAACGATCTTATTCCAGTGGTTGCTTGTTAGCGATCTCTGTTAGCGATCTTTGACCCGCCGTACAAACTTCAACCCCGACCAGACATCCGTCACTGCGCACACTTTCACGTCGACCAGTCCCGCCGCGAGACCAATGTTGCGTACGACATTTTCGTCCAAATCGGTGGCGACACCAGAGCTTTTCTTCGGCCAGCTTACCCAGAACATTCCGGCGGGAGCCAGTTGCTTGTCGATGCGCTTAAATTCCTTCGACAGGTCCGATTTTGATTTGGTGAAGACCATGGCGAAGTCGAGCGGACTCTTTCCGTCGTTCGTTTTCTTACAGCCGAGCAACGCGGCTTTCAGTTCCGTTCTCACTTCGGACGGAGCGTCCACCAGACAGACACGGAGGCCGTCTTTGATCCCCAGCTTTTTCGGGAGCGGTGTGCCGGAGTAACCGGGCATTGGCTTCCTCCTTCTGACCTGCGAAAGGCATTAACCACGAAGGACACTAAGGTACACGAAGGAAACGAATTCTGTTTTCTTCGTGTACCTTCGTGTCCTTTGTGGTTGAAGGTTTTGCCCTACTGCGCAGGCGCGTAGTATCCACGGCGCGCCCTCACCCGGAAATTCTTGCGGTCGTTGGCGACGATTTCAATGGTGCGATAGTGCC
Source organism: Candidatus Sulfotelmatobacter sp. (assembly GCA_035695545.1). Taxonomy (GTDB): domain Bacteria; phylum Acidobacteriota; class Terriglobia; order Terriglobales; family Acidobacteriaceae; genus Sulfotelmatobacter. Next base: position 39,420 of record DASRRV010000346.1, on the reverse strand, counting down.
CGTCTGCCTTGAAGTCCGCCGGCTTGTAGGACACGGCGTACTGGCTACGCAATTCTTCCTGAATCTCGGCAAAGTCATTGGCTACATCGCGAATCTGGAAAGGGAAGAAGGCGCGTCCGCCGGTCGCGTCGGCAATGCGCTCGAGCACTTTGTCGCCAGGAGCTTTGGTTCCGCTGACGTTGGTGCTGATGGTATAGATGATGGCTTCGGCGCGCTGCGCCATCTCGATCGCTTCTTCGCGCGTGACGTGGCTCAGGTTGTCTTCGCCGTCGCTGAGCAGAATAATGGCGCGGCGCACCGGCGTATTCTTCGGCGCCTTGAGGAGCCTGTCGCGGCAAGCGTAGTAGATAGCGTCGTAGAGCGCGGTTCCGCCCCCGGGGCGGAGGTCGTGTACGCCGTGGGCCAGTTTTTCAGAATCGTCGGTAAACTCCTGCGTCACTTCGGGAGTGGCGTCAAAGCCCTCCACGAACGCGGTGTCGTAGTGCACCCTCACCGTCTGGTTCAGGAACTCGATGGCTGACTCCTGCTCGAACTTGAAGCGGTCGCGTACGGAGTTGCTGGCGTCGATGAGCAGTCCAAGTTGCAGCGGCAGGTTGGCTTCGGCGTGGAAGCTGCGGATTTCCGAGGGAGGCTTGTTGTCGTCCACGAAGCGGAAGTCCGCCTGTTTCAAGTCGGTAATGCGTTTGCCGTGCTTGTCGGTCACCGTAAAGACCACGTTGACTTCGTTGGTTCCCGTGCGGACGACGGGGATATTGTCGTCGACCGGAGCTCCCGCGTCGGCGGTCTTCGCCGCCTGATCGGCCGGCGTGCTGCCCGCGGGCGGAGGTGTTGTCGACGGCTGCGTCTGCTGTTGCGTGGCCGGAGCTGTTGTCGCCGGAGCGGTTGCTTCCTGCGACGCGGGAGCTGGCGACTGGGCTATCGCGCCCATGGCAAAGAACAACAGCACGGCCAGTCGAGCCATCTTGAGCGAAGTGTGGAACCCCAAAGTGTGCATCTCTGTTGACATTATATCCGCGTCAGCCCCATGTTCCTCAACACCAAAGAGCCTGCCCCTAGACGCCGTCTGTAGCGATGCCGTTTGCAACATCTCCCTCCACCACGGCAAGAAATGCCTGTAGTTCCGCGGGCAACGGGCTCTGGAAGGCAAGCTTTGACCGGGTTCGCGGATGCGTCAGTTCCAGCGCCGCTGAGTGCAGGAAATTTCGCGGCAGGGAAAGCGCGTCGGGGCTGGTAAACTTCCCGCGTCCGGGCCGCACCTCCCGCGGCGCTCCGTAGAGTGCGTCGCCCACTATAGGGTGCCCCAGCGATGACATATGGACGCGAATCTGGTGCGTTCTGCCGGTGTCAATCTTTACTTCGATCACAGTGAACTTTCCGTATGGGGAATCGATCCGGCGGACCACGCGGTAGTGCGACACGGCCTCGCGCCCTCCGCCTTGCCGGGTGGTCATGCGGATGCGGCGAACGCGGTCGCGGCTGATGCTGGCCGAAATCGTCCCAGAATCTTTCTTGACCCACCCGTGTACCAAGGCGACATAGGTCTTCTTGACCTCGCGACGAGCAAACTGTGAGGCCAGTCTGCGATGTGCCTCATCGTTCTTCGCTACAACGATCAGTCCGCTGGTCTGTTTGTCGAGACGATGGACGATTCCCGGCCGCATCTCTCCGCCCACCGCCGATAGGTTCGCGAAATGATGCAGGAGTGCATTGACCAGCGTCCCGCGGTTTCGCTGATCTTCCGTTGCTCCGGCGCCCGCGTGCACCATCATTCCGGCAGGCTTGTTGATGATGGCCAGGTCGTCGTCTTCGTACAGGATGTCGAGAGGAATCTCTTCGGCAATTGCGCGCAGGGGAGGCTGTTCGGCCGGACCGAGTACGCTGATGCGCTCGCCGCCACGCAACTTGAGCGAGGCTTTTTCCGCCGCGTCATTTACAAGAATTTTTCGTTCCGCAATCAGCTGCTGAACTCTTGCGCGGCTTATGGATTCCAACCGCAGTGTGAGGAACTGATCGAGGCGCCTGCCGGAGTCGGCGGGTTCAACGGTCAACAGCATTGGAAATTCTGGTGCCATCTGGCAGTGAAGATAGTACAGCCTATCGCAGCCGAGGACTTGCATGCTTTGAGGGGAATTTCGTTGGCCCGTAGAATGCCCGCGGCGGGCCTTTCGCCTGAGAGTTGTGGATTCTTGGCCTCCCTCGGTCGACGAGAGCGCATCCAAGAGCGTCGATGAAACGGACAACGAAACGGTGGTTGACACTCGTGGCCCTGTGCGCGAGCCTGTATGGCCTTCCCGATCGGTCTAACGCGCAAGCCAGCAATTCCGGCCTACCCGACGCTCCATCGCAAGCCGTACTGCTTAAGCATCGCAACGACCCGGGCTCTGACCGCGAGGTGTCGTGGCGATCTCTGCCAAAAGACTTTCTCCACGATCAGAAAGACATTTGGCTCTTTCCAACTCAACTCGCAAAGGGACGCTACTGGCTCCCGACGCTGGCGATGGCGGGAGGGACTGCCGGATTGGTGGTGGCCGATCCGCATGTAATGCCCTATTTCCGCACTCATGCGGATAATTTAGACGACGTGAACGACGTCTTCGACCCTCTGATTACTTCCGCAGAAGTAGTTGCGCTGCCGGTGTCGCTTCTCATCGCAGGCTATGTGCGGCATGACCGGTATCAAGTAAACACGGCGTTGCTCGCCGGCGAGGCCTACGCGGATAGTGCTGTCGTCGATCTGGCGATGAAGGCGATCACTCGCAGAAAACGTCCGAGCGATGTTGCCCCTGGAGAGCCGTTCAACGACACCTTCTTTGCCGGCGGCAAGTCGCCATTCAAGGGCAGTTCGTTTCCGTCCGGCCACGCTGCCGGAGTTTTTTCGGTCGCGACCGTCGTCGCTTGCCGGTATCGGCATCATCGATGGGTGCCGTGGCTGGCATATAGCTTCGCAGCGGCGATCAGCTTTTCTCGCGTCACCACGAGCGCTCATTTTCCCTCAGACGTGTTTCTCGGAGCTGCGCTTGGCTATACCATCACGCGCTATGAGGTGCTGCGGCCGCGCTGAAGAAAGTCCTTCGTGTAGTCACGCCCGTGCGGGAACGGTCGTCGCCCCTGGCCTCAACCACCAGATCAGCCCTCCAGCCAGAACCAATCCGATGGCGATCAACTGTGTCCCGGTCATCGCGCCGCCAAACACTGATCCCCGGCCGGGATCGTCGCGCAAGTACTCGAGGAAGAATCGCGCGATGCCGTAGATGAAGAGGAATGCGCCAATGATCTGCCCGTCGAACTTTCTGCGCTTGAGCAGCCACATGAGGAAGAAGAAATTCGCCAGTTCGACGGCGGCCTCGAAGAGCTGTGTCGGCTCCAGGGGTATCCCAAGCGGCGTTCCGGTGATGGAGTTGGCCAGCGGGTTGGTGAAGGTCACGCCCCAGAAATGATGCGTCGGTTTGCCGTAGCAGCATCCGGCGGCAAAGCAGCCGATGCGGCCGATCGCATGGCCGAGCGCGAGTCCTGGGCCGAAAGCGTCACAGGTGCCGAGGGCAGGCATGTGATTTCTCCAGACATATAAGGCGGCCGCCAGAAATGCGGCGAGCAGACCTCCGGAGAAGACTCCACCCGCCTGCAGCGTGTTGATGCTGAAGATTTCGCTGGGATGGGCGGAGTAGTAGCCCCATTCATTGATGACGTAGAGTACCTTCGCTCCGACAATGCCGCAGAGCACGACCAGAATGCCCAGATTCCATGCCTTGTCGCCGTTAATTCCCATGCGCTCGGCATTGCGTACGCTGATCCACAGGCCGATCAGGACTCCCATTGAGACGAGGAATCCGTAAGTTGGCAGAAAAAATTTCCCGAGATGAAAGAGTTGAGGGAACACTATTTATTAGATGCGAGAGTCTAGGGATTTGCTACCGGATCAGTCTAGCAGGAAAGGTCGTTCGCGCTATTAAGACGGATCCGCGTGGATGGCTCTCGCAGGCGAGAGCGCCCGTACCACGCGAACAACCCCAAACAAATAAATCAAGCCGACCCACTGTGCCGTGTGACGGGGCCGAGAATGAACCCGTCGGTAGACGTTGGGCGCCCGCCGAGACCCTTTAGGCATCTGCGCATGGCGCAGCGTCGCTCACCGGATCTTAGTTCGAGTCGAGCTCCCGTTCATTCTGCATTGGTTCAAATATCGGTGACCCGCCATCACCAACCCCGCAGGTCGGCTTTCAAGTTGGATGCTAGGGAAATTCCGGCGGATTGGCAAGTGGAAGACTGCAAATAGTTGGCAGGTCATTTGCAACCAAAGTAACGCGGCGTTCATACGAAACGCTTGCCAACCCCGCAGAAACGATTCGTGCCGCCCGCTGTGGAATTCCAACATTAAGCCCCATCAGTCGCACGGAACACAGCCCGTTACAACAGCAGGCTCCTATGGAAGTACTTGATTCTGCTGTAGCGGTGTGAGTGTATACTCTGGACGAAATTAGTTAGGACCAAAGTGTTCTCGCTGACGGAATCGCGGAACGCTTGGATGAAGTCTGAGAGAGATGTCCAAAATTCGTACGCCCGCGGTTGCGGCGGCAGCAATCCTCATGCTGGTCCATGGGGTCGTCTTGGCAACCCGGTACGGCACCGAGGCTGCGTCAGTCTGGGGCGACTGGATCGACACGGCAGCCCCGTTGGTCGCGGCAGTCCTCTGCTGGCAGATGTCGCGGCGGGCCGGTCCTTTTGGCAGACGCGTTTGGCGCCTGGTCGGGTTCTCAAGCCTGATCACCGCGATTGGCCAAGCTCTCTACACCTACTATTACGACTATCTGCACGCGGCGCTCGGCACGATTTGGCCGAGTGACGTCCTGGTTTTTTTCTGGATCGTTCCCGCCATGATGACGCTGTTCTTGAGTCCACGCGACCCAAACAGCGGATTCCGATGGTTGCGCGTCTGCGATTTTGTTCAGGTCTGTGCGCTCGTGCTGGCGATAGAGTTGTCGCAGATCTATGTGCCCTCGCGCTGGCAAGCGGCGGGCCAGGCGATGGAAGTCCGCACGCTGCACGCGGGCATTTTCTTCTTTGGCGCCGTCGCCTTGAGTTTTTTGGTGCGTGGCTTGATGAGCCGCAATCGAACGGCGCACGCCTTCTTCTTGCGCCTGGGCGGTTTCCTGACTGTTCATGGGATTGTTCTAAATTCCACCTTGTACTACCAGTCTTCCGGGCACTATCGACAGGGAGCCTGGCCCGACCTCGCCTGGACCTTCAGCTACTGCTTGCTGATTCTCATCGCCGGTACCTGGAATGAGGACGAGCAGGAAACGGTGGTTGAGTCGCGCTCCCACGGTCTTCAACTGCTCGCCCAATTCTCTCCGTTGCTCATTCCGGCGATCGTGTTTCCGCTGGTTCTGCTGATTTCGCAAGAACAGTTCTTCTGGTCTGTGCTACTCGTGATGACGTCGTTCGCTGCGGCCAGCGGACGTCTATTCGTGGTCCAGAACCAGTTGATGGTCAGTTCCCGCGAACTGGAGAAGAACCTTGCTCTGCTGCAGGGCATAACAGAAGGAACGACCGACGCTGTATTCGTCAAGAGTCTTGAGGGCCGCTACCTGATGATCAACACGGCGGGTGCGCGCTTCCTGGGCCGGGGTGTGGCCGAGGTCATCGGCAAAAGCGACCTGGAACTATTCCACCCAGAAGTGGGCCGAACCATTATGGAGCGGGACCGCAAGGTCGTGCAGTCAGGGGAGACGCAAACCTACGAGGAATTTGGCACGGCCGCGGGAGTGACCCGATTGTACCTGGCGACCAAGGGTCCTTTTCGCGACCCGAACGGGCAGGTGATCGGGTTGCTGGGCATTTGCCGCGACATCACAGACCGCAAACGTGCGGATGAGGAAATTCGCCAGTCGCAACAGAAACTGCGGATCCATATCGAGCACACTCCTCTGGCCGTGGTGGAATGGGACCTCGACTTCCGCGTGGCCGCCTGGAATCCTTCGGCAGAGCGCATGTTCGGGTACACGCGGGAAGAAGCGATTGGACAGCATGCGACCTTCATTGTGCCGCCACAATTTCGCCCGCAGGTCGATGAGGTCTGGCAGAGTCTTGTTAAGCAGGCCGGCGGAATGCGGAGCAGCAACGACAACGTTACCAAGAACGGCCGCACCATTTCCTGTGAGTGGTATAACACTCCGCTGGTCGACGATTCGGGCCGCGTGCTGGGCGTTGCGTCGCTGGTACAGGACGTCACCGAGCGCGTGGCGCTGGAAGAGAGATTGCGCCAGTCGCAGAAAATGGAAGCGGTTGGCCGCTTGGCCGGGGGCGTCGCGCATGACTTCAACAACCTGCTTACTGTGATCTTGGGATACGCCCAGATTCTGGCTGATGGCCTTCCCGCCGGCAGCCGGCTGGCTGACAACACCACTCAGATCAAGTCGGCGGCGGAGCGAGCGGCCGGCATTACTCGACAGTTGCTCGCCTTCAGTCGCAAGCAGGTACTTACACCTCGCATCCTCAACCTCAACGACACCATGATGAATCTGGATTCCTTGCTTCGCCGGCTCATCGGAGAAGACATCGAAGTGCTGACCATGCCGGCCAGTGATCTGGGCTCGGTCAAGGCCGATCCCGGCCAGATCGAGCAGGTCCTCATGAACCTTTCGCTCAATGCCCGGGACGCCATGCCGCACGGCGGAAAACTTACCCTCGAAACCTCCAATGAGGAACTTGATGCATCCTACGCGCGCGAACACCAGCCGCTCGGTCCGGGACGCTTCGTCCTTTTGGCGGTCAGCGATACCGGGCTGGGGATGAGTCCTGAGGTGCAGGCACGGATCTTCGAGCCCTTCTTCACCACGAAGGAGGTCGGCAAAGGAACCGGTCTCGGACTCTCTACCGTGTACGGAATCGTTAAGCAGAGCGGAGGCTACATCTGGGTCTACAGCGAACCGGGGCGAGGGACTACTTTCAAGATTTACTTTCCGCGTGTCGACCAGGCGGCCGACGCCCCGGCCACGGAGCGCCGTCCCAGCAACGCGCTCCGGGGTACCGAGACGATACTACTCGTCGAAGACGATCCGCAGCTTCGCCAACTCAGCTCCTCGGTTCTGAGCCATTGCGGATATAAAGTGCTGGTTTCGGGTGGACCGGAAGAAGGGCTGGCCATCGGCAAGGCCAACCACAACAAGATTCGTCTGCTGATTACCGATGTGGTCCTGCCGGGTATGAATGGCCGCCAGTTGGCAGAACAGATTGTCCAATTTTCGCCGGAGACCCGAGTGCTCTACATCTCTGGGTATACCAACAACGCAATCGTGCACTATGGCGTGCTCGACAAGGGGCTCTGGTTCCTGCCCAAGCCGTTTACGCTCTCAGCCCTGATCGGGAAGGTTCGGGAGGTCCTCGACGCCAGTCCTGAGGCTCCGCAGGGCGAGCGCGTGGAATAGTGCCGGTCTGGAGGCCGTGCGTTATTTTGTCCCCTCGGCCCAATAACTGCCCCGGGCCAGCACTGTGCTATTCCCGGCATCCTTTAGCCGCACGCGAATCTGGTGCAATCCCGCATGGGGACTCTTCGGCGCAATACTCAGCAGATACCGGCTGTGCAGATGATTGGTGAAGTCGTTCATTCGGACTTCGAATTTCTTGCGGGTGGCAAACAGTTCGTATTCGCCGCCGGTCATCGAGGCGATTGCGCTCGGAACATTTTTCCTCATCGCCTGCGCCGTTCGGTATGCAAGATCGAGGATATCGATCGTGGGTTGCTCCTCGTTCTTGTTGGTACCGCGGCCGGTGTCGAGAATATTCGAAAGAGCGGGCGAAAACGCGAGAGCGTACATGACGGTATTGGCCTGCCCGATCGCCGCCACAAGACTGTCAATCTTCGCGTGGCTGCCATGATCGCGGGTTTCGCTGATCAGGAGGAGCACTCGTTGGCGGCCCTCCGGTTCGTTTTTTAGCAGGTTTACGGAATAGTTCACCGCATCGAGAATGGCCGCTCCCCCGTCTCCCGGCTGCAGATTGCTAAGGTCGGCGTCGAAAAGGCTGGCATCTTTCGTGAAATTCCGGGTGAGCTCGACCTGGCCTCCGAACTCGACCAGCGCAACCCGGGCGGTTCCCAGGCTGAATAGTGGGTCCAGCATCGATTTCAGGCCTTGCACACGAGGGAACTCGTAGTTGGCGCGGCGGCCCGTCTGAATCGCCACTACCAGCGAGACCGGCTGACCTTCGGGGGCTTCGTCGAGGCGCGCCGTCTGCTCGACTCCATCGTCTTCCACAATGAAGTCCTTGGTCTGCAGTCCATACACGATTCCGCCTTGCTGATCTTTCACCAGCGCCGGAATCAGCACCAGATTAGATTGGGAACGGAGAGTTGTTTCGGGAGCCGGTTGCTGAGGTGCGTCTTGAGCTTTTTCTTGAGTAAAGCCGGAGGGGAGAGCGGTAAGGAGCAGCGCGGCCATGGTGCACGATATCGCGCAGTGCCGCAGGCTACCCTGCCCTGCGGTTTTCGCCGAGCACTTCGTCCAGTGCATCTGCTAATAGATGCGCCCTCTTCTGGTAGTCGGTTGCCCCGCTCTCCTGATGATTCTTCTTCAGCAGGTGATATTCGTCCGCGATGTTCAGCGCGGCCAGCACGGCAAGGCGCACGGTATCAATCGTATTGGTAGCCTCAGCGACCGCCCGCATCTTGCAGTCCACGTACTCCGCGAGCTTCACAATGTACTCCGGATCGGACCCGCGCAGGTTATAGGCCTGATCGAAAATCTCTACCCGCACGCTGGTGTTTTGAGCGTCTCGCACCGTCTGATCCTTGGTAGCTGTAGCCATGAATCTCTCCGTAAAGATGCAGCTTGCTTGCGTCTCGCCTGCCGGTACCTAAGCGCGCTAGCTGGCCTCAGCAATCGACTCGATCTGCTCCAGCATCTTCTCCACGCGTCCCCGAATGACCTCGCGCTCTTTCTTCAACTGCACCGCTTCGCGCCGCAGCGTCGCCAATTCTTCGTCGCGCTCTTCCAGATGCTGCCGCAACCGTTGCGCGTCGTGCTCCGCGGTAGCCTGCGCCTGACGCGCCGCCTTGTACAACTCTATGGTGCGATAAATCTTCTGTTCGAGCGCCTGAAAATCGTCCGCCGGAACCTGTTCCGCCACCTGGTCAACTGCATTCAACGGCATAAGTGCACTCTTCCCCACAAAGATTTGCTGGAACTTCTCCGCAGTATACTCCACATCTTTGTGGACAACTTATCCCACCTTCGCCCTTTTGGGCGCTCCCCAGAGCGGGGATTGGCTATAATTCCCCCTGTTTCCAGGAGGTTGCCCATGACACGCCTTGCCCATTCCATCCTCGGGTTGTTCGTCGTACTGCTCGCCCTTCCGACGTTGAGCGCGGCCAAAACCAAGGTTGAACTTAAGGATGCTCAGGGAAAGTCCGTCGGCACGGTAGTCCTCTGGGATCAGGGGCCTGGCGTGGCTCTGGAACTCCACCTTCACGACCTCACCCCTGGAGACCATGGCATCCACTTCCATCAGGTTCCGAAGTGTGAGGGCCCTGACTTCAAGTCGGCCGGAGGGCACTTCAATCCCGAGAGCAAGAAGCACGGATTCGATAACCCGGACGGACACCACGCCGGCGACATGACGAATTTCACCGTGGGCGCCGACGGCAAGGCCAATCTCCATCTCGAAGACAAAGATGCCACTCTCAAGGATGGTCCTCACTCGTTGCTGACCAACGGTGGGTCCGCGATCGTGGTGCACGCGAAGGCGGACGACTACAAGACCGATCCGTCTGGAAATTCAGGCGACCGCGTGGCCTGCGGCGTAATCACCAAGTAGAGCCACGGAATGTTCGGGAAGGGAACGGTCGCAGCCGTGCGAAACGCGGCAGACGGGCTTTAGCCTGTGAGGTTAGCTTTTGCGCCGCAGTTTCTCCAGCTTTTGCGCGGCAGCGTCCAGCGTCTCCGGCTTCTTACAGAACGCGAACCGCACCTGCCGTGCTCCGTCGCGCGGATCACGGTAAAAACTCGATCCCGGCACAGCGGCTACGCCGATATGCTGCACCAGATACCTCGCGAACGAAACGTCATCCTTAAACCCGAACGCGGAAATGTCGGTCATCACGTAATACGCCCCGCGCGGACGGAAACACTTGAATCCGGCCGCCGTCAACGTCGGAATCAGATGATCGCGCCGCACGCGGTATCCTTCGGCCAGTTTGGCGTAATACTCCGCGGGTAGACTCAAGGCCGCTGCTCCCGCCTCCTGCAACGGGGCTGGTGCACCCACCGTCAGGAAGTCATGCACCTTGCGGATCGCATTCGTAATCTTTTCCGGCGCAACCGCCCATCCCACGCGCCATCCCGTCACGCTGTAGGTCTTCGACATGCCATTGATGGTCACGGTACGATCGCACATACCGTCGAGTGTCACCATCGAAATATGCTCGGTGCCTTCGTACAGGATGTGTTCGTAAATTTCATCGGTAATCGCCAGCACATCGAACTCAACGCACAGGTCACGAATCAATTCCAGTTCCGCGCGCGTGAACACCTTGCCCGTGGGATTGTTCGGCGTATTCAGGATGATCGCCTTAGTGTGCTTGTCGAAGGCGCGCCGCAGTTCTTTCTCATCGAAGGTCCACGCGCCGCCGTCTTCCTTTGGCGGACGCAGCTTCACGAACCTGGGCTTCGCACCGCTCAGCACTGAGTCGGGTCCATAATTCTCGTAGAACGGTTCGAAGATGACGACTTCATCGCCGGCATTGCACACCGCGAGCAAAGTCGAAATCATTGCCTCCGTCGATCCGCAGCACACGGTGATCTCTTTTTCGGGATCGACCGTGATGCCTTGCCAGACGCCCATCTGCCGCGCAATCGCATTACGCAGACTCTTGGCGCCCCAGGTGATGGCATATTGGTTGACGTCTGCCGACACTGCCTGCTGCGCGGCCTGTTTGATCTCCGCCGGAGCGGAGAAGTCCGGAAATCCCTGCGCCAGATTCACCGCGTTGTAGAGCATGGCCTGCCGCGTCATCTCCCGGATGACCGACTCGGTAAAGTGCCCAACTTTGTCGCTGAGAAAGTGCTTACCGCGCGCGCCCGAAACTTGGGGTGCCCCATTTCTCGCATTCTTTGCGAGAACGGGGGATTTGGGGCGGTGTGAAGCGCCGGGGGAGTTCTTAGCGGGAGATTTCTTGATAGCTGGTTTTTTGCGCTTGGATGAAGTGCGTGCTGGCATTCAGGCAGACTAGCACAGCCGGATTGTGCCCGACCACGAAGCCATGCCGCCCGCCGCCATCACGGCTTGAATCCCACACTCTGCCACAGTTCCGCTGTGTGGAACATGGTGCCGTTGGTGATCACGTACTCGACATTGCGGGCGTTGTGGATATCCTCCAACGGGTTCCCGTTGACCAGAATCAGGTCGCCGCGCTTGCCTTTCTCCACCGTTCCCGATTCCTTGTCGAGCCGCATAGCCCGTGCCGGCACAATTGTGGCTGCCTGAATCGCCTCCATGGGCGTGAATCCCGCTTGTACGTATAGCTCCATTTCACGGTGAAGGCTGTAACCCGGAACCGCCTGATCGGTGCCGGCCACGACCGGAATGCCGGCCCGATGCAAAGCGCCGACGATGGTCAGTTTTTTCGCAAATATTTGTTCTCCCCATTCCGATCTTTCCGAGGGCGGGCCCACATCGGTGAGTTGCTCGGCTAGTTCAGGTGCGATCTTGTTGACTCCAGGTTCGAAGCTGGCTGGGGGCTTTGCCGTGGTCGCGGTGAAAAACTCCGCAAGCGCGAGGGTCGGATCGACAACCGTGTGATGTTCCTTCAGAAACGTGATTGCCTTCTGCGCGTCCGCCGAGTCGATATCGATTGCCATCTCTGCCTTCATCCGGTCGATGAACTTCGAATCCGCGGGCAGCGGCGCATACATAATGTCGGCGATATAGCCAATGTGGTTGATCTGGTCCTGTCCGGCGTCGATTGCCTGGAACGCGTTCAATCCTTCGGGCACATGTCCCGTCACAGTCATTCCAAGTCGGTGCGCTTCATCAGTGACGACTTTCAGCTCTTCGAGCTTCACCGAACTGTAAATCTTAATTTGCTGGAAGCCCGCGGCATGGTAGCGATCGGTCCACGTGCGGGCCTGCTCCGGCGTGTCGATACGTGCGATGCCGAGTGTGTACACGCCAGAGCCGTCTACGATCCCGGCCAGCAGCAACCTGGGACCGAGGCCGCGTCCTTGCGCGACGGCGTCACGAACAGCCGTGATGAATTCAAACTCGTTGCCGCAATCTCGCACCGTGGTCACGCCCGCCGCCAGATAAATCGGGCCCCACTCGACCTGCTCGAAATGCGCGTGCATATCCCACAGTCCAGGCAGAATGGTCTTGCCGTGGGCATCGACCACGTTGGCATGCTTGGGAATCTTGATCTTGGACCGCGGTCCAGCGGCGACAAGGCGCCCGTTATGAATCACGACTGCCGAGTCCGGTGTCGGTGCGGCGCCGGTGCCATCGATCAACGTTCCGCCCACGATGGCAAGCGTCGAAGCACGGCTGCCCGAAATGTGTTTCGAGATTTCAGCCAGCGCGCTCATGCCGTCGGCGCCGGCGCGTCCCACGAAGTCTCCCAAGGCGCTCTCGTAGCCGTCGCGAATGGCTTCGAAATGGTCGAATTCCGCGTCCGTGCTGACGGCCGCAACCAGGTTGCGGTTCGCATCAAACCAAAGCGTCTCGCGCCCCCAGATCAGGCCCTCGACCGTAAAGCGGTCGAGTTTCTCGTCTTTCGTGCCCACGCGAATCGTGTCCTGTCCGCGCGGTTCCACCTTCACCGTGCCGCTCGGAAGCGTCGCGAGTTCTGCGGGCGAACCGTGCGTGGCCCAGTAGCGGACCATCAGCATCTGCATCGTGCTGGGAGCGTACCCGGAGATGGTAAAGAACGGTCCGGAGGGTGTAGCGGCATTGCTCGGTTTGTCGCGGGTGCGCAGGTTCACCTTGTCGCCATCGATGGTTACGGCCTGGTCAATCGAGATGCTGCGAGCAGTGCGGCCCTTGATCTCGAAAGCCTGCGGCGTCAGATCCTGTGCGCCTCGAAACGTCACCGAAAGCGGAACCGGCGAAGCCCGGTCCGTGAACTTGAAATCGATCTTCGCGACAACAGAGTCCCCATCGCGGCGGATTTCGTAGGTTTCCTGTCCGATGGGCTGTTCGAACTTATGCAAGGTGAATTTACCTTGCTCGACAATGGCGGACGCGCCGGAGTTGGCAGTCTGCTGCGCTGCAGCTTCGGGTTGAATTGCCGTTACAAACGCGAGCGCGACGAGTAGTAGTTTGAGGGCATCTTTCGGCATGTGAGGAGTGCTCCGCAGCAGGCAGACTAGCACAGGCGAACCGCAAAGCGGAGCGCAGGTCAACGAGGCGAGGCACAAAGCCGAACCGGTTCGGAACTCCGCCCAGAGGGGTAGCTCCTTTTCTGATGTCGCTAGAGCCAACTCTCAAGGCCCAGCGGCGGCGCAAGGAGGCGCAATCGGCTGTTTTAAGCGGGGAACACTGTCCAAGCAACTTGAAGATCGAGTCTTTAAGATGCAGGCAGGCGAGGTCTCCGAGGTGCTGCATACCAAGCAAGGCTGCGTACTCTTACAGGTGACGGAACACAACGCCCCTTAGCACCCTTGTACCGAACCGGGATCGCACCTTCCACCAATGAATGCTGCCGGTTGAGGAAATATCGCGATTACACTTGTCGACTCTCTGCGTTGCTGATCTCTTTGTACAGGTCCTCAATTTTTTCCGCCGTCCAACGACACTGCTTGATCGCGCCTTTCAAATGTTTGTCCACATCGATTGGGTCAGACTTCGCGTCTTCGATCATTTCAAGATAAGCGAGTGTGCTAATCACGGCGGCGCGTACGTCATAGCAAAGCATCTTCTGTTTAGGCTCGCCAGCCCCGAATTCCGTCATCATGATTTGCTCCAGTCGCTCGGATTTGTTGGAGAAATATTGCCAATGAGAACCCTCAGGACAAGATAGCAGTCCGTCAATTGGCGATAAATCCCGACTACGCTCAAAATCCCCTCAACGAGCCCTCGCCATCTGATCTCATCCTTCAAGGGTGTGAGCAGGACCTATTTGTCCGGAATAATGGCCGCGCGAATGAGGCGGTCCAGTTTAGGAAATTCTTTGTCCATATAGGCGTTCCCGCCTTCGAATAGTTTGTCCTGATGTCCGGCACGCATCCCGCTGCCGGAGTTTTCTCCGTAGCCGCCGTAGAGCTTCTCCACAATGTCCCAGCCTTCAACAACCTTGGCGAAGGGAGCAAAGGCGGGCTCGGAATCATTGAGCGCGGAGTTGTCGCGGAGGTTTATGTAAACCTGCGTGGAGCGTGTTCCCGGGCCGGTGTTGGAAAAGGCGACGTACCCGGGTTTGTTGTGGACCTTGAGGGTATCGTCCGGAATGGTTTTATGACGCCAGGCTTGCGCGACCTTGGCATCGCCAGCGATACCAAACTGAACCCAACGCCCGGGAACGACTCGGAAGAAGCGCGAGTTGTCGTAATAATGCTTGCGGACCAGTTCGTAAAAGCGGTCAGCACCTTTCGGCGACCAATCGCGGTGTGCCTCGATGACGAAGCTTCCAGCGGTTGTGTCGATCCGGGCTCGGAAGACAGCGGGCGCATGCGAAGAATGGAATAAAGGAAAAGCAAACAGGACCGCGAGCAGAAGCTTCATTCGATCCAGTGTAGCGCGACTGTCTTGCGACAGTTGGGCATCGACTCAGCCAATACCAGATCCTGTCGCTCGGCCTACTTTCTTACCTGTATCCCCAACTCTTTTAACTGCCGCTCATTGACCGGCGTTGGAGCGTCGACCATCAAGTCCACCGCACGAGCGGTCTTGGGAAACGGAATTACCTCGCGCAGACTCTCCGCTCCCGCCAGAATCATCACGATTCGATCCAGACCAAGCGCGATCCCTCCATGCGGAGGCGTGCCATACTCCAGCGCCTCGAGAAAGAATCCGAAGCGGGCCTTCGCTTCTGCCTCGCTCATGCCCAAGGCGCGGAAGATCTTGCTCTGAATGTCTTGCCGGTGAATACGGATCGACCCCGAACCCAGCTCTGTGCCATTCAGCACCACGTCGTAGGCCAGTGCTCGCACCGCGCTCAGCGGCGACTGCGGATCGTTCACCGACTCCACGCCCGCCTCCAGCAGGCTCATGTCCTCTTCGTGCGGGGAGGTAAACGGATGGTGCGCCGCCATCCACTGCTTCTCACCCTCATCCCACTCGAACATGGGAAAATTCGTGACCCACAGGAAGCGGTAGTCCTTCGCGGGATCGCCACTCTTTTTGAAAATGCCGTGCCGGTCGGCATACTTCGCCGCGAGCGCCAGGCGTATCAGGCCCGCCGATGCGTAGATTGCCAATTCCGCGGGCGTTACTTTGCGATGCGCCGGCATGGCGGTCTGCGGGCCCGCCTGCGCCGATCCAGCCACCAGCACGAGCAGGTCGCCATCTTCCATCGCGGTCTTCTTCGCGATGGCCGCCGCGGCCTCGGGATACTTGTTGCCGATGCGCTTGAAGTCTTCGAAAATCTTCGCGCCGCCCTTGGAGTGGAACATCGGCTTGATGTCGTCGCGCTCCTTGCGCGAAAGCTCGCCGACCTTGGGCGTACGAATCGCAATCACCGGCAAGTTCGCATTGATCGCCAGTTCTTGCAGGTTCTCCGCAGTGAAGCAATCCCGCACGTCGGTGAACGGCGGCAAACGCAGATCCGGCTTGTCGATCCCATACAGGCGAATCGCCTCGTCATAGTCCATCCGCGGAAACGGTGTCTTGATCTCATTCCCCGCCGCTGCGAAAGCCGCCGTCAGAAATCCCTCGACCACTTCCCAAACGCGCTCCGCCTGCGGATAGGACATCTCTAAATCGATTTGCGTGAACTCGGGCTGGCGGTCGGCACGCAGATCTTCGTCGCGGAAGCAACGTACAATCTGGAAATATTTGTCGAAGCCGGAGATCATCAGGATCTGCTTGAACATCTGCGGCGACTGCGGCAGCGCATAAAACGTTCCCGGTTGCACCCGGCTCGGTACCAGATAGTCGCGCGCTCCCTCGGGAGTCGAGCGCGTCATGAACGGTGTCTCGATCTCGAAAAATCCCTGATCCGAAAGATAGTCGCGGATCGCCTTTGCCACCTTGTGCCGCGTCTCGATGTTGAACTGCATCACATCGCGCCGCAGGTCGATGTAACGATATTTCAGCCGCGTTTCTTCGTTGGTCAGGGCTGTATCGGAGGGCAGGAACGGAGGCAGCTTCGACTCGTTCAGAATCCGCAGTTCCTCGGCCACCAGTTCCACCTCGCCGGTGGGCATATTCTGGTTCACCGTGTTCGCGTCGCGCAGCTTCACCGTGCCAATGGCGGCAATCACGAACTCGTTGCGCAGGTCGCCGGCCTTTTCGTGGATGGCCGCACCGCGCTCCACGTTGATCACGATCTGGGACACACCCGTGCGGTCGCGCAGATCGATAAACAGCAGGTTGCCATGGTCGCGACGCTTGTTCACCCAACCCATGAGCACGGCTTTCTTGCCGGCGTCAGAGGCGCGCAACGCTCCACACATATGAGTCCGTTGTAAATCTCCCAAGAAGTCGAGCAAAGGTGTGTCCTTACGGTGAGAAGTGCGGCAGAATGCCGAATCCAAGATTATAAACGGTCTTTACCGGTACAGAGATTTGCGCGCGATAGGAGTCGGGTGTCGCTGTGCCAGATCGGACACTAATTCGTCGGCCGCGATGCACTCCCGGCTATCCCAAACTCTCTTCCCGCATCTACTATAGATAGGATGATTGAGGTCCGGCCCACCAGCGAAATCCCGCAGCCCGCGCCTGTTCCGCGGCTTCTGGTCGAGTTGCCGTCCCGGCCTCGCGTCTTCTTCGGGAACCTGCGCGACCTGGTTTTTCCGCGCCGCCTGCCCCGGCTCGAACTTCAGTCCGCTCCCGCGCCTTTTTGGCCTGATGTGTTCGTGAAAGGCGGACCTCCCTGGCGCCGCTTTGTTGATTCCGGCGCATGTCATCTGATCGCCGGTGGGCTACTCATCGGCCTCACGCGCTTCTTCGCGCTGCAGCCCCAGGCAGTTCTGAAGCCCACGTTTGACCGCGCGCAGGTGATTGTCTATGCGCCCGCGGAATACCTGCCTCCCCTGGACACTCGCAGTACAGAGGCGGCGCCGCCCCACAAAGCTGATCCGGAATTTGCCCGCCAGCCCATCATTTCCGTTCCGCCCGAAGCCGACAATCGCACGCAGACTATCGTCACTCCGCCTAACGTCAAGCTGAAGCGCGACGTCGCCCTGCCCAATATCGTCGCCTGGTCTGACAAGCCGGAGAAGCCGCGGCTCGATATTCCTGCCCCCATGACCCTCGCTGCTGAAATTACGCGCGTCGCGCCGCAGATGGAGTCTTTCGTGGCCCCGCCGCCCGATGCGACAAGCCTGGCTCGTCGCCGGGAGCAACCCAACCTGCAATCTTCCGTAGCCGCGCCGCCGCCGGACGTTCGCCAATCTCCAACAACGTTTCAAGGTCTGCAGCCGGCATTGATCGCGCCTCCGCCCAGCGTCGAGGCCGCGTCCACCCGCCGTCTGGGAGATCTGAATATCGGTCACAGTGCTGTGATCGCTCCTGCCTCGCAACTCACGGTCAGCGAACAGCGCACCATGCCTGGAGGAAGATCGTCTTCCCCGGTCGGGCTTGCTCCGCAGGTGGTAGCTCCGCCGCCCGCATTGTCCGCGTCGGGATCGTCCGGCGGGCCACAAGGATCGCGTGGCCGTGTAATCGCTTTGAACCTGCACCCCGTGGTGAACGCGCCGCCTGATCCGCCGCCCGGCAACCGTCGTGGCGCTTTCGCCGCTACTCCAGGAGGCCATGCCGGAGCATCGGGCTCGGCCGGATCGACTACCGGAGAAACCGCCCCAGGCGCCGGCGGACACGCCAACAGCAGCAACAAGGAAGATGGAAGTGGATCCGGCCGGAAGGGAACCAGCAATCTTCCCGCAGGCCTCTATGTGGGGAACGCTGCTCCTTCCGCCAAAACGTCGCCCGTTGCAGGCGACCCCGGCGCGAAGACAACAACCGCCGTCAACCCGAATGTCGTCGCCACGGTCCGTCCGCCGCGCGTGACCAGCGCTCCGCCCCGCATCATGCAACCGGACAGCGCAGCCAAACTCTCCGAGCCCGAGCGTGCCGTATTCGGCGACCGCAAGTTCTATTCCCTGACGCTCAACATGCCGAACCTGAATTCCGCCGGAGGCAGTTGGGTAATCCGCTTCGCCGAGCTTGACCACAGCTCGGCCAAGTATGGCGCGGCCAAGCCCAGCGCAGACACGCCCGCTCCCGATCTTTCTCAGCCCTCTGCCACCCGCAAAGTCGATCCCGCCTACCCTCTCCAGTTGATGCGTGAAAACGTCGCCGGGACGGTTATCCTCTACGCCGTCATACACGCCGACGGCACGGTCGGCAACGTGCGTGTGCTGCGCGGAGTCGACGATCGCCTCGACCGCTTCGCGAGCGAAGCGGTAGCCCAATGGCAATTTCATCCCGCCACGAAAAATGGGTCCCCGGTTGACGTGGAAGCGACATTTCACATCCCGTTCCAGCCCCCGCGCGTAGGCTCAAATTTTTGATATGCCCCGAGCCACGAGCTCATGAAACTACGAACTACCTGGTCCGACTCTGAATTGATTCAGGGGCGACCACTCTGGCGAGCGGAAAGATTCTTTCTCCGCAGGAAACCGTCGTGATAAGGTGCCTCGGGCGGATTTTCCCGCCAGTGAGACACTGATGCTAAGACGAAGATTCATGAACCTTACCGCCGGCGCCGCGACGGCTCTGGCCTTCAAACCTTGGGTGCTTGCGGAAATGCCAGAACAGAAAAGTCCGGTGGTTTATCCCGATCCAGCGGTGGAAGTGGTCGATCCGCGCTTCGCAAAATACAAAGTCGCCAACGCCGCGGTTGAGCGCCTCTACACCGGCGCGAGGTGGGCGGAAGGGCCGGTATGGTGTGGCGATGGGCGGTATCTCCTGTTCAGCGATATCCCCAACAATCGGATGCTGCGATGGCTGGAGGACACCGGAGAGGTCAGCGTGTTCCGCAGCCCTTCGAACTACAGCAACGGCAATTACCGGGACCGCGAGGGCAGGCTGCTCACCTGCGAACACGACTCGCGCCGGGTAACGCGAACCGAACACGACGGTACCATCAGCGTGCTGATGGATCATTTTCAAGACAAGAAGCTCAACGCGCCCAACGACCTGGTAGTCCATTCTGACGGGGCAATCTGGTTCACCGATCCGGGTTACGGCATCATGTCGAATTACGAAGGCCACAAAGCTCCCTTTGAGCTTCCCGCCAACGTTTACCGGATCGACCCCAAGACGCGGGAAGCGACGGTCGTGGTCGGCGACATGGACAAGCCCAATGGTTTGTGTTTCTCTCCTGACGAAAAAAAGCTATACATCGTCGACACTGGAAATCCAAAGCATCCTGGCGATCCGCGTCCCATTCGCGTCTATGACGTCGTGGATCGCGTGAAACTGGCGAATGGCCGGCAGTTTGTGAATATGTCGCCGGGCTCCTCCGATGGCATCCGTTGCGATGTGGACGGCAACATCTGGTCCGCTGCGGGATGGGGAGAGGAAGGCTACAACGGAGTGCACGTGTTCGCGCCCGATGGCACGCTCATCGGCAAAATTCATCTTCCGGAAACGTGCGCGAATCTTTGTTTTGGCGGTGCCAAGCGGAACAGGTTGTTCATGGCCGCCAGCCAGTCTCTCTACGCCGTCTACGTCGAGACTCAGGGTGTAGGAGCAAACTCGCAGTCGTAAAGACGTAGCTTCACTGACACCAGAGCTACGTATCGGCCGGAAGATGCTCAGCCCTTGGCGGCCTTGCGTCTTTCCAGCGCCGCGTAGATGGCTGGATCGGTGCAGACTTCGTAGTAGCAGCGCTCCGTCCATCCGGTCACAGAAAAATCCGCCGGATCGATGCGCGGAATGCGGCTCTCGCGCACTACAATCTTGCGGAAGATCTCGCGATCCACCGGCACCGTGGCATTGAACAGCCGGTACTCGCCTTTATCCGATGACGAAAGCTGCGGAGGCAGGCGCACCTTCAGCGGTTCCAGCGTGATTTCCTGCTGCAGCTGGCGGAAGGCGGATTCGTTCAAACGGATCCCGCCCAGGTTAAAGCTCAGAATGACATCCTCCGGATTCCCATCCGCATCCATTTCCGCAGTCTGAAACGCATAGACGTGGAACGGTCCCGCCTGCGGCTCCATCACCTTGCGCGCGCGTTTGTTGCACGATGACATCCGGTCGCTCTCGTTCAGCGCCTCGGAAATCATGATCTGGTGCTCGCCATCCATCAGATACAGCGGCGCCGATTCCTGCAACGTAATGCCCACGCCCAGTTCCAGCCCCGGCATGGCCGAGCGCTGCATCAGTTCGTTATATCCGCGAACGATTTCTATGATCTCGCGCGCCAGAACACACATGCGGCTCACGGCCAGGCCCGGCTCGCCTTCGCGCTCGAGAATAGCGAGAATGATGGCGTCGCCTTCCAGGAACACCTTCTTCGCGCCGTATTTCTCCAGCAATTTGTTCACGGGGTCGTAGAAATTCAAGCTGAAGTACGACGCCGGATTCAGGCCCTTGTCCATCATCGTGCGCGTCAGCCGCGTTGAGTCGCGCACATCGGCCTTCAGCACGACGTGGCGCAGCACCCGGTCCGAGTCGGGCTGTGACTGTTCTTCGGGAAGCAGGAACTCATAGAGCGTCCCGTTCACGCGAGACATTTCCTGCAGACGCTCGTTCGCCACCAGGTTTACCGAGTCCAGCGCGGCGTTCAGAATCTCGAGCCGCCGCAGGTCGCGGTGATAGTGAAAGAAGTCTCCCAGGAACCGGGCCGCCACCTTCGCGCGTTCTCCGCCACGGCAGGCAGCCACTTTCGCCACCGCCGCATACAAGCTGGTGGGCGAAAGCTTTCCGTTTTCCTTGATCATGCGCTCGACCCGGTCGCATTCCGTGCGGTCGATCAGCGCGTTCTTCAACTGCTGCGGATTGATGCGCGGCGCGTACTCGTTGAGCAGCGGAACCACGTGATACGAGGCGATCACGTTCTCCATCACGCGCTCGTCTTCGAGCAGCCGTACCCACGCGGCCAGGCGCTCCTGCTGCTCCAATCCCTCGTCGGACTCATCCGGCGTCCCGCTCCCCACCAGCGCCCGCGCGTTCTCTGGAACGTTCATCCAGGCATCGAGCGTTTCCGCGCTGACTTCCTCGCCATATAGCGAACGCAAAAATCCGGACGCCACTTCGCGCATCCGTCCATAGCGGTCGGAATCGCGGTCCCAGTTTCCCAGCATGACGTAATGTTCGGCGCAGAGGAAGTCGTCGCGCCCGTCTTCGGAGAACAGCAACCGGTTCAGGAATAGCGGGTAGGTGAAGTAGCTTCCTCCGCTGGTCTCTTCGCCGAACAGCGACCGTCGCGTGCGCGCCAGAGTGCTCTTCTCCACCTCGCGCAGCGTTTCAAAAATTTCTTGTCCCGTCTTTCGCAGGATGATTTTCTTGCGCACCTGGAACGTCGCCAGCCGCTCGCGATATTCATGCGCCTTCTGCTGCCGCATGTTGTCGTAGCTCTTCAGCAGGACCCGGCACCTCTCCAGCACCTGCAGGAACTGCTGGTTCATTTCCGTGCGCAGAAACTTGGTCACCGCCAGCCTGGCCAGCAGGTCCACCGACAGTTTGAATTCTTTCTTGGCTCGATTGAGCGATGCGACCTGCAGCTCAGTCATCATCGACTTCCAGTCGGATGGATCGATCTTGGGCTTCGTGCTTCTCCCCGCCTGGGTTCTCATCCACGAGGGCCCTTGCGTCGACTGCGGAGCCTCCGCCGCCAGCAATCCCTCCAAGTCGCCGTTTCGCGCGATCAGCCGCGCGATCTGAGCGCGCGCTGCCTCAACGAATTTCGTGCTTAGCACCACATCGTGGCGCAGGTTATCGACGCCGACGCTCAACCCTTCGAGCGAGACGAAGGGCGTGGAGGCAGCCAGATTCGGCAGCGCCGGCTTGTCCGGCGCTCCGCCTAAGCGAAAGATGGGAAGTCTCGGCATCCCAGAGCGAGGATTCTGTTCGGAAGTTGCTGATTACAAAACTACATACCGAGGCTAGCATGCCCGGGCGGGCGGCTAAAGTTACCTCGGTTACCAGCTTAAGCTGCTGATTCTGATTGGTGTAGCGATTGAGCCCTGCGGTCTACCAGGGCATCCTAGTCGTCATCCGGATCCACAGGTGGACGCTTATCGTTCAGGAAATAGTCCTCCCCCAGCGGCGCCAGGATGGTATGGAACGTGAGCGGTGTTTGGCTGAAATCGAAGCAATCGGAGAGATCGTCCGCGGAGGCGTCGGCGTATCCCAACGAAGGCAAGTTATAGGTCTTCTCGATGAACTTCAGCATGCTGCCGAAGTCGTGCGTGGTGTGGGAAATGTATGCCGCCTTTGCGTAGGGCGACACTACGATCAACGGCACACGAAAGCCATATTCGTACGAATTCAAGATCGGAGGCGCGACATGATCGTACCACCCTCCCCAATCGTCCCAAGTGATTAGGATCGCGGTATTTTTCCAGTACTGGCTATTGCCGATCGCATTCACAACCGACGCTACCCAGGACGGTCCATCCCCGCCGCTGTTCCTGGGATGGTCCGAGGCTAGCCCGTTGGGGATGACCCAGCTCACTGCCGGCAACTTCCCATTGTGGATGTCAGACAAGACGGTCGTGTTGGGGATAATGACGTTGGCCCAGTCCGGACCAAGCCGTATGTGCTCGATCGCATTGGGGCCGGTCCAAAGCAGTCCGCCCGAAGTTGTGTAGTACCGCCAGCTCAGGCCCATGCCGTCGAGCGAATCTGTGATGGCCTGATGTTCGAAGCACGGGTATTGGGACTGGGATTCACTCCCAGCCGGATTGATCAGCTTGACAAATTGATTCGCGGGAGCGGTGCAGCCTGTGTCGGCTCCCGGTTTGGTGCCCCCCATTGGATTGTCCGCTGCAAACAGGTTGCTGTCCGCCGTCGGCGCCGACGTTCCCGAGATGATGAACTGATGTGCCGGGAAACTCGGCCCTTGGTTGGTTTGGAACATGCGGTCGGCGAAGGTGTATTCCTCCGCCATCTGAAAGTAAGGCCCCACGTCGGAAGCCTGTACGTACGTGTAGTTGGCGTAGGCTGGAGGTGGACAATTGGGATCCTGGCAAAGCAGAGGAATCTTGTCCGCCCCGTTCATTTTCCCGCCGTTGTACATCAGCACAAACGGAGCATGGTTGTGGCCCATGTCCCAGGTATTGGCCAGCGGCGCGGGTTTTAACGGAATGACTTGGTTGTTCGAGTTCAGGCCACTGCTGGCAATGTCGGCGCCGCGCGAGATCAGTACCGGATCGTGAAACAGGTTGTCGGTGCTGCGATTCTCCTGGAAAATAATCACCACATGCTCGATCGGGGTCGCGACTCCTGTGCCCGACAGGCCTACGACTTGAATCGAGGCGCTCGCACTATCGCTCACACTTAGCGCCCCGGTCCGAATGCCAGGCGTAGTCGGCGTGAATACCACCGATATCGTGCAACTTCCCCCCGCAGCCAGCGTCTTTCCCGGCCCCGGGCACGTAGTCGACTTTCGAGAGAAATCTCCCGCCGTGGAAATGGCAGAGATCGTCAGCGGAACGCTTAGCCCATTCTGCAAAGTGACGACTTGCCCCGGGCCCGTCGTGTGTGTCACTTGATCGGCAAAGGTCAGACTCGTGGGAGACAGCGTGACCGTCGCCGCAGTCCCAGTTCCGCGCAAAGAAGATCCCTGCGGAGAGCCGGCCGCATCGTCACGGATGGTCAACTCCCCAGTGCGAACCCCGACCGAAGTGGGCGTGAATGTGACCAGGATCTTGCAGTTCAGTCTGGCCGGCAGTGTGTTCGGCGATACCGGACAGTCCGAGGTTTGGGCAAAATCACCCGAGGTCGAAATCGAGGCGATATTCACCGGCACCGTCTGGTAGTTCTGTAACGTAAACGTTTTGGCCGCGCTCGTCGTATGTACAACCTGGAGACCAAATGCCTGTGAGAGCGGCGCCAGGCCCACAGGATTCTCCCCATTCCCGCTGAGCGCTACGGCCTGAGGAGAAGTCGAAGAGTCGTCGTTGATCGTCAGGGTTGCGGTGCGAAGCCCAAGTGCCGTGGGTGTAAATGTCAGCGGGATACTACAGGCCTCTCCAGCCGCCAGTTCGTTCGGAGCCAGTGGACATGTCGAGCTTTGTCCGAAGTCCCCAGAGACCGAGATGCCGAGGATGGTGAGCGGCACAACCAGGGTATTCCTCAAATAGACCGAGGCATGGCCGGTATTCCCTACGGCCCAGTTGCCAAAATTAACGCTGGTCGGAGTTAGAGTTTGCGCTCCGGCGCTAAGGCTTGCGGTGGAAAGGAGAGAGAGTACAAGCAACCAACGTGAACTTCGCAGGTGTTCCACGACAATACTTCCCCTTTTACAGCATCCGTCGATCGACGGTCGGATCCTGGGATATGTGGCCCGGGGGGGAAGTTCAGCAAAATCAGCAGAACTATACCATAACTAGAAAGAGAGTGTAGGAAATCCAAATAGAGCGGGAAACCAGTTCTAACGCACGATCTTCCAGTCGCGCAACAAGACGTTCAAAAACGAATCGCGGCTTAAGCGCCGGCGGGTAGCTTCTTAGAGGGACGTGAGCTTTTTCCGAAGCCTCGGAAATCTCACAACTATTTCTAATTCGCTACTGGCTCTTCCCCCGCACCGCCTCAAACTCGTCGCCCTTCTGCCACTCGATCAGCTTGGGTAAACTCGCCGCTTCCCACCCTAGAGCGAATCCAAAGCGCGCCATGGCGGAGTCGCCCACGAAATCCATCTCCGGGTGGTACTCGTCACTCGGCTGGTGATAGTGCTTCTCGACGTACTCGCGCTCCTGCTCCATCCCCCAGGCCTCGCTGTGTCCCTTGTACTTCATGCCTTCATTAATCGAGAACGATGGAATGCCCACCCGTGCCATACTGAAGTGATCGGACCGGTAGAAGTGCCCCGCTTCTGGCCGCGCATCCGGTCGGATTGCCAGGCGGAATTCTTTCGCCAGTGCCTCAACCGCAGGATAGAACGAAGTTCGCTCCGCCCCGGAAACTTCGACTTCCTCGGGTGCTCCCAGCGGCTTCACGTCGTCGTAGTTCAAGTCCAAGGTGATTCTGCCAGCCGGAATCGGCGGATGTTTTCCCAGATATTCGGACCCAAGCAATCCCTGCTCTTCGGCGGTCACTGCCGCAAACAAGATCGACCGTCGCGGTTTCTGCGCCGCCGTTCCATACGCCCGCGCCAATTCGATCAGAATGCCGCATCCCGTAGCGTTGTCGTCGGCGCCGTTGAAGATGTTGTCTCCCGGCATCTCCGGACGCACGCCGAAATGATCGTAGTGCGCGGTATAAATCACCGCCTCCTGGCTCAGCGCGTGATCCGCCCCCGGCAGCATCGCCACTACATTGTTCGATTCGAAGTTGCGCACCTTGCTCACCATGTGCGCGTTGAGCTTCGCTCCCAGGCTCACCGGATGAAAATCCCGCGACCGCGCATCCTGCATCATCTTGTCGAGATTCATCCCGCCAGCCGCCGCCAAATGTTTCGCCACATCCAGATGCAGCCATGACGCCACTTTCAGCGCCGGCCCTTCCACTTTCAACGCCGACTTCTCCCCCGAATTCGAATTCCTCACCACTTCCCACGGATAGCTCGCCATCTGCGTCTGGTGGACCAGAAGCACTCCCACGGCGCCCTTGCGCGCGGCCTCCTCATACTTGTAGGTCCAGCGCCCGTAATAAGTAAGTGCCTTGCCCTTGAAGAACTTCGGATCATCCGATTGCGGTTCGTTCACCAGCATCAACAGAACTTTTCCGCGCACGTCGAGCCCCTTGTAGTCGTCCCAGCCATACTCGGGCGCCTCGATTCCGTATCCCACAAAGACGATGTCGGCATCCACATCCGATTGCGCCTGCTGCGTCTGGTCATAAGCGACGTACTCGTCAAGAGGCTTCAGATTCATAGCCTCGCCGCGCTTCGGCACCAGCGAAAACTGAGTCTCAGGAAGGGTCGTGATCCCCACCAGCGGAACCTTCTGCATGTAAGTCCCGTGATCGCCAGCGGGCTTCAGTCCATACTCGGCAAACTGGGTGGCAATGTATTCCGCCGCGATGTCTCCCCCGCGCTGCCCCGTGCCGCGCCCCTCCAGCAGATCGTGCGACAGGTACCGCACATGCCAACGAATGTGATCGGGCGTGATGGTCTCAAGCGCGACGATTGCAGTCCCGGGCAGTTTCACCGAAGGAGCTTTTGCCCCCTTCGAGCCACCGGCCCCAGCCCCGGCGCCAGATCCCTCGGCCAATAAGGGGAGGCTCACGCACACCATCAGACACGCGGAAAAAATTCTCGCGATTCCTTGCATAGACAGGTCTTCTCCCCCAACAAACCAAGCGCCGGAAGGCTCTTTTTATGTGAAAGTCTGCGAGAATTGTAAAGGAAGGTTCATCCGGAACTGAGTGAGAAGTAAGGCAATCCCGAGTACGAGAGTGCACCCACCCTTGGAACGAGCACCCCGTAGGCCCTGTCCCGCGGCGCGGTACCCCGTGCTTCCCTGTTTAGGTTTTGTTTTTGATAGCGAGCCCGCCGACCGGCGGCCTAGTTCTTAGACCCTCAACCAGCCCGGAAGTCGCGAACGTCTTCCCCGGGCGCGATGACGACAGCCGGCGCGATCTTCCCAGCCTCGGCCATCCGCCGGTTGATCTCCTGGAAGTCCGCCTTCACCCATCCCACGCTGGAGACCTCAATCTCCCCATCCTGCGCGACCCAAAACACGCTCGGAACATTAGTAAGCCCGTAAGCATTCGAGACCGGATAGCTCCGCATGTCGTCCAGCAACATGGGGAAGGTAATGCCGAAGTCCTTGATGAAAGCCTCAGTCTCCTTGGCATCATTCTGCGAAACCCCAACTAACGTGATGCCCTTCGCCCCGTATGCTTTGTGCAGCCGTTCGAAGAAAGGAAACGCATACTGGCAAGTCGGACAAGACACCTTAAAAAACGCCAGCACAACCGGCCCGTGAGCGAGCTGGTCGCCCAGCGAAAACTTCTTCCCGTCCAAACTCTTCAATTGAAACTCAGGAGCCCTCGCTCCCGCCGTCAATGCTGCCATGGTTCGTTCTCCCCTTCGTCGTCGAAACAGATTTCGCAGCCAGCGCATAAGCCCTCGCACTGGCCCTCTACTTTAGATGACACAACTCGCGCTTTGGATTGAGCGAAATGGCTGCCTGGAGAAATGAACGCAGCGCGCCTTTGCGCGATCAACCGTTCCCTAAACGACTTCCGCCTTCCGCAAAATCTTCCGCGCCAGCCCCGTCAGTGCAACCCGCCCCAATCTCTCCACCGCAATCCACTCCCCGCGAACTTCCGCTGGCGCAGCCGATCGCCAAACCTGCACGGTGTAATCCGTCACGGTAATCGAATGCTTCACCGTGAACAAAGGTTCGACGTTTTCCATGTTGCCATTCGTCTTTCCACGACTCTTCTCGTTCCGAGCGAGGCGAGAGCCTGCCCTGAGCTTGACGAAGGGAACCTGCTTCTCGTCGGCGACCTCCGGCAGCTCCCACATCCCCGCCATCAACCGCGCATCCCGCGCCCGCTGCACCAGAAATACCGACCCATCGTGGAAATCCAAAGCATAGTGAATCTCCCGCTTCTTCTGCCGCGGCCCTTTCCCCGCCCCCGCCATCTCCCCGCGAGTCGCGCACAAATCCACCACCGGACACATCAGACACGATGGCCCCCGAGGCGTGCAAACCGTCGCCCCCAACTCCATCATCGCCTGATTGAAATCTCCCGGCCGCTCCCGATCCAGCACCCTCTCAGCCGCATCCCACAACTTCTCGCCCGCCAGCCGCGCACCCGAAACCCGCGCCAGCACTCGCTCCACATTTCCATCCACCACCGCGACCGCTTCGCCAAACGCAATACTGGCGATCGCCGCCGCGGTATATCGCCCAATCCCCGGCAGCGCTCGTAATCCCTCGGAACTCGCCGGAAATTTCCCGCCCTGCTCCCGCACCACCACCTTCGCCGCCGCGTGCAACATGCGCGCCCGCCGGTAATACCCAAGTCCGCTCCAGGCCGCCAGCACCGAAGCCTCCCGCGCCGCCGCCAGCTTCTCAACCGTCGGAAACCGCCGCAGGAATTCGTGATAATGCACAATCACCGCCGCCACCCGCGTCTGCTGCAGCATGATCTCCGACACCCACACTCGATACGGATCGCGGCCCTTGCGCCAAGGCAACTCCCGCGCATGCTTGTCATACCAAGCCAGCAGCCGCGCCCGAAATGCCTCTTCGCGCCCCGCGGCATCGATTTTCTTTCTCGTAAACCTCATGTCCGGACACCGCATTCTAACGTAGCCAGCTAACGTAGCCGGGAACTCGAACCTCTCGCCCCGTGATCCAGGGAAAGAAATCCGAAGAAAAAAATTATGTCTCCCCCGCCCACCCGAACCATCGAAACCAGCCCTCCGCCATTGACCCCGCCTCTCCGCCGCGAAATAATAGCCGAGCCTGGCAATCCGCAGCATCGCGTGAATCCATTCACGCCCAATCATTCCGAGGAGCACCATGAACGACTTCAACCGCAAGGTGGAAGACGCTTCGGCGCGCGTTGGTCAAACCATCAACGAAGCTGCCGAACGCCTGGAAAAAGAGATTCCCGAATTCATCAAATATCTCAACGACGAAGTTGTCCCGGCCGTGCGCACTCACTCCACCAAGGCCCTGCGGGTGGCGTCGGACAAGCTCGCCGAGTTCGCGGACTACATGGAGAAGCACCAACCTCCCAAGTAGCGCCAGCATTTCCGGGCACCCAGGTGCCCCGCCAGATCCACCGTGCCCACTTCGTCCGTGCCACGATGATCCTGATCCTGTTGCTCACGATTCTGTTTTTCACGGCCTGCGGCCATCCCAAGCAGGCGCGCGTGAGCGTCCCGCCGCCTCCGCCCCCCGTTTCCACCACCGCAGCAACAACTCCCGAGCCGCCGGCCAAGCGTCCGCCCACTCCACCGCCCGCCGCCGAGTCAAAGCTCGAAGCCACCTCATCCGACGACACCGGCTCCACCGACGCCGATCTCGCCGAGCCCACGGTCCCCGCCGGCACACAGCCCATCGCCACTGAGACCGGACTCGCCAGCTGGTACGGTCCGCCCTACCACAATCGCCGCGGGTCGAACGGCGAAGTCTACAACATGCACGCCATGACGGCCGCTCACCGCACGTATCCTCTCGGCTCCATCGTGCGCGTTACCAACATCAAGACGGGAGACTCCGCTCTCGTGCGCATCACCGACCGCGGACCCTTTATTCCCGGACGCGTTCTCGATCTCTCCCTCGCCGCTGCCCGCAAGATTGATGTCTGGCGTCCCGGCGTTGCCCAGGTGAAGGTTGAATTGCTGCAGGCCAGCGCGTCCATCGCTACAGGAGGGAAGTGGGCTGTCCAGATTGGCGGATTCCCTGACGAAGACGCCGCCACAAAACTCGCCGATCACCTCACTCGCCGTTACCACACCGCGAAAGTCCTGCGCTTCGCCAGTCCCGCCGGAGACTGGTGGATCCGCGTCCGCGTCCTCGACGACGACCACTCCCGCGCCCAGCAACTGGCCGGCGAAACCAAAACTCCCGAAGGCGCGGTCTTCTTAGTCCGCCTCGACTAAGAGCGCTCAACCGCCGGTCGAAACTTCGCTAAGGCGCCATTGTCCCGCGAGGACATTCCGTTGCTCAGAATCATGGAATCGGATTTTCTCTTTCGGGAACAGGTGTTCTACGGAGTTCCTGCGTAGGCGCGAAACAAATCCCGACTAGAGTGTAATCGCTTTTCTCAATAGTTATCATGTCGCGATCTCTAGCAGACGCAACCGCGACTATGCCTAAACCAATGGTCTGGTTTCTTCTGATCCTGGTAGATGCCCGCTGACAATTCCAACGCCCAAGTGCTATCGTTTCCGCCAGGTGAACCAGCAATGACAGACCCGAACTGCCTCTTCTGCCGCATCATCCACGGAGAAATTCCCGCCAAGAAAATCTACGAAGACGATCACGTCTTTGCCTTCGAAGACATCAGCCCCAAAGCTCCCACCCACGTGCTCATCATTCCCAAGAAACATTTTGCGGGGCTGAAAGAAGCCGAGGCCTCCGACGCCGAAGTCATCGGCCGCTGCCACCTCGCTGCCGCCCACATTGCCCGCCAGCGCAACATCGAGCAGGGATACCGCACCGTCCTCAACGTCGGCCCCGGCGCCGGACAGTCAGTCTTTCACCTGCACGTCCACCTGCTCGGCGGACGTCCGCTGGCCTGGCCTCCGGGATAGTGATCCACCGATAAGCACATCCATACTTAAGGGCCCTGGGCTTTTAACACGGGT
This sequence comes from Candidatus Sulfotelmatobacter sp., assembly GCA_035695545.1. GTDB lineage: Bacteria > Acidobacteriota > Terriglobia > Terriglobales > Acidobacteriaceae > Sulfotelmatobacter. The sequence goes on along the minus strand of DASRRV010000346.1, from coordinate 8,891 downwards.
AGACATGCCTCTACGCATGAGGAAGGCCGAAGTTCTTCTGCCTACACGCCTACTGAGAGTCTGAAATGAAGATTGAACGAAAAGAAGAGTACTCTCACCGGTTCGACATAGTTCACCCCAAGATACAAGGTCGATTTCTCTCCGGGATTTATTTGCCGCACCGTGATTTGACTGGGCTCAAGGTCGATGCCATGTTCTTTTGCTTTTAGAATTACACCCCGAACTACTTCCTCATCATTTGCGGCTGGAGGGACAGCTCCTGTATGCACTCCGGCCTGCGATGCCATGTCTTGCAAATCATCGCGCAAATTGATTTTCGCGAGTTCCCATGATCCTATCTGCCAGGCGGTGGTCGCTATCAATGCCAGTAATGTAAGGCCTACGATGAGCTTTGTTCTTCGCACGAGATGACCATTTCTTAGTCGAGCGAGTTACTCTCCGACTCAGGCCGACTTATAAAATGAAATATTGACAGCGTAGCTCCAGATCGCTCGCATTGCTTTATAGCGGCAGTGCGGCCTTCAGGCCTTCCCGAAAGTAATCTCGACATCAAAATGTCCTGCTCTTAGTCTGAGCCTTTGCTGCAGTCCTTCGCATCAATCTGGCTCATAGGATCCCATCATGACATGTCAAAGCTTCTGGCGATCTACCGAACACGCCTCCATCTTTCAAATCTTTGCGGCTCCAATTCGCATCACTGCTGTGGTCTTGTTCATGCTCCTGCTGGTTCGCGGCGCGAGTGCGGTTGCTTCTGACACGAAGAAATCAGGTACAGTGCCGGCGTGTGCCTTCTCCGGCGCCGAATTCGATGCTGCCACCGACGTTCACGCCCTCGACGAATACCGGGACGCCATCGCACAACTGCTCAAGCAGGAAAGATTCGCCGACATCGAGTGCGTTGCCAACGCGGCCCAGGCGGGCAAAACCCGATTTGCCGGAGGCGCGTGGAAATTGCGCAACGTCTTTGAGGGCCTCGACTCGCCCAGGCCAGGACATCCCACGCAGGACGATTGGCAACAACATATGGCGCTGCTCGAGCGCTGGGAAAAACAGGATCCTCGTTCCCTCACCGTCCGCATCGCCCTTGCCGAATCCTATGTGAGCTACGCTTGGGACGCGCGTGGCACCGGCGTCAGCGACTCCGTCAGCGATAGCGGCTGGAAGCTGTTCGGTGAGCGTATCGCACAAGCCAGGTCGATTCTCGACGGGATTGCTGCAACCGATAGAAAATCCCCGGACTGGTTTGTCGCGATGCAACTCGTCGCACAGGGGCAGAGCTGGGATCTCCCCGAAGAGACAGCGCTGTTCCAGCAGGCCGTTGCTTTGGAACCGGGGTATCAGTACTACTACCGCGTCTTCGCCAACTACCTGCTGCCCCAGTGGCACGGGGAGGATGGGGATGCCTCGCGTTTTGCTGAAGAGGCCGCGAATCGGCGGGGTGGGGATGCCGGTGACCTGCTCTATTTTCAGATTGCAGAGGGAAATATATGCGCGTGCGAGGATCCCGAATTTACCCACTTTTCCTGGCCTCGCCTGCAAAAGGGCTTCGCCGTCCTCGAAAAACAATACGGTCCATCCCTTCTGGTCGTGAATTCCTTCGCCTTAATGGCCTCGAAGTCCGGCGACTGGATCGCCGCCGACCCTGCGTTCAAGCGCATTGGCGACAATTGGGACAAAGACGTCTGGAGGACGGAAGCCTGGTTCAAGTCCAATCGCTCTATCGCTGCCCAGGTTGCTCCGTCACAACTGCGCGCCCGCGCCTTCCGGCAGAAGGCCGAGGCCAACATGAAGTCTCCTGACGGACAAGCTTACCGCGTAAACTTCGATCCAAAATTCGCGGCATACGAGCGTTCGTGCTCGAATGACAAAAACGCCGATCCCTCGAAGTTCGACCTCCTTGTCCAGGTCGGGGCCAACGGCAGTGTGGAGGAATCGCACACAGAGAAACAGCCGACGGCTTTCGCCAGGTGCATCATGCGAGCGCTGTATGCGTCTTACGTGGGCAAGGAAACGCCATTCCCGCCCCCACCCAAAGGCTCGTACGAGATGATTTTGGAAATCGATCCTGCGACACTAAACGCTACGGCAAAGTAGCGCTTCGATGGATGACGGCTTGATTCGTTTGAAGGCTTGCTGATTCCGAAGGATTAGCACGAACCCGCGGCGCTATTGCAGTTTCGCGTATTCCGCCTGGGCTTCTTTCAGGGCGGGAACGTCCGAATCAGCATCTTTCCAGCGAGCGAAGAAATCCTGGTACGCCGTTCTCGCTTTTCCGTTGTCCCCTTGCATTACGTACGCCCGTCCAAGGTTCAGGCGCGCCAGCGCATACGTCATGTCCCAGGCTGTCACTCCCTGGTGATCCAGAATGCGTTGGAACTCTGCCGCAGCCTTCACGCCGTCGTGCAGCTTCAGATAAGCCGTTCCTCGCAAGTGACTCGGCATGTACCCGGCAGAGCGCGGCCCGACGCCCAATTCATAAGGCCGCGCTCGTTCCAGTGCGGCAATCGCTTCGTTCGGCTGGTTCTTTTGCAGATCCAGCTCCGCCTGCACGATCGGAGCCATGATGAGAGAGAGAAACTCGTAGTCGGGATAGTCGCGCGATACGTCGGCTAGCAGAGAAGCAGACTTCCCCACATTGCCTGCGAACGCCAACACCTGCGCGGCGAAACTACGCACGTCACGGTTGTTCGAGATCTCAGTACCCCGCGATGCCTTTTGCTGCGCCTCTGCCGAGTATCCCACTAATGCGTCGTTTAACGCCTCCAGCTCTAACAGTCCGCCGGAAAAATCCTTGAGCCCGGCATTCGTCAGCTGCACTTGTGCCTGCTGCCACGTCGCATGTGAGGCCTTCATCTTTCCCATTCCACCCAGTCCGGCAGACTTCCAGAACAGCATGAACGGCTCGTTCGATGTTCCGCGGGCCCATTCTATTTGGCGGTCGTAGTTAGCCCAATCGCCTCGAATGTACGCGACATCCGCTAGCACGATCCGCACTCCGACGCCATCGAGCTTTTGCGCGATGGATTGCTCTGCAATGCTCTTGGCTTCATCGAGCCGTCCCAACGCCAGGTACGCACTCCCAAGATTCTGGTACGAAAACGCGTCCTTGGGATCCATGTGCATCGCCTGGCTCGCCATATCGAGCGCCTTTTCGAACTGTCCTATCGCGTTATACGCCAGCGCCGCGTTGTCATACGGCGCCGTGTCCCGCGGATACATCTGCCTCCACTCGGCATACACGGCCAGGGTCTTTTCCAGATCCAGGGTGACTTCGTCGTAGTAGTGGGCCTGAATGTACAACTTCTCCCGCTCGCTGGCCCGGTCCCGCAACTCATAGGCCTTCTTGAGCGCCTGATTGCCTTCTGTAAGCCGCGACGTGTTGATGCATGCCACCCCCAACGTGGCGTATGCCACGGCGAAGTTCGGATCCAGCTCCACCGCCCGCTTCAGGTGTGGGATGGCGGCTTCGTCGTCAGTCTTCAGGTGGTCGGCCTGTCCCAGGCTGAAGGCTTGCAGCGCTTCCAGAGACGATGTTGTTGCCTGCTCCAGCGGTTTGGCAAACTGCTGCACCGATGCCAGCGACTCCCCCAATTTTCGCCGCAGGTTCGACGCCGCCTTGTCGAGCGCGTTCAAGACCTGCTCCTTGCTGTCGGCCTCGGCCTGCTCCCGCGCCAGCGAGTCGCCGGTTTGCGCATTCACCGCTGCCAGATCCACGACATAGTGATTTCCCAGGCTCGCAATCGAACCGGTCAGCATCGCTTTGACACCCTGCCTTTGGCAGATCTCGCGTGCCACATCGCCGGTCAGGCGCACGTCGGCCGGACGGCCCATCAGACTCAAAGCCGCGTGAATCTTCGACTCGGGATAAATATTCAGGTAGGGAGATTGTTCAAGTTGTACCGCGAGCGCCTGTTTCAGTGTCCCGTCAAAGACCGAATCGCCGGTGGTGTTGACGAAGTCAGACAACAGAACGCTGTCTTTCTCGGTCATCGCCGCCGATTGCTTTGAACGGAAATACAGACCCCCGGCAATCAGCAACGCCAGCGCCACCGCCGCCAAAGCCGCAGCCACCATCCCGGACTTCTTTGCCGGGGTCACCGCGCTTACCGCGGACCAAGACGCACCCTGATTCTGCGCGGGAACTTGCGAAGACTGCGACGATGTGAGCGCCGGCGAAGCCTGCGAGGGTGAAGTCTGCGAAGGCGACGCCTGCGCCGATGACAACCCTGCCGCAGAAGCCGGAGCGGCGGTTGCTGGCAGCACAGGCTCCGGCGCCACTGCCACCGATCCCGAACTGGCCGCAACGGCGCGTCCGCTATCGGTATCGCGCTTCAGCCGCTGCAGATCCGCCCGCATGTCGGCTGCATGCTGATATCGAAGGTTGCGATCTTTCTCCAGCGCCTTGTTGACGATCCGTTCCAACTCCGCCGGCAAGTCGGGATTCAGCCGTACCGCGGCCACCGGAGCAAAGTCCAAAATCGCCTTGAAGATGAGTGCCGAAGTATCGCCTCGAAAAGGCAACGTCCCCGTCGCCATCTCATACATCACCGCCCCGAAGGAGAACAGATCCGTCCGCGAGTCCAGTTCCTTGCCCTTGGCCTGCTCCGGCGACATGTAAGCCACTGTGCCGAGCGTAGACCCCGGGCTCGTCAGATGTTCCTCGTCGATGGAACGCGTCTGCGTATTCGCCGACGCAATCTGGCTCGACGACCCACTCGCCAGCGAAACCTTCGCCAACCCGAAATCCAGAATCTTCGCGTGCCCGCGCTTGGTCACAAAAATATTCGCCGGTTTAATATCGCGGTGGACGATCCCCTCGCTGTGCGCCGCATCCAGCGCATCGGCAATCTCTATGGCCAACCCCAGCAGCACTTCCGTCTCAATCGGCCTTCCCGCAATCTTGTGCTTGAGCGTCACCCCGTCCAGGAACTCCATCGCGATAAACGCGTGCCCGTTCTCTTCGCCGATGTCGTAAATCGTGCAGATATTAGGATGATTGAGTGCAGAAGCCGCTTGCGCCTCCCGCTGAAAGCGCGCTAGAGCCTGCGGATCGCGCGCTACTTCATCGGGCAGAAACTTCAGCGCCACGAAGCGGTGCAGCCGGGTGTCCTCGGCCTTGTACACCACCCCCATGCCGCCGCCCCCGAGCTTTTCCACGATGCGGTAGTGCGAAATCGTCTGGCCGATCACAGGAGCCAAATCTTACGCGGATGAACCCACACGGTCAACGAACCGATCAAATTAGGACCATTCCGTCGCCGCTAATTTCCAGAGCCTGATGCTTTTCTTAGCGTCCTTTGCGGCATTTCTTAGCGCTCTTTGCGGTTAGAAGTTTTGAACCGCCGCCATCGCGCCTCTGAAACCGGCCAGAGCGAAAGGCAACGGGAATAGAACCGCTAAACTGTCAGCACGATCGCTGCGGCCAGCGCCGAGGCTTTGTGGTCTGAGGTCCAGGGCGGCCCGATCGACCGCCCCACCTTCGCAATTCTGCTCTGCACACCCCCGGCTGCCCTACCCAAAGCCGTTTTCGCTCGCTCATCCAGATCCCGCTCCCGAATCGCCGTGACCGGAATCTTCAATCGCTCACAAGCCTTCCGCACCGCATCGCGAAAGAACTCACCCTCCGCCGTATGAATCAGCGGATGCGCCGCCAGAATCTTCGCCAGTGACGGCAGCGCCCGCCCTGACGCCAACAGAACCGCGCAACCTGCGACTCGATGACGCTGCTCCCTCAATCGCTCCGTCACTTCTTCGAGAGCCAGTGAGGCAAGTTGCTCAGAAGCGATGGCACAGCGAGCAAGGTGCTGTGCCGCTTTTGAGAGGTCGGGAGGTTTCCCGAGAGTCGCGGCGTGATGATAAGGCTGGATGGCTCCAGCGACAGCCGCATCCGTGACTACAATACGTCTCCGTTCCAATACCTCAACCGAACCGGAGTCCACCGCAACCGCGACTAGCACTCCCCAACCGGAATGCATTCGGACGCCAATCGCAGCGCGCTTCATGAGGAGAGCTTTCACACGGACGTAGGCGACATCGTCCAGAAAGCGCTAAGTGATGTGCCAGGCGAACCGCCGCCGCACGAAAATGCCCCAAATTCCGAAACCCGAAACCCGGCCCCTACTGCACCGCCGAATTCTCTTCCTCTTCCGGAGCCCCATGCCTTCGCAACAACTGCGGCAGATTCTGCGAGAACGCCGACCGTGGCAGCACCATGTCGCATCCCACTTCGTGCGCCTTCTGTTTCAGATCTCCCTGCACGTGCGACAGAAATCCGATAATCGACGTCCCCTTCTTCAACTTGCTCTTCAATTTCGGGATCAGCGTTAGCGGCTTCACGCTCGCATTGTTCAGATCGAAGATAATCAGCGACGGCTTCTCTTCGCCATTCGCCGACATCTTCTCCATCAGATCCTTGTCCGTCTTCACAAACTCAACCTTCACGTTGAGCTTGCGCGCCGTCTCCTGAATCTTCGCCATAAAAAACAGGTCTTCGATAAACGCAAAGATCCGCGAGTTCGCGTCCCCATTCAGGGGCAGCGGTTCCGGTTCCGGCTGCGGATACTGCGCCGCAAACCCCGGCCTCTGCCGCCCTCCGCCCTTGTGTCCGTTGTTGCCCCCGGCCATCGCCGCCCGGTAGCTGTGATCCATCGGCGCGGTGTAGATGCCGTCTTTATTCTCCCGGCTCAATCCCGGTCCGGGTCGCTGTCCGCGCTGGTTATGCGGACGCCGTCCGCGCCGCCTTCTTCGTCCTCCTCCGCCACCACCGGAGGGCCTTCCTGGTCCTGCGTTCATAGTCCTCTCAAGCTGTTCGAAATCAAGAAGCCAACTGATTGACGCAAACTGATTAACACACACTGACTAACACAAACTGACTCATGCACACTGACTCACGCACACTGACTTACGCAAAATGATTGATGCAAAATTCCACTGCAAGATCTTGCAGATCTCAGTACTCTCTCCCGGCAAGGGAACTACGCAGCCGCGAAGCTCCGCCTGCATATGCCACACGTTCTTCGCACTTACGGATTGCGGCTGGGCACACTCTGGAACGAACCCCAACTCTCGAAACGATCTCTACTCGCGAACGGTGTTTCTACTTTTCAGTATCGGTTTTCCGTTTTCGGATCCGTCGGCGCCGCCTCGGATCGGCTGGCGCGGAAGGCCTGCGCGGGAACGAGGCCTCATCAATGAGAACAACCCTATGCTACTCGCACTGGCCCAACCGCGCAAGGCCCCATCCAACCACCTTTTGCACAGGAGGCCATGCCTTGGCAGGATTCTTCAAGAGGCCGGCAGCCAGAAACCGAAAGCCGGAAGCCGGAAATCCTATCCGGCCGAGACCTCCCGGGCCCACTCCTGCGCCTGCCAATAATTTCCCGCCACCTCTTCCGAATCCAGCTGCAAGCCCTCGCATAGCCGCGCCGCAGCGTCCCATTCCCCGCTCTCATGTGCCAGCATCAACTGGTACGACGGTCACAGCCCACTCTTTCCGCCCCAACAACACCGCCTTGGTCTCACGGTCCAGCGGAACTTCTCCAGCACCTCCGCCATCGGCATCTCCAGCAGCGCATCCATCATTGATAACAGCCCCAGCAAGAACAGATCCGATTCCCCATGCGCCACCCGCGGCGCCAGTAGCTCGCCAAACCGTCCGCGCACCAGCGCCGACAGCACCAGATCGCTAGTTTTGTCCTGTCCCGCGCCCACCGCCGCCACCAGCCGCACCCAGCGCCGAACGTCCCGTTCCCCCAGCATCGACAATGCGTGCGGCACCGAATGAATCTCGCTCTTGAGCTCAAACACCGCCGAATTCAAGTATCGCAGCAGTCGGTAGCACACCGACGCCTCCGCCTTGATCACTCTCTCCAGCGCCTTGGCATCCAGCTCCGGTCGCGACACCTCCTGCAGCATCCGCAGATAATTCAGCCGGTTCGCCGGCATATCCCGCACGTTCAGCATCTCCGGACGCCGGAAGAAATACCCCTGAAAATAGACGAACCCCTGCTCCCGCGCCCGCCCAAATTCCGCCTGCGTCTCCACTTTTTCCGCCAGCATCCGGCAGCGCCACGGCCCATATTTCTTGATCATCTCCGACCGCTGTTTCTCCGTCGTCAGCGGCATCTCTACCTTGATAATGTCCGCAATCTCCGCCAGCGCCTCCCGCGGATCATCGGCCACAAAGTCGTCCAGCGCGATCAGGTATCCCGCCTCTTTCAAACTCCGGCACGCGGCAACCACCTCCACATCCGGCTGGACATTTTCCAGAACTTCCACCACTGTCGAAGTCGACGGCAGCAAAGTCACCAGCCCCTTCAGCAACGTATTCCGCGTGCAATTCACAAACGCTCGGCGTCCGTCGCACAACGCATCCAGGCCTATCAAAAGAGAGCGATCCATCGTTGCCCGCGACGCCTCATCCCGGTCCCCGTTGAACGCGTTCTCCAGCCCATCCCGAAACAAAAGTTCATAGCCGAACACTTTCTCAGCGCGGTCCACAATCGGCTGCCGCGCTACATACCGCAACAGCGTAGCGTCCTTCCCCCGCGCCGGAGCCGCACCAGGTTCTGAAGAAATCTTTCCCACCTCTCTACCATCGGCACGAAAGACGAAAGGCTGAGGATGAGGCGTGAGTGCAACGGAGATTAGCCGAGTAAGAAGATGAGAGCGAACGATGAGATCGGACTAAGATAAGCCCAGGCTTAAGTTTTTCCTTCGTGAACCTTAGTGTTCTTCGTGATTGATGCCTTTTCTCCGCGCGAGCAGCGTGCCGGATTTTGACCTAAACCCTCTGCACTCCACCAAGCCCGGTCAACGCCGCCACAATCTTCCCCGACCACTGCGCCACCTCGTCCTCGCGCAGCGTCCGGTCCGGGGACTGAAATTTTGCT
>DASRRV010000345.1:0-16116 GCA_035695545.1 Candidatus Sulfotelmatobacter sp. | reverse complement strand
AGAGCAAGATGTGCGGACGGTGTGCCTGAATTCCGGCGATGGGCTGAAAAGGAAATCGTGCTCAAGACTCCCAAGGGTTGAGAACGCCCACTCCCATACCTTCAAAGTCGGTTACATTCCTAGTCGCTACCGTAAGACCGTGCACGAGGGCTGTGGCTGCGATGAGGGCGTCTCGATCGGAGCGCGGGTTAGGCACGTGAAACGCCGCGCATCTCTGCGCTACAGCCGTGTCAATCGCTAAGATCCGACCAGAGAACGTGGGCAACACGTGCTTGTCCATCCATGTACGAAGAATCGTACCTTGCTCCTTATCGCGCCGCTCGATAAGAAGGATTCCGATTTCCAGTTCCAGCACCGAAATCACAGAGATGTAGAAACTCGCCGGCGGCAAGGGTTGAGCCCATTTCTTGACGTTTTGATTTGCCTTCTTGGCTTTTCTTAGTTCCGAAACTACGTTGGTATCGAGAATGTACATTAGATCAGGTCCGCCGATTCATGCAGACTTCCCCACACACGGGGTGGCTCAAATTCAATCTCAGCGGCTGCTGGCATTGCCAAGAGGTCGGCAACGTTCTTCTGCCCTGCAGTAATCCTTTGATATTCCTCCACGGTGAGCAATACGTGGGAGGGACGGCCTCGATCCGTAATGAAAACGGGACCCCGCTTAGCGGCTCTCTTCGCTCTGCTTGTGTCTTGATTAAAGTCTCGGCTCGACAGTTTTGTGATGGCCATGGCGCCCCACCCTTCAATGTAGCAACGTAGCTACATTATAGCAGAATGCTTGCCCAAGTAATTGCAAAACAATTGAGGGTTGGACAGCTGGCAGTCGGATGTACGGAAATGCAAAAGAGACGACTGACGGACCGAATAGTCGCTCGGCTCCTTGCCGCATGCCGAAGACCCAGTGCAGGAGACGTTGCTTCGTGCTTGGCGGCATCTCGACAGCGTCAAGGAAGGCGCGGCGTTGCGTCCATGGCTCTAATGCGTGGTCACGAACGCCTGCCTCGAAAGTATGTCTGTGGTGTGGTTCCCAGCATCGTCCGAAACATTTCAATGAAGGCACTTACACTGTCGTAACCGACTGCGATAGCGACCTCCGTGACAGATTTCTTTTGTGCCAGCATCTCAAGGGCAGCAAAACAACCGCTCCTGCTGTCGCCAACGGCCAAATGACATGCCTGCCTAAGCCGAAAACGCACGCATGAAGGTACGGCGGGACCTTCCAGCAACATGCGCCCAATCGTCCAGCGTGCGGTCATCCCCAACATCATCCAGCAGAGCATCTGCAACTACGGCCAGTCTTTCTTCTCTTGGTATGGTCAAACGCAAGGGCTGCTGGTCAGGCATTCGAATTTCATCACGAAGCGCTGTGATTAAGTGCTTCTGCGCCGCGTTCAGCGATTGGCGGAGGTCCCAACCGACCATGCGATGAACTATGGCGAACAATAGCTCCGATGAGTTGAACATACTGGGCGTCTTGGGTAGTAGGTGCCATTTGAAGTTCTGAACCGCACTCAGGGGCTGTGCCGATATCTACGGTTATCGTGCATTGTCGTTGTACGCATGGAAGGATACCGAACAGGAGAGGATCACAGGGTAAATAAGGTTCGCCGACAATCCAGCAGGAGTCACGATCGGCTGGCTTGAACGTTAATGCCAAATCCAAATTCATCCAGGGGTGGCAAGACACATCCTCTTTGAGCAGGCATTTTATTTCTGCCCGGGGCTCGGCCGCATGCGCAAAGCCCAACTTGCTACAGGCACCAACTATCGGCCCACACCGTCCTATCTTGGCCGTGGATTTTTCCGGCGCAGCTCATCATCCACTTCACGTCCAATCCGCGCAACGATGTCAGGTACTGTTTCCACATCCGCCTGAGTGGTATGGAAGTTGACAATGCAGGCGCGAAGTACGTAGTGCCCGCCGACTACGGCGTTGGAGATGAATGTCTCACCTCCGCGCTGCAGCCGATCGACAAGTTCACGGTTGAGCGCGTCGAGATGAAGTTCGACCTCCGATTCTCGCAGTTCCTCTCCAAGGTTTTGCGGCACGTAACGGAAGGTCGTTATGCTCAATTCCTGAGTCATGAGCTGGAGTTCAGAATGGCGGCTGACCGCCTGAGCCATTACCTGAGACAGGCGTATATCCTCGGCGATCATGTTGCGATAGCCCACGGCTCCAACCTGCTTTAGGGCAAGCCAGACTTTCAGAGCACGGAAGCCTCGCGAGTTCTGGGGACCACAATCGACGTAGTTCGTCACCTTCTCCTCGAAATGGTAGTAGGGAGGGTGATACGCGAACGCCGCGCGCAGCAATTCCGGATCGCGTACCAGCGCGCATCCAGCCTCGAGCGGCGCATAGAGCCATTTGTGCGGATCAACCGCGACCGAATCGGCCAGGCCCAGGCCACGTAGATCATCGTGCGCCTGGGGAACGGCAGCCGCAAAGCCGCCATAGGCTCCATCAACATGGAGCCACAAGCCATACTCCTTGCAGAGCGCGCTCATTTTCGGCAGAGGATCGACCGCACCCGTGCTGACCGACCCCGCGGTTCCCACGACTAGAAATGGCACATCTCCCGCGGCGATATCCGCTTCGACTTGACGGCGTAGTGCGGAGACGTCCATCCGTGATTTGGAATCGGTCGCAATCCACCGGATCGATTCGGTACCGAGGCCACCGAGGTCCGTGGCCTTTTGAATCCAGGTGTGCGTTTCGCTTGAACAGTACACGCGAAGCCTGCGTCCCAAATTTTCATAAACGCCGTGCTTGCGTATATCCCAGCCCGCCTTGGCGGTTCGCGCGGCTAGGAAGCAGACGAAGTTCGCCATATTGCCTCCGCTGACAAGCAGTCCGCCGCAATTGATTGGGTAGCCAATGAGCTCTGCGATCCACCTGACGGTCTGAGACTCGACCTCGGTGGCGGCTGGCGAGAGTGTCCATGCGCCAACGTTCGGGTTCAACGCAGCCGCGAGGAAGTCCCCGAGAATCCCGATCGGCGCCGGCGGCGCGGTGATGTATCCGAAGAAACGAGGGTGTCCGTTGAATAGTGAGTGAGCGAATAGCAACTCTGCCATTTTTTCCAGCAGCGGTCCGGGGTCCGTCCCCATTTCCGGGAGCGGCCCCGTGAGGTCGAGTGCATCGCGCACGACTGACGGGGATTCATCACGGGTCACCGGACCAAACGGCAACGATTCCAGAAATCCCGCGAGCTGATCCACCAGTCGATGTCCCAGCCTTCGGAACATTGCTGCGTCCATCGCGAGCGGCGCATGCCGGCCGGAATTCTTGTCTACGCATGACTCCCCTACTGCCGATTCAATAGTCACGTATTTATCCCTTCTAGGAGATCTGTCTCAGGCACTCTTCCGCCAGTAACCGTACTGAATACCCGATAAAACGATTGCCGTCCCCACAAGGCTTCATGATCCTCTGGCGATAAATCCTTCAGCCGCTCGTACGCGGTCACCTGTGATTGGTGACAGCAGACTGCCCGCCACACTGTGGACCAGACGCTGCGCGTATCAATCACGGTGGTTATCGCCCAGTCTGGCCACGGCACGGCCTGCCGTTCGACGCCGTCGACCGTCGAGACCAGTCTGCGGAAAGCCGATTGGTAAGCCCTCCAGGTCGATTCCGGCCAGGCAATGTAGTAAAGCTTCGACACAACATGCGGCTTTACGGCCTCGATTGCATTGCATGGATACGCGGGTTCGGCTGCTGCAACGATGGCCGCTGTGGTGAACTGAGAGATCGCAATATGATCAGGGTGCCCGTATGCACCGTCGGGTCCGAACGTCACGACTACGTTGGGCTGGATACGTCTTATGTGTGCCGCAATGGTGGCGACCGCTTCGCGTGCGGTCGCTCGGTCGAGTTGCTGATCGGCGTAGTCGAGGATCGAGACTTCGCGCACACCCAAGGCTGAGGCGGCGGCGCGCAGTTCGCCCTCTCGGATGTTCGCCAGCGCCAACCGCCCGGGATGGTGATCATCGCCCAGGCGATAGCCTCGGTAGCGGCCACTATCGCCTCGAGTAGCGGTAATCAAAGAGACCTCAACACCTGCAGATGCGTATTTCGCAAGGGTGCCCCCCACCCCCAGGGATTCGTCATCGGGATGCGCGAGCACGGCCATTAATCTCGGTGTTCGCATGATTTTCTGTCTTCCGTTCGGGCAATTGGCTACCTCACCAACTTCGCGCTGGTTTTTCGAGCTAGCCCTAGTTGCTGATCAAAGGGACCGCCGCCCGCGAAATCACCGGCCCAAAGCCATTCGGATGCGCGCCAAGTGGTGCCAACTGTGCCGCAATGCATGGTCCTCAATGACGAACTGCGCGGTCACCGGTGCACCGAAGCTCAGCGAGAAGGGAGCCGCGCGATCTCATTCTTCGTCCGTGAACCCGCGGACTGCATTGGCCGCCTCACGACTGTTCCGACGCAGAACTTCGAGCGCGGTGGTCTTCGTTTCCTCAGCATGCTCGTGCGCATGCTTGGCATTCAATTGAGCGACCGCATCCCAGGTAACGTCTGTAACGGCCCTCCCGCTGGCGATTGCTCGAGCGACATCAATCTCAATCGGGTACATGCTGGCAACATGGTGTACGGTTAGACCAACGGAACGACGGTCCGTGGCCGATACCGGGGCGTGCCATTCCACTTCCGACAGTCCTTCAGCGAAGGCAGCCAAGAGGGCGGCGCCTTCCTCGATGCGATCAGCCAACAATGAAGAACGACGATCAACGTGGCCTCTAATTGTGCCAGTGGCGGCGGTCTGTGATGACATATTTCATTTCCTTTCTGTGTCGATGTGGTCGAGCAGCCATTCACTTCTTAGGCTGGGTTGACGGAACCAGTGTGCAGCAAAATTTGTTCCGCTACTTATCTGAACGTCCGGCTTCCTTGCTCGCCTTAATGGTGCACCGTTTTGCTTATCCCAGCGTCCGCGGTACTTTGCCGAGAAGCATGAGTTCTTGGCTGGTGACGTCGCAAAAATGTCGAGAAAGGCCCGGCTTCCGCACCGCACGTATTCACCCACATAAGCCACGAATGCCTGAGCTCTTTTACGTCGACAGTTCTTGCGTGAGTTTCCGCACTAAGAGCGTGAAAACACTGGATTAAAGCCAGCCGGACAGAAGGAATACGACCGCCTCATCCGCGAGTTGAATCAATTGTCGGAGCAGGTGCCGCTCGATGCGCCATGGACCATGCCTCAGGCACAACAATTCGACACCTTAACAGTCGAGCAATGGCTTGAATGAATCAAGAACCAAGAATCGCGACGTAATCGCATTCCTTCAACTCGCAATGCGAACGGTATTCACCACTGACCCATTCCGAATGTCATTTCTCTTCTTCCTCTTCTATCTTTACTCGGGCGACAATTTCGAGACTTTGATTGGGTTGGACGAAAAGTCGGCGCAGGCCTTCCGCGTGAAAGAGACGATGCACCAGGTGGCAGTCAGATTGTCCAAGGAAGTCGAACAAGCATTATTGCTGGAGGCACCTGTTTCTGGGATCTCGCAAGACGAAACCGGAGTAACCGTCAAGTCGACGAAGGGTGATTGGCAAGCAAAGTATGCGATTGTAGCAGTGCTCTTGCCACTTTCTGCGCGCATCAACTACAGCCCTTGGTTACCGCCAACGCGGGACATCCTCACGCAGGACATGCCGATGGGCTCGCTCATCAAGTGCTTGGTGGCTTACGACAAGCCCTTCTGGAGGGGCCGCGGTCTGAACGGGATCACTTGGAGCGATGGACCTCCAACAGCCGGGGTTTTTGACATCTCCCCCGATGACGGGAGAATAGGAATTCTTGCTGGTTTTATCGAGGCGCACAATGCAATCCACCTAACCGGACATCCAATGGCTGAGCGTAAAAAGGTGATGACCGATTACATGGTTAGCTTCTTCGGACCGGACGCGGCGAATCCCATCGACTACGAGGACCAGGATTGGCCCGCCGATCCATGGAGTCGCGGCTGCTACGGAGCCTCGATGGGTCCCGGAGTAATGACCACGGTCGCCAAGACGATACGTGAGCCTTTCGGGCGGATCCATTGGGCAGGAAGCGAAACCTCGTCGCGATGGATGGGCTATATTGACGGAGCCATGCGCAGTGGAGAACGCTGCGCAGATGAAGTGCGGGCACGACTCCAGCGGAGCTAACGTATTTATTGCCACGGCCTCAACGAAATTGACTGCGGTACGCCACCTCCCGTGGATGGGAGCGTCGCTATTGCACTCAAAATTGGCCAGGCAGTGATTTCGAGCGCTTTGCGACTGTACCCAAGCTGGCATTGACGGGATCGGCGCGTCTCCGGCGCGATACGGGATCACTCAGCTTCGAGGCGTCAGTCAACGTGCTCTCCTTCGGCAAATTTTCCGTTACCGGCGGGCAGCACATCGTGATCCCCAGCGATCCACACATAGAGTGTTGGCAACAGGAAAATACTCATCATCAGTGCTGCAATCAGACCGCCCACGATAACGATCGCGAAGGGGCGTTGAGAGTCCGAACCTATGGCGTGCGAAAGAGCTGCAGGTAACAAACCAAGCGTCGCCACAAGCATGGTCATCACAATCGGGCGTAGCCTCAACACCGCTCCTTCGACTGCGGCATCTTCGATCGAATAGCGTCGCACGCGTAACTGGTTGATATATTCCAGCATGATCACGCCAGTCTGCACTGAGACGCCAAACAAAGCCAAAAAGCCAACACCTGACGACACACTGAAATTCGTCCCGGTCACCAGCAGCGCCAGCACACCTCCGATGGGGGCGATGGCGACGGTGGCCATGATAAGTGCGGACCACTTAAATGATTTGAACATCGTGTACAGAATTACGAAGATGATGAAAATTGTGATCGGAAGCACGATGAGCAATCGCCCGTTCGCGCGTTTCTGACTGGCGTATTCTCCCTCCCACCTGAGGTGATATCCGTTGGGCAACTTGACCTGACGCGTCACCTTGTCGATGGCATCTTCGACGGCGCTTCCGAGATCTCGACCACGCACGCTGTATTTGATGGCGATATATCTCTGATTGCCCTCGCGATAGATTTCCGAACCGCCGTCGGATACCTCGATCTTGCACAGCTGCGCGAGCGATACTCGCTCTCCGGTGCTCGAGAGCAATCGAATCTTCTCAATTGCCTGCTTCGTGTCTCGGTACTGTGGCAGGTAACGGACCACGAGGTCGTAGCGAGCTTCACCCTGAAGCACCTGCGTGACTGCATTGCCCCCGACTGCGGTTTGAATTGCGTCCTGCACGTCCGCGACATTGATCTGGTAGCGGGCGGCCGCGTCTCGGTCCACGGCGACATTCAGGTTCGGCTGTCCGAGGACTCGAAACACCCCAAGATCTTCAATACCCGGAATCTTGCGCAGGATCGAAACAATCTCATCAGCCTTGGCTTCCAGTGTTTTCAGGTCGTCGCCATAGACCTTCGTGGCAAGCTCGCCTTTCACGCCGCTGACTGCTTCTTCCATGTTGTCTTCAATCGGCTGGGAGAATCCCCAAACAACACCGGAAATTTTGTCGAGTTCGCGTTGCATAGCGGCGATCAACTCGTCCTTGTTCTCATGGAAGATCGGCCGCCATTCCTCCTTAGGCTTCAGAGCGACAAAATATTCGGTGTTGAAAAAACCGGTCGTATCCGTACCGTCGTCGGGGCGCCCGACTTGGCTGGTGCATTGCGGCACTTCGGGAAATGAGCAGAGCACGACCCGCGCCTGGTTAGAAACCCGAATTCCTTCATCCGGCCCGGTGCTGGGCGCAAGTGTGCCCCGCACCCAAAGTGCACCTTCATCGAGATGAGGTAAGAATTCGGAACCGATAATTCCGCTGAAGGATACAAAAATCCCTACCAAGATCGCGAACCCTGCGACACCCACCGTTACAATGCGATGACGAATGGCCCAACGTACCGCAATTCGATACCGTTCCGTCAGAAACGACACCACCGGGTTATGCCATTCCTTGGCGCCCTTCACAAAAGCGAAGCTGGCGAGGACCGGAGCAATCAACATGGAAAAGACGAGTGCTCCGAACAGCGCGAAGGCTACGGTCCACGCCATCGGTTGAAAGAGGCGCCCTTCGACACGTTGCAGGGTGAAGATAGGCAGATAGGCAGTGATGATGATGCCGATGGCGTAAAACACGGGGCGTTGCACTTCGTGTGCCGCGTCTCCGATCCGCTCAATCGGAGTTTCCGTGTCATGAGCGAAGCTCATGTGACGCACGATGTTCTCGATCATGACCACCGCACCATCGACCACCATGCCGAAATCCAGGGCACCCAAGGAGAGCAGGTTCGCAGGCACCTGCTTCAGATCAAGACAGATCGAAGCGAATAGCAATGAAAATGGAATTGTGGCGGCGACGATAATCGCGCCGCGAACATTTCCAAGGAACAAGAAAAGAATGACGGATACGAGGATCATTCCTTCACTGAGGTTGTGCAACACCGTGTGACTCGTGAAGTGGACCAAATCGCTTCGGTCAATGAAAGGAACGATCTTCACCCCTGGGGGAAGAATGTGGTCGTTCATCTCCTGGATTTTCTCGTGCAGGGCTTGCAGCGCCGGATCCGCTGCCGCCCCTTTCCGCAGCAGAACGATGCCGGAGACTACGTCGTCGTTGTCGATGATCTTTCCGCTCTCGCGATGGATCGCGCGAGCGAACAGTCCTAGCCGAATCTTGGGGCCCTGGGACACGACGGCAATGTCTTTAACCCGGAGAGGTGTGCCACTTTTGGTCAAGACCACGGTCTGTTCTATGTCGTGAACGCGGTCGACGAGACCGACTTCGCGAACATTGATCTGTTGTAAGCCTTCTTGGATGAAGCTTCCGCCGGCATTCGTGTTGTTATTGGTTAGTTGCTGCTCGATCTGCGCCAGGCTCAGCCCGTAGGCAACGAGTCGATTGGGATCTATGCGAACTTGATATTCGCGGGTCGGGCCACCGAAACTTGCGACATCAACAATGTCAGGAACCGACTTCAGATTTTTCTCGACGACCCAATCCTCGATTGATTTCAATTCCATCGGGTCGTATTTCGGATTCGTGCTGTGAAGCGTGAAGAAGTAGATTTGGCCGACCGGGCTCCAGTCTGTGCCCATTTGCGGCGAGACACCCGCGGGAAGCGTCACTTGGTTGAGCCGTTCTAGGACGCGCTCCCGGTTCCAAGCATTGTCTGAGCCGTCTTCGAAGATCAGTTTGAGATCGGAGAGGCTGAACAAAGAGAATGAGCGTAGGTGCACAACCCCTGGGATACCGTTCATTGCGGTTTCGAGCGGAATCGTCACCTGTTGCTCAATCTGTTCGGCCGAAATTCCCGGCCATTGCGTGATGATCTCCACATAGTTGTCAGCAACGTCTGGGTAAGCCTCAATTGGCAAGTTGTGGAAGGAGATGACTCCCCAGACGAACAGAACAAAAGCGAGCCCGAGAACCAGAAGACGATTGGCTAGCGCGAAATCGACGATGCGGCGAATCACCTATTGCTCCACCGTATTCTGCAAATCGAGGGCATTAGAAACCACCCGGTCCCCCGGCTTGATTCCCGACACGACTTCCTGCTGGTTGTTGAGCAACATGTTTCCCGTCACAACCGCCTCCCGTTTGAAATGTCCCTGCCCGAGTGGTGTGTAGACCCACTCTTGATCGTGCAGGTGCAAGATTGCGCTGGCAGGGAGGGCGGAGTGCATTTCAGGCTGTTTCCCATAGAAAGTGGCGGTTGCAAACATGCCGATCCGCAGGGTTCCAGGATTTGCTACTTCGATCCGTACCTTGGCGGTACGAATGGTGGGATCGAGGATAGGGAGTATGTTGTCGATACGTCCCTTGAGCAGCAGGTTGGGATAAGCGTTGAAGCGGATATCCGCGTACTCCCCGACGCGGACGGCGTCGAGGTCGTTTTCGTAGACATCACACACGATCCACACGTAAGAAAGATCCGCAATTGTGAAGGGACTTGGCCCCGCCAGTCCCTGGACACCTGACGAATTCGTGACCTGCTGATCTGTGATAACGCCGGAAACCGGAGCTACGATATCAACGATTCCGGACGGATGCTCCTTGTCGATGCCGAGCAGTCGCAATTGTTCCGTTGCAGCATTGAGGTCTGCGCGAAAGTCATCTTCTGTTGCTTCCGCCTGCTCAAGCGCGCTCTTCGCGATTGCCCCTTTGTCGTAGAGAATGTGGGCTCGATCGAGTTGGGTGCGAGCCAGACGCTCGTCGTTCTGCGCTTTTAGGTACATCTGGTACGCCCCAGAGACATCGCTGCTTCGAACTCGTAACAGGAGTTGCCCTTTCTTAACTGGATCGCCGAGCCGGGCCTTGATCTCAACAACACGTCCGGATGCCAGAGACACCACTGGAACGGCGCGCACGATGTCAGGCTGTACGACTGCAGTCACGTTAAGCGTAGGTGCGGCTTTGTGTTCGACCGCGGTCACCAGCGGGAATCGTTCAGGAGTCTCCACCTTGAAGTTGTTCTCATCCAGGTCCGGCTCTACGACCACCTTGGGCGGAGATTCTGAGCCTGGATCCGCCTTGCTAGTGGTGCAAGCGGCCGCCAGTAGACATGCGGCCGTTAAGATTCCGGCGGCAACAATATTGAAAGCAATCGTCTTCATTGAATGACCTCCCGACCTACCGATAGATTCATTTGTGCCGCAGCGGTTAGAAATGAGCCGATCAAGTTCACGTAACTGAATTGAACCGTTCGGTACTCACCTTCTGCGTTAAGAAAATCCAGCAGTGAGGTCGCGCCATGCTGATAGGAAAACAAGATCGTGTCGCGCACTTGCACGGCTTGCTGCAAATATTGCCGCTTATATGGCTTCAGCAGATCGATGTCGCTGACAAGAAGCGCGTAAGCGGAGTCGACATCGCTGTACACTTGTGTCTCAACGCCGCGCCGCAGCTTCTCGCTTCTTCCGATCTCGATTTTGGTGCGCAGCTTCTCGCCCTGGTTCTTGTCAAAAATGCGAAGCGGAATGCTGATGCTGGCCCCCAGGGTGTTCAGTGCTTCAGGGTTGTTAAACGAACCGTTGTGCGTGAACCAGAGGCCGGCCGTGGGATCGGTTGAACCATCTGCTTCCGCAAGCCTGTAGTTGGTTCCCGCCTGCTTTACCGAGAGCAGCGCTGCACGCAAGTCGGGTCGCGCATCGAGCGCATCCTTCCGGTATTCATCCTGGGGGAGAATATTCTCCTGAAAATCAAACAGTCCCTCGACGTCAAAGGCGTCCACCGGCCTACGGTCATTGAGCAGTGCAAGGAGGTTGATTTTTGTAGTACGAAGGTTAACTATCGCCGTCTGTAGATCGGACTCATATTGCAAGCGCCGCAATTGAAGTCGATCAAGATCGATCTGGGCGATGTCTCCCGTGCTTAAGCGGTCCTGGCTGATTTTCAGAATCTTGTCGTAATAGTCGAGGTTGTCCTGCGCCAGTCGCAATACGGTCTTTGCTTGGAGGATCCCGACGAACGCGGTGCGAAGGTTGAAAAGCAGGTTGCGTTCGGTGTCTGACTGTTGCGCGATCCCGACCGCCGTACCTTCCTTGGCGCTCTCGAAGCGTAACCCGCGCTTATTGCGACGTTCGAGAAGATAGCTGACGCCCGGTGAAACGA
Organism: Candidatus Sulfotelmatobacter sp.; assembly: GCA_035695545.1. Classification (GTDB taxonomy): domain Bacteria; phylum Acidobacteriota; class Terriglobia; order Terriglobales; family Acidobacteriaceae; genus Sulfotelmatobacter. The sequence continues at coordinate 4,478 of DASRRV010000345.1, read as the reverse complement.
ACGTCCCCGCAAACGGTTGCCAGACGCCTTTGCTCGGTGCAATCTGCGAGCCGTCGGCTGAGAGCGTGAAATCCGGATTGGGCCGTAGATGAGCGGTGATCTCCTGAGCTCGGAGTTCGTCAACACTCAGCCTTGCCGCCAGCAGAGTTGGATTTGAAGTCTCGAACATGTTTCGAATCTGCTGCCACGTGTAGCTGTCCTGTTGGGCATTAGCCGCATTTGTCAAATAACCAACAGCCAGGAGCAAACAGACAAACCTGTTGATTAGAGGCGCGGCTAGTCTCTGATAATGAATGGACGTTGCAGGTCGGTGGTTCCACAGGAGCGATAGAATTCGATCGGCCATCGGCGTTTTCGTTGTTCCTCAGCATCGTCTGGATTTACGTCGACTTCTTGGCGTTCCGTAGTCTCGGCCGGGAGGTCGCTCTAGATTGCTTCCCGGACTTCTTAGGCTTTGGCCGTCGCGAAACCAGCTCTGATACTCCGGCACACACCAGCACTATGTACAAGAGAGCTCCAAACAGGCCGATAACGACAAGGACATAGCGGTTCAAGGCTTCGAGGTTCACGTCATACTCGGTGAGCCCGTCGCGTCTGGCCAGGTACCAACCTGCTTCGACACGTCTGCGGGTGCTTGGCGACAGAGCATGAATTCCTTTTATCCCGTTTGGTGCTCATGAGGGGAGACACTCAATTGCCAGACAGTGAGCTATTTCGATTTCCTGAGGTGGCCGCCTGGCCATTCAGATGGGGTGGCGTCCGTCAACGCACCTGACGTGTAACACTCTGAATATGAAGTCTCTAATCTTAGGGACAAATCGTTCGATTGCCTTTAGTGAATGGCTGCTGCGTGACATAATCGGAAATCTGACACCAAGAATATGCTCCATTTGGATTGGATATGGGAACGGCGAAATCGCACTCTCGTTCTTCTGGCCAGTAGTGTCATTGTCGTAGCGATCGCTGCCGTCGATCGGTGGACGAAGCCGTATTTTTCACTGGGCTTTCTTTACCTGTTCCCGATCATGCTCGTGGCTGGAATCCTGCCTCGCTGGGCAATTATTTTATTGGGTCTAGTTTGTGCGCTGTTGAGTGAGCGGTTTAGCAACCTGGATCCTGCTGATGCTCATATCCGGTTGGGATTCGAAGCGTTGGCTCTCTGCGGCTGTGGACTACTCACGTTTGAAGTCGTCCGGAACAAACGTCTCAGTCTCGAAGCTCAGGAACGGATACGGGTACTGGTTGAAACGAGCCCTGCCGCCATTGTCACCGTAGACGATCGCGGATTCATCGAACTGGCGAACCAGGCAGCCACCAAGCTCATGGCGCCGCACGACAAATTGGTCGGGCAGCCAATCGCAGCGTTCCTGCCCGAGCTTCACCATGCTTTGCGCCCGGAGGAGGGACCACAGTTCCGAACGTCGATGCAATGCCGCGGCCACCGTGGGAATGGGGAATCCTTTCTAGCTGAGGTCTGGTTTTCCACGTACAAGGAGGGCACAACGCCAAAATTAGCCGCTATCATAGCGGACGTGACCGAGGAACGAGCAGCCGCCAATGGATCGGCCCCCTCATTCGAGCAGAGAGACAGACCGTCACTCAGTAGTCGAGAGTTAGATGCGCTGCGACTCGTAGTGCAAGGACTGTCGAATAAGGAGATCGCATCGAGAATGGACATTTCTGAGAGCGCTGTCAAGAACACCCTGCAGCAACTGTTTGGAAAGACTGAGGTACGCACCCGAAGCCAACTGGTTCGAGTTGCGCTTGAGCGCTACAGGGACCTGATCTAAGCTTCAGTTGCCCAAGCCGAGCAATGTATGGAGTGTTGCTGCGCCACCCGAGGATTGGGCCCAACACGTTCGGAACGAGACACAGTCAGTTCGAAGTTACCTCTGCCGGCTGGAATTGTTGCGCTGCAACCTTGATAGCAGCCTCGATCTTACCGATCTCTTCGTCGCTCAATTCGGAAAAGGAATCCCGTTTCTCTTTAGAGAGCCTTCCCTTGTTCTGGTGAATGAGGCGGATCAGGAGTGAGGCTCTCTGATTGGGCATATCGACGACGCTCATCACCGCTTTCATCGCGGCATCGAAGAACTTGAGGAAATTCAGTTCCTGGTTGAGATCCCGCCCGATGGTCTGCTCGATGCAGGCGTAGAGATACTCGGCTTGCGGAGTCGCGTCGAAAAAACGATAAAGATCGCGAGTCTGGTTCGCGACCGTCATCTTCTGCTCGCCATCGAGAGTGTACTGAACGAACGGAGCGAGGGCTTCGGAGAAAGCCTCGAGGGCACGGTCGTACGCGACCAGGTCACGGAGCATTGCGGCCGACACGGGAAAGACCATGCCCGGCGGAGTGAATCCGGTCTTCGATAGAACATTGTGAACCAGGAATCGATGGATGCGTCCGTTTCCGTCGACGAAGGGATGGACGAAGACTAACCCGAAGGCCGCTGCGGCGGCAGCACACACCGGGTGAACTCCGCTGTCGGGATGGACGAGGCGCCCTATCATCGTCATCCATCCGTCCATCAGCGAGGAGACGTCCCCGGGCTTTGGGCAGGCGAAATGGATCTGTTGGGAAAAATCGGGCAGGGTTTCCCCGATGTAAACCTGGAGATCCCGCCAGTCCTTCTCGGCGTAGCGGGCATCGACGATGGCATTTTGCAACTCGACCAGGGATCGTTTCAACGTGGGATCGAATTTGTCGGCCCGCATGAGCGAAGCCACGAAGCGTTCGGTGCGGTCCTTGCTCGGCTCCTCGCCCTCGATGGCAAATGAGGACTTGGTTTCTTTGGTAAATAGGTAGTGAACGGCGCGCTTGAGAACCGCCGGGTCGACGGCCGCGACCAGCGCGCGCGCACGTTCAGTGAGGTTTTTGGCGATGCCGGCTTCGATTTTTTCGCTGCGCCGGACGAGCGGGCAATATTGCTTGTTGCCCATCAGGTTTTCAAAGACCCGTTGCCGGCGAATCCGGTTGACCGGGCCCACCATGTGAATTTTCGTGTCGAGCAGATCCACGTAGGGTCCCGACGTCAGATCTTCGAGGTCGAGAGTTATGCCGGTGAGGAACTCGTACAGGTACCAGGCCCTGCGGGCAAAAGCTCCGTTCGGTTCGCTTTGAATCCAGGGCTCGATTTCGCTTTTAGGGATGCGCGCAAAGGTCGCGTTGTAAACGCCCAGGTCGACGGGTTCGTATCGGAGCGCGAAGCGGAGATGCCCGGCCAGACCTTCCGCGGGCCGGTACGATTTGGGATACTGCTCGACAATCTCCGAATCGGTAATGCGCGTCTTCCGGGTCCCTGCGGCGAGGACGGAGCGGACAAAGGGACGAGGGATCTTGAGGTCGAGCTGCTCGATGATGGCGTGCATGCCAATCGATATCGTTCCGCTGTTGTCTTTGGCCTTGTCCATCGAAAAACGCTCCAGTCCCTATAACATCATTCCAAAATAACTTCCTTGAAGGGAAATTGCCCCAACTGCGGGTCGCAAAATTTGCTCCACAACATAGAATTTTAATCCAATAATGCATCTGTATGCAATAATTGTTCCAGACATGCCAAATCCCATCATTTTTATCTCCCGGTACGGTCCGTCGACGGCATCTCGTCGGAGCGAGGCGACTAGAGTCTCATCCTCCTATGTCCTTGCCCTGCTATAACTTCCACTCGTCGGAGTGGTCGAAATTCTCTATATAATAATTAATAATAATAATAGTAATAATGAGGGGCGGGTCGAGGCCATGAGAATCGCCATTATTGCTTATTGGTTCGTTCTCGCAGTATTCCTGGTGGGGCTCACTCTGCATGCGAACTCCAGGACGCACGCTGTCCTACAACAACCCCTCTGATCAAAGCAGAAGACCTCCGGTTGCTCCAGCCACCGCACGGTCATATTTCAAAAGGAGAAGATTTCGCCAGACCTTATTTTGCTGGCGATGAAGCGTTCCCCTGAGCACGGGATGGCCGAACTGCTCTGAGTCAACGCACACCTAGACGGTATCGAGACCTGCCACTAGGACATTTTCTTTGGCTTATTCATATCGTCAGGCGATGGAGGCGAGGAGGATGGACGCTTTGGAGTACGTTGCTTGGGGGGACAAGGCCGTGTCCTGGAGCCTTCTCCCCAAACGATCTGCGCCCTGCCGTTCTGCCGCAATTTTTAAGGCCGAATCGTGCCCGGAGCGTCGCATCAGCAGCATGGCAAGAACCACCGGCCAGAACGTCGAAAGAAAGGCAGAAGCCGGGCCACCATACCGGGACGCCGGGATTGTGAATGAACAGGTGATGAAAAAAGTCGAAAATACCATGTCCGATGAGGCCAGCCACGATCAGCCACAGGTTCTTCTTAAAGCCTACGACGGCTACCGCGAAAAAAGCGGCGGCTATTAAGGACTCCACGGCCAACGCAGACGTGGAACTGCCCATGACGGCGAACAAAGTGTAATAGTGGGCAACGACTACCACTTGCGTCGGATAGAA
>DASRRV010000344.1:0-4129 GCA_035695545.1 Candidatus Sulfotelmatobacter sp. | reverse complement strand
TCGTAACTGCCGCTCAGCAGATCCTGATAGAGAGTACTCAGCCGATCCGTCATGACGGGCAGGTTACAGGGACCCTGCCCTCGGTTTCAAACTGCCCCGCAGGGGCCACTTTTTCGCAGCCTGGTCTGCGAAAAAGCGTAGATTAGTTAGAGACTGAGAATGATAGCCCGCTCATTAGAGAATTCATGAAAAGCTGAAGATTGGGTTGTTGGTCAGCGAAGCTCCCTAATCTGTTACGGTCACTTCCAGCTCGTGGACACGGCAGACGACTTCCGTGCGGTTCGCAGCATTCATCTTTCTCATAATATTGCGAATATGGGTTTTAACGCTACTCTCACTCATTTCGAGTTCGTATGCTATCAACTTGTTGGTCTTTCCGAGCTTGAGACAGTCAAGAACCGCCATTTGGCGCGAGGTAAATTGGGTTGTGACCCGATCTGGGCTTCCCAGCGGCTTGACCCTTCGTGGAGATAAGCCGCTCGGCGGCACGAATGTTCCTCCGATTTTGACAAGGTAGAAGATCTCCATCGCCAGCTCAAGATTCGTGTTTATTGTAGGGATGTAACCGCGCACACCGCTATCGAATGCAGCGCATATCGATTCAAAAGAGTCGACGTCGCACAATATAATGATTGGAGCGATCGGTAGTAGTTTCTTAACAGAAAAAGTCACATGGTTATTACTGTTGCCAACAACAGCGTGATGAATATGATACAAAATCACATCGTAATACTTAGAACTATTCAAACATTCATCACTCGTTTCAAAAGATTGTATCTCCAAGAGCGTCCCGAGATCTTGAAGCGATCTGGTAATAGATTCGCGTGTGAAAGAATATCTGTCGATGAAGGCTATCGAGATTATCGCATTACGAGAGGGTATTTTGGAAGTGATCGATAATGGATCTTGACTTTCCACATGATCACCAAGGGGATGCTCATCCGTCCGCGTTGGCGAACGGCCGAGAGGACTCGAACCACCACCTAATCCAGTTCCGAGGCCTTGCGACCCTGATCCATTCTCCGAGATCATGGCCATCACTCGATCGAGGTAACTTACAAACGCGCACGAATGAGCACAAAACTACAACTATCCGCTGTATACGAACGCCTAGACAAATGTTTCCAGTAGCAACTCCCGCACGCAGCTGATAGTTTCATAACCGTTTTTCAATGCAATCTAGCACGGAGCTAAAAAAGGGTACACAAAAAATTCACATTCAACGCAGCCAGCAGCGTCATTCGTTGACGGTTCGGAAGCGGGCCACAGACCCCATCGCTCCAGTGATCGCTTGTCGATCGCACCGACGGCGCGCCGCTGTTTGTCGAGGAATTGACCGAGAGCGTCTTGATCTCCCGTTTGCGGGCGCCGCCTGCGCACCGCACCGGGCGCGGCTTCTCGGGCGAGCGGTATTAGCCGCGATCGGCGCCGAAATTTTCCCCAGCGAGACAAGCCGGTCCCAGCGCGCTAGGTGACGGGAAGCGCGTGGCCGCACCTAGGCTGCACCAGGCTTGAGCGCGACGACGTAAACACCCGTTGTATCAACAGGTCTTGTCCGAGAGCCGGATGCAGGGGTGCGTTAGGAGAAGCTGGTATGAGCTTGCCAGTGCAAGTCTGGTCCGTCCAAAGCCTAGCAAGCAGGACGGGAGCGAGTCTTACGGGCTTCACGGCAACGTGGGGTCCGGAGCGTAGACAGTGGTCGGATGGGGTGTGGGATTGACTCCCGAAATCGGCTTATTGTGTCACGTCCGAACGGCTCATGCCGGAACCTAAGAGACCCATCAGCAGCCACCGGACGGTCACCGGTGGGGGCGGCGAACGAGGGACAACCACAGGACGCCGCATCGCGGATGGGAGTCGGACCGCTCCATAGTATCGGTGAAGTCGCCGAAGGAAAACGAGGTGATGGAGAGAAGGGAGCGGCAGGAGGGGATCACGACGGAACAGGCGAAGGGCCGGACACTGCGCTGGCAACCCTTGCTGCCGAACCTCCGGCGTGTGAATGACGCGGCCAGACGCTCTGGCCAGACGCGGTTCACGGCACTGCTGCATCACGTCGACGTCGCCGCGCTCGAAAGGGCGTTCCGGCGGCAGCGACGAACAGCCAGTCCCGGGGTCGATCGGGTGACGGTGGATGAGTACGAGCAGACGCTAGCGAGTAACCTCCAGCGTCTGCACGAGCGGGTCCACAGCGGACAATACTGGCCAAAGCCGGTACGCCGCACATACATCCCGAAAAGTGACGGCGGACGCCGGCCTCTCGGCATTCCCGCGCTCGAGGATAAGATCGTCCAAGGCGCGGTGGCCGAGGTGCTGAACGCCGTCTACGAGGCCGACTTCCTGGGCTTCAGCCACGGCTTCCGGCCGGGGCGCAGCCCGCATTCGGCCTTGGCTACCCTGGAAAAGGCCCTGATGACGCAGCGTGTGAGCTGGGTGCTCGATCTCGACATCCGAACCTTCTTCGATTCCGTCGACCACGGATGGCTGGTTCGAATGCTGGGGCATAGGATAGCCGACCCACGGATCCTCCGCTTGATCGAGCGGTGGCTCAAGGCCGGTGTCCTGGAGAGCGGCCGATGGGAACCGGTGGAGGTGGGGACGCCGCAAGGATCGGGGATTAGCCCGATCCTCGCCAACGTCTTTCTCCACTATGTCGTCGACCTCTGGGTACACCAATGGCGGCGACGCAAGGCAGCCGGGCAGATCATCGTCTGTCGGTACGCGGATGATGTGGTGATCGGCTGTCAGCAGGAGAGGGATGGGAAAAGGCTCCTCGCAGAGCTGAGAGACCGGCTATCACAATTCGGTCTGTCGGTGCACGAGGGCAAGACCCGGCTGATCGAGTTTGGGCGGTTTGCTGCCGAGCGCCGAGCAGCTGCCGGGCAACGTCGCCCGGAGACCTTCGACTTTCTGGGCTTTACGCACTATTGCAGCAAGACCAGAAACGGCAAGTTCGTGGTCAAGCGTAAGACACAGGCCAAACGGCTGGTTCGCAAGCTGAAGGCGATCCGTGAGGCTATGCTGGACCGAATGCACACTCCGGTAAGAGAGCAGCATCGCTGGCTACGGCAGGTACTGAGGGGTCACTATCAGTACTATGGCGTCATCTTCAACTACCGCAGCCTACGCATGTTCAAGGACTGTGTCGTCAGGCTCTGGCGCAGGACGCTCGGCAAACGCAGCCAAAAGGGGCGTATGCCCTGGAAATCCTACAACAGACTCCTGACCGCCCTCCCACTCCCTGAACCGGTTATCCAGCAGGCTTGGCACAGATGATCAATCCGCCTCCGGTCCTTCCTGAAGAGCCCACTGCGGTAACGCCGCACGGTGGGTTCTGTGGGGGCAAAAGCCAGCAATGGCTGCGCTACCCGACAAATCCGCATGTCCGGTTCGATGAGCGGGATGTGGAAACGGAGCTATGGCGAGGGTACTTGGGCACCGCCAGACGAAAGAGGCGGCAACAGACAACCCGAACCTACCGCCACCGCGCCACATCTCGACTCTACCCGGACTGAGCCGTTCGCCACGAGGCGACAGAACGGCTTACCTGGGCACCGAGCCGAGCGCCGGTAGCGCAATCGCCTGAAAGTATTCCGGCACAATGACGCGCGTGCGCGGTGACGCCGCCGTAACTTCGTCAATAAAGCTCTGCAGTGCCTCAACCGCGACGCGCTGCGAGGCACCGTAAGGCAGCAGGAAGTTATCCCAGTGCGTGGGCAGCACGAGTGCCGGGTATCCGAGCACCCGCATCAGGCGGCCACAGTAGTCATAGTTTTCGCGGCGCGAAGCGTTGGCGCCCACGAGCACGACGTCCGGCCTCAGACCTTCGAGCTCGCGCTCGATGTAGTTCATGCCGCCAAAGGCGAGAATCTCGTGTGCCCCTATGCGGATCAGGTACGCAAGAGTGCCGCCTTCCGGATGCATCTGCTGCAGTGTCAGCGGCGCCTTCATACCAGGCTGCGCAGTCTGCGAGCTGAAGTAATGCTTGTGGTCGAGCGGGCTATGCAGGCTCGGGATGACGCGTAGTGAGAAACCGTTGAACTGGAAGTCCTCACCGCCGCGGACGGTGATCAGCTGCCGCTCGGCGATGCCGTATGCACGCAGTATGTTCGTCGTGCTCTCGCTGCCA
>DASRRV010000343.1:0-45314 GCA_035695545.1 Candidatus Sulfotelmatobacter sp. | reverse complement strand
GTCTGCCACTTGCTCGGGGTCTTCACCGCTCGCGGATTGCTTTCGGGACGCAGGCACGCTTCATGCCACGACAGGCCGCAGGCCGCGATAATCCGCCGGATCACTGGTTCCGGCTCGCGGGTCAGATCCTCGTAATCCACCTCGATGAAGCGGTCCGCCGGCAGCACGTTCTGCCAATGGTCGGTGAGCCGCTGGTAGCTGCGGAAATACGCGACCAGTTCGGCGCCTCCTGTCGGAAACGCCAGGCCCGGATGGAAATGAGTTTGATGAATCGACAACGCCGTGTCGACTGCAGTGCGACGGCAATGGATGATGACTGCGCTCGGGAATGCCATGTGGATCAGCCCAGCCCAGAGGAAGTTGAACGGCATCTTGTCGGTCACTCGCGCCGCAGTCGGCGAAATCTCGTGCAGCACGCCGAGATAATCTGCCGCAGCCTTGGCCATGAACTTCGAGACGACGAACGGCGTCTCGGTCTCGGGCGCGCACGATGAGTGCCACGCCGCCCCGCGCTCGTTCCAGAAATGCAGCTCGCCGCCCGCCCGGACCTCGGGATGGCTGGAGACGATCTGCTCGACGAGAGTTGTGCCGGACCGCGGCATGCCGATGATCAGCACTGGTGTCGCATCGCCGCTGCCGACCTCCTGCGCCTGCGCCATCCATTCCGGTGTGCAGCGGGCAATCATGCGGTCGATCTCGATGGCGAACGCGGCCGAGTCGAATGCCGCGGAGCCCCGGCGCACGCCGTCTGCGGCGTCGAAATGCTGCATGGCCAGAGCGTAGTCGCCAAGATCCTCCGCCGCCTTGCCGAGCCCGAGGTGAAGTCGTAAGCATTGCGCCGCTTCCAGTCCCGGCATGGCGAGCGCGGCTTCCATCCTCTGAAGCAGACCGTCGTCAGCGCTCGTGACGGGGCGACACCGTACCAGATCGTAGTAGCTTCCCGCCAGCAGCGGCGCAATCGCGATCGCGCGTTGAAAGCATTCGCGAGCCTCGTCGAAACGGCCGAACTCAGACAGCAGATTGCCCAGCAGATCATGCGCCATGGCGTTCCTCGGATCGCGCGCTAGCGTATGTCGCAGAACCTGTTCGGCTTCCTGATTGCGATCCTCGGTGAGAAGCGCGCGCGCCTTGCCAAGACGACCGAAGCTGGTCTTACCTCCGGTCGCGGCAGCACGGCGGAAACAGCCGATGGCCTCGTCGCGATGGCCCAGCGCGTAAACCAGAGCGCCGGCGCGGAACCACGCCTCGGTCAGGGAAGGGAGCAGTTCGGTGGCGCGGTCGTACGCAACAATTGCCCCGCCGATGTCGCCCAGCTTCTCCAATGCGATTCCCAGCCGGAAATATGCATCGGCATAGCGCGGGCTGCTGGCGACGGCTCGCCGCAATGCCGCGATGGCTTCCGTTACGTGGCCGACCTCAAGGCAGGCGAGACCGAGATCGTGCTGGATGGTTGACTTGAACGGCTCCAACAGAGCTGCTTCGCGCAACGGCGCGATCGCATCGGCTGGTCGCCCGGCGTTGAGCAGCTCAGCAGCCAACGCAAGCAGGGGCGCCACCTGCTGCGGCGCGGCTGGGTTTGGAGACCGGGGCATGGATGGAAGCTGGCGTGGGAGCTGTAGCGTGGCGATCGGAATCGCCAGCGCACTTGTCACATTATCATGCTCTGGCAAAAACGATCGGCCGAACCATGATCCGTCTAACTACGATCCGTTAAACCACGATCGGAGAGTTGTCCGACTAAGTTAAGGTTGATGGCTGAGACCCCACACATAGGCCGCCAGCGCCGAGGCTTGCGTGTCGGAGAGTTGTGCGCCTCCCATTGGCGGCATTGGGCTGCGGTACTGCTTTGGTTTCGGAACGCCTTCGGTAATGACTTTCAGAATTCCTGCGAAACTTCCGTCGCTCCACATCCATTTCTTCTTCGTCAGATCCGGACCCAGCGGAGAGCCCGTGCCATTTGCACCATGGCAACCGGTGCAGCTCGCTCCGCCCACCTGACCGTGAAAAATGCGATTGCCAAGTGCAACCATATCGGGCGACGATCCTTCCGGCACGGGAAGGCCAGCGGTATTACTTTCCGGCGGCTGCGCCGTTGCTTGCACCACGCCGCCAACTGGCGCCGAAATGCTTGGGCATGGAGTGCCCTTCGGCGCGGGCCCTGAAAGATCACCCGTGTAGACAATTCGATAGATTCGTCCTTTTATGTCTTCGGAAACGTAGAGCGCACCATCCGGGCCGACCGCGAGACCTGTGGGACGATGTGTGGCGCCCTCGGGAGACTTCTTCGCTCCTGCAAAACCGTCTGCGAAGATCTCGCAAGCGCCCGATGCATGGTCCCCCGCCAGTGGTTGAAACACCACGTTGTAGCCGCCTTGCGCGTAGGGCGCGCGGTTCCATGAACCGTGAAACGCGATGAACACACCATCGCGATAGCTCGCCGGAAACTGTTTCCCGTCGTAATGCACCGCTCCGTTCGGTCCCCAGTGGGCGGGAAACGCGGCGGCAGGGGCGAGTTTGTTCGCGCAAACGCCCACCGTCTTGCCGCCATCGCCACCGTACTCTGGGGCAAGTACAAGCTTCTTTTGCACCACGTCGTAGTAACATTCGGGCCAGCCGTAATCACCGCCAGACTTCAGGAGCATCAGTTCTTCCGCTGGCTGCAAGGCTTCGTCATCCGGCTTGTAGAGATCCGGCCAGTTCGAATGCAGTTGGTCACGACCGTGCTGGGTCACGAACAAACGTCCGGCGGAATCAAAGGCAAAGCCCTCTCCGTTGCGTATGCCCGTCGCATAGCGCTCCGCGGGAGAAAATTTCTGATTCGTCTTGTTCGCGTCGTAGCGCCATATGCCGCCACGGGTTTCAAGTTCGGTGCATGGATTCGTGCCGGGCACCTTCGGTTGCCGGTTCTTCGGCTGGCAGGAGTTGGTGGCAGTAGCAACATCGATATACATCGATCCGTCGGGCCCAATAATGAATGGATGCATCGGATGGTCGTCGCCAAGGGGCAACCCCGAGACAATCGTTTCCGGAGCATCTTTCGGAACGATCGCGCCCGCGGGAAGGGAATAGCGCACGATACGATCGTTGATCTCGGCGTAGATCGATCCCTTGTACATACCGATGCCGACGCCGCCATGGCCTCCTGTCTGCACAGTTTCACCGAAACGCTCGATCACATCGGCCTTGCCCGCGCCGGTTGTGTCTTGCAGGGCCACCAAGAAGCCGCCTTCATGTACTTTGTCGAAGTTGTAGTAGTCCCCGGACCAGGTGTTGACATAAACCACTCCGCTCGGCGCAACCACCAGATGACGGGCGTGACCAATGCCTTCCGCAAATACGGTCGCGCAAAAACCCGCCGGCAGCTTCAACCCGCTGTTGTCATTGGTGCACGATGGCTTCTTACTTTCAGCTTTGGATGCGCTCCGAGCCGACACCACCAAACTACCTGCGCAAAACGCGGCGACCAGAGCAATGCACGCCAACAGAGTTTTGAATACGCGGAGCAATCGCATGAACCCCTCCCAAGATCGACTCCCATAAAATGTTGCGACCGATTCTATTACATTTTCCGCGACGTCACGCCTGTGCGGTATTCGCCATTGGAGCATGTCTGTAACTTTTGGACCTCGAATGAATCCAACATTGCGGTGAGGTATCTGGTACGGAGCGAAGAGTTAAAATCGCAGGGTGGGCGAATCCATGCTGATTTACCTTCTGGCCTTCGTCGGCGGCGTGCTGACGATTCTGAGTCCGTGCATTCTGCCGGTGCTGCCCTTTGTGTTTGCCCGCGCAGACCAACCGTTTCGCCGTTCCAGTCTGCCCCTGCTCGGCGGCATGGTGCTAACTTTTTCTGTTGTGGCGATCGCGGCTGCGTTCGGAGGACATTGGATCGTCCGCCTCAACCAGGGCGGGCGCTATGTCGCGATGGTTGTCTTTCTCGTCCTTGGTCTGACTCTGCTATTCCCGTCCTTGGCGGAATATTTGACACGTCCGCTTGTCCGCGTTGGTTCCGGGATTCAGAGCGGACCGGGTTCTACCGGTGTAGGGAAGTCCTTCTTGTTAGGAGTCTCCACCGGCTTGCTCTGGACTCCCTGTGCGGGACCGATTCTCGGCTTGATCTTGACGGGTGCTGCGATTCAAGGCCCTGGCGCGCGTACTTCCTTCTTATTGTTGTCGTTTGCGTCGGGAGCGGCGACATCTCTCGGGTTTGCTCTCTTCGCTGGAAACAAGGCTTTCACCGCTATGAAACGATCCTTGTCATTCGAAGTGTGGATTCGCCGTGGTCTCGGTGTTGCCGTAATCATGGGAGTGGTTGCCCTCGCCCTGGGGTGGGACACGAACCTCCTCACCAAATTTTCTTTCGTGAACACGAGCAAGGCCGAAGAACATCTGATCGGAGCCTTGGGTTCTCCCCGGCCGGTAATGGCAGCGGCACCCCTCGAATCGGACACTCCCGCACTTCATGATGAAGGCGCCTTCCCCGATATTCCAGGCGGAGTCGACTGGCTGAACTCCAAACCTCTAACCCGCAACTCGCTGCGCGGGAAAGTCGTTTTGATCGATTTTTGGACGTACTCATGTATCAATTGTCTTCGGTCTTTGCCGTACGTCGAAGCCTGGGCCGCCAAGTACAAAGACGCCGGCCTCGTCGTGATAGGCGTCCACACGCCGGAATTTGCATTCGAGAAAGAACGTGCCAACGTTGAAAAAGCTGTGCGCGACTTGAAGGTTACCTATCCCGTAGCGATCGATAGCGAGTACAAAATTTGGCAGGCCTTCCACAACGAATACTGGCCAGCCGACTACTTTATTGATGGCAAAGGCCGCGTTCGATATCACTACTTCGGCGAAGGCGACTACGACCAGTCGGAGCGCGTCATCCAGCAGTTGCTGAAGGAGAATGGTGCCACCGGCCTGAATGGCGGCACGGTCAGTGTATCGGCTGCCGGGGTTGAGGCAGCTCCCGGCAATGGGAATGCCCGCTCTCCCGAAACCTATATCGGTTATCACCGCGCCGAGCATTTCGCGTCGCCCGAACCGCTGGGGAAAGATTCACGCAAGACTTACAGCGCGCCGGCAAGGCCTTCTTTAAATCAATGGGGATTGAGTGGATCGTGGAAAGTGGGCGAAGAGAGTGCTGTGCTGCAGGCCGAGGGTGGCAAAATCATCTTCCGGTTCCACGGCCGTGATCTTCACCTGGTCTTGGGTCCAACGAAGAACGGCAAGCCCGTTCGCTTCAAAGTTAAGTTGGACGGTACCGCACCCGGTGATGATCGTGGCTCTGATACCGCGCCCGATGGAACGGGTGAAGTTCGTGAGCACCGTCTCTACCAGCTAATCCGACAAAAAGGAGACGTGGAAGACCGTACTTTTGAGATCGAATTCCTTGACCCAGGGGTTCAGGCATTTGCCTTCACTTTTGGCTAAGAGCTTTTGATCAAGAACGATTGCGAGGAGTTGAGTTATGGACCGCAGAAGTTTTCTTACGAGCGCGGCGCTTGGAATTACGGGCGCCACCGTTGCGGCTTGGCTGGCGAACCCGATCATTTGGACCGTCTCTGCTAAGACGGCAGAAGAGAAAGATACCGTGACGCTAATCTCCTTTGACGATGACGGAAAAAAGATCGGACCGACGCGAGTCAGGAAAATTCATAAGACGGATGCCGAGTGGAAAGAGCAGTTGAGCCCGCTGCAATTCGAGGTCGCTCGCAAGGCGGGTACGGAACGCGCATTCACCGGCGAGTACGCCGAATCGAAAGAGAAGGGCCTCTATCGCTGCATCTGCTGCAGTAACGCGCTGTTTAGTTCCGAAACCAAGTTTGAATCGGGGACGGGCTGGCCTAGTTTCTGGGCCCCCATCGCGAAGGAGAATATTCGCACCGCCAACGACATGACCTTCGGGATGCAACGCACTGAAGTCACGTGCACCGAATGCGAGGCCCATCTCGGTCATGTCTTCGACGACGGGCCGAGGCCTACCGGTCTTCGCTACTGCATGAATTCCGCTTCGTTGCGGTTCATAAAGCACAGCTAGAACCAATCCCGCAATCGCTTGACCTCGCCGTCAATTTTTGTGCGAGTCCCCGGCGGAGCTGTTATCCGAGTGTTCGGCCTTTCCGTCCGACCACTTGTCGACCGGAATCATGAACACGGTCAAATGATCATCCGGATCCTGAGCCACCAGAACGGGAGAGTTCGGCAATCCGCCTCCCCACGAAGTATCCGAAGTCTCTGGAACGAAGAACATCAGATGGGGATGCCAACGCCCACCAGCGTCACCAAGGTACTGATCGCGTGACATCATATAGCTCATTGAGCCAGGTGCCAGCGTTGGGAGGCCCTTCTTGTCGAAGCTCGATTTAATCTTCTCAAACAGTTGTTCCTTCGACATTCCCTGTAACACCCATTCCGTCCTCTCCGACATGAGTGGCCAATACGATCGTGCGGCCGGCGCGTTAAAACAGATGGGACCTCTCAGTTTTGGGTTCCAAAAATCGGTGTTCTCGGGACCGGCGGTCCAAGATCGCAGCACAGCACAAGCGAAGCCATTCTTGCCTTTGACCGCGTTCTCGTACCCGTGCGGACCGAGAACGAAAACATCGGCATCGCGTGATATCGACTCCGGTGCCGCGCTCCGGGCCAATGTTATTTCAGCGTTTCTTTCCATCATGTACTGATCAATCGCCGCCATCTTCGGATAACGAGTGCTTGTCTGACCGTACGCTTGCCAACAGGCGCAGAGCACGACCAGCATCCCGATCTTTTCCCATGATCTCGTCTTGCATATCTTCTGGCTCATTGATCGTCTCCTGCGAAAGTCACCCCCACACGATAGGAGTGTTGAATCTGCCCTGTAAAGGAGATAAGCCAGGAACTGGCAAGAAATACTCTGATTCACAAACGCTGACCCGTTAAATATGAATCCAATTCAATAGGATGAGCGCCAACGTGCCAGAACCCACGATGATCCAGAGCGTGAGCCCCTGCAGCAGCGGGCGGACTCCCACCTTCTTTAGGGTTGTTTTGTTAAGCCCGGTTCCAATCAGGAAAAGGGTTACGGTCAGGCCGATTTTGCCGAGATGACTGAGCACGGCGAAAGCTGGATTGAGAACCGGCATCAGGGTGTTGAGAAGCGCAGCCAGGCAGAACAGCAGGATAAACCACGGCCACTGGATGCGTGCTTTACTTTTCAGAATGGCTGCAGTGACTAGAGAAAGCGGAACAATCCAAAGCGCGCGCGCGAGCTTGACGGTGGTGCCGATCGCCAGGGCGGTGGCTCCATATTTCGCCGTGGCTCCCACCACAGAACTGGTGTCGTGAATGGCCAGCGCCGACCAAAGCCCGAACTGCGCCTGGGTCATGTGAAGGGCAAACCCAATAACAGGGAAGAGAAAGAGCGCGACAGAATTGAGGATGAACACTGCTCCCAGCGAGACGGCCATTTCTTCTTCGTTTGCTTCGGCGATGGGGCCGACTGCGGCGATGGCACTTCCTCCACATATGGCCGTTCCGGCGCAAATGAGGAACGAAGATTTCTTGCCAACGTGGATGAGGTAGCCGAGGCCTAGTCCCACAAGCATGACGGTCGTGATGCTGAGAGCCGTATATAGAAAACCGGAGCGCCCGGCACGCACAACCTCATGGAGGTTCATCCCGAACCCGAGAGCAACAACGGACGCCTGTAGAAGAAATCGCGAGAGCTGTTTGCTCTCGACATTCAGCGGATGTACCAGGGTGAGACCGTAAACCAGACCGCCAAGCAGGGCCCAAGGCGGCGACACTAGTCCGCTGGCTGCCAGAATAATTCCCAGGAAGAAGACAGTCTTGTTCACACCAACAGTGTGACGGTATCCAGCGCCCATCGTCCAAGCAGCAATTTCAATCGGCCATTAGCTCCGCTTATCGGCCGACGGAGCCTGCACGGCGAGGTTTTCGCGGCTCGTTGGAAAGCAGTCGACCGCGCGCGATTGCGAACGCGCGAAATGCGCTGGGAGGTCCGTGGGGTTGCGGTCCAGTGCAGGAAATGAGCGAGAAGTCGCGCTCGATTCGAAGACCTCGGACTTCCATCACCTTCAGCACGCCCAACTCGAGCTCTTTGGCGATGGCCCAGCGCGAGACGAACCCGATTCCGAGGCCAGCCTCTACGGCGGACTTGATCGCCTCGGTCGAATCGAGATTCATCACACTCTTGAACGCCTTGAGCTTGAATCCGGCTTTTTCGAGGGCGATTTCGACGACGCGGCGAGAACCAGAACCCTGTTCTCGCATGAGCAGATTCGAAGCGAGCAGTTCCTGAGAAGAGCAGTGATTGCCCTCAAACTTTGGCAGCGTGATCAGGACCAGCTCATCCCGCATGAACGGGTCGGCCTGCACGCCACGATTGCGCGCAGGCCCCTCGATCAGGCCGAGTGCAACCTTACTATTGAGCAGCAACTCAACAATTTGCTCTGTGTTGCCGCTATGCAGTGAGAGCTGTACACGTGGCTGCTCGGCGAGAAATGCCCCAATGAGCCGCGGGAGAACGTACTGCGCAATGGTTGTTGAAACCCCAATCGAAAGGTCGCCAGAGAAGGTGCCATCCTCCGCGCTAAGTTCTCGCTCGGCTGCGGAGGCCAACGCCGCTATTTTCTTTGCGTACCGCAGCAGGAGCAAGCCTTTTGGAGTCAAGGAAACCCGGTTGGCCGCTCGATCGAAAAGGCGCACACCGAGATCGTCCTCAAGCGCTTTGATTTGGAGAGTTACCGCTGGCTGCGTAAGAAAAAGGTGTTCGGCAGCCTTGCGAAAGTTCAAATGCTCGGCGACCGAACGAAAGACCTTCAGGCGAAAGTTCTCTAGCTGTGCCAAATGACGATTATCTACGGAAATTACCTCGCTTGCGAGTGCAGATTGAGGACTAGACCCTTCTCCCTCAATAGCTTGGGCCACGTCGTCCAGTTCGCTTTAATATGCCTTGACAAGTATATGCCTATTAGAGTATATAAAGAGCATGGAATCGGTATTCGAAATCATTGCGGAGCCCAACCGCCGTGCGATCTTGAGCCTCCTGGTCTCGTCAGAGCAGTCGGTGGGAGAGATCGAGCGGCAACTTCGTATGACGCAGCCGACCGTGTCCAAGCATCTTAGAGTGCTGCGCGACGCCGGTTTCGTGGAATCCACGGTCGACGCACAGCGCCGTCTCTACCGGCTGCGACCTGAACCATTTCAGCAAGTCGATGCCTGGCTGGCTCAGTTCCGCCGGTTCTGGTCCAGTCACGTGGATGCTCTCGAGCGCTACCTCGACCGCATGGATCCATCAGCTCCAACGAAAACGAAAACTAAGGGGAAGACGGCGCGGCCAAACCGCGCACCGAATAAAGGAGAAAAGAAATGAAGATCAAACTGACCAGCGTATTCGTAGACGACCAGGCGAAGGCCCTCAACTTCTATACCGAAGTACTGGGCTTTGCCAAAAAGGCCGATTTCAGTCAGGGCCCATTTCGCTGGTTGACCGTAGGCTCGCCCGAGGAGCCGGACGGCACTCAGCTGCAACTGGCCCTCAACAACAACCCCGCGGCCAAAGCCTATCAGCAGGCGCTGTTTCAACAGAACCAGCCCGCGGCCATGTTCTACACTGACGACGTCAAGGCTGACTACGAGCGGATCAAGGCCCGCGGCGCCGAGTTCACCATGCCTCCGACCGCCGTGACCGGCTCAACCATCGCAGTGCTGAACGACACCTGCGGCAACCTCATTCAGCTGATCCAGCTGGCACGCTGGTAAGAGTAGGAGGAAAGATGATTCATCGCGCGCAATACACACCCGATCCGGCCAGTGCCGCGCGGTTCTGCCGTCTCTGGTCCGCTCACGTGGATGTTCTCGATCGCCATCTCTCGAGCAACCGGTGGGCGCTGGCGGCCGTCCCTGTCGTGATGATCGCGTATCCGATCGCACGCATGGTGATTCCCGTTGCACTCCACGCCATTGTGCCCTATATAGTTCGGACCGTGCTCAACTTGACCTGAGTTCGACTTGGGCACCGCGGCCAGAATCGTACACATCGCCCGTTGCTCGTTTGGATGAGAACCGTCAAGTTCAGCTCACCAGCGCGCGATTAGCACAAGGAGAAAAAGATGACCGATCTCGCACAATACACACCCGGTCCGGCCAGCGGGGCGCAGATGCGGAAGCAAGAAGGAGAAAACTGGACGCTCATTCTCGTCAGAGAACTGCGTCACTCGCCGGCAAAAGTCTGGGAGGCGCTTACCGACCCGGCGCATCTGCGCGAGTGGGCGCCTTTTGACGCCGATGGGAGCCTGGCTACGGCTGGAAACACGGTGAAGCTTACGACTGTGGGAGCGCCCAAGCTGCTCGTTACAGAAACAGTCGTGACGCGAGCCGACGCTCCTGAGGCGCTTGAGTACACTTGGGGTGGCAACCAAATGAAGTGGGAACTCGAACCCCTGGGTAGCGGCACGCGTCTTACGCTCTGGACCGCGATCAATCGCCACTTCATCGCAATGGGAGCTGCCGGGTGGCATATCAGCTTCGATGTGCTCGATCGGCTTCTCGCTGGCCAGCCCATAGGACGCTTCGTGGGCCCCGAGGCCAGGACGTTCGCCGGCTTCCAGCGGCTCCACGCCGAGTACGCCAAACTGTTCGGAGTCCAAATGCCCAACTGGCCCCCGAAGCCAGCTCAAAACTCGTGAATTAAGGGATCCCAAAATCATGCACCATCCACACTCGCGGAGGCGGCCATGAATATGCCCACACAACGTACGATTTTTCGCTTGTTTCACCTCCTCGTTAGCATTCCGATATACGGTTACATTTTCAGTCCGTTTGACAAACTTCCGCAGTACGCGCACCTTACTAGGTTTGTATTCTTTCCTGTAATGGTCGTGTCGGGATTGTGCATGTGGAAAGGCCATCTCCTTCGACGACTGATTCCGAAGAGATCGGCCTAGCACGATCGTCCGAAAAAGCCCCGTCTAAAACAAAATGGGCCCAAAACAGACACAGCAACAAGCAAGGAGAACGCCATGAAAGCCGGTAAAACAAACAAAGAGCTGTCGCCAGCACAACGTGAAGAACAACTCAAAGCATTGCAAGCGCGCTTTGAGAAAAACCAGAACCGCCATGTAGGCGTCGAGTGGGCCAAAGTAAAAGCAAAGCTCGAAGCGAATTCAGAAAAACTGTGGGGCCTCAGCGAAATGGAAAGAACCGGCGGAGAACCGGATGTTGTTGGTCACGACAAAAAGTCGGGCGAATACATTTTTTTCGATTGTTCCCCGGAAAGTCCGAAAGACCGCAGAAGTTTTTGCTACGACCGTGAAGCGCTTGATTCCAGAAAAGAAGCCAAACCGAAAAATAGCGCGATGGATGCGGCAGCGGCCATGGGCGTCGAGCTCTTGACGGAAGAGCAATATCAAGAGCTGCAGAAACTCGGAGAGTTCGATCTCAAGACGTCGAGTTGGCTGAAAACGCCCGCAGAGATGAGAAAACTCGGCGGCGCCCTCTTCGGTGATCGCCGCTTCGGCCGCGTCTTCCTCTATCACAACGGTGCCGAGTCGTACTACGCCGCCCGCGCCTTCCGCGGCTCGCTAAAGGTCTAATAGAGGAACCTGCTGACGGACAAAACTCAATAGGGTGCCCCACGTCTCGCGTTTGAGACGTGGGGCTTTTCGCTTGTACCATCCATGCTCAAGTGAGCACGGGCAGGTCGGGGAATGTCCGCATGTCTTCGTTGCTGCGAGATCCAGGCCGGGCTACCCGCCACTTCGTTCGTGAAATGTGTATTCTGACTCAGGATAAAAGGGGGACACGAATGCGCGCGTTCAACACAAGACGCAATTTTTTCGGAAGCATTGCCAAGGCCTTGGCGGGAGGCACTATTCTCCGGGCACTGCCGTTGCGAGCAAATGCTGCGACAACCCAGCCGTCGGGCGAAGGGGAAGACTACTATGCCAAGCTGGGCGTGACCAAAATCATCAACGCCGCCGGGACGTATACGCTTCTGACGGCGTCCACCATGCCTCCTTCGGTGCAAGCGGCGGTCGCACAGGCCGCAAAACATCCGGTGCACCTGGCTCATTTGCAGAGGGCGGCTGGGGAATATCTCGCCCGAAAACTGCGCTGCGAAGCAGCCATGGTCACCGCCGGCGCAGCGTCTGCCGTTACTCTCGGAACGGCGGCGTGCATAACCCTTGGGAACGAATCCGCCAGTCATGCGATCCCTACCGACATGGCGGGCCTCAAGAATGAGGTAGTCGTTCAAAAAGCTCACCGCTACGACTACGATCACGCGCTACGGAACTGCGGGATTCGTTTCGTCGAGGTCCAGACGTTGCAGGAGTACGATTCGGCTATCAACAAAAACACCGCCATGTGTTTTTTCTACAACGCCGCCGATGAAGGAAGCATCGGCCGGGAGGACTGGATTCGCGTGGCTCACGCCCATGGAGTTCCATGCTTGAACGATGCCGCCGCCGACGTTCCACCCATTTCGAATCTGTGGAACTATACGCAGATGGGATTCGACTTGGTGGCCTTCTCCGGTGGCAAAGGGATCCGAGGTCCCCAGAATGCCGGCCTGCTGCTGGGCAGGAAAGATCTCATCGCCGCGGCCGTAGAAAATAACAGCCCCAACGATGACGTGGTCGGCCGTGGCATGAAAGTCGCCAAAGAGCAAATCGTTGGAATGGTGGCCGCGATTGATTGGTTCCTGAGCCAGTCCGACGCGGGGATAGAAGCTGAGTTGCGGAAACGCATCGATCGGATCACCGGAGAGCTTAAAGATATTCCAACCTTGAAGTCTGAGACATTCATTCCTCCGGTCGCGAACCACGTGCCGCATTTGCTGATCCGCTACGACCAGGAACGCGTCAAAATCTCAATCCGCGAAGTTGCAAAACAATTGCGCCAGGGCACTCCGAGTATCGAACTAAATCCCGCAACGGGTTCAACCGAGGGCAGCGCCGGGATACCCAGAGATCCCAACAAGATTGTGGTTGGAGTGTGGATGCTCGAACCCGGGGAAGATTCCATCGTAGCGCACCGCCTTCGAGACGTTTTGACCAAGGCAGCGACCATGACCAGCTAATTCGGTTGGCATTCGATTGTGCAGCGAGTCGGGAACGTGAACTTTATTCGGAGGGCCAGTGCCCAGGCTTTTGATCTCGCTGACACAACCACTGAAGCGGGTGCACCATCCTTCGCGTTCTTTGCGAAGGGTGGGCGGGATGACGCTCGCAGCACCGAGTTTGGTCTCCGTATTTTGGCCGGGTGGCCCAAGCTTTTGATCTCGCTGGCAGAACCAGTTAAGCGGGTGCCCCACTCTTCGCGTTCTTTGCGAAGTGTGGGCGCGACGCTGCCCGCACCGCCGGTTTAGTCTCCGCATTTGCCAGGCGGCAGAGTTTGAAGAACTCGATTCAGATTCAAGGAGTCATAGCCATGAGAAACCTTCTTAACAAAGTCGTTTGGCTATCTGTTGCGATTTGTCTAGCGAACCTATTGCTCACAGGCCCCGCAAACGCAGGGCCACAAGCATCGGGCAAGCATACGTCGAACTTATCCTCGATTCTCGAGCCGGAATCGGGGGCGTTGCTCGGACAATTCTACGGCGCCGGCAGCGTGGCCCAGACTGCGGCGAAGCTTGGCAGAACGCCCCCCGTTCATCTGACGTACTACGCGTGGGACGCCGACTGGAACGGCAGCGTCACCAAGGCAGACCTCGCGGCCGGACGCATTCCTCTGGTCAATTGGGAACCCCACAAGATCGACTTTGCCAAGATCATCGACGGCAGCCTCGATGCGACGATCGTGGCCCGCGCCAAAGGCGCCAAAGCACTCGGCCAGAAATTCTTCCTGGACTTTGCCGCCGAGATGAACGGCGACGAGGCGTGGGGCGGCAATAACCCCACGCTATACGTTGCCGCCTACCGGCACATTCACGACCTCTTCGTCGCCGCAGGCGCGACCAACGTGGTGTGGGCGTGGTGTCCGAACGTCACCGATACTCCCGGAGGCAACCGCACAACCATGGACTACTACCCAGGTGATTCCTACGTCGATTGGACTGGGGTCGATGGCTACAACTGGGGCACAAAGAATGGAGGCTGGCAGACCTTCCAACACGTGTTCAAAGACATCTATCCTCTGCTGGCAGCGAAGAAGAAGCCGATCATCATTGGAGAGATGTCGTCCGCCGAAGCCGGCGGAGACAAGGGCAAATGGATCGACGAGATCATTCCCACACTGCGCACCACCTTCCCGCTCATAAAGTGCGTTGTATGGTTCGACATCAACAAAGAAGCCGATTGGCGCATCAGTTCGTCTCCCGCATCGGAAGCCGCATTCATTCGCATGGCGAAAGATCCGTATTTCAATCCGTAGTCTGCCCTGAGGGAAGGCGAAGGGGGCCACCATGCTGCCGGTAGGGAGGGTCCACCCGCCGAAGTGTTCCTGCAGCAACACTTCGTCATCACGGTAGCGGGCATACAATTGCGTCATGACAGATAAGATCAAGAAAACAAAGCGGCGGCGGTGCGGCCTCGGTCGGCGAGCGTTGGTGACCCGTATGCTTCGGTTGAGATTGACCTCTTGTGGCTGACGGATGAGGAGACGGGCGCAGAGTCGTGGTGGAAGCCGCACTTGTAACTTTGTTCCAGACTGATCATCCGATTGGTGGGAAATTGAATCGAGCAGGGAAGCAAGGGATCCGCCATCTATGCCATTGAGGCCGCTCGGCGCGACGACGAAGGTTGAACTCGACCGGGCATCGCGTCATCATCGGCCTCTCTCGAAGATTGAGCGCTGGTCAGCCATCCCGCTACGCCTGGTTGTGGGCTATGGCTTCATGGCGCATGGCTACGCCAAGATGGTCAAAGGGCCGGAGAATTTTATCGGCATATTGCACGCCCTCGGCGTTCCCGCGCCCGGTTTTATGGGTTGGGCGACCATCCTGGTGGAACTCGTCGGTGGATTCGCCGTGCTGACGGGCGCTTTCATACCGCTGGTCAGCCTGCCCATGGCGGCGATTTTGCTTGTCGCGGCATTGCGCGTGCATCTTCCTTACGGGTTCAGCTCAATCAAACTACAGGCGGTGACGGCTGCTGGTGCTCAATTCGGCAAGCCCGGCTATGAAATCGACCTTCTGTATCTTGCGTGCTTGGCGACTCTGCTGCTGGGGGAATCGGGACCGTTCTCGGTGGACTGGCTGTTCGCCAAACTCAAGCGCAGACGGGAAGTCAGGCAATAGTTAGGAGGCAACCTGGGCACAGAAAGGGACGTTGCGCCAGTTTCGTTATAGGCGCTCCTGTGCGAGCGTTTTACGAGAGGGGGCGGCCGGTGGCGATTCTGCCTCCGGTTCATCGATCGAAAAATTTCGGTTCTGGCGCGGGAGGTTGCAGGTTACGATGAGCGCACTTAAGTTCTGAGCCAGAGTTGGAATTGCTGTCCATGAAAAGAACCGTCCCCGCGCCTGAGGCCGCGAAGTCCTGGAGGTTTTCTCGCCCGCTGCTCCTCAGCCTTTGGGCTGATTTGAAGCTCACCGTTTATCAACTTGGCAAGTCTCCGGGGTTTACGGCCACAGTCATCGTCACGCTGGCGCTGGGCATCGGGGCAAACACAGCGATTTTTTCGGTGATCGACACCGTGCTCCTTAAGCCGCTCAGCTATCCGAATCCAGACCGGATCGTGCAGTTTCTTCTGAGCCTCCCGGCAGGCGCACGTCCCGGGTCATCCATCGCGGACTTTCGTCTTTGGCGAGAGCAAACCCGAGCGTTTCAGGATGTCTCCGCTTACGATTTCACAGGGGTCGGGCTGAGTTTAACCGGGGATGTGCCGGAAGAAGTTCGCGCCGTCCATGTCACCGCAGACTATTTTCGATTGTTCGGTGCTTCAACGTTTTTGGGGCAGACATTCACCACAGAAGAGACCAATCCGAATCGCGGAAATGTCGTAGTCCTCAGCTATGGTCTCTGGAAGAGTAGATTCAACAGCGACCCCAAGATTGTCGGAAAGCCGGTGTCTCTGAACCATGTGCCATACACCGTGCTCGGTGTAACAGAGCAGAACTTTCAAAGTGATCCGGCGGCAGACCTATGGATCCCCTTTCAGTTTGCTCTAAACAGCAATGACCCGTCTCACTACTTTCAGGTGGCGGGCCGTCTGAAGCCAGGCATCACTCTTAAGCAGGCGAATGCGCAATTAAAATTGGCCGCGGCGGAAGCGGTGCGTAGTTATTCGTTTGAGGACGCAGATCTTGGTTTTGAAGTCAAACCGCTGCGGGACATGATTGTGGGCGATGCGCAATTGTCGCTGTTGATGATGGCCGTAGCGGTGGGCCTTGTCCTGCTCATTGCCTGCGCGAATGTCGCCAATCTTCTTCTGGTTCGCGCGACGGGCCGCAAACGTGAGTTTGCCATCCGCTCCGCGCTCGGTGCGGGACGCATCCGCATCGTGCGTCAACTCCTTACAGAGAGCATCGTTCTGTCACTGATCGGCGGTGCGCTGGGATTGGTGGTCGGGCTGGCCGGAGTACGCGCGCTCTTGGCACTCAACCCTGGCAATATTCCGCGCATTGGAGAGAGCGGCTTTTTCGTTGGCGGGTTCATTGGTCTATTTATTGGCATCGACTGGCGGTTGCTGGTTTTCGCGATCGCGTTGTCACTGCTTACAGGAATTCTCTTTGGACTGTTTCCAGCTCTAAGCGTATCGCGTCCCGATCTAAACAGCTCACTCAAGGAAAGTGGCAATCAGCAGGGCGCGGGTTCTGGACAAAACAGGGCGCGCTCTTTGCTTGTCATCAGCCAAGTGTCTGTGGCGGTTGTGCTCCTCATTGGAGCCGCGCTTCTGATTCGCACATTCATCGTGCTACGTGAAGTGAAGACCGGTTTCGATCCTCACAACGTGCTCAGGATCGATATGTCACTCGCCGGAAACCGGCTTGCGAAGACTGCCGATGTCTCAGCCTTTGTGGACGATGCGAGGCTTCGCATTAACGCCATCCCCGGCGTCGAGGATTCGGCGATGACGTGCTGCCCGCCGTTCACCAGTAGATTCGGTCTTCCGTTCGTTGTGGTTGGCCGGTCTCTGGGAAATTCTTCCCGGACAGGCGATGCCGAATGGATGTCGGTATCGCCAGGATATTTCGATGTTTTCAGAATCCCGATCGTGCGTGGTCGTGATTTTATCGTGCAGGATAGCGCAGCTGCGCCTCCGGTGGTCCTTATCAACGAAGCAATGGCAAGACAGTTCTGGCCAAATCAGAATCCGCTTGGTGAACAGATTGTGATTGGCAATGATCTAGGCCCGAGATTCAAGGATGTACCCCGGCAGATCATCGGTATCGTCGGAGATACACGGGACGATGATTTAAGCAGCCCGGCGGCCCCGGCGATGATCATTCCGCAAGCGCAGCAATCCAATGAGATTACGGCATTCTGGTCGCAGTTTGGCCCTTCCTATTGGCTGGTGCGCACACGGGTGACGCCACACCAGATGGCGTCCCTTGCCGCCAAACAGCTGAGCGATGCCAGCGGTGGCTTGGCCGTAGGGCATATCGAATCGATGGATGAGGTGATGAGCAGTTCAATTTCTAGGCAGAACTTTAATATGCTGCTGCTCACCCTCTTTGCTGCTGTTGCTCTGGTTCTGGCCACAGTGGGAATCTACGGCGTCGTGTCGTACGTGATTGTTCAACGCAGCCGTGAGATCGGCGTTCGCATGGCACTTGGCGCCGGTCGAACCAATATTCGCAACCTGGTCTTGCGGCAGGGGATGCTATTGGCAATCGTCGGAGTCTTGATTGGGATGTGCGCGGCATTCGGTCTTGCGCGCTTCATTGCGAGTCTTCTGTTGGGCGTTACGACTTGGGATCCCGCTGTGTTTTTGTCTGTGCCACTGCTGCTACTCAGCGCTGCATTGCTGGCAGTATGGCTTCCGGCACGGCGAGCAATGCGTATCGACCCGATCCAGGCTCTTCGAGCGGAATAGCGTTAGCCGAGCTCTCCTGCCTGCGCCTAGCGCGTCTTAGCCGCGACGATAGCCGCTGCCATGGCGACTCTGTGATCTTTACCCCACGGCGGCCCGATGGACTTTCTCAGCTTTAGGAAGTGGGCATCAAGGTCCTCGATGCCCAACGCCTCACTTGCCGCATCAGATACCTTCTTCGCGTCGTACCAGTGGACGGCCCAACCGCGCGCCTCGGCCGCGGCAGCGAGCGCCTTGCGGTACATCACCCAGTCGGCGTTGTTCTGCGCCCAGTAATCCTTGATGCGCTCGGCAATGGTTGGTGGCAGCGCCGGGCACTGGCGAAGCGCGACGCCAGTGATGGTGACACGCCCGGGCAGGGTCGTGGCGATGTCGTCCAGTCGGAGCTTAGCGTGCCGTTCCGCCGATACGCGCACACGCTCAACCAGCGCTATGGCCTCATCGATCGGAAGCCTCTGCGCTTCGCTGTGGTGCGGAATCTTCGGCAGATCCGCGTCAACCAGTTCGACGCGGCGACGGTCGAGCAGCGCCCCGTCGGCCGCGGCCGTCACCAGCACCGCCCAACCTCCGTGATCCGATACCCCTATGACTGCGTCGTCTTTCGACACGATGTTTCCTGCAGCGCGAGTGCTTTGTGTACCCAATCGAACCTCCGCGAAGGGGAGAAGATCAACGCCGCCGCCTTCAAGGAACTCATCCGCGCCGCAAGTGGCAGCCAAATTCCGCGGCGCGCCCTCTAGCCTCAGCTAAGAAGAAGCAGCGGCACAGGGGCGAAATCAGTTGCGCAGGTATTTGTTGAACCAATCGATCGTGCGTTGCCAAGCCAGATCGGCCGCGGCCTTGTTATACCGCTCGGGCGTCGCGTCACAATTGAAGCCATGAACGGCACCTGGGTAAATATATCCCTCGTGCGGAACGTGCGCCGCGGTCAGGGCCTTGTCGTATGCCGGCCACGTCGCTACCAGTCGCGTGTCGAGCTCCCCGTGATGTACCAAAATCGCCGCCTTGATCTTCGGGATGTCTTCTGCGGCGGGAGGACCGCCGTAGAACGGCGCTGCTGCAGCCAGGTCGGCTCCTAGGCGCACCGCCAACATATTTGCGGTCGAGCCGCCGAAGCAGAAGCCGGTAGCGCCGATCTTCCCCGTGCAGTCAGGGCGGGACTTCAACCACCGGGCCGCGGCCACCATATCTTCGGAGAGCTTGTCTTTGTCGATCTTGTTGAACGTCTGGCCGCCCTTGTAGTCGTCGCCAGGATAGCCGCCCAGAGAGGTGAGTCCGTCCGGCGCGAATGCCATGAAGTTGGCCAGGGCAAAGCGTCGCGCGATGTCCTCGATGTGCGGATTCAGGCCCCGATTCTCATGGACCACGATTACGCCGGGCAACTTCGTCGCTGACTCGGAGCGAGTGTCGGCGCTGATAGGCCGCACGAGATATCCCTTGATGCTGCCGTTGCCCTTCGGGGAGGGCACGGTCTCATAAGTGGCCTTGATCCGGTCGTCGGTGCGGGAAACCTGCTGGCCCAGGGCGTAATTCGGCATCAACGCATTGATGACCGTAGCCGCCGCCAGACCGCCCGCGAGTCGCTGCACGCCGTCAATGAAAGCGCGGCGACTAATCTCACCGTGAATGAAATCGTTGTAGAGCTCTATGGCTTCAATCGGCAATTTCGGTACAGTCGGTTCCATTCGTGGACTCCGCCGAGATAATACCATCTGTCCCGTCCGCCCGACGTTCTCGACTGCGATGGCGCCCGCTCATCGAGGTCAAGGAAACAGGTCCGCAATCGTCCAATGTTTCTTTCGACAGTTCGTTACAGTCAGGACTGTGCTGGTGTTCGTACGCTTCGCTCGGAAGGCCCTCATGCCACTAAGTTCGACGTTTATCACGATCTTTGCTTCGGTCATCTTGTTAGCCGCTGCCGCTTCGCCTGTTGCTCCCAATTTGAATGAGGATGATGTCGACCGTTCCATCAAACCGGGGGAGGACTTCTACCAATACGCGAATGGGGGCTGGCTCAAAGGCGTAACAATCCCCACCGGCCAGTCAGGCTACGATACGCGCGCAATCGTGAGAGCGAGGACCAGCCAGCGTGTGCGCGAACTTATTCAAGACGCGGCTGCCTCTCGCTCTGCAAAGACCGGCGTGGCACAAAAAGTTGGCGACTACTACACCAGCTTCATGGACGAAGACGGCATCGAGTCGAAGAAGCTGACGCCTCTGGCCGACGAAATGGCACTGATTTCAGCGATCACAAACAAGGAGTCGTTGTCGTCCTATCTCGGCTCCACTCTGCATGGCGAGGTCGACGGGCTCACCGCGAACGCGGACCACATCTTCGGATTGTGGATCAACCAGGGCTTTGAAGACAGCGAGCACAATGTTGTCCACCTTTGGCAGGGCGGTCTGGGAATGCCCGATCGCGACAGCTACCTTGCCACCTCTCCCAAATCGGCGGAGCTGCGTGTTCAGTACCAGGCGCACATCGCGGCGGTCCTGAAACTCGCAAGCGTCGCCGATGCAGAGGCCAAAGCCGCGCGGATTCTGTCGCTTGAGATTCGCATCGCGCAAGCCTTCGCCCCGGACGCCGATGCGGCGGACGTCTTCAAACAGAACAACCCGTGGAAGCGTGCCGATTTTGCCGCCAAGGCGCCGGGTATGGATTGGGATGCTTATTTCAAATCGGCTGGACTTGCTGACCAGTCAGACTTCGTCGTGTGGCAGCCGTCGGCGGTGACCGGCGTCTCTGCCCTGGTGCAGAGTGAGAGTCGAGAGCTTTGGAAGGACTATCTTAGGTTTCATCTGATCGAACACTATGCCTCAGTGCTCCCGAAGGCGATAGCGGCCGAACTTTTCGCCTTTTACGACACGGTCCTCTCAGGTACGCAGCAGAGGCCTGAGCGCACACAGTCGGCCATCGCCGCCACCAATGCCGCACTCGGCCAGGCTGTCGGCCAACTCTACACGCAGCGTTACTTTCCGCGGGAAGCGAAGGCAAAAGCGCAAGCCATGGCGGCTGATCTGATCAGCGCTTATCGCGCCCGCATTTCAAATCTCACATGGATGTCCGCCGCGACCAAGACAAAGGCGCTCGACAAACTGGGGGCGCTTGAGATCATCGTCGGCTACCCGGACCACTGGATCGACTATTCGAAGCTCGATGTCGAGCGGGGCGATGCTTTTGGAAATATGCGCCGCGCGGAGGCCTTCCTTCATTCGCGCAATCTAGCTAAGTTAAAACAACCGGTAGATCCCATCGAGTGGCCCATCAATCCGCAAGTCCCTGGCGCGGTCATCATGTTCAGTCCCAATGCCGAATTTTTCTCGGCCGGAATTTTGCAGCCACCGTATTTCGACGCCCAAGGCGACGCCGCCACGAACTACGGATCCGCTGGAGCCGGTATGGCGCACGAAATCAGCCACAGCTTCGACAAGCTCGGCAATATTTACGATGCCCATGGCCGGCTCGGCGCTTGGTGGACTTCGGAAGACCGCGCACAGTTCCACGCAGCGGCGGCAAAGCTCGCGGCGCAATTTGACTCCTACTGCCCATTTGCTGAGCTTTGCGTCAACGGCAAACAGGTTCTCACCGAGAGTGTCGCCGACCAGGCAGGCTTGTTGGCGGCACATGACGCCTACATTCTGTCATTGAAAGGCCGGCCTGATGTCGTGATCGGCGGACTGACCGGCGAACAGCGATTTTTCCGGGCCTTTGCCCAAAGATGGCGCAGCGTCCAAACCGAAGACGCTCTTCGTCGTCAGATTAAAACCGATACTCATCCCCCCGGGAAATACCGAAGCGATTCAGTGCGCAATGTCGACGCCTGGTACAAAGCCTATGAGATCGCACCCAAGGACCGGTTGTATCTGAAGCCCGAAGATCGCGTTCGGATCTGGTGACCACGGAGTACAGGCCGATCTTTCCATCCGACCTCGCCCTCACGCCAGGTGAATTGGCTGAAGCAGGGGCCGTGCGTGTGCGTCGGTCGGTGAAAGTATTTAGCTGACCACTAAGCTCGCCGGGTTCGTAAAATAGGACTAACGCTCAAGACCGGTGGGAGGCCACGCCGGGAGGAATGCTAAGAGCTCACTTGCGCGAAATTCTCCTATGACGAAGCCGAACACAGTTCCGGGTATCGATGAATATTTGCGTGAACGCTTGATGCCGGTGGAAGGTGCGATTCCGCACATTCCCGGCATCGAGATGTTTGGCAATTCGATTCCCGCGGGCACGGTTGGTGGCGACCTTTTTGAGTACATCAATTTTCAGCAGCGTTACGACATTGATGCACGCATTCAGCGGGCTCAGCGCCTGTCAAAAGAGTTCCTCGAACCCCTTCCGGCAGGCGGTTCAATACGCAATTCGGTTGACGATCATGTGCAATGGTTGCACGGAACCTCCGGCTACAAGCCCGAGATGGAAACCGAGTATAGATTTGCGAGAAGCTCCGAGCAGGTGCGAGTTGCGGCAGACTTGCGCGACCTTAGCTCGACGGCCGGCGTTCTGGTGGTAGACGCGCAGGGACACGGAATAATCTCGGCAAAAATTGCGGCCACGGTTCATGACACATTCCATGCTTTGATGCTTACTGAATTGGACCGATACGGAAAGGTAACACCGGAGCTCCTGGAAAACCTCAACCTGCGACTGGCACAATCGGTCGCGGCTCGCAACGCACTGGGAATCAGTGAAAAGGGAAATGCGCGGGAAATCGCAACCATGCTTTACGGCGAAGTCCGAACCGGCGGCAATTTTCGCTTCGCCAATTTCGGGCATCCTCCGCCGCTGGTGTTCTCGGCGGAGTATCGCAAGTTCATGAACGTAGATGAAAGCCGTATGGTGCAATTCCTTGCACTCGGGCTGCAGATCCCCACGGATCATCCAGACCGTAAGAAATACTACTCTTTAAACTTCCGGCAAAAAGAGTTCGATTCTTCCGATGTCGCTGAGATCACGCTGATGAGTCCTGGAGACATTCTCGTTCTCTACACCGATGGAGTTTACGACGGCAGCGACGAGCAGGAACGCGAGCTACTTGAAGCGGTTTTGCGCGAACACTACCGAAAGCCGGCCAGGGACATTTGCAATGCACTTCTGGATCACGCCGTAAAGCAAGATGACCGCCTCCGCCAGAATGGCGACGACGACTTGATCGACGACAAAACTGTGTTTATCGTCAAACGAACCTGAAAAGGCTCCCCTCTGCCCATTGCAGCTCTGCTCGTCGACTGATATCAAAGCATTACCAATACCATGTATGACCAATACCATCGTCCAATTATTCGTGTTCCGTCGTTGTGGCTTAAGCGCGAGTGGGTAGCCGTCAATCCCCCCAAATTCAAAGGCTACAACAAGCAAGAGACAACTTCGTCCCCAACCACGCAGAATCAAGAATCCAGAACCAGAGGAGGACACTATGACGCAAACCAGTGCTACACACTCGAACAAGCAGACAGCCGACAACACCGCGATTCGTCCGTTTCGTGCGAATGTTACGGAAGAGGAACTCACCGAAGTGCGCCGACGCATCAACGCGACGAAGTGGCCTGATCGAGAAACTGTTCCGGATCAAACTCAGGGCGTGCAGCCGGCGACGATTCAGGCACTCGCGAACTATTGGGGGACGGAATACGACTGGCGGAAGGTGGAGGCGAAACTGAATGCCCCGCCGCAGTTCATCACCGAGGTCGACGGGCTCGACATTCACTTCATTCACGTTAGGTCGAAACATGAAAACGGGTTGCCGCTCATTGTCACGCACGGATGGCCGGGCTCGATTGTCGAGCAGATGAAGATCATCGATCCGCTGACCAATCCTATAGCGCATGGCGGCAGCGCATCCGATGCGTTCCATCTGGTGATTCCGTCGATGCCAGGTTACGGGTATTCGTGCAAGCCGATCGCAGAATTGCGAGAGCTGCAGGAGTTGCGTCATACACCCTTCTCGCGGACCAGAGCCCGAGTGCCCCATTCGTTCGCTGTACTCCAGACCACCAATCCGCACTTCACCTTAGTAATTTGAAAGAAATCGCCCGACGCCTGATCATTGGCGCTAATGGCAAGTGTTGAAAAGACGCGCCGCTGGGATCGCCTGCCCGTTGACCTGCCGGTCCGGGTGGTCACTTCGAAAGGCTTCTCCACCACAGTTGTTGAAGGCCGGGGGACGGAAATGAGCGAGGGCGGCATGGTGTTGTATGCCGGTATCTTGCTGAATCCAGGTGACTTGCTCGAGATTGAGTTCGACACTCCGGTGCACTCGCGAATGCCCGCCATCGTGCGCTCGCGCAACGGATTCTGCTTTGGTCTGGAATTCATCACCCCGCTGCCCGCTTGATTCAGTACGGCGACAGCCAGGCCGAGGCTGTCCGATCAAGTGCGCTTCGGCTAACCCCTTCATCCTCGTGACCGAACCTGTACCTAACACTCCTTGACGTGCATTGGCGACGGATTTGTTCTAGCATCTGGAACGCACATCTGACGGAGCTCATTCATGTATTTTGAACAGTTTTATCTGGGATGCCTCGCGCATGCTTCCTACCTGTTGGCTTCGGAAGGAGAGGCTGTGGTGGTCGATCCGCAGCGTGACGTTGAGTTGTACTTGAAGGCGGCAGCCGAACACGGCGTTACGATCCGTCACATCTTTGAGAGTCATCTGCACGCCGACTTTGTCTCAGGACACCGCGAGTTGGCCGCTCGTAGCGGCGCGAAGATTTACATGGGTGCGCAGGCGGGAGCGACGTTTCCTCATGTACCCGTGAGCGACGGCTTCGAATTGAAGTTCGGCAAGGCGTCGATCCGCGTGCTGGAGACTCCGGGACACACGCCCGAGAGCATATGCCTCGTAGTAACAGATCACGACAAGTCTGCCGCGCCGTGGGCCGTTCTGACCGGAGACACCTTATTTATTGGCGACGTTGGCCGTCCGGATCTCTCGCCCAGACATACACCGGTGCAACTCGCCGGACTGCTCTACGACAGCCTTCACCAGAAGTTGATGGCACTACCCGACAGCGTCCTCGTCTATCCCGCGCATGGAGCGGGTTCGCTATGCGGAAAAAACATGCGCGCGGAACGCTCGTCGACCATCGGCACCGAGCGGCTCACAAACTACGCGCTGCAAATCAAGAGCAGGGTAGAGTTCGCCGCTCAGCTGACGAGCAATCTTCCCGCGCGGCCCGAATATTTTGCGAAAGATGCTGAGATCAATCGCACCGGAGCGACACCTCTGTCGGACCTGCCGCCGCTACGCGCCATCGCACCTGCGGAGGTGAAGGCCAGGTTGGCCGAGGGAGAGATTGCGCTTGATGTGCGTCCGGGCGAAGCGTTCGCGGCTGGCCATGTGCCTGGCTCAGTCAACATCGCACTGTCAGGACAGTTCGCTTCGTGGGCGGGAACGGTGCTGGGATTGACGGCGCATCCCGTGCTGATTGCAGAGTCGGAAGCGCAGTTGGAAGAGGCACGTCTCCGGATGACGCGCGTAGGCATCGAAGCGCTCGATGGATATCTCCATGGTGGAGTGGCCGCGTGGCAGCAGGCTGGATTTCCTTTGGGAACCATCGCTCAGGTCTCCGTCGATGAACTCAACACGCGCATGCAAACAGGCAACGTGCAAGTGCTGGACGTGCGCCGCGCGCCCGAATGGGGCGCGGCACACATTGAGAGCGCGACGTGGTGGCCGCTCGATAACTTCAAAGTGTCTCCGCCAGAAATGGATCTGGATGTGCCCATCGCAGTGCACTGCAAGGGAGGCTATCGCAGCATGATCGCCAGCAGCCTGCTGCAGCGTGCTGGCTTCAAGCACGTGACCAACGTCGTGGGAGGATTCGACGCCTGGCAAGAGGCCAAGCTGCCAACCGCGAGCGCCAAGCCGGTGGAGGTTTGACCTGTGCTTGCCTGTGGAAGAAATGTCCCTGCAAGAATACGTTTGGTACATAAATATACGTACAGCTTAGATAAGGTTCGCTGAATCAGCGGATGCGGCACTGCTGGCAGAAAAGCTTGAACCGCAAAGAGCGCTAAGAAACGCCGCGAAGGACGCTAAGAAAAGCCTAGTGCTGCGTGCTCAATCTGGGACTTGCGGTCGGAACCGCTGCTCGTTACCTTCTTATGCGCTCCGCTCGCCCTCTTTCCCTTGTTTCGCCACTAAGAGCACCAGAGCTTCCATCTCGGCTTCTGTGACTGCTGGATTCATGCAGGTGAATTTCAGGCACTGGCGATTGCCTACGCGGGTGTGGCCGATGACAGCGAGGCCCTGATCAAACAGGCGCTGCCGAAGCACGGAATTCAAACGATCAGCGTCAGACGCTGCGTTCGCAGGGACGTAGCGAAATACGACAGTGCTGAGTTCGGGTTCACAGACGAGTTCAAGACTCGGCGTCTCCTTTACGACTTTCGCTGCGCGCGAGGCTAGTTCTATGGTCCGGTCGATCATGGCGGCTAGCTTGGTCCGGCCGAGAGTCTGAAACGAAATCCATAATTTCAGTGCATCAAAGCGGCGGGTGGTGAGCAGGGAAGTCGTGACCAAGTTGGGGATGCCTTCGTCTTCGTGCAGTTCCGGGTTGAGATAG
Source organism: Candidatus Sulfotelmatobacter sp. (assembly GCA_035695545.1). Classification (GTDB taxonomy): domain Bacteria; phylum Acidobacteriota; class Terriglobia; order Terriglobales; family Acidobacteriaceae; genus Sulfotelmatobacter. The sequence goes on along the minus strand of DASRRV010000343.1, from coordinate 18,779 downwards.
TCGGCATGCAGCTTGATCGCGTCGAAGTGGCGCGCTTCGCGCAGGAGAAAGGCACTGCACGGGATCGCTTGCCAGAAGAGCTTGTGAAAGTCGATGCTGAGGGAGTCCGCGATTTCAATTCCGTTCAGCTTTTCGCGATGGCGGGCGGAGAAGAGTAAGGCTCCTCCGTAAGCCGCGTCGATATGCAGCCACGCGCCGGCTGCGTGCGAGATTGAGGCTAAGTCGGGAAGGGGATCAACGGATCCGAAGTCGGTCGTGCCTGCGGTTGCGACAATTGCCATCGGAAGCAGATTCTGTGTGCGCAGGGACTGGATCGCGTCGCGCAACGCAGATGGACTCATGCGGAAATGACTATCCACCGCCACTCGCACGACTGCATCCGTTCCCAGGCCCAATTGCGACGCGGACTTCTCGACGGTGAAGTGCGCGACGTCCGAGCATAGAACGCGGAGGCGGCGGGCCTCCGGCGGCAACCCTGACTTCTGCGCCGACCAGTTCCAGTGTTTCTGGAGAAAGGCATCGCGCGCCAGTAACAATCCCATGTAGTTCGACTGCGAGCCGCCGGTGGTGAAGGTTCCGTCGGTAGACGCGGGTAGGCCCGCTTCCGAGCACAGCCAGCGGATGACCTTCTGCTCGACGATGGTGGCGATGGGCGCCTGATCGAACGAATCCATCGACTGGTTGAGCGCGCTGATCACGACTTCTGCGGCCAGCGCGGCCAGCAGAGGCGGGCAGTGCAGGTGGGCGGCGGTGTGAGGATGGCTTACGGCCACGGAATTCTCCACCATCGTTCGTAGCGTGTTAGCGATCTGGTCGGAGGGGCAGGCCGTGTCCGGAAGGAAGTCGGCGTTGATCAAGGTCGCCAAGTCCGCTGGATTCTTTCCGCTATAGCTTTGGTCAGGCAGGGAAGCGCTAACAATCTCAGCGGCCTGCGCGATGATGCGCTGATACGACTCTCGACTCACTGCGGAAGTCGTCAAGAACTCGGATTCGAAGGGCGAAGTCAAATGAAAGTGCTTCTGATTTGCGATTCGTCAGCTGATGCGCCTTGCGGCGAGCGTGGATTCGAGAAACGCCAGCACACCCTCGTCGGTCCCAGAACCAAGCCTGTGCGCGAACCGATGAATCCCAAAACAAAAAGGGATAAACAGTACGCTTAGCGGCAGACCAATGTCGGGGTCCTTAGTGAAATGAGTCCCAACCATGAGATCAAGCAGGTTCAGCACGATTCCGACGACTGCCACAGCGAGCACCATAATAAGAGCAATACGAAGTGAGCCCCGCTCGAAAGGCCCTATGGCGAAGTACCCTTCAATTCGAGTTCCGCCAGGCTGAGGCTCGCACTTGGCATAAAAGTTGGGAGTACACATTCCCCCCGTGCCGCTCCTGAGCCGGAATACATTGCTTTCTACTTCTCCAAAGACAGTAGGAGAGTCACTTTTCCCGAGAACGAGACGGAGATACCATGGCGTCAGGTAGGGTGCCAGACCTCTGCCGATGGACCGAAGCAAAACTCGCGCAACCTCGTCGGGTGCTAGCGCCGAATCTAAGACGACGGGATTGGGAGCCATACGATCGAGCGGAACGGTTATCGGCGAAGGCGATGAACACCCAGCCTAGATCTGATCTTGGTCTCTGGTGTTTCCGTGGAACAGGGTTTGAATCTCCAGTCTGTTCATGCGGCCGCTCAGGGAGTGCCCGAATCTTTCATGACACCAAAGATCCAACGCACCGAGTCCCTCGCCCAGCAGGCGCAGGAGTTCAGCTCCCGCCCGGATGATGAGATCTCCTACCAGATGCCCCAGCATTGTTAGCCCCCAACGCGACCTGGTGCGCAATTCGCATATCGTATCGCATTTGCGTGTTCCAGCCTTCACTTTTCGCATTTCCGACGAGGGCCACTCCGGCCAATCGCATTTTCCGGTGCTATATTCGACACGAAATGGATGCGCCGATCTGAGGAGACTTTCGGGATGAAAGCACAGCGAAAGATCATCGTCTATATCGCCACCAGCGCCGACGGTTTCATCGCCAGGCCCAATGGAGACGTGGAATGGCTGAATCGCCTGCCGCCCACCGCCGATCACGGCATGGGCGCGTTCTACCGGACCATTGACACCATTCTGTGGGGACGCAAGACCTACGACTGGGCTCTTGCCTATCAAAGGAGGAAGCGCATCAAAGGAAGCATGTTTGACAAAACGGTCGCTAATTACGTCTTCTCGCACAAGCCTCCGAAAAAAGCAGCGCCCGGAGTGGAGTTTGTGTCGGAGCCGCTGAAAGCCTTTGCCCGTCGTTTGCGCGCGACCCCCGGAAAACACATCTGGATGATGGGCGGCGGTGGATTGATAGCCTCATTCCTCGACGCGGGCGAGATTGATGAATTCGACATTCACGTGATTCCCGTCTTCATCGGTAAAGGGATACCGCTGGTGGCTCCGCGCCATCGTGACGTGCTGCTCAAGTTGCGCACTGCCCGAAAGTATCCCGACGGCGTGGTGCGACTGCGTTACGACATCTCACGATAGCGGGGTGCGCGATCCATAGTTTTCTTTCCCACGGGCCGGATTGTGTTGCCGCGACAATCGTCGTACGCTAGGCGCGTTCAGCCGGACCGGCAGGTTCATTGACCGTTGCGAGTTCCTCACCATACCGACATGCGTAAGGTGATTCTCAATGTCCATCTGTTCATCGCTCTGACCGCAGGAGCGTTCATGGTGATTCTTGGCTCGACCGGGAGCATCATGGAGTTCGAACCCGAACTAGATCAACTTCTTCGATCTCGGCTGTCTTACGTAACGCCGGGACAGCGGGTCCTATCCTTAACTGAAATCGGAGATGCGGTTTCCCGAAAATTCGGCGGTGAGCCCGTCGTGGCCTACGTACCGTCTCTATCGCCAAATCTCTCGTGGCAAGTGGTACTGCCGCGTGGCATTGCGTACGTGAACCAATACACGGGAGAAGTCCTTGGCGTGAGAGTGCGTGGCCAGACCTTTCTGGGATATGTGCGAGCACTTCACGTTCGTCTTGCTGGCGGAGACCTGGGTCGAGACATTTTGAAATGGTCGGGGATCGGAATGCTGCTTTCGCTGGCGTCTGGTTTGTACCTCTGGTGGCCAATCAAGCGCGTGCGCATTCGTGGAAAGTGGGGCAGCAGACGCCTTTGGTTCGATCTGCACAATGCGGTTGGAATTTTCATGTTGCTGCCTCTAACGGTGCTCGCTGCAACTGGGACTGTTCTCGGATTCGAAGATCAATTTGCTCCGCTGATTTACAAGATGACTCGATCGAGCCCGACGCAATCGTTTCGCTCTCCGACTCGGAAGCTAGAAGAAGGTGCTACTCCAATTACTCCGGATGAAGCGGTGGCGGCCGCAATTCTTCAGATGCCCGGAGCGGTTCCTTATCGCGTGCAGATGCCGAGGTACGGAGGTATTTATCAGGTTGCCCTGCTGGATCCGCAGGACAGAGTTACAGGAGATCGGAATGTGGTTGGGCTGGATCCGTATGGAAACTTGGTGTCGTTGATCCGATCGAGTGATTTGTCCCGTGGGGCCCGGGTTTTGGCGCTGAGCGAAGCGATTCACACCGGGAATGTTCTGGGTATGCCGAGCCGAATCGTAGTCTGGTTGGCAAGCACCATGGTGTTCCTGCAAGCGGCTAGCGGGCTATTGATGTGGTTGTATCGACGCAAGCTGTCCGGTGGTCAATCGAGGGGAGAAGGCGGTCCATGAAACGAGCGATTGCAGTTGTCCTGATATTACTTGCGACCGCGATGGCCGGAGATCTCACGGGGAAGTGGTCTGGGTCGTTTAAGGTTGATGGCGGAGACCACAACGTGCCGCAACTGTTCATCTTCAAGCAAGATGGCAACAAGCTGACGGGTAGCGGCGGACCCGATCAAAGTGAGCAATATCCAATCGAAAATGGCAGAGTCGATGGCGACCGGGTGCGCTTTGAGTTGACCACAGGAGAGTGGGGATTTACCTACGATCTAAAGGCAGACGGTACGAAATTGACGGGAAGTCTTGATCTTAAGACTATTAATGACCACAGAACTGCAAAGGTTTCGTTGAGCAAGACGGAGTAACTGTTTCGCGTCTCGAACCTGCTGGATTCGATCTCACCACGAAGACCGTTCCTAATATTTGTTGCGGAAAGAACCTTTCACTAACTGGTCGCCAATTGAGGCTTTGAGACCTGGAGTGGCACCCTTGTGCCGGAGGGGTCACTTTCAGGCCATTCCGGGACCGCAAAAACGGCCATAACTTAGAGGCGCTGGCGGTCAGGCACGCGAAATGAGCGGTGACGAAGCTCAAGGTTCACTGGTCTGTGCCGGCCGCCAGCCCAACCCAGACGTGGGGTTCTGATTGGCTCAGAGCGGGCTTGAAAGCCGCTGTGAGGTCGACTGCAGCGAAGGGCGATACGAGCATCGGAGTACGAACATCGGGAGGACAACGCATTACATGGAGAGAACGGTTCGCTGCACGAGGTGTGAATGCATGATCAAGATCGCGGGGCCTACTGACGGAGGCCGCGAGATCTTCCAGCCTGTAACCTGCCCGTTCTGTGAGGCTCTCAATGAAATAAGGTGGCCGATAGGGTCTGGCCACACGGTGGGTCGGTATTTCGAGGGCGAAATCCTAAAGTAGCGGTCGCTATCTATTTCGTAGTTCACTGAAACGTCGCTCGAGTCCGCACCACACGAGAACTTATTCGTGGCGTAGAGCCTCGATTGGATCAAGACGTGAGGCGCGGAAAGCTGGGATCATGCCGCTGATCAGTCCCACGGCTCCAAGAATCAGCGTGGACGCAATCAGTGTTCCCGGAGCGATGATGAGGCGGATGTCTCCGGCTTCTCCGTTCTTCGCAAAGGCGCTGTACAACGTGAGTCTTCCCACCGAAAGCGCGACGGTGTAGGCCAGCACTATGCCTAGCAAGCCGCCGATGAAGGTGATGGTGAGTGCTTCGGCGAGGAACTGCATCAGGATGTAGCGGCGCGGCGCGCCCAGCGCCTTCTGTACGCCGATTTCCCGCGTACGCTGCGTGACCGACACCAGCATGATGTTCATCAGGCCGACGCCTCCGATGCCGAGGGTCAGCGTGCCGATGAAACCCATCAGGATCTTTAGTCCGAGCGTGATGATTTCGAACTGATGGACCTGCATCATGAGGTTGAAAACCATCACGGCTTGGCGATCGGTCTGGTTGAACTTGTGCTGCGTCGCCAGGATGGAACGGACGGATTGTTCGAGATTCTCATACTCCGGAGTCTGATAGGTGAACCAGATCGTGTCGAGGTAATGGGTATTCTTCAAATCGCCCATAGTGGTGAAGGGAATGTACACGACGCGATTAATGTCGCTGTTTCCCTCCTGCATTTTGGGGCTGAGGATGCCGACCACTTCGAAGCTGAGACCGTCGAGGCGAATGTGCTCGCCGAGAGCGTTTCGTCCGGAAAATAATTTCTCTCGGGCTTCGGAACCTAGCACCGCCACGCGGGCGCGCTGCACCTGGTCTTCCATGTTGTAGAAGCGGCCTTGCTCCAACTTGAGCGCCCGGATGGAGAGCACGGTGGGATCGTTGCCGGTGACAGTCCAGTTGAAGTCGCGAGTGTCGTATTGCACACTCGACTGTTTGTCGACACTGGGCGTGATGTGGGTGATTTGCGGAAGATTGGTGGTAAGTGTGTCGACATCGTCCTGCGTGAAGCGGACGAGGACTCCTGCTTTCTGTCCGCCGGCCTGCATGGAAGTGCGGTTGGGGACGACAATGACCAGCTTGGTGCCGAAGTTGGCAAAGATGTTGGCGCAGGCCTGGCCAAAGCCATCGCCATACGCGAGGAGCATGACTACCGTCGCGATGCCCCAGGCCATGCCGAGCATGGTGAGCGCGGTGCGTCGACGATTATGACGCATGGCGCCGTAGGCTTCCTGAAGCAGGTCATGAAACATATTTCTTCTCCAGTCGCCTCGGAGCTCGGCATTACTCCTGACGGAGGGCTTCCACGGGCTGCAGCATGGCCGCTTTGCGCGCGGGATAGAGGCCCGCAATGACGCCGGCGAGGGTCAGGCTGCCAATCGCCAGCATGGCTGACATCGGCACCAACTTCGGCGGATCAAATCCTTGCGGCCCTTGGACTCCGCCCATCATGGCCATCAGGCCGCCGGCCAGCGCCAGGCCGATCAGGCCGCTGCCTAATGTGAGAAGCAAACCTTCGAGAAAAAAATGGAAGAGGATGCTGCGATTGGTCGCGCCCAAGGCTTTGCGCAATCCGATTTCACGGGTGCGTTCCGTGACGGCAACCAGCATGATGTTGATAACGCCAATGGCGCCGAGCGCGAGCGTCACCATTCCCACGGCTCCCAGGAACGCGTTCATGACATCGAAGATGGTTCCAACCATTTTCGATTCTTTGATGGTGTCCCAGCCTTCGAAGGCATTTTCATCGTTCGCGTCGAATCCGTGATTGCGCGCAATGATCTTGTGGACATCATCGGAGGCCAGCAGATGATCTGCCGTCATGCTCGGCTGGTATTCAATGAAGGAGATGGAGTTCTGGTGATTCTCTCCCTTGATGGGGAAGTTGGTGGCCATCACCTGAAACGGAACGTAGGCGCGCATGTTCAGCCAGTTGTTGTCGCCGCGGCCAAGGTGCGGCATGCTGCCGACGACTTCAAACCGGAGGCCGTTGATCAGGACAAACGCGCCCAGCGACGGGCGGCCGGGGAACAGGGTCTTCAGCACTTCGTTTCCCAGGACGACCACATTTCGTCGCTGCGTTCCGTCCAATTCATTTAGCCAGCGTCCCTCTTTGAGGGGAAGATAACTGATTTCGTTCAGTTGAGGCTCGACGCCCATGACTTCGCCGCCGGCCGTGGCAAATTCGCTGACCTCATGCAGGTCTTCGCGGGAAAGCACGGGGCAGGCGTTGCGGACGTGTGGGGCTTGCGTGCGGATTTGCACGTAGTCGTCGTAGGTGAGCAGATAGGGACGAGCGGAATTCATGCTGCCATTCACCACGGGCGCCCGTCCGGGGAAAATGAACATGATGTCTTTGCCAAACTCGGCCAACTCGCGTTTGTTGCCCGATCGGAAGCCTTCACCAACACCGACAAGAAGGAGTAACGATCCGACGCCCCAGGCAATGCCGAACATGGTGAGAAACGATCGCAGCTTGTGAGCCCAGAGGTTGCGAAAGATTTGCGCGAAAATATCGAACACGGGGCGCATGGGTAGGAGATATTGTACCTTTAGACGCAAAATCGCAGCCTTGGGTTCCCCGAAGCCTGAGTTTTGGAGCGGAGGCAGCTGGCAGCTAGATCTGACTCCCCTTTCTCAGGGTTTGTTATGTTGAGCGTTCGGGGTCTAAATTTGGAGCTAGGGAGCAAGCTTAAAGATGAAAATCGACAAACTCGTCAAGACGTATCGCGTGGAAGGCGGGAAGAATTTCAGGTTGAAAGATTGCGATCCGGGAGATACGGGGCATTGGCGGTCCAAAGAGCACGCGGAGGAGGCGTTGCAGCGGGGGATCGTGCGCACGGCGGAGTTGCAGGACAAGCTCTATGCGCAGGACCGGTGGTCACTTCTGTTGATCTTTCAAGCGATGGACGCGGCCGGTAAAGACGGGATCATCAAGCACGTCATGTCGGGAGTGAATCCGCAAGGCTGCCAGGTCTATTCGTTCAAGGCGCCGTCGAGTCTGGAGTTGGAACACGATTTTCTGTGGCGCACAACGCGCTGCCTGCCGGAGCGCGGCCATATTGGAATCTTCAACCGGTCTTATTACGAAGAAGTGCTGGTGGTACGGGTTCATCCGGATATTCTGAAGGGCCAGAAGGTGCCCCCGTCTTTGGTTGGCAAGAACATTTGGGAGGAGCGCTTCGAAGATATCCGCTGCTTTGAGCGGCATATGGCGCGGAGTGGGACGGTGATCCGCAAGTTCTTCTTGCATGTTTCCAAGAAGGAGCAGAAGCGGCGGTTTCTGGCGCGATTGGAAGAGCCGGAGAAGAACTGGAAGTTTTCGGCCGCGGACATTCGAGAACGGCAATGTTGGGATGACTATCAGAAGGCCTACGAGGACATGATTGCCAACACGGCGACCGAGCATTCGCCCTGGTACGTGGTGCCCGCGGATAACAAGTGGTTCACACGCATCGTAGTGTCGGCGGTGGTTGTTCATACGCTCGAGTCTCTCGATCTTGCCTATCCCAAGGTGGACGACGCGAAGCGGAAAGAGCTTGAAGAGGCGAAGCAGTTCCTGATGAAGAAGTGATGGTGAGGTTACGAAATCAGACAGCGCAACAAGACTGGCGATTGTGACCGCGGCCAAAAGCTTGAACCGCAAAGGTCGCTAAGAACGGCCACGAAGATCGCGAAGAAAAGCTCAAAGCAACCGAATTGAAACTGGTCCTTTGCATTGCGCCTCCACAGGATTAGGATAGGGAATCGTCCTACTACTTCCCCTCGGAGATAACTCTGAACATGGTCGGCCCCAATAGCCTTCGCAGGAACACCTCGCTCGTTGTCCGTCTCGTCGTTGCATTTACCCTGTCAGTTACGCTTGCTGCCGTCGCTCTTGCTCAAGCCAAGCCTGAGCGGCAGTCGAAGGCGGTCAAGCCGGTACAACCGGCGCAGACGGCCGCGCCCGCAGGCGCAGTCCAAACTGGCTCCGATGCCGCTGAGCCGGCCAAGCCGGAGGAGAAGGCTTTCAAAGGGATGAAGTATCGCCTGATCGGTCCCTTTCGCGGCGGCCGCTCACTGACGGCTGCCGGCATTCCGGGCGATCCTACGACCTATTATTTCGGGGCGACCGGAGGCGGAGTCTGGAAGTCGACCGACGGCGCCATGACGTGGTCCTCGGTTTTTGACAAAGAGGGAACGTCTGCAATCGGCAGTATCGCCGTTGCGAACTCTAACCACAACGTGCTCTATGTTGGGACCGGCGAGGCCTGCATACGCGGCAACATCTCGCATGGCGACGGCGTGTACAAGTCGTTGGACGGCGGCAAGACCTGGAAGAACGTCGGACTGAAGGACTCGCGAGCGATCGGCAAGGTCATTATTAACCCTTCAAATCCGGACATCGCGTTCGTGGCCGCTCTGGGCCATCCTTACGGCCCCAACACCGAGCGTGGAATCTTTCGCACGACCGACGGCGGGAAGACCTGGGAGAAGGTTCTTTACAAGGACGAAAACACGGGCGGCATCGATGTGGCCTTCGACCCGCGTAACCCGAATATTTTGTTTGGCGCGCTATGGCAGGCGCGGCGCACTTCGTGGAGCATGACGAGCGGCGGCCCGGGCAGCGGGCTCTATCGCTCGAACGACGGTGGAACGACTTGGAAGCGGCTGGAAGAACACGGATTGCCGAAGGGGCCGTATGGAAAAATCGGTGTCGCGGTTGGTGCGAACTCCGACCGCGTATATGCATTGATTGAGGCACGCAATCCTGATGGAGGGCTCTATCGCTCCGACGACGGCGGCGAAACATGGCAGTTGGTGAACCCTAGCCATAGCCTCTGGCAGCGGCCCTGGTACTACATGCACGTCATTGCCGACCCGCGCGACGAAAATGTTCTCTACATCATGGACGTCGACGCGTACAAATCGACGGACGGCGGGCATCTGTTCAACAAAGTTCACGTGCCGCACGGGGATAACCACGGGTTGTGGATCGATCCGATGAATACGCGGCGCATGATCGCGTCGAACGATGGCGGCGTGACCGTAACTCTCGATGGCGGCAAGAACTGGACACACCAGGACAACCAGCCAACGGCGCAGTTCTATCACGTGATCACGGACTCGGCCACGCCTTTCCGCGTCTACGGGCCGCAGCAGGATAGTGGGACCGTCGCGATCGCCAGCCGCAGCGATGATGGATCGATCGACAAGAGCGACTGGTACGACGTGGGTGGCGGTGAGGCAGGTTACATTGCGCCCGATCCGCGTGATCCTAACATTGTCTACGCGGCCGACTACCAGGGCAACATTACGCGCTACGACCGGCATACTGGACAGGTAAAGGCCATCACCGAGCAGCCAGAACTTTCCGATGCTCACGGCGCGGCGAATCTTGAGCACCGCTTCCAGTGGACGGCTCCCGTCATGCTTTCTCCGCATGACCCGAACACGTTGTATCACGCCGGGGAACGGCTATTTAAGACTACCGATGGCGGAGTGCACTGGCAGGCCATCAGCCCGGACCTGACTCGCAATGACAAGAGCAAGCAGGCCGTTTCGGGCGGCGACATCACGATCGACGACTCCGGCACGGAATACTACGACACGATTTTTGCCTTGGCGGAGTCGCCAAAAACCAAAGGATTGCTGTGGGCCGGCACGGATGATGGTTTGATTCAGCTCACGCAAGACGAAGGCAAGACCTGGGCGAATGTCACTCCGAAAGATATGCCGGAGTGGAGCCGTATCAGCCAGGTTGATCCATCGCCGTTTGATGCGGGCACAGCATATGTGGCCGTCGATCGGCACCAGTTCGATGATCTGCATCCGTACATCTACAAGACCAGCGACTACGGCAAGACGTGGAGCAAGCTGGGCCAAGGCATTCCTGATAATGCATTCGTACGCGTGGTACGAGAGGATCCGAAGAAGCGCGGGTTGCTCTACGCGGGCACCGAGACCGGTATTTACGTGTCGTTCAACGACGGTGCCAACTGGCGTACGCTCCAGTTGAACTTGCCTACTACGCCAGTGCACGACCTGATCATCAAGGACAACGACCTGGTTGTCGCCACTCATGGGCGCGCGTTTTGGATTCTCGATGACCTGACCCCGTTGAGGCAGTATACGGATGAAGTAGCTCAGAAAGATTCATTCCTATACACGCCTGCGACGGCTTACCGGATTCAGGCGGGAGCGGGCGGGGAAAGGCGTCCTTCCAAGACGACAGGACAGAATCCACCAGCCGGGGCGGTGATTTATTACTTCCTCAAGGATGCGCCGAAGCCAGACGCCGAAACGAAAATTGAAATCCTCGACGCTTCAGGCAAAGTCATTCGCAAGTATTCCAGTGGAGACTACGCCATGCTGGAGGAGCCGCCCGATCCTGACGACAAGAAGCCTGAAAAAGAAATCAAGCCTGAAGCCGGTTTGAATCGCTTTGTCTGGGACCTGCGCTATGAGGAGGCACATCGCGTTCCCGGGTATTACCTCTGGGAATACGGCGGTGGTGCGCGCGGCCCTGTGGCAGCGCCGGGACATTATCAGGTGCGGCTCACGGCGGGTGCTCAGAGCCAGACCGCGGCGTTCGATCTGAAGCTGGATTCGCGAGTCAACGTTAGCCAGGCCGATCTCGAGCAACAGTTCAATCTGCTGCTACAGACGCGGGATGAATTAAGCCGGGTCTACGATACGGTCAATCAGATCCAGGATGTGCGATCGCAGCTGAGCGGGTTGAAGCGTCGGCTGCCGGAAAATGCCAGCGCTAAAACCATCGTGGCCGCGGCCGACGATCTGGAGAAAAAACTGGTTGCCGTGCGCGAAGACCTCATCAACCTTACGATCGACGCAAACGAAGATTCGCTGGCGTATCCTCCGCAGTTAGACGCGAAGCTGGCCTACCTTGCCATGGATGTGGGCACTGCCGATTCAGCGCCCACCGAGGCTGAGCAAAAGCAGTTCGAAAAGCTGAAGCGACAGAGCGGAGAACTGGTTGCACGCTGGGAGGACCTGCAGCGTCGCGATTTGGCGGCGTTCCAGAAACTCACAGCGGAGGGCAGCCTCTCGACGGTGGTGGTGCCTCCGGCGGGGCGCGCGGCGGATGAGACGGTTTCAGCGCACTGATCTCCGGTGGTCGATCGAACTTTGGCGCTTACGGCATATCGTCCAGTTTGGTCCAGTCGCTGGCAGGCGAGGATGAGGTACATCCGCCGCTCGCAGTGCAGACGTAAAACTGAGTGATGGGATGGATTTCCCAAATTGTTGAGCGCCAGCAGCCAGGCTTTTTTGCTGGAAAATGGCAGTCGTCACTCGTGTTGAAGTGGAGGTTGTCGGCCATCAGTTGACCGACGACCTTGATCTGTTGCCCTTGCAGCGCGTTGACTCGGTCGAGGGTCCACTTCGGATGACGAGTGTAGGGCGTCATTTCAGCAACGACGCTCTTTTTTTCGAGCGTCGTGAAAGTAGGATCACCTTGCTTGGGATGAGTAGACCGGGCCGTTGCCGCAAGGGCAGAGTCGAAACCGATTCCCAGATGATAGTCAAAGGTGTCAGCGAGCATCAGCTTGCAGTTGCAGGTCTCACTGTTGGGAGGGCTGGTCGCTGAGCCCTTGCCTGTGTCTTCGACAAAATAGAGGTAGGCGATCACAGTGTGGATGTTGCCTTCACCGAGAGTGGCGAACTGACTTGCCAAAGTTCCGTGATTCTTGGAATTGACTGTCTTTGGCAGTTTGGATTCGAGCTTCGGGAAATCGGCTGCGACCAAATCCTTGGTTGAGGGCGAAGCCGCACCGGGATCCTGGTCTTTAAGGAAGTCAAGATAGGCATCGTAGCTGGGGTGGACGGCAGCGGAGCAACCGTCGGGGAAGTTGTCATGGCACTTTTGCAGAGTCATGCCGGTCTTGGGACAGCTGGCCGGGTGCTGGCTGAGAGCCTTGCTCGCCAGATCGTGGGCACGGTCCTGAGAGAGCGCGACAGTTGAGCTGCTGAGTACGACACACGTAAGCCACATGAGCCCAAGGGTGGTGCGCATAGTTCCTCCTGAATAGGAGGGCTGGGGTGGGAAGAGGAGAGCAGCCCTCATGTGAGATAGGGGCCTAGACTTCCGAATCGGCAGCAATTGTACACCTGTTTCCTGAGCGGGAAGCTTATTTCCAACAAGGGCGTAAGGCTGCAATCACCGATCTGCGGAACTTCCCGAACTGGTCCGAGTGGTTGCTTTAGAGTCGTTCTCTTCTTCGTCTTTATCTCTTTCTCTTTCTCTGTTAACTCTCTGCATTACTTCTATTACTTCCGTGCCACTCCGATGGCACTGTTGTGCCTTGTTCGGGTGGTGGGGCGTTGCTATTGTGCCGATAGAGCTTTTGTAGTTCCTCCCCTGTGGGTGACGAGCCGATCACGGATTGGGGGGGTATATGAAAATGATGCATCTGTGCTATGCGGCAATTGGTTTTGCGGTGGCCCGCTGGATCTTCAAGCGGCAGCCAGTAGCCGATCCAGTCACTCGGTTCCGGTCACAGGGCCTTCTGTAGAACGGCTTTTTCCGGGCCTGGGCGCGCGCCCCGTTGCGCCTCCATTTCGTCAGCGCGCGCCCATTGCTTCGTTCCTCCTAAAGTAACTGTTACCAAGGTTTGCCCGGATCATCCCCGTTTCTTCCTTCTCTCCATACAATTAGCTCAGGCAAGTTCCCCAGGCGACCGCCATGTTCTCCTGAGGAGCTTCGTCAGACCTGAGTCTTCATGCTGCGCTTCTCAAGAATTCGGTTGACCCTGGCGTTGCTGGCAGTCCTGTTGCCCGCGTGGATGGCGGCGCAGGACAGTGCAAGTTCTGACCCCAACGACGTGCCGCTGGGAGACGTCGCCCGCAACATGCGGAAGAAGACTCCGCCGTCACAGGATGTGATCGATGACGACAACCTGCCGCAGGTGATGCAGCAGGCCGAAAAACTCCATCCGCCGGGATCAGCGCTGAAGTTCCTGATGGCGGGGGAGAGCAAGCTTTTTCAGATCTCCGCGCCGGACGTGACCTGCAGTCTCGCTTTCAATGCGAATGCGAAGTCGTTGCTGTCGAGCCAATACTCCCAAATGGACCTTCCGCCTGCCGACATGCTCAGGCTCGAAGGTCCGGCGGCGATTGAAGGCGACGCGTTGACGGTTTCCGTTTTCAATGCCACCGACTGGCACGTCAGCGAGCTCGCCGTCGCGGTGACCGTGGTCCGGAAGGCTCAGCCGCAGGATGCATCGTTGATCGACGGAGAGGACGCAGCGGCGGCAGCTGTGGCAGGCAATCTTGCGCAGAGTTCTGATGCGCGCCCGGAAAAGAAGCCCGATGTGACCCTGATCTACCGGATGAGAGCGGCGGCGGTCCCGTTTGCCAGAACGGTGTTCAGGGCGCCTCTGAATCTCGAACTCGCGCCCGGCGACGAGTGGCACTGGGCGATTGTGCAGGCCAAAGGATATCCGCCGCAGAGCTATGTCCCCAGCACGCCGCAGACTACCGCACAAACCAGCGAACCAATCTTGCCGAAGCCAACGGTGCCGGCGTCTTTGTCGGTGCCTCAGGATTCCGCAGAAGCATCGTTGCCGCAGGGGCCTCAGTAGCTGCCGGAGCGAGCGAAAAAAGAAACTTAACCGCAGACTTCGCTAAGAGAACTCCTCAGAACACGCAAAGAAAACCTTGGCTTACTTCGCTCCTGTCTTCAGAACCACAGTGTTGCGCTCGTCTCCGGCAATGATTCGGTAGAACTTCTTCAGTTCGTCGGCACGGGCTACCGGTACGCTGAGCTCTTTCACCTCCAGCGTGCGGCTGTAGTGGATCACGTTATCTTTCACTTCGGTCTTCGCGTGATAACTGGCGAAGCTGTAGTCGGCGTCGACGGTCGGGGGCAGGTCGTCCACAACATAGCCGGCCGGGATGGTGATGTCGAAATTATCGGTGTCGCGAGACGGGCCCTCGAATTCAATCGGGAACTTGCGCGGTTCTTTCGTTTCCATGATTGCGCTGGATTTCACTCCGAGAACGCGAGGTCGAACCAGCAGCAGGCCGCCTGCGTTCTTGGCGTAGTTTTGAGCCTCGAACGCGTAGTTAAAGCCGAAGGGTTGGTCGGTTTGCTGAAGGTTCAGCACTTTGGCCTGCGTGATGTGAAAGAGCGACAGGGAACCAGCGAGCAGATCTTCGATTGGCTTGATCCGGTCGCTGTCCTTGGTCACGGTACGCAGGCGCCCGCGTTCCGAGGAGGCACGATCCCCGAGCCGTGTTTCGTTGACCTCGCCTTTGAGCGTACCCATCGGATCCAGGGTGAGCTTCCCGGTGCGCTGGATGCTGTTCATGGCGGAAGGCTGTTCGGGCAATTCCACAAGTTCGCCGCCTTCCGGCGTAACGAGCAGCCCGTAATTCGCCTGAAGGTATCCGCCAATCTCGCCGAACGGAATCAACTCGTTGGTTGGGTCGAAATAAAGGAGCTTGCCCAGGCGGGGATGCTGCACCGTCGAGACTAGAGAGGGATCGGAGAGGTTCGGGGGCAACTTGATCGCCAGCACCGCGTGGTCGAAGACACCGACGCTGGCAGGTCTGTCGGGGGTTACGGATCCTCGTTCCGTGTTAATGACGACGTAGAAAGACTCGACTCCGATCTGGCTCAACATCGAACCGAGCAGGGTCGCTTTGTCTTTGCAGTCGCCGTAGTGGTGAGTGAAAACCTCGGATGCGGCGTGGGGCTGCCAGCCTCCAATCCCCAGCTCGATGGCCACATAACGGATGTCGTGCTGCACGAACTGCGCCAGCGCCCTGATCTTGTCGAGCTGCGTGCTGGCGGCGGCCGTGAGGGTCGTGACCCGCTGTTTGATTTCGGGGGAAGCGTCGCGGCGGCCACTCGTGAGGTTTAGATACCAGTTGCCCATTTCGGGCCAACTGGAGAAGCCGCGGGCGGCGGGGCCGCCAGGAGGAAAGAAAGAGATGACCATTTGCCCGGCAATTCCTTCGATCGGAGGCATCTCTTCCTCGGCTCGAATCGCCTTCACATCGCTGACAACCCACTGGGATTGATTGCCACTCTCGGTGGGCTTGGCTTCGGGATAGTTGATCCAGTACGCCTTGTACTCCCATCCAGGCGGGAGTTGCAGGGTGTAGTGAAGTTCCCGCGCCGGAATTTCACGCTGGAACGACCACACGCGCTGCAGCACCATGGGCTGCTCTTCCTCTTCGTATTCGTAGCCCACGATGTTGCCGGGATCGGGAGCGGGGATCTGCAGCAGCTTGTCCTTCACATCGGAAATGAGCTCGCTCCCGGCAACTTTTGGCAGGGATACCTCGATGGCCTCCTTGTCTTTCACTTCATAGTCTTTGCCTTGAGCCGGAATGCACCAACCGTGCAGGCCAGTGATCTTCTCGTGAGCATTGAAGGAAACGGCGGCGATTCCGTAGTCGCGCCCACTGGGTCGAAGAATCTTATAGACCACCCGGACCTGGGTTTTGATCTTGTCGACGGACTGAACGTTAACGGTTCTTTCCTCATAGAGGAGCACCGCGTCCGTCTTTTCGTCGTGGGCGGGCAGTGGGGCGGAGACGACGGCATGCATCCATGCGGGGGCGTCGCCGGCGTAGGCGTGGACGGTGAAGGCGAGTGCGCAGAGAACGGCGCACAGCAGAACTCGGAAGTGGCGCCAATCAATTGCTGGCGTTGGTTCCAGCGGGTTGCAATATGACCTGTTGTTCATCAGCCGTCCTCACCACCTGAAAGAAGTTGCGTAACGCTGGGTAGTACTTCGCCTCCAGCAGCATGATGTCCACATTCAATGCGCGGCTCAAATGCAGAGTGCCTTTGTTGTTCTCGGCCTGCATTGTGTAGGTGATGATGTGGCCGTCGTCCTTTTCTGGCGCGGGCAGCGTTGAGATCTGCCATCCCAATGGCAAGTCGATGTTGATGTCGTCGGTGCGCCCAAATGGATACTCAAAATAGATCGGCTGCACGCGGTTGGCATGATCGAACAAGTGTTTTTCTGGAGCACTGAACAGACCAACGGGTAGTAAGGCGCGGCGGCCTGCTCCGGCCACCCAGCCTGGAACTTTCAGGGTGAATTCCGCGACAAGGGGAGGATTGGAGCTTTTCCAGTCGGGAGTGTTTGTCAGCTCGACTTCACAAGCTGCCGGGATCGATTCCTTGATCTCGTCCTCCAAAGACTTCTTACGAGCGGCATCGTCGGCCAAATGCTCCTCCACCCGGCGGTGAGACGCTTCCAGCCCGGTGAAGGTGACAATGAGTTTCCCTTCGAGGTCACCGGTGGCACTCAGCTTGAGTTCCGCTTTGCGTTGGATGCTCGATTCCTTGGCGGCTGGGAGAGTCGTCTGCAGCCAGGAACCGCCATCTTTATCGAGGCGAAGTCCATTGACCCCTGTCTTCACCCAGGGCAGCATCTCGAACGGGGTGAAGGCGGCGCCGGGATCGAAGAATACATCCTTGCCGTTCAGCTTCACGACGACAATGTTGGCGTCGAGCCGGCGGCCATCCATGGTCTGCGGAGAAAAGAAATAGTGCTGACGGTCGGCAACCCACATCCCATAGGCTTCAAATCCGGCCGCCCGAGCCAGAGCCAGAAATAGCCAAGTCAGTTGCTGGCCGTCGGCATATTGCTTTTTCCAGACTGTCTCAACGTTGCCGGGATCTTTTTCCTTCTCGCGTTTTTGTTCCTGCTCGGTTTTTTCCACTTCGTAAGACGTGTTGCGGAGCTGCTGTACTCGGTTGTAGATCTTTTGGAGCTTAATCTCCTGTGAATCGCTGGGAGTAACAATTTCGGCCACCGCCTGCTCCATAGCTTTCCGCTTATCAATGAAGCTTTCCAACTGGCCGTTACGTTTCTTGCCGAGTTTCTTCCAATACACATTGGGATCATTCTCGAACGGATCCAGGCTGTAGATGAAGTCGACGCGAGACTTCAATTCGCTTTCCGGCGGCATGTAGTCTTCGGTCTGAAAGGCGGCAACATCGTGTACTTCCAGATTGATGACATGGTTCGGCGCCTCGGCCGGTTGGGCTGTACCCGGTGGCAGACTGTTCCAGGACCAACGTACGCGCCACGGCTCATAGTCACTGGTGTAAGGCTTGAGCGAGAATTTCGCGCTCTTGGTGAACAGCTCGTTGCTGAGGATCCAATGCGACGCGATGATAGCGTACTCGGCTAAGTCGATCGTGTAGAAATATTCGAGGATGCCGCCGACCTGGACATCGGGCAGGGTGAACGTCTTTGCCATGTACTTCACGCCACGGGCCTTGACGATCTCCTTGTCGAAGGCTTTGCCGCTGAAGTTGATGATAGTGCCATCCGGCTTAATGGTGCGCCCATGAACATTAACGACGCTTCCTTCGTCTTTGAAAAAAGGGATTTCGATGTCGGCATACTTACGGCCTTCTTCCGTCAGGATCTTGATTCGGAAGTAGACGTCTTCGTGGGCAGTCAGGCCCCGGTCGTCGCGGTCGACCTGCCGGAAGAGGATGATGGCGGCTGCTCCTGGAGCCTTGGGCTCGCTGGTCATCTTCAACTCGTCCGGGGAAACAGGCTGAAAACCCACCGCCCAGGAGCGGGTTGGAAGACTGGCGATGGCGGCGAGGATAATGATGAATGAAAGACACGAACGCAGGGGACGAAGGATCGGCATGGCGCAGTTCACCTGTGGGAGTTCTATTCGCCGCAGTAATCGGGGGCCTGAACGGGGAAGCTAAAGGCCGTACGGATTTACCGCGGTGCCAAGCTATTCGGGTTGTCGAGCACGCAACTAATGGCTGCCGAGAATACAGCCACCGCATTCTCGGTGTCAAGGCAATCCCGGTGCCATGGAACCATAGGAAGTAGGGTAATGTCGGTGATTGTAATCACGGCCTAAGTCACTCGATCCAGGGAGTTAGCAGAGCACCTACTCCTGGAGTGGACCGCTCCCAACCATTGGACACCGAAACGTTATCTTTTGGACTCAAAACAGCCGGCGGAAACGAGCTGTGGAGAATCACTCAAGCCAGCATGCTAGACTATGCACAAATCCCAACAACTGAGGACACCAATGAAATTCGGCGTCATCATCTTTCCCGGTTCGAACTGCGATCACGA
>DASRRV010000342.1:0-73343 GCA_035695545.1 Candidatus Sulfotelmatobacter sp. | reverse complement strand
CGTGCGAGAGTGGCGGAATTGGCAGACGCACCAGACTTAGGATCTGGCGGGTAAAACCGTGGGGGTTCGAGTCCCCCCTTTCGCACCAATGACTTCCGTGTCGTCCCGTTGATATCTCGCGGCAGACTTGCCGCGCTGCTATGCCAGACCCAGATCGGTAGCTGCAGTGTCGACGATTGCTCGACCGATCATTAGCGAGGCCGTGGCCGCTGGTGAGGGTACGTTGAGCACATGCAGCACCTTGCCCGAAGGCACGAACTGGAAATCGTCGACCAGAGCGCCGTCGGGCTTGAGGGCTTGAGCGCGCACGCCGGATCCTCCAGGCACCAGGTCGTTCTCGCCAACTTCTGGCAGTAACCGTTGCAGTGCGCGGACGAAGACTGGCTTCGAAAGCGAGCGGTGCCATTCGTCGAGACCGTTGCGCCAGTGCTGGCGAGCCATGCGCCAGAAGCCAGGGAACGCGAAAGACGATGCAAGATCGCGCAGGCTGACGTCGCTGTGGCGATAGCCCTCACGAGCCAGGGCGAGGACGGCGTTGGGACCGGCGTCCACTTTGCCGGTGATGCGCCGGGTGAAATGCACACCGAGAAACGGAAAACGCGGGTCGGGTACGGGATAAATCAGGGAGCGCACCAGCGAAGCGCGCTCGGGAATCAAGTCGTAGTACTCGCCGCGGAAAGGGACGATCATGACGCCGGGATCGTCGCCGGCCATGCGACTTATGCGGTCGCTGTAGAGTCCGGCGCAGTTGATGAGTGATGTCGCAGAGAATGCGCCACGCGAAGTCTCGACCACAATTTCGTCGGGCATGCGCCTGATTCCCGTAACCGCCGCCGAGGTCAGGACGGTGCCTCCCCGCGAGGAAATCAGCTCCGCATATTTCTCGCAGACTGCGGCGTAGTTCGTGATTCCCGTAGAGGGCACGACCAGCGCCGTCAAACCGGCGGCGTGCGGCTCAATCTCGCGCAACTCCTCGGGCCCGATCATGCGGAGGCCGGAAAGTCCGTTGGCTTCTCCGCGCCGGCGCAATTCTTCCAGGCGCGGGAGTTCATCAGCATGTGTTGCCACAATGACTTTGCCGCACACCTCGTGGGGAATTGCGTGCTCGCGGCAGAACTCGATCATGGCCGCGGCTCCGGTGACGCAGAGGCGGGCCTTCATGGATCCAGGCTTGTAGTAGACGCCGGAGTGAATCACACCGCTGTTGTGTCCGCTCTGGTGGCGGGCAACGCGATCTTCCTTTTCAAGAACCAGCAGGCGCAGATGGGGGAAGCGGCGCGTGATTTCGAGGGCAACACCGAGCCCCACCACACCGCCACCGATGATGATTACGTTATAGACAGAATCGGTCATATATCGATTGCAAGGTGATCGAATGAAACCCGATCGAATGGAAGATGGATCGTACAAAGCAGCCAAAACAGGATGCGCGACGTCTTCCTGCTCGCCACCTCAGTGTACGACGAGAGTCACCTGCACGCTCTGGCCTGCATCGGGTGGTGTACCGGAAGACGCACCGGTGACGGTGATCTTGTATGTGCCTGGAGGCGTGCCGGGATGTCCTCCGCCACCACCGCCAGCGCTGCTGACGCCGCCACAGGCCGGTAGAGTGAGCATTAGCAGCAGAAATGCCGCGATCGAGCCTGGCGCCCAGAGATTTCGCTTCTTCGATCCGCGCGCCCCTCTCCCCCGGCTCAATGCAATGCCCGGCAAGAGCAGCGACACCGCATAGAAAATTGAGCGACCTCCTGCCCAACGGGAAACAGTCGTGGCGGCTGTCGTAGAAATGGTCATGACCACATTCGCCGAGGAGTTGCCCGGTGTAACCGGCGCTGCAGGATTGAACATGCACTGCGAATACGACGGAAATCCAGAGCAGGAAAGCGTTACCGCACCATTGAACGAGGGACCCGTTGGTTGAATCGTAAGGTTGTAGGATCCACTTGACTGGCCGGCATTTACGGTTTGGCTTGCGGTTGAAGAGAGCAGGAGAAAATCCTGCCCAACTGTCAGAGACACACTGAACGTATGGCTGGGAACTCCCGTCGTGTCCTGTGTGCTGATGTTGATGTTGTAGTTTCCGGTGGCTGCGTTGCTGGGCGTGTTGATTGTGGCAGTCAGGTTCGCAGTGCCTCCGCTGGCGACTGTGATCGGGTTCGCGGGAGAGAGCGTGCAGTTTGTGCCAGATAGAGCCTTGGCGTCGCAGCTGGCGTTGACTTTTCCGCTGTAAGAATTAGACGACGTCAGCGTGAAGTTCGCTGTCACCTGGCCACCCGGCGCCAGCGAGAGAGTTTGAGTTCCAGTGATGGCGTAGTCGCCGACGTTGAACGGACCGACACCGAATGGCTGACCGAGCCCGCAGTTCCGGTAACAGAAAGCACATAGCTGCCTGTCGCAAAGCTGGTCCCGTTGATGGTGAGCGTAGCGGTCGCCGGAAACGAACTCACTGACGTTGGACTAACGCTGCAACTGTTCGCGCCGAACGTCGTTGCACAACTTAGAGTGACTGTGCCGTTGAAACTATCCTGCGACGTAATTGAGATGGGCCCGCGGGGCCCGTGCTGCCGGCGTTTACCTCGGGAAATGCGGAGGCCTCACTGACAGCGAAGTTCGGATTCGCCGTGACCTTCAGTGTGAACTGAGTCGTCAGCGAGGCTGGCGCTCCGGCAGTCGCCGCTTGAATGGTTACAGGATAATTCCCGGCTGTGGCCCCGGCGGGCACGACGATGCTCGCCGTCATGTTCACTGGCGTGGTCGGAGTGGGAATGACCGTGTTGCCGGGCGTCAGAGTACAAGTTGCATTGGGAATGTTGACCGCGCACAAAACGGCGACGCTCTGATTGAACGATCCGGCGGCAGTGACCTGAAACGATACCGGAGAAGATGTAGTTCCCCGCGCCACGGTCACGCTGGCCGGCAACGGTGTGGTCAGTCCGAAACTGACAATGTGCGACCGTCACAGGGACCTGCTGCGTAATGTGCTTCGTGTCGGAACCGACCGCGTTCACGTTGAAGCTGTAGTCGCCATCCGCACCGCCGACCGTGACTGCGAACGCCGCATTCGTTCCCGGAGTCAGACTCGCTGGAGAAGGAATGCATGTGCTGGGCGGGGCGGTCGCGCCTGCGGTGCAAGTCAGAGTCAAAGAATCTGCATATCCGTTCACCGCCGTCGCTGCTCCGTTCAATGCCGCGGTCTGTCCGGAAAATGAAGTGAGCGGCGAGTTCGAAATCGAGAGCTGAAAGTTGGGGCTTGCCATAAGAACAAACTGCCAGATCCCAGGGCCGTAGGTCGAAGCACGCAGCAGTTCCTGGCTACCGTAATTGAAAATGCCCAGTGCGGTCACAGCAACATCCGGCAGGAATCCGGGCTGGTTCGTGCTCGGGTCCGGCCCGACCTCGGTCCAACTCGCTAACGCCGTGGAGCTAGTGAACACGCCGACAGCGGTCCCGACGTAGATTCGCGGTTGGGTGGGATCGATGATCACGGCGTTGACGGGCGAGTCCGGCAAGTTTGCGGTGAAGTCGATCCAGGTTGCGCCGGAGGTCGTCGTTTTCCAGACATGGCCTGTGCCACCAGTGAAGCCCATCACGGTGACGTACGCCGTTGCACCTGTGTGGTCCAACGGGTCAAGGGCCACACCCGAGATCGGGAACTGGTTGGGATTGATGCTGCCCTGCGGGCCGTTCTCGGTCACGCCAGCGAAACTGGAGGGCCCAAGTGTGGCGTTGGTCGTGACCCACACACGGCCGCCAGCGGGCGCGGAGAGAGGTCCATTGATTGGTCCGAGTCCGCTGGTTGTGGCATAGATGAGTTGCGAACCGTTGTGCGTCCACGTTCCGGAGAGCGATGCTAGAGCACCATTGACGCGGGCAGCATTTCGCTCCGCGACGTGTTGCGCGCGCAACCGGAGATTGGCTTGATACGCACGGCGACGCAGTTCTGCGAACGGTTTCCCGGGAACGAGTCGCCCGCGGAAGAACCATTCGTAAGGCTCTTTGATGTGGTCGGAATCAGAGGTTGGAGTTTCGGGAACGATTCGGTTCGCGCCTTGACCTTGTACGAACGAAACTGCGGATAAGCCAACAAGTATAAATGCCAACGCTCGAGGCGAGCGCAGGAAGCGGCAGGTTAGCATGAAGACCTCGTGCACCTGTCAGTATCAGAACCAGACCGTGGGGAATCAACGTAAAAGCGGCTCTGCGGGCCGCGCGTGGACCACTTTGGGAAAAGCCGCTCGCACCCTCAAAACATCACGGAGCCGCCTTCGGCTGTACAATCTCGTGATTAGCCGCAACCGAAGCGAAATCTGGAGATTTCAAGAAATATGAAATCGTTTTCCTGTGCACTGGTCGTAGCAAGTCTTCTTCTGTCTTCATTGTTGGGATGGTCGCAAGAAAAGAAGAGCGCCGCAGAACTAGTCGTGGCGGCGGCTGCCGACTTAAGCACAGCTCTGAAAGAGATCTCCCACAACTACGAAGAGAAAACGGGAGTACACGTGAAGCTCTCGTTCGGAGCCTCGGGCGCGCTCACGCAGCAGATTCAGAATGGGGCTCCATTCGACCTGTTCTTTTCGGCTGACATGGAGTACCCGCGCCAACTCATCGCTGCCGGCGACGCAGACGGAGCCACCTTGTATCAATATGCGGTTGGAAAGCTGGTGCTGTGGGTTCCGGCGGACTCTCCGCTCGACGTGGAACACAAAGGTATGGCGGTACTTCTCGATCCATCGGTGAAAAAGGTCGCCATCGCGAATCCCACGCATGCCCCGTATGGCCGCGCTGCGGTGGCAGCGCTTAAGCACGTGGTGATCTACGATGAGGTCTCAGCCCGGTTGGTTCTCGGCGAGAATGTATCGCAGGCAGCCCAATTCGTGGAGTCGGGCAATGCGCAAGCCGGGTTCGTGGCGCTGGCTCATGCGATTGCTCCCTCGATGCAGGGCAAGGGAAAATATTGGGAAGTTCCGGTGCAGGCGTACCCCCCGCTGGCGCAGGGGGTCGTTGTGCTCTCTCACTCGAAGCATAAGAAAGAAGCCGCGGAATTCTTGGGATACCTCAAAACGAAAGAGGCGGCTGAGTTACTCCGGAAGTACGGGTTCACTCTGCCCCAACAATAGAGGCTACTTCAGAGAAGCATTATCGAAACACAATGGCAATTGACTGGCAGGCATTCTGGCTCACGCTGCAACTGGCGATCACGGTATCGATCGTGTTGCTGGTGGTCGGTCTGCCCGTCGCCTACTGGATCGCCTTTTCCGGCTGGCGCTGGAAGTTTCTGATTGAAGCCGTGGTAGCGATGCCGATTGTGCTTCCGCCAACCGTGCTGGGATTCTATGTGCTGGTGGCGCTGGGACCTCGCAGTCCTCTGGGGCAGTGGTGGGTGGCGATGACTGGCCACACACTCGCCTTCACCTTCGGGGGACTCGTGATTGGATCCATTCTGTATAGCCTGCCGTTCGCGGTGCAGCCATTCGCCGCGTCGTTTGCCTCCGTGGATCGCAAGCTGATCGCAGCATCTGCGACCCTGGGCGCGTCTCCGCTGCGGACTTTTTTTCGCGTGATCGCCCCGCTGTCGGTTCCGGGGTTGGTCACGGGTGTCGCCTTAAGCTTCGCCCACACCATGGGAGAGTTCGGCGTCGTGCTCATGGTGGGCGGAAATATTCCCGGCATCACGCGCACGGTATCAATCGACATCTTCGATCGCGTGCAGGCCTCCGACTATGCCGCCGCGAATGAGACTGCGCTTGTGCTGTTGGTATTCTGCTTTGCCGTCTTAGCCCTCGTGTATGGCATGAATCGGAAGTCGTGGGTGGTGGGAGCCATTCGATAAATTGCAATGAGCCAGATGCGTATTGCCGAGTCCGCCGCAGGCCCGTCGGAGTCATCTCCCACTGCCGTTGCATCACCTGGCGCTTTGCTCGAGACTCGAATTTACAAGCGCAGCGTGGCCCAAGCGCCCGAGTTTGTTCTGGATGTCGATTTCCGCGCGGCACCAGGATTCACCATTCTGTTCGGCCCTTCCGGAGCGGGCAAGACAACTTTGCTGGACTGTATCGCCGGACTCGCGACGCCCGACTCGGGACGCGTAGCTGTCGGCGACCGCGTTTGGTTTGATGCCGCACGGCGAACCAACCTCGCAGTGGCGAAGCGGCGCGTCGGATACGTCTTTCAAACGCTCGCGCTGTTTCCGCACTTGACGGTGCAACAGAACGTCGAATACGGCCTTGCGCAACTGCCTGAATCTGATCGCAAGGCCCGCGCGACGGCGATTCTTCAGACGTTCCACATCAGTCATCTGGCGCAGCGATCCGCTCGCGAAATCTCCGGTGGAGAGAGCCAGCGTACGGCTTTAGCGCGCACTCTGGTCACTGATCCTGAAATATTGCTTCTCGACGAACCGCTGGCTGCGCTGGATGCTTCCACAAAAGCAAAGATCATTGACGATCTGCGCCGGTGGAACCAGGCACACCAGATTCCGATCCTCTATGTCACGCACAGCCGCGAAGAGGTTTTTGCGCTGGGTGAGCGTGTGATCGTTCTTCTCGCCGGACGCATCGCGGCGCAAGGCACGCCGCACGAGGTGATGGAAGCACCACAGCAGGAAACCGTCGCCCAGCTGGCTGGCATGGAAAACATTTTCGACGCCGTGGTGGAAGCCGTCCGCCCGGAGCGCGGAACCATGACTTGCCGTATTGCAGGAGACGGCGGCCCGGTGATGCTCGAAACTCCGCTGGTGCGGGGTGGCGTAGGCGCGTTGCTGCGCATCGGAATCCGCGCCGGCGACATCCTGCTGGCTACAACCCCGCCGATCGGGGTGAGCGCGCGCAACGTGATTCCGGGGCGCATCATGTCGATCGAGCGGCGTGACGTAATCATCTCCGCGCGAGTGAAAAGCCGTGTCGTCATGGAAGTTCACCTCACCCTGGCCGCTCGCGATTCCCTGCAACTCGAAGCGGGCCGAGAAGTCTGGCTGGTGATCAAGACGCACTCGTGCCATCTCATGCAGCGTTGATGCCTTGGGCCTATTCGATTGCTCTTGGGTTTTCTTTCGTGAACCTTAGTGTCCTTCGTGGTTGATGCCGCTTAAGACCATCCCACGATTCAAGGGATGGGAGAAAGCACGTCCAGTCTCGCATTCTGTAGTTCGTCCTTCTCCATCTCAATTACGGCGATCCACTGTCCGTTGCGCTCCTCGGAGAACACGACGCGGCCGCCAAGAAGCTGCGCCGCGGCCGCCGGCGGCAAATCACGGTGGAACCCAAAGAATCTGCTCTTCATCTTCTCCCAGGGTTTCCAGCGCTCGAGCATTGGTCGCGCGGGCTCGTACTTGGTCGAAAACACCAACGCCACATCGAAGTGCGAGCGAAAGTCGGCAGCCGACATCACTTCGTCGAGAGAGAAATCTTCGATCCGCACGACCTGCACCGGACGCGTAACATAGCCCAGCCATGGGCGAGTCAGTTCGTCGTTGGCGGGCCAAGCCGTCAGTACGTGGGCCATGGGATAACGGGCTTCGAGAAAGCGCTCTCCATCCTGGTGCAGCACGACGTAGTCGCGATAGGCGAGGTTGTCCTCGGGCGAGAATCCGTATGGCGGATTCCAGAACCACGCCACAATAAACACGCAGCCCACCATCGCAATGGCCGCAAGCCAGTAGCGAAGCCTTCTCCGCAGCGTCGAGACCGCCACGATAATGCCAAGTGGAACTGCCGGCAACATATAGCGCGCCAGCACCGCGCCCCCGATCAGAGCCATGGCACCGACATATGCGGACACGACGACCAGAAAAATCAGCTGCACGGGGACTGCGATGCGCGAACGCTCCACGCCTCCATCCTTAACCGGCGGCAACAGCATGGCCAGCAACATGGCGACTGTCAGCAACCAGAGATGCATGTATCCGAACACCTGCCAAATGCGCAACGCCAGCGCCAGCAAGAAGCGCAATGGATTGAGCGTGGAGGCGACGTTGTACCGGAAGAACTCCGGATTGCCGAAGACATATCCGGTGCGCGAGTAGTGGTAGGCGAACCACAGGGCCAGGGGCAGAATTGGTAAGAGGAGCGAAACGAATCGTCGCAACGAGGCCGTCGAGCTTCGCTCGACCGGACAGCCGACCGCGGCTGTCCCCACATGGCTGCCCGCACTCTGCGCAGCTTCCAGAGCAAATCGCTTGGACGCGAATAACTTGACCAATTCCCAACCCGCCAGAGCGACGGGCGCAAGAATCGCAGTCTCTTTTCCGAGCGCCGCGAGCGAAAACCAGACTGCCGCCGCAACCGGCCGTTCTTCGAGGTAAGCACGCAAGCCCCAAAACGTAAGTCCCGCAGCCGCCAGGTCGACCTGCGCCAGCGAACTCTGCGCGAAGAAGACCGGATACAGCGCCGTGCACAACGTGGAGGCAATTGCCACCTCAGTGTTGGCCACACGCTCGGCCAGGCGGAACAGTCCAAGTAGCGAGAATGCCGCGAACATCAGCATGGCCGATCGCGTTACCAGCGGAGCGAATCCTGCGCACTTCCACCAGAGCGCGACCCACGCCAGCACCAGTGGAGGATGCGCGTTCGATACCGTCGTATGCGGAATCAGGCTTCCATTCAGCAGGAGGTCGCGCGCGGCGGGAACATAGTATCCTGCTTCGTCCCAAAAGTAAGGAAGCTGCAGGAGCGGGACATGCAGCAGAAAAATCGCGACAAATATGACGACAAACACCAGGGCCGGGTGCGGGCTCGATCGCATGGAGGAAACATTCTATCCGTAGAGACGTTGCGTGCAACGTCTGTGCCTGTGATGCCGGGACCGCGACTTCGCCGATGCTGCCGGCAGAGACGTAGCGGAGCTATGTCTCTACGATGAGGGTTGCGTTAGTGTACCGGTCCTTGCGGGGCCATCCTCGGATCGAGCTTAATCTCGCCGAAGGCGCTTTCATATCCTGCGACGTTCTGCTGCAGAAGTCCGAGAAGAGCTTTCGCCTGCTGCGGACTCAGGTACACGCCCTGGAAGTTCTTGATCTCCACCTGGCTCTCGGTCTGCTGCTGCAACGTGCCGAAGACAAGGAAGAAGTCCCAAATGTTCACCCGCATCTGCACACTGTTGGCGTAATTCTCGCGATAGTCGGCGGCAGTCTCTAATTTCACGTTGGGTTGCGTCGGAAGGCTCATAGTTCGCAAGTGTAATTAGTTTCAAGGGAGGAAGGAAAGGCCGCTCCCCAAGGATCTGGAGCGAAAGGCCTCAAGATCGGTGCAGTGACACAAAGTGTCAGCGGCTTGATGGTTTGCGGCTGACCACCCACCGTCGTGTCATTAACGGTCCACGCGTTTTCGGCCACCTTCCGACTGAAAACAAAAGACTTACAAAACGAGGAGCGATTACTTTGGGGAGTACCGAATGGTGCGCTAAATGCGATAGAGTTTAGGTTCCTCCTGCAAGTATCGGAGATAGTGGCGACTATGACCACCAATAACGATCACGCGATGATGGAAGAGGTCGTACTTCCTGAGCATTTGCTGCCCTTGGGGTCTGTTCTGGGCCAGGGAGTATCGGCGCTGGACCTCTGCATGGTTCTGGCCAAGATTTTTCGGGTGCAATACACCGAAGTTGCGTTGCTCCGTCTGGAAGCTGGGCTGCTGCGGTTCATCTTTCCTGAATACCTTCGGACCACGGGTGCAATTCCGCTTTCCAGTAAAGCAGTGGCGGCGCATACGGCATTAAGCAAGAAGGCTGAGATCTTCAATAACTTCGCCCGCGTGAAACACGCGAGCATTTTCGAGACCATCAAACCGGAGACCACGGACTCCGACGAAACCGCAGCACCGGCTCCGATTCAGAAGCTCATGTCGGTTCCGATCATGGACAGGGCTTCAAGCGTCGTCGGAGTAATCCAGATTTCGCGCAAGGCGCTCGATTCGAAGTACGCGCAGGACTTCAGCCGCGAAGATCTGCACGACCTGGAGTTAGCGGCTGGCTTGCTCGCCACAGCCCCGGCGTTGATGGAGAACTAGAGCGGAAGCGATGTTGCGGAGACCCGTCACACAGTAGTTTTCCAAGGCAACAATGTTGGCGCAAGAAGCCCCGCGGGCAGTCGAGGATCGGGATTCGGCGAAGGCACAGCCGCGATGGCTTGATGGTGTCTCGTACTTGATTTCGCACTCGGTGGCGTCGCGTGGGATTGGTATTGCGCATTCGAGTGGTTCGCTGGCAGATACTCGCTTTGCTCCGCCCCCGTCCTCCGGATACTCGTTCTGATTGTGGCAGCGTGCGCTTTTACTGGCGCTCTCTCGCTGCGAATTCGCAAGGCAAGGTGGCAGGTTGCCGTCGTAGTTTTCTTTCTAGCGTCGGGCAGCTTCAGCGGGAACATGCTTCTGTGGTGGATCGGTCACCGATAACGGTTCCCGAATTCACTCGCGATCTCGCAAAACGCCAGACGACCCTCGCAGAAGCGCGTGGGTGCTCAGTGCTCACTTCCCTTTCACCGACACCCGCAGATCGGCTCCCGTCATCTCCTTCGGTTCATCGACGCCAAGCATCGCCAGAACCGTCGGCGAAATATCACGGAGCGATCCGTTCGGCTTGAGCGTGAACTGCTTGGCATTTTCCGAAACCACGACAAGCGGCACCGGATTCGTCGTGTGCGCGGTATGCGGACCACCCGTTGCGGGATCGATCATCATCTCTGCGTTGCCGTGATCGGCGGTGATCAACATCGCTCCGCCCTTGGCGCGAACTGCCGATTCGATGCGAGCGAGGCAGGCATCCACGGTTTCCACGGCCTTGATCGTAGGTTCCAATTTGCCGGAGTGGCCAACCATGTCGGCATTGGCGAAGTTCACGATCAGGACGTCGAATGTTCCGTCCTCGGTCGCCTTCACCACGGCGTCGGCGATTCCAGAGGCGCTCATCTCCGGCTTCAAATCGTAGGTTGCCACCTTCTGCGACGGCACCAGAACGCGGTCCTCGCCGGGAAATGGTGTCTCCACGCCACCGTTGAAGAAATACGTGACGTGCGCGTACTTCTCCGTCTCGGCCACGCGAAGGTTGCGCATGTTCATGCCGCCCATCACGTTGGCCAGAATGTTGGCCATCGACTCCGCGGGGATCACCACCGGCAGCGCGAAGCTGTGGTCGTACTGTGTCATGCAAACGTAACGCAGATTCTTCGGAACCCGGTCGCGCGGAATCGTGGCATCCAGATCGGCCGCGCCCGGAAGATCGCTGCCGCCCTTGTCGTTGAGTCCACTGTTGCGCGCGAGAGCCCGCGTAATCTGGCGAACGCGATCGGCGCGAAAATTAAAGCAGATGCACGAGTCGTCGTCGCGAATCGTGGCAAGCGCCTGGCCGCGGCTATCGGTGCACACAAACGGAATGAGGAACTCGTCGGTCACGCCCTTGTTGTAGGAGTCCTTCATTCCTTTCACCGGATCGGCGCACTTGCCCCCTTCGGCATCGGCAAAGACCATGGCGTTGTACGCCTTGGCAATGCGCTCCCAGCGCCGGTCGCGGTCCATCGCGTAGTAGCGTCCATTCACGGTGGCAATCTTGCCGCAGTTGTACTCGCGCATCTTCTGCTGCAGTTGCTCGAGATATCCCGCGCCGTTCGTAGGGAGTGTGTCGCGCCCATCCATGAAAGCGTGCACGAATACGCGCTCCAAGCCATTCTGCTTCGCCATCTTCAGCAAGGCATAAAGATGCGCCTGCTGCGAATGCACGCCGCCATCGGAGAGCAGTCCAAACAAATGCAGCCGCCGCTCGCCCATGCGAGCGTGTTTCATCGCGTCCCGCAGCACAGGATGCGAAAACAATTCGCCATTTTGGATCATCGCATCGATACGCGTGATGTCCATGTGCACGATGCGCCCTGCGCCAATGTTGAGATGCCCAACCTCGCTGTTGCCCATTTGCCCCTCGGGCAGCCCGACAAACGGCCCGCTGGTATGAATGAGAGTATTGGGATACTCCCGTAGTAGCCGGTCGTAGGTCGGCTTGCGGGCAAGAGCTATGGCATTAGCTTTGGTTTCGGCCCGGTAGCCCCAGCCGTCGAGAATGATGAGAATAAGTGGTTTAGGACGGGACAAATTCAGCTCCTAGCTTTTTGCTCCTGGCTCTTAGCTAATTCAAAACATTGGCCACGGATTCACGCAGATGAACACGGATTTCGATCGGACTTCAGAAACCCATCTTATCGTCCGCCGAAGGTCCGTAGGTCGCGGGCAGGGGAGTGTCATTCAACCGCAGATACACGCCCAGTTGGGCTCGGTGATGCACCAGGTGGTTAAGGAACATCTGGCGGTATGCGAGAAAACGCGATCCGCTGAAGATGGGCTTGCCCTGGAAGCTCAATTTCCAGTTCTCGGTCCACGCTGCATCCGAAGTCTGCTTGAGCGCCGTCCGAACCTTCTCGGCACCCGCATCAAACGCCTTTACCAGTTGCTCAGGCGATTCGAAGGGAACACGAGTTTGAGTGTTGGTACTGAAATCGAGTTCCGGCGTTGTCAGAACCGTATGCCCAAATCCGGCTAGCTCTGCGACGTGCGGAGCCAGTCTGCCCAGAGGCATGGACTTGGTGTGGGGCTTGAAGTCAGGGTTGTTGGGGACGCGCTGCAGCAGGGCGCGCGTCTTTTTCGCTTCCTCATCAAACTCCAGGAGAAGAAGGTCTGCGATCATTATCCACCTCGGTTTTGCAGAATCGGCAATACGTTTCGGGCTAGCCGTGGTAGTTCAGCGCCTTCAGCCCCAAGAACCGAGCTGTCCCTTCCAGTTCCTGCTCGATCCGGAGCAACTGGTTGTACTTGGCGATGCGGTCCGTGCGCGAGGCCGATCCAGTCTTGATCTGCCCTGCACCAGTCGCGACAGAGAGGTCTGCGATGAACGTATCTTCCGTTTCGCCCGAGCGATGCGAAATCACTGACGTGTATCCATTGCGCCGCGCGAGATCAATCGCATCCAGAGTCTCGCTGACTGTGCCAATCTGGTTGACCTTCACGAGAATGCTATTGGCCACGCCCTTATCAATGCCTTCTTGCAGGAACTGAACATTCGTCACGAACAGATCGTCGCCGACTAACTGAATCTTCGCGCCGACTTCTTTGGTCAGGTTCGCCCAGCCGTCCCAGTCGTTCTCAGCCAGCCCATCTTCGAGCGAAACGATCGGATAATCATTCACCCACTTTGCCCAGAACTTCACCATTTCGTCGGAAGTCTTCGCCGACTTGTCGGACTTCTTGAAGACGTACTTTCCATCCTGAAAGAACTCGCTGGCCGCCGGATCGAGCGCGATGGCAATCTCTTCTCCGGGCTTGTACCCGGCCTTGGTGATCGCTTCGAGCACGACTTCGATGGCTTCCACATTCGACTTCACTGAAGGGGCGAATCCACCTTCATCACCGACCGCCGTGTTATATCCGCGCTTCTTTAGAACACCCTTCAGCGTATGGAAGACTTCCACGCCCCAGCGCAGCGCCTCCGAGAATGAAGGCGCGCCCACGGGCATCACCATGAATTCCTGGAAGTCGACGTTATTGTCCGCGTGCGCACCGCCATTCAGGATGTTCATCATCGGCGTCGGCAGCGTATTCGCCCCGGCTCCGCCGAGATAGCGATAAAGAGGAATGTCCAGCGAAAGCGCCGAAGCCCGCGACGCCGCCATCGAGACGGCCAGAAGCGCGTTCGCGCCCAAGCGGCCCTTGTTCGCGGTACCATCCAGTTCGATCATTCTGGCGTCGAGCCCGCGTTGGTCGAATCCATCCCAGTTGGCGAGGGCCTCGGCGATCTCCCCGTTCACGTTTTCCACGGCCTTGAGTACACCCTTGCCCAGAAACCGGTTCGAATCGCCGTCGCGCAACTCGACCGCCTCGTGCTCACCGGTCGACGCGCCGCTCGGCACAATCGCCCGGCCCATGGAGCCGTCGGCCAGAAACAGTTCCGCTTCCACCGTAGGATTGCCGCGTGAATCCAGAACTTCTCGTGCATGAATGGCTGCAATATTCGACATAGATTTTCTCTTTCTTGTATATGAGTGAATATGCAAAGCTGCAAACGGTGCAGAGTCTAAAGGTGAGGTTCACTAGCGGGGACTTTGAGACCTTGAAACTCTGAACCTTTGAAACTTGTGTCGTGAAACTTTCGATTATATCGGATGGACATGAACGCAGTGTGACGCCACGCACGGCTCGTCGCCGCGTTTTCCGCATCCGGGACTGGCCCTCCGGCCAATACGGCTGGCCCCTTATCTCCGCTGGTTCCCCTGTCCGGCTGCGTATTGTCCCGGGCTCCGGCCTGGTCTAGAGTCGATGAATAGAAGAACCCCCGGGATTTTTAGGAGGTACCATGAAGAAGTGGATAGTTCTGCCTTGCATGCTGCTCTTGGCAGCGATGCTGGCGGCCCAGACGAGTTCGCCCGTCCCCGCAGGGACTTCCCTGATGGTCCGGCTCGATACGACCCTCGCAACTTTCAGTAACAAGCCCGGAGACCCATTCCAGGCACAATTCACCCAGGCGGTTATCGTCGAAGGCAAGACCGTGATTCCCATCGGAGCCAGGGTGGAAGGCCGCGTCACCAAGGTGAACGAACCGCGGCGCATCTCGGGCAAACCCACGATCGCAATTCTTCCCGAAGCAGTGGTCCTTCCCACCGGGGAGCGCTACTACCTCGACGCCACGCTTGTCGACACGAACATCGGTCAAGGCACTAACGTAAATGGAGAAGGCCAGTTCAAGGGATCAGGCCACGATCGTCGCGACATGATCGAGACCGGCGCCGGCACCGCTGGAGGAATGCTCGTCGGAGGACTCATTGGCGGAGGTCCCGGAATTCTGATCGGCGGAGCCGTGGGAGCGACCTCCACAACCGTTCATTGGCTCAGCAAACACCGGTCAGCAACCTTGCCCGCCGGCACCCAACTCACACTCGAATTGAACCGTCCGCTCAGTTTGACCGCAGCAGCAACCAGTGGCGGTAGCAAATAAGCGAGGCCCTCTTTTTGCGCAGAAAGCCGGAGGCCATGGCCTCCGGCTTTCATTTTGGCCCCGCGAAAACGAGTTCACGCCCCGAACAACAAATCTCCCTCGCTCAGCACTTGCAACTCAATCCACCCTTCCATCGGCAAGGAATCCACCGGCAGCCGGTTCTGCCACAGGCTGAAGCGCAGACGCAATTTGCTCGTGCCCGCAACTGCGCCCGGCCTGCGCTCGTTCGACATTTCCGCCGGGCTGGGGTTCGGGGTTGCCAGCAGCCAAGTCAACGGGATTTTGAATTCGAAGTTGCGCAGCATCGCCAGCTTCGCGTGTTCATCCGGCTTGTCCGATGACGCCAGCATCCGCTCTTCTGTCGCGTTCTCCATCTTCCATTCTTTGACCTTGCGTTCATGCACCGAGGCCTCGACCCGCAACGCCCGCCGCGGACGCGGCTCCCCACTGGCCCACGACTCCAAGTTCACCACCAGTTCGAAATCCGCCTCGGGAACTTTGTCCTTGAAGTCCAGCCGCCCGTATACGTGAGTCGAATCGATCCCCGCATACACGGCGTCCAGCAGAAACTGTTTGCCGTGCATCGCTCCGGCGCGATGATCGGCCGTGTAAGCGGCCGCCCCCATCCACTCGAAGTACCGCACCTTGTCGCCTGCGATTCGCGGATGTATGTACGCCGTCTGCGGCACAAATGACGGGCGCACTTCCACTCCGGTAATCGGCTGCGCCAGGTAGTCTGGAGGCACCGCGCCCAGCGCCTGATACACGTTCGACAAGTGCTTGCGATAAAGTTCGTCGAAGTCGCGGTCGTTGGCCGAGTGATGTTCCGGCCCGTACCACCAGTTCCAGTCACTGCCCTCTGCAATCAGAATTTCGTCCCACGCGAGCTTGCGCTGAGCCTCGGTGGCCCGCGCCGCATTCTGCGCATAAAATTCGCGAGCGTGGTTCAGGTAATCCCATGCGCGATTGTCCTCCGGAGCCCCAATCCACACGTTGAAGTTCGCGTTGATCCACGATCCCGGAACTAGCGAGGTCATCTTGCCGAAATCCTTGTGCCGCGCGATCGCCTCGGAGATGGTCACCGCCTCCACGCCGGGCTCACGCTGCAGCAAGTCGTAAAACCGCCGCAGAAATTCGCGCCCGGACTTCGGGTAATACTCCCAGGCATTTTCTCCATCGAGGATGATCGACACCACGGCATCCCGCCCCTTGGCCAGAACGGGCTTAGCCGCCTCTTTGATGTTGCCAATCAAGTGCTGCGCCGCGTTCGCTGGAGGCATACCCGAATACACGAATCCAATCAGATCGGAAATTGTGTGATCGCGGAACACCAGGTACATCGCCGCTGATCCATTCTCATAGCGATGGATGTTATAGAGCTTTTCCCCAAGATGCGCCGGCAGGCGGCCGCCCCCGTCTCGCGAGAAGAATGCCCCCGAACTCCGCCCAAGTACACCCTCGTCGGTAGCCATCCATTGAATGCCGAGGCTATGCGCAATGGCCAGCACTTCCTCCGACACACTGCCTTCCGACGGCCACACGCCCTTGGGTCGCATCCCAAAGACCTTCTCGTGTAGATCGAGTCCGCGCGTGAGCTGTTCGCGCGCGTCCTCCGGATGGCGAAACCGGTTCTGTGGCAGCGGCAATCCCGGCGACGACACTGCTCCGACGCTCGTATCGCACACCAGCGGCAGGATTGGGTGATAAAACGGCGTTGCCGAAATCTCAATCGACCCCTTCTTCGCCGCATCGGCGTGCGCCGGCAAAACCTTCCCGATGAGTTCCTTTTCGCGCGCGATCACCAACTTCTGATCGTCAAGCGAATAGTGATGCCCCTTGGCGACCAGCGCCGCCACGTCTTTCTCTTCCTGAAAGAACTCGTCAAACCACGACAGTTGCGACAAGACCTGCAAGTCGGTGAAATCCTGCGGCTGAAAATATCGCTCCGCGCGTTCGGGATGGTCGCCATGCTCGCGAAACCGCTCCCACAGCTCCCGGTAGCGCGGATAGCGCCCAATCAGGTTCTGCGGATTCGCTTGAAACAGATACTGCAGCGCGAATCGCCGCTCTTCGAGCGACAGATCCTTCGCCGGCTTGGCCGCCACGCTAAGAAATGGATCCTGCGCCGTCCCCGCCGCATAGTCCTCAATTTGCACCATCAGCGACGGCACGATGTTGAAGTTCTGGTGAACGGTGGGGAACTCCTCGAGCAGTTTCACCATCCCGTAATAGTCTTTGAGAGCGTGCAGACGCACCCAGGGCAGGCGATATTCGCCCGTAACGAGATCCTTGTAGAAAGGTTGGTGCTGGTGCCACAGCAGAATGACGCGCAGAGAAGGCATGGCTGAATTTGTCAGTCTAGCACGACGATTTTATGTACGACCGCACCATTGGACGCCTGTGCAAACTTGCAGAACCGAAGGCGCGTCTGCTCGTGTAGGGACAGC
Source organism: Candidatus Sulfotelmatobacter sp. (assembly GCA_035695545.1). Classification (GTDB taxonomy): domain Bacteria; phylum Acidobacteriota; class Terriglobia; order Terriglobales; family Acidobacteriaceae; genus Sulfotelmatobacter. The sequence goes on along the minus strand of DASRRV010000342.1, from coordinate 55,938 downwards.
CGCCCTCGGCTGCCCGGCGGCCCAGTCGCATTGGGTCGCTTCCCGGTGCGCCCCCTCGACTCATTCCGCCCAGTGTTTTCCGTACAAGTTGCTGTACACTAACTTTCGTACATGGCCCCCGATTCCAGTGCCGCTACGGTCGGAACGCCGCAACTTCTCACCGACCAAGACCTCTACCTTTTCAATGAGGGCAGCAACTATCGCATGTACGAAAAAATGGGAGCTCACCTCATCTCCCATAACGGACAAGCTGGCGCCGTCTTCGGCGTCTGGGCACCGAATGCACGCTCGATCTCGGTCGTAGGCAGCTTCAATGGATGGGATTCCAGAACGCACCGCCTGGAACCACGCGGCTCCTCAGGCATTTGGGAGGGCTTCATTCCCGGCGTCACCCGCGGCGCGCTCTACAAGTACCATATCGAATCGCAGCGGCACGGATACCGCGTCGACAAGGCCGACCCGCTTGGCCTGCTGCATGAGAAGCCTCCACGCACCGCCTCGGTCGTGTGGGATCTCGACTACCAGTGGGGCGATCACGACTGGATGGCCAATCGCGCCGGCCGCAATTCGCTACGAGCGCCGCAAGCCGTCTACGAAGTCCATCTTGGCTCGTGGATGCGCATACCCGAAGAGCACAACCGCCCGCTCACCTACCGCGAGACGGCACCTCGCCTCGCCGAGTATGTAGGACAGATGGGTTTTACTCACGTCGAGTTCCTGCCCGTGATGGAGCACCCGTTTTACGGTTCGTGGGGATATCAGACTACCGGTTACTTCGCTCCTACGTCGCGCTACGGCACGCCGCAGGACTTCATGTACATGGTCGACTACCTCCACCAGCACGGCATCGGTGTAATCCTCGACTGGGTGCCGTCGCACTTCCCTTCCGACGCTCACGGCCTCGCCTACTTCGACGGCACGCATCTCTACGAGCACGCCGACTCGCGCCAGGGATTCCATCCTGACTGGAAGACTCACATCTTCAACTATGGCCGCGCCGAAGTGCGCAGCTTTCTGATGTCGAGCGCACTGTTCTGGCTCGACAAATATCACATTGACGGCCTGCGCGTGGACGCAGTCGCTTCCATGCTCTACCTCGACTACTCGCGAAAGCAGGGTGAGTGGATCCCCAACAAGTTCGGCGGACGCGAAAATCTTGAAGCCATCGACTTCCTCCGCCGCTTCAATCAGGAAGCCTACAAAGAGCATCCCGAAATTCAAACCACCGCCGAAGAATCGACGTCGTGGCCCATGGTCTCAAAGCCCGTCTATGTCGGGGGTCTTGGCTTCGGCCTCAAGTGGGACATGGGATGGATGCACGATACACTTCGCTATTTCCAGAACGATCCCATCCACCGCAAGTATCACCACAACGACCTCACGTTCCGCATGCTGTATTCGTTCCACGAGAATTTTGTGCTGCCGCTATCTCACGATGAAGTCGTCCACGGCAAGGGATCGCTGATCGGCAAGATGCCCGGCGATGAATGGCAGAAGTTCGCGAACCTGCGGTTGCTATACGCCTACATGTACGCCCAGTCCGGCAAAAAACTCCTCTTCATGGGCTGTGAGTTTGGCCAAGTTCGCGAGTGGGCGCACGATACCAGCCTGGAATGGCATGTAGTGCAGTACCAGGTTCATCGCGGAGTCCAGGCCTGGATGGAGCAACTGAACCGCTTCTACCGCAGCGAACCCGCCATGCACGTGCTCGACAACGACCCTGCCGGATTCGAGTGGGTCGACGCCAACGATAACGCCACCAGCACGGTTTCCCTGTTACGCAAAAGCGAATCGCCGAAAGACACGGTGCTTGTCGTCTGCAACTTCACGCCCGTGCCGCGCACGCAATACCGCGTCGGAGTTCCCCACGGCGGTTACTGGCGCGAAATGCTCAATAGCGACGCCCGCGAATATGCCGGCAGCGGCATTGGCAATCTCGGCGGAGTGCAAGCCGAAGAAATCGCCACACACGGCCGCCCCTTCTCCCTGAAGCTAACCTTACCTCCGCTCGCCGCGTTGTTCTTCAAAGCAAGTTAGAGTTCTTGCCACGCTTGGTCGATCCATCAGGAACAGAAGGCCCCTCTTTGTTCAAGACAGGACCGTGACCTGGATCACGGCGTATTTCTGCCCTTTGTGCTAACAGTTAGTCATTCCCTTTGCAGTTGTCCCTTTTGTCTCCAGGAAGGGAGGCGCTGTGAAGCAAAGACTGCACTCCTGCACCACTTCCGCGATGGTGTTCTGTTTTTGTACCTTTCGGTGTTCTTGCGTGGGTGCCGTGCGAATGCCCGTTCGAGCGACGGGTCCAGCAGGCGCGATCCAGTCGAAACATATCGATTTGGAGTTTGTCCGGATGGGTGCCACGCAGCGTGGAGAGGTGGCTCATCAACTTGCTGCTATGGATACGCGTACTCCAATCCCCGCCTGTTCTGGGCACGCTGGAGCGCATCGCGCTGGGGCTACTGGTGGGTCGTGGGAATGCCCTGCAATAGCTGCGTGGCTGGAGATGCGCATCGAAAATGGCACTTCAAGAACTTTCTTGTCGCGTTTGACAAAAGTGGAATGGCCCTCACTCAGGACACAATCACTGACGACAAGCTTCTCTGGCGGACGCTGCATTCGCGCCTGCTGCAAGTCCAGTCTCTCCCCTTGGATTTGTCACAGCCTATCCGTATTTCTCTCTCCACTGCGGACCCGGAGGCAGTTCTGCTCGTTACGGACCGCATGGAATTCGAGAGATTGGAACAGGAGGGTCCCAATGTTGAGGTGCCAGTTCACAGCGTGATTCGATTCAGTCACACGGGGACGATCCTGGGCGTGAAGACAAGCCCCGGCCCCACCTGCCCCACTCTCGAGCTTTCCGAGAAAACGATCTTTGGCAAGAAGATCCACTTCTGTGCCTCAGCCGATCAGGTCGGAATTCTGTTTCAGTATCTGCCGCAAGAAGGTTCACCATCGATGACGTGGGAGTAACCGAAAGGAGCTTTCCTATGAGCGCGCACGTTCACCTGATGCTCATCCGAAGCCCTGGTAGTCCTTCCAAAACTCCGGCCAAGGCTGGCGCGGCCCCCCGCATACAAAAATGTCTGGGTGATCCTCACTCTCCTCATTCTTCACGCCGAGAGAATTTCCGTTGTGGCCCGCCAGACGGCATGACGAAAACGTCCGATCCACGTACCTCTGCGAGTGCCCGATCACGATGAGTGTCGACGGCGGCGGCTCGGGATACCCGCGCAACCACGCCGAATTCGTTCCGCTGATGGGCAGAGGCAAGTGGTAGGTTGGCCCCAAAATCTCGATCGCACCTTGCTCGCCGTAATTTCCCACCACAATGCCCACGCTCTCCCGTTGCTCGGGAGGCAACGAATCGCGAATCCCGGCCACCGTTCTTACCAGTTCGTCCCAACCAATTTCCTCGCGCAGATCGCCGTTCTCTTCGAGCGCGAATTTCATTAGCGAACCGCTCGACACGACCGGAATAGTGGTCGCGCCTATGTACAACCCAAATGCTGCAAGCCCTATGAAAAACACCGCCTCTAACGCCCGCCGCCGCAGCGGCGATAACGTCCGCATCCAGCGTTCGCCCGCGACCGCGCCCATTGCCGTCAGCATGGGATATGCCGCGCCTACGTAATACCCACGCCCCTTACCGACCACAAAAAGCGCGAGCGGGATCAGATGCATCCAGGCCAGCATGCGGTAGCGCCGGTCCCACAAGCAGCAAAGCAACCCACCAATCCACAACGGCGCCGCAAACGGGTTCGTATTGATGGTGAATTGATCGCCCAGAAATCCGTTCGCCCGCCCCTCGCCCACATCGCGCGTATGAATATGCTGCAAAAAGTGCAGCGAGATAAGTCCGTGGTGCGCCTGCCAGACCAGATTCGGCAGACAAATGAAGAAACCCAGGGCCATCCCGCTCCAAAACCAACCACTCCCCAAATATTTCCTCGCGCGAGTCAGGAGCAATCCGCCGAGAATCCCACACAGATAAAAACCCATCGTGTACTTCGTCAGAAAGCCCACGCCGATGGTGGCTCCAATGGCCAACCACCACCGCGGATTCTCCGTCTTCAGCAAACGAATCACGAAGTAGGCAATCAGCACCCACCACAAATAATCGAAAGTGGTGTATTGGAACTCCGTGCCCTCAAACATGGGCAATCCGGAAAGCGCAGTCGCCAGTGCTGCCGTAACCTGAGACAGCCGTCCCCCGCCCAACTCCCAAGCCATCAGTCCAGTGAAGAAGATAGCCGCCGCATTCGCGATCACAGAGAACAGCCGCAGCCCCACCAGAGAAACCCCGAAAATCGAAAGCCCAATTCGCTCCACAAACGGCGTAAGCGGCGGATAAGGGACAAATCCCCAATCCAGATGCCGTGCATCGCTCAAAACCTGCAGTTCATCCCGATGAAACCCGTACCGCCCGTTCGTCAGCACATGGACAATCGCCACTGCCCCCGCAATTCCCACTAGCGCCCAGGTATCGCCGGAGGGGCGGATGTCCGTCCGACCTCGAGCCTGCTCCGAATTGACCGCAGCCATCCCCATTTCCTCACCAACCCGCTGATTCTCTCTCCCAATACGCACCACGCCCCGTCGTGGTTCTGATTTTCTTGGCGACCTTCCGGCATTTCTTAGCGCTGCATGCAGTTGATGCTTTCTGATGGGCCTCCGACCCGCCAACCCCCTCGACTCCTCCTCATGCTATCCTCGCCTAAAGCGGTCTCCCATGCGGATTCTGACCCGCTACATCCTACGCGAAGTGACCGCGCACGCGCTGATCGGTGCGGCGATCTTCACCTTCGTCCTCTTTACCCGCGACCTCGGACGCATTCTCGAACTCGTCGTCCGCGCCAGCGCTCCCCTCCCCAGCGTCGCCGAAATCTTCTTCTTCACCGTGCCCCTCGCGCTCACCTACACACTGCCCATGAGCGTGCTGGTCGGCATTCTGATCGGCCTCAGCCGCCTCGCCGCCGACAGCGAGATCACCGCCATGCGCGCCAGTGGCATGGGCGTCTGGACCTTTCTCCGCGTCCTTTCAATCTTCGTCATTGCCGCCTGGCTCCTCGCATTGGGCAACGGCCTCTACATCGCCCCACGATCACTGGCCGCCCTCGGCCACCTTGAAGATCGCCTCAAAGGCTCCCAGGTCTCCTTCGAAATCCAGCCGCGCGTCTTCTACGAGGGATTCCCCAAGTACGTCCTCTACGTGCAAGACGTGAAGAGCGCCCAGGGGGCGGCCGTGTGGAAAGGCGTCTTCATGGCGGACCTGACCGACGCCACCAATCCCCGTATTACTCTTGCTAAAGAAGGCATCGTGGTCAGCGAGGGCCAGGACCGCCTCCACCTTCACCTCATCGACGGCTCGGCCCACGAAACCGATCCCAAGCAAGTCGACCACTACCAGATCTCCACCTTCCAGCAGACCGACATTCCTATTGAATTGCCTTCCACAGAGAGCAAGTCCGACGAATCTGTTCCCGCCGGCCTCCTGAATACTGGTGCTCTGCGGGAAAAAGCCTCGCGCGTCGACCCAGTATCAGCTCGCTGGTATCTCATCGAGTACCACCGCCGCTTCGCTCTACCCACCGCCTGTCTGGTGCTCGCACTGGTAGGAATCCCGCTGGGCCTGTCGTCCAAGAAAAGCGGCAAGTCAGGCGGATTCGTGCTGACCATCCTGCTGGTCTTCGTCTACTACACGATTTCGCTGATTGGAGTTTCCCTGGCCCGCCAGGGAAAGGTCTCGCCATGGTTCGGAGCCTGGCTGGCAGACCTGGCTTTTCTAGCACTGGGTTTGTTTCTGCTCTTCCGTGCCGAGAGACGTCCGGTGGAGCTCGCCGCCTTCCGCCTTTTCGCCAAGGCCAACCGCGGCCTGCCCCACGCCGCCGTCGCCCGCCGCCGCGAGAATGCTTTCGAGCGCGCCTCCACCCGGCGCCGCGTCTTCAGCGCCACCTTCCCCACCCTGCTCGACGACTATGTGCTGCGCGATTTCTTTGTCTATCTCGGGATGATCCTCTCCACCTTCCTCGTGCTGGTCATCGTCTTCACCTTGTTCGAGCTGTTGGGAGACATTCTCCGCAACCAGGTCCCGGCCACGGTCGTCGCCGAATATCTGCTCAACGTCGCGCCCTACCTGCTCTACAACGTAGCTCCGCTCGTCATGCTGCTCGCTGTGCTGGTCACCTTCGGCTTGATGCAGCGCTCCAACGAAATCACAGCGATTAAGGCTACAGGAACCAGCATCTACCGCATCGTCACACCGGTCATCGTGGCAGCCGCCTTCATGGCAGCCGCATTGTTCTTCGCCGACCAGTTCTACCTGCCGCACACCAACAAGCGCCAGGAGGCCCTGCACAACCAGATCAAGGGCAAGCCCGCGCAGACCTACTTGCGTCCCGATCGCAAATGGATTTTCGGCCAGAACAACGACATCTACTACTACCAGTTCTTCGATCCCGACCGCGATCAGTTCGGCAATATCACCGTCTTTCAGCTCGATCGCGCCAGTTTCGCCATCACCCGCCGCATTCACGCCGAACGCGCCCACTGGGCCGACAATCTGAACCGCTGGGTCTACGAGCAGGGATGGGCCCGCACTCTGAACGGCTCCGCCATCGCCACTGACGGCTACCGCACCTTCGACGTCTCCACTTTTCCCGAGCTCGGCGAAACGCCCTCGTATTTCAAGAAGGAAGTCAAGCAGTACAACGAGATGAATTACGAAGAGCTGCGCCGCTACATCCGCGATCTACAGCAAGGTGGATTCGACGTCGTTCGGCTGCGCGTACAACTCCACAAGAAGCTGTCGTATCCCTTGATTACGCTCATCATGGCAGTCCTCGCCATTCCCTTCGCGCTATCAACGGGAAAAAGGGGAGCCATCACAGGAGTCGCCGTCGCGGTGGGAATCGCAGCGTTCTACATCGTGGTGACGCGCTTCTTCGAGGCGATGGGCGACCAGAGTCTGTTACCCGCGGCCTTAGCCGCTTGGTCCCCAGATCTGATCTTTGTGCTGGTAGGGAGCTATCTGATTCTGAAAGTTCCGACGTAAGAAGACGCGTTGTCATCCTGAGCAACGCGAAGGACCTATGCAACCTTGTCGTGTACGACGGAGTGCACATTCTTCGCTTCGCTCGAAAATGACAAGCCGGACGCCGTCCTACTTTACCGCCACACCCCACGGATAATTGTCCGTCGTGGTCGCCGTCTCAGGCGTAAGCGCGCCGCTGGCGGGCGTAACGGCATACTGCGAGAGCGTGGCCGCCCCATAGTCCGTTACAAAGAGCCAGCTATCGTCGGAGCGGACGGCGATCGCCGTCGGCGTTAGCCCCGTCGCCACGTTCGTCTGGCCCGTGATGCTCCCGGAGACCGGGGTGATTCTAAACGGCGACACCGTGTTTGAGCGGGTGCCAACAACATAGAGGAAATTGCCGAACGGATCCACCAGCATCGGTCCGGGACCGTTCGCGCTCCCAGGCATGCTGAACGGGGAGCTCGCAACCGGAACCAGCGTCCCGTCTCCACCGCTAACTCCCGTTAGCACCGGACAGGTTGCCGCAGCAGTCGAACTCGCATTACAAATCGTGTAGGCGCTGACGTTGTTTGAGATCAGGTTGCCCACATAGACGAACCGGTTGCAGGTATCCACCGCAATGCCGTTTGGCTCCGCGCCGGCAGGAAAGATCTGTACCTTGTCATGACCCGGCGGATTCGTCAGAGTGCCCGTCGCCATGTCGACCCCAAATTCCCACACCGCATTGTTGTTGCTCTGATCGGCTACGTAAAGGAATTGGGAAGTCGGTGCGGGCGTACCCGGGGCTGAGCATGCGCCATTCTGCACTCCAGTGATGGGGACCGGTGGGAAAATCGTAGGCGTCGGCGCCAATGCCACAAAATCAGGAAGGGTTCCTGTGGCTGGAGGCGTGAAGTTTCCCGGCACAGGGGTTAGCGCTCCGCCACTGCCAATCGCGTACACGCAGATACCGTACTGCGCTGTCGTGCCCGGGCAGGGAGCCGAATTGGGAGCTGTAGCGTCCGAGTTCGTCCCTTCCGCCACAAACAGGTACTTACCCGCCGAATCCATCGCCAAGGCTACAGGATTGGGGTCACTCACTCCCACCCCGTTCGTTGCCACTGTCCCGTCGGATTTTATTTTGATCGAGATAATGCCGGTCTGGCTCTGCGGACAAGCGGAATTGGTAGTAACGATCGCGTAGACATAAGCTCCAGCCGGGTCCATCACCATCGCTGACGGCACCCCAGGCAAAACGCAGGTCGATCCCGCCGTGGACGAAGGCGGGTTGCTGATCTCCGAGATGTGGCCACTGGACAAATCAAAACCGAAGGACTCTACCAACGCCGACCCTTGGCTACCTACCAGAACCAGACCATTGGACGAGGGGTTGTATTTGGTACCACAAGCCACCAGCAGTCCGATTGATACCAGCACCACCACCCCGAGCAGCCACGCGAATCGTTTCGACATTCTCTGCTTGATCTCCATGTTTATGTGAGGTTTACGTGTGCACACACCGCCAGCGCCCCGCCGGCCGGGTCTTTGCACTCTGGAAACGCGGGAAAATCTCAACCCATTTGTGTATCAGGAAAGCGCGGGAAGAGCAAACTCCCACAAAGACTTATTGGAACCCTGGGAAGGCCCAGGAGTTGCCCGGATCAGTATATCGGGTTTGGGCTTCCGGCGTTTGGGAGTCCGGCTTTCGCCTTTCGGCTTTCGGCTTCCGCCGTCAGGCGTCAGGCTGTCGGGCTTCAGGCGTCGGGCGTCGCCGGCCGGTTCCGGACAATGCCGCCCAGACCAATCAAACAGAATCTTGTTCCAATCGAAAGGGCGAAAAGCTGCCTCGGAAGGAGCGGCGAGGGCGAAAAGCGGAAGCCGAGCGCCGGAAGGAGACGAACCTAACGCGGGACGCACCTTTCTATTTGCCAGCAGAATCCTAGCTCGAATTCCGATTGCCGGAAGCCCGACGCCTGAAGCCAGCCTCTGAGGGAAAGCCCGAAGTCCCAAAGCCGATTGCCGAAAGCCGGAAGCCGCTCTAAGCTTCCTGCCCCGAAGGCACCGGTTCAGCCCGCTGAACCGCTCCCTGCCCTCCAGAGATCAACGGAAGCCGAATCTCCACCCGCAGCCCACCCTCGTCGCGGTTGAAGGCTGAGACTTTCCCGCTATGAAATCGCACTGCTCTCTCGGTGATCGCCAACCCCAAGCCAACGCCGCCCGTAAGTCGACCCCGCGCATCGTCCAGGCGATAGAACGGCTCGAAAAGCTTTCCAAGAGCATCCGGAGGAACCCCCGGCCCCGCGTCACTGACCTTGAGCACCGCTTCCGATCCCTTGGCGCCTTCCACACTTATCAGCTCAATTTCCACTGACGTTCGCTCCTGCGTATAGCGGATCGCGTTGCGCACCACGTTCTCCACTGCGCTGTGCAGCAGAGACGCATTCCCGCGCACTCCCCAGTCACCATCAGGAATCACCGTGTGCACGTGGCAATGCCGCGCTTGCGCTTCAAATTCCGCATCCTCTGCAACGTTCTCTACCAACTCGTTGAGAGGCACCGGCGTCTGAGGCACGCCCTGCTCTCCGTCTTCCAACCGCGCCAGTGTAAGAATTCTGCCGATCAACTCGTTCAGCCGGCTGGCTTCGAGTTCAATGCGATCCAGCATGTCGGCACTCTCTACGCCCGCGCGCTGCCGCGCCAGACCAAGCGCCACGTTCAAACGCGCCAGCGGCGAACGCAGTTCGTGCGAAATGTCGTTCAGCAGGCGCGACTGCGCCTTCACCAGAATCTCCAGCCGTTCCGCCATGGCGTCAAAATCACGCATCAGGCTGGCCACTTCGTCGCGCCGGTTCGTCACCGGAGCACCCGTGCGGGCCGTAAGGTCTCCAGCCGCCAACTGGCGCGTCGCTGCACGTAGCCGCACGATCGGCTTCGTCAAGTACCACGACAGGAAATAGCAGACTAATCCGGAAGAGATGATCGCGATGATCAACCCCGGAACTGGCAAACCCCGCGGGCCGAAAAATACCCTTGGCCCCGGCGGCGTTCCCAGCACCAGCGTGTAACGATGCTTGCCGTCGGAAGAGGCGCGCGAATCGCGCTGGATGGGAGGCGCGGGAATGATGAACCCGTCGCGCGGCATCCGCGGTCCGCCCGTAGCGATACGGATCGCCCAGTCCGGCGCGGCCCGCCGCGAAACCTCAATTCCCTGCTCGTCGAAAAGAAAGGCGCGCAAATGCTGCGTCTCTTCCAGGTTCTCCATGTACTGCCGGAGTTGAACCTCGCCGCCTTCTTCGTAGGCGCTGATCGCATCATTCAGGATCGTGGTGCGAAGACCTTCCCAAGTAGAACTGCGCGGCCGCAGCGCCACGGTCACCAGGATGGCCAGCACTACGAAGAGCGCCTGCGCCATCCAGAACGAAAGGAAAATTCGCAGAAACAGGCTTTTCATGTTGGATTCTTCAATCTTCCCGAGTGAATTCTCGCGTTCGCCTCAGCTACGCCGAAGACGGGAAGCCTACGCCCCTTTACTCTAAACCTTCGACTTCTCGCGCGGACGCGCAAAAATATAGCCCACGCCACGAACCGTCTTGATGTGTTCGTCGCTGTCGGTGTCCCCCAACTTCTTGCGCACCTTGCTGACGTGCATGTCGATGCTGCGATCGAACGGGGAGAACTTGCGGCTGAGTACCGCATTCACCAAGCGTTCGCGCGGCACCACCCGCCCGGCCTCGCGCAAAAGAACTTCCAGCAAATTGAACTCGACCGAAGTCAAATCCACCGGCTTTCCTTCCAGCCGGACCGTCCGGGTCGCGGGATCGAGTTCCACTTCGCCGACGCGCACAACATCGGGCGCTGCCGGCAGCACGCTGCCATCCGCATGCGTTCGCCGCAAAACGGCCCGAATGCGCGCCACCAGTTCGCGAGGATTAAACGGCTTCGGAAGATAATCGTCGGCGCCAATCTCCAGGCCGACGATGCGATCCACATCTTCGCCGCGCGCCGTCAACAACAAAACCGGCAGCCGCGAAGTCGCCCGGATCCGGCGCAACACTTCAAATCCGTTGATGCCCGGCAGCATGACATCGAGCACTGCCAGCAGATATTCGCCAGCCGTAGCCTTCTTCAGCCCGCTTTCGCCGTCATGCACGCATTCGACGGTGAACCCCTCCGCCTGAAGGTATTCCCCAACCAGATGGCAAAGTTCCACGTCATCGTCAATAACCAGAATTCGTTCCATCTCATCTCATTGTGCACCACATAGAAAGCTCCGCGTAGTAAAGAATTGTCAAAGAAGAGCCTCGATGTCTGGGCTTCTGTTGGCCTTTGTTAGCGAACTTGGTGGCAGTTCTTAGCGATCCTTGCGGTCCAAGCTTTGTTCGAACCGAATCCTCAGTCCGCAAGACGTTCTCTGCGACCTCCCCGCAGCTCTCAGCGATCTCGGCGGTAAAAGGCTTTTTGGCCGCAAATCGCCTCGGACGCGCATCCCAAGACGCGGATCCTCTTTTGACAAAACTTTACTCCGGTTGACCGACTCTTTACCGCCATCTCCCATCGACTCGTGTTCCTATAAACGTACGCAAAGCCTGAGTTTCGGGCAGACCCAATAGGAGTCACGATGAAATCAATTCGCTTTCGATTGTTGATCGCAGCCATGGCAGTCTTGATGGGTACAGCGCTCGCCAAGTCACAGACCGCGTCCGACGCGCCGCCGCCACCTCCGATGCATGGCCACGGCCATGAATTCGGCATGGTCGACCACGCCATGGGATTCTTCGCCAGCCGTCTGAACCTGACCGACGCGCAGCAGACACAGATCAAGACCATCATGGAAAAAGAGCATCCGGCCATGAAGGCGCTGTTCCAACAGTCCCGCCTGATCGAACTGCAACTCCATCAGCTCGCCGAAGGATCCTACGACGAAGCGAAGGTCCGAGCACTGGCCAACCAAAAGGCGCAGATCGAAGCCGAGATCACGGTGCAGAGAACGCGCATTCACAACGAAATGTTCCAGGTTCTCACCCCGGACCAGCAGACCAAGATGAAAGAGATGGAGGCCAACCACGAAGCCCGCATGCAGAAACACATGCAGGAAGCGCCTCCCGCTCCTCTGCAGGAATAGTTTTCGGGATGGCTCGACTGGCTCTTCTTGGTTGCCGGCGCGAGGATGAGTAGCAGCCTCGCGCCGCTTTATCGGAGAAACCTCCATGCTGATGAGCGACTCGTATCTGTTCGACGCCGGCTGGCTCTTCTTCGCCGCCTGGAGCATAGTCCTGGCCGTGGTAAGCGTGGCCGCCTTCGGCCGCGACCTGATCCCCTCACGGGTATTCATCGACCCGGCGCAGAATGCTGAAAGCGCAAGAGTTGATCGCCCCGAAAACCTGCACCTCCCCTGCTAGAATTTCATCTACACAACCTGCATGCTGCCCAAGAGTTTGCGCCCGCTTCTGCCCTATCTGAAACGTTATCGCTGGGGATACGTCGCGGGCACCGTTTGCGTCTTCCTCACCAACGGCATCTGGATCCTGTTTCCTCTGGTGATCGGCAAGGCGGCTGACGATCTTCATCAAGGCGTGACCCAGCACAAGCTTCTGCGCTACGCGGGCATGCTGCTCGCGATCGCAATCAGTAAGGGCACGTTCCAGTTCCTCACGCGCTGGATCGTAATCGGCGTCTCGCGCGACATCGAATTCGACCTGCGCAACGACCTTTTTGCCCGCCTCGAAAGCCTCTCTTACTCGTACTACCAGCGCCACCGCACTGGCGACATCATGGCGCGCGCCACCAACGACCTGAACGCGGTCCGCATGCTGCTCGGCCCGGCAATCATGTATTCGGCCAACACCATCGTCTACACGGCAGGCGCGCTGGCCTTCATGATCTCCATCAGTCCCTGGCTCACGCTCTTCACCTTTCTGCCGCTGCCCGCGGTGAGCGTCGTGATTCAGACCTTCGGACGCCGCATTCACGACCGCTTCGAACGAATCCAGGCCATGTTCTCCGACATCTCTGCGCGCGCGCAGGAGAACTTCTCGGGAGCTCGCCTGATCCGCGCCTACGTGCAGGAAGACGCAGAGATTCGCGCCTTTGAAGCCGAGAACCAGGAATACATCCGCCGCAGCCTGCGCCTGGTGCGCCTCATGGGCATGCTCTGGCCAACGCTTGAGTTGATGCTTGGCTGCGCCGTAGTGCTCGTGCTGTGGCTCGGCGGACGTGAAGTCATCCACGGACTCTCGACGCTGACTCTGGTTTCGAAACTAGGGATCTCGCCTCCCGGAAACACGAACCCTGGCATCACAACCACGCTGTCGCTTTCCGGTTCGATGAGCGTTGGAGACTTCGTTTCTTTCAGCACCTACATGATGCAGCTCACCTGGCCGATCATCGCGCTCGGTTGGGTGATCAACATCTTTCAGCGAGGCACAGCTTCCCTGGTCCGCATCAACGAAATCATGCAGGAACAACCTGAGATCCAGGATGATCCTGAAGCGCAAGATCGCCAGATCGAAGGCGAGATCGAATTCCGCGGGCTGAGCTTCAGCTACGAAGGAAAAGAAGTTCTGCACGACCTGAATCTGCGCGTGCCCGCAGGCAGCAGCCTGGCAATTGTCGGTCCTACGGGATCGGGGAAGACGACGCTGGTAAGTCTGATTCCGCGCATCTACGACGCTGAGCCAGACACGGTTGTCATCGATGGCCGCCCGATTCGCGAGTACTCAATCGCCTCATTGCGGCGAAATATTGGATTCGTCCCGCAGGAGACGTTCCTGTTCAGCGATCGCATCCGCGAGAACATCGCGCTGGGCGTCGATTCCGCCACGGACCAGCAGATTCACGACGCGGCCGACGCAGCCAACATCGCGACGGACATTGAGAGCTTTCCCGAGGGCTACGAGACGCTCGTCGGCGAACGCGGCATCACCCTCTCCGGTGGACAGAAGCAGCGCACCGCGATTGCCCGCGCGTTGATCCGCAATCCGAAGATTCTGATTCTGGACGACGCGCTCTCCAGCGTCGACACCCACACCGAAGACAAGATCCTGAATCACCTGCGGGCCGTGATGCAGGGCCGAACCACCATCTTCATCTCGCACCGCGTCTCCACCGTCCGCAATGCCGACCGCATCGCCGTGCTGCACGGCGGACGCGTCGTCGAACTCGGCACGCACGATGAACTCCTGGCCTTGAACGGCTACTACAGCGACCTATATAACAAACAGCTTCTGGAGGAAGAACTGGCTGAAGTCTAGAGCCCGCCGATGTAGGGACAGCCGCTCTTGGCTGTCCCGTCCAGCGAAGCTCGACTACCGGCGCTGCTGAACTCGGCCTCTTCTCCGTCAATCGCGTCGCTGTTGGAAGCAGGCTCGGGCTTCTTCCAGTACGCGATACATCCCAACAAGCAAACAGTGCATAACCAGATTGCCGAGACGATGGTGCGTGTGAGGAAGTAAAGTCTCATTCCCGCTCACGCCGATTCGGCTTCGTCTGACGCATCCGCAGGAGTATGATGCACCGACGCAGTTGACACTTCTGTGACAAGCCTGTCGAACGGGCTGTCTAGACTTGGGGAAGCTAGGGGCGTTTCGTCATCTCACCATGCAGCGGGTCAACACACAGGAGATCCTCGATTCCGACGCGTGTCCGCCTGTAGAAGCAGCAGCTTCCCTGCGAGATCTGTGCCGGATCAATCGTTGGTTCGGAGGAGTCTCTACCACCCGGAGCATGATCGAGCGCGTAGCGTCCGCGACGGGAAAGAAACACTTCTCCGTGTTGGAAGTGGCCTCTGGCTTCGGCGAAGTGCCTAAGACCGTGAGCGAGCAACTGGAGCGCAAAGGAATCGCGCTCGACGTCCTCTGCCTCGATCGCGTCCGCTCGCACCTGCCCGACGACTCCGAGCAGCCCGTTGTGGTGGCCGACGCTCTCTCTCTTCCCTTTCAGGACCGCAGTTTCGATCTGGTGAATTGCAGTCTCTTCGCGCATCATCTGGAGCCTGCTGAGCTGGCGAGCTTTGCCCGCGAGGCACTGCGCGTAAGCCGCTGCGGGGTCTTGATCAACGATCTGGTAAGGCATCCGCTGCATGTCGCATTGGTGTACGCGGGCTTTCCGCTCATGCGGAGTTATGTATCACGCGTCGATGGATTGGCGTCGGTGCGCAGGGCTTATGTTCCGGAGGAAATGCAGCAAATTCTCTCCAGCGTACAAACAAGCAACAAGGTCGAGATCTCGCGGCACTATCTGTTCCGGATGGGCGTGATTGTGTGGAAGCAGCCGGAATTGGCCAGACTCTAGTGTCGTGTGATCTTGCTCCTTGACATCGAGGTTCAGTCGTTCTCGAATAGCGCCATGAAACGGAAGCAACTTGCCATTCTGGTGATCTCTCTTGCAGTCGCTACATTGGCCATAGCCCAGGTCGCATCGTCTGGAGAGAGGAGTGTAGCTATGTCTGACCGCGACCAGTTCGGCCTGCACGGCCCCGTGAGGTCCTGCACGGAGGAGAACACTAGCGATGGCTTCACCGATGCGGAGGGCAAAACCTATCCTCCGATCTATTCGGAACAGGCGAGAGAATTCGACAGGGAGGGCCGCGTGACGGCGACTCGCTCGAATAACTCTGATGGATCAAAGTGGATAGTGTTGCAAGTCTACGATGCTTCGGGCCGGCTTCTGAACATCTCTTCGGGAATTGAAGGGCAAACACTTACCAGGACCACCTATTCTTACGATAACCAAGGCAGACTTCAGAGAATTACCAATCCTGGAAAACCTGAAAGCGCGGTTACATTTCGGTACGACGAGCACGGGAAAAAGAGCAAGATCGAGACATTGCGTCCCGAAGATTACCATCCCAACACCGCCTCGGGAGGATCTCCGTTTGAAGCTGTAGACATGGCGCCGAACCTGCCAGGCGGAGGAACCGCGACAACAAGCTACGATGAACACGACCGGGCTACCGAGGTCCAGGTTCGTGATGCCTCAGGTGTTCTAGTAAACCGGGCGGTACGAACCTACGATGCCCAGGGTCACGTGGTCGAAGAAAAACAAATTGTCGACGACCCGTCATCGATGTTTCCGCCCGAGGCCCTCGCCAAGATTCAAGAACAATCGGGAATGTCCACCGATCAACTGCGACACGAACTAGGCGCGAAGATTACGAAGCTCATGGGAGGCGAATCCACTCCGCACACCGTTGCATTCACCTACGACTCTGATGGGCGCGCAACCCATGTGCGCCGGCGAATTTTCAACTTTCAGCAAGAAATTGATACTAGTTATAACGAGCAAGGAGATGTGGCGTCTGAAACTACCCGGGGTAAGCAGGTCGGTGAGGTGACCGATCAAAGCTCCCCTTCCGGACCGCCTGAGTACTCGGAAGTTCGCTATTCCTACAAGTATGATGACCACGAAAACTGGATCGAGAAAACAACTTCGTACAGGTCCAGTCCCGATGGCGCATTTCGGTCCTCGCCCGTAACTCGCCGCACGTTGACGTACTACTGAGTGGATCATCTGCAGCTTGGCGCTTCCTTTGTGGAGCAGCACTCGGGCCAACGCGGTACTTTCTGATCGGAGGAATCGTGTAGACGTCAGGCACTGCCTTAGTAACGGGCAAGCAACAATGGTAGAAACTCCCATAGCGGCTGCTCGTTCCCTCAAGCAGGAATGGGATTCTTCGCTGCGTTCAGAGTGACTGGAATCGAGCTAGACAACCTACCGAACCACTAGCACTTCCCTCACATTGTCGCGCGCCAGGAAGAACTTGATTGAGGCGAAGTCGCGGAAGAGGGTTTCGATGTGGCGGTTGTTGAAAACGCGCTGCAGGCGGAAGCCTTCGGTGATCGCGGTGTGAACCGCTCCTGTGGGTCCGCGGCGCGCCTCCCGCTTCAGCACGATGCGCTGCATCTCGAGCGTATCTTTTCCCACGATGTGGAAGCGGTAGCACGGAGAATCGGGTCCTGCGTCCTTCGTGTGAAAGAACGCGAGCAGCATTCCTCCGGGCTTCAGCACCGACCACAACCGTCCCATCACTGGACGAACCAGGCTTTCATCCAAATAGTCGGGAAGGTTCCAGCACAGCACCACATCAAAATGCGCGGCCGGATACACCAGGTTGTCGGCCAGGAACTGCCGGCTGTCGAGAACAACCTTTCCTTCTTCGTCCTTGGTAATGAGGCTCGGATCGGTCGAGGCTACGAGCAGGTCTTCGCTGTAAATCTTGTGACTGCGCTCGGTGAAAAAGCTGATGTTGGCGGGCGAAGTGGAACCGAGATCGAGAACGCACAGCGGTGTTTCGCTATCCCATACGCGAGCAAGCTCGCCCAGGCCGCTGGAACGGCGAGACATTTTTTGGGCTGGCTGCTGGCTTGCCGCCTCGGCCCCGCCCGGTGAACTGCGAAAGAGCTTCATGAAGTTCTGGGTGACCGACGCCATCAGACTCGCTCGTCTCTCAGCCGGAGGCGGCTAGTGCTCCAGGATTTCGAATCGACCCCTGTTTGGATATCTGACTGGTTTACTGTCATTGACACTTTATCTCGTTAATGGCGCTGGCAGGAGTTACTTTCCTGCGGCCTTGTCCGCTTTGCCCTGAATGTCGACTTTGCCCTTCAGGTAAGCGCCTTCCTCGATGGAAATCCGCTGGGTGGTGATGTCGCCGGTGACGATGGCCGACTTGCGCAGGTCCACCCGGTCGCTGGCCTGCACGTTACCCTCGAGTTTGCCCTGCACCACGATTCCCTTGGCCTCGACCGTAGCTTTCACGGAGCCATTGGGACCAACGGTCAGGCTGTTGTTTTTGAGGGCGATGCTGCCCTCGACCTGACCATCCACGTACAGGTCTTCGCTGCCTGACAATTCGCCTTTGATCACAACCGACTTGCCAATCTGTGCCAAATCTGCCGACAACGGAGCACTCATGGATGTTCTCCTTTAAGGAAGCGGGTTACTGCGCCACCAAACAATTGGAAAGGCAGGTACCGGACGGTCCGCGTCGCTTCTCTCGACTATACCCAAGTCCGCGAGCGGGCGGCAAGGGATTGTCGGGCAGCCTACAGCAAAAGCCTCCGGCCGGAAGCACACGGAAGTACACGAAGGAAGTACAGGAACGAAGCCTGATTCAGCGCGTTCAGGTTGCTACACTAACCTCTAGATGGATCGCACGGCGAAGAACCGTCTCGGAACCCCGCTGGGTGTGTGCGCAGCGTTGGCTTTTGCCGTATCGCTTTCGGCTCAGGAGTCGAAGGTGCCCGACATGCCGCCAGGCGAGTTGGTACGGGCCGCAGTCGCAAACGAGGTCGCCGCGGCAAACGACACGACCGTCAAGCACATGTTCCGTTCGCACAAACGGACTCCGAAGGGCTCGCAGACGAGACTATATGTGGAAACCAACGATGCCCTCGCCGCGATGCTCATCGCGATCAACGGCCAGCCACTGACTCCGCAACAGCAGCAGGGCGAAACGAATCACCTCGCCTGGCTCATGAACAATCCCGACCAACTACGCAAGAAGCAGGCGCGTGAGAAGGAAGACGCCAACAGAACTCTGCAGATCGTAAAAGCGTTACCGGATGCCTTTCGCTATGAGTACGCTGGAGCCGAGAACAGCGCGGCCGGATTGGGCAAAACCGACACGCAACTGGCGCGGCTGAAGTTTACGCCCAATCCGTCGTACTCGCCTCCCTCGCGCGTTGAACAGGTTTTGGCTGGTATGGAAGGATATCTCCTGATCGACACCACCAGCCGCCGTCTCGCCCGAATCGACGGAATCCTGTTCAAAGACGTCCAGTTCGGATGGGGAATCATCGGCCACCTCGACAAGGGTGGACATTTTCGCGTGCAGCAGGCCGATGTGGGCGACGGGGCCTGGGAAATTACCGCGATGGACTTGAGTATCACGGGAAAGATTCTGTTCTTCAAAAGTCTGAGCATGGTGTCCGATGAGGTATTCAGCGACTTCCGCCGCGTGCCCGACAATCTCCCATTTGCTCAAGGCGTAGAACTGCTTAAAGCAGAGCAGGAAAGATCGGCTCACAGCACCAGCAAGCCCTGATCGTCCCGCGCCAGGAGCGAGCCTCCCTCCGTTCTGCCATTGCGCACCCGCGCGAGATTCGGTACAACAGCAGCGAACGGAGACCTGGCCTGATGCTCAAGACTCTTCTGACGGCAATTCTTCTGGTGGCGTCCTCGGCGGCACAAGCGGCTCCGCCCGCCTGGCGCTCCAAGTTGGCCGATGCCATGCCGTTGCTCGGTCATCGCAACTGGATTCTGATCGTCGACTCGGCCTATCCGCTGCAGATTTCGCCCGGAGTCGAAACAATCGAGACGAATGCGGGCCAGATCGAGGTCGTAAGAGCGGTCATGCACGCGATAGATCGCTCGATTCAAGTGCGGCCTTTGCTGTTCATGGACGCCGAGTTGCCCTTCGTGAGCGACGACGACGCGCCCGGCGTCTCTGTGTATCGCAGGAATATTAAAGAGTTGCTGCACGACTATGCCATCGAGCAAGTGCCGCATGAAAAGATCATTTCCGACATTGATGAGGCCGGGAAAACCTTCCGTGTGCTGGTGCTGAAGACCAACATGACGATTCCGTACACGTCGGTCTTCATACGCCTGGACTGCAAATATTGGAGCGCCGACCAGGAAGCTGGCCTGCGCCAGAAAATGAACGAGAAGAAGTAAGCTTCGTGGAGCACCGACGCCCTCGTCCGGGGTTGCGCGCGTAAGCGCGCAATGTGGGCCGATCTCGACACGCGCAGCTTGCACTGCTCGGAGCGGAGGAGGCATCCGCCCTCCACTGGCTTACTTCGCGCGCAGCGTTTCTTTTCTTACCGTCAACTTTTCGATCAGGTCGGTTTTTATGCGGTAGCCTGTGCCCGGCTGGTCGCTGATCGCAATCATTCCCTGCGGCGAAACTTCCACCTCGGGATCAACAATATCTTCTTTCCAGTAACGCTTGGAGGCCGAGACATCGCCGGGCAGGCTGAAGTTCGCCAAGGTGGAGAGAGCGATGTTCTGCGCGCGCCCAATGCCCGTTTCGAGCATGCCTCCACACCAGACTGGGATGTTGTGCGCGTGGCAAAGGTCGTGGATTTTCAGAGCTTCGGTGAATCCACCGACACGACCTACTTTGACATTGACGATGCGGCAGGCGTTTGTTTCAACGGCGAAGGCGGCACTGCGGACGCTGACGATGGATTCGTCGAGGCAAATCGCGGTGCGCAGTTCTCTCTGCAAGCGCGCGTGATAGTAGATGTCATCGTCCCATAGCGGTTGCTCGATCATGAGCAGGCTGAACTGGTCGAACTTGCGGAGGTGCTCGACCTGATCGAGGGTATAGGCGGAATTCGCGTCGCAACTCAGCGTGATGTCGGACCAGCGCGAGCGGATGCGTTCTAGGACGTTGACGTCCCATCCGGGTTTCACTTTGATCTTGATGCGGCGGTAGCCCGCGGCAAGTTCCGTCCGAATTTTGTCGAGCAACTGTTCGATCGAGTCCTGGATTCCAATGGAAACTCCGCAGGGAATCTCAGGGCGCGTGCCTCCGAGCAACTTCCACAGCGGCAGCTTTCTCTGCGCAGCTTCTGCGTCCCATATCGCGTTCTCGAGCCCGGCCTTGGCCATGCGGTGGGCGCGCACTTTGGCAAAAAGTGCCGGACACTCGCGGGCAGACTCGATGCGCTGTCCGAGGAGTGCCGGAACCAGATACTGCGTGAGTGTGGGCCAGGCGCTGTCGATCCATTCGCTGCTATAGTACGGATCTTCGCCGACAACGCTCTCGCCCCATCCGTCGGCGCCCTCGCTGTGGACGGTGATCAGGAGAATGCGGCGGCTGTAGAGGCGGCTGAAGCTCGTCTCGAAAAAATGGACGAGCGGCATGTGAATTTCGCGGAGGGTGATGGCTTCAATCTTCATAGTTCAAAGTTTCAATGTTTCAAGGTTTCAAGGTTTCATAGCTGCACTACTTCAAGTCGAAGGGTTTTGGTTGTCACCTTGAAACCTACGCCTCGGCCGCATACGACCACTTCTCGTCCCAACGTCCCAACAGGAACTTGCCGTTGCCTTCGGGATCGCGCTCGTACCCTAGCACCGCGAGTCCGCCGGAGAATTCCTTTAGAAACTGCTCGCGATTGCGCTCCTGTACCTGCTGAGCCTTAACGCGGGTTTCGGGCGCGGCCTTCCAGTCATAAATCTGCGCCGGAACCCAAATGCTGGAATCGCTGGCGATCGGGGGATTCCTTCCGGTTGCCAGCAGCGTCTCGACCCGCTTCGATTTCAGCCACCATTCGGCGATGAGTCGATCGCTGGGCAGGCCTCCCTGCAGCGGCGACGACGTGATGCCGTATTGATTGATGTTGTAGCGGCGTGAAATAGCGCCGAGCTTTTCGACGTTGAGATAGGCGTTCTTGATTTCCAGCGGATCGAAAGTCCACTCGATCAGCTCGATGCCCCTGGCGAGCGCATCTTCCCGTTGCAGGAGTTTCAGGCGACGTCCCAAGCCCGCGTTGCGATAGTCCTTGCGCACGGCCAGCATGTGCGAGTGCAGGTAGATGTTGCCCGAGCGTGTGCCGGGAACGGAGAGCGCGAAGCCGACCATCGCGTCGCCTTCGAAAGCGCCCATCACCTGGCCGCCGACTTTGTCGGCTACCACGAACATGCGGAGCGGCACCAGTTCGGCGTCCGTGAAGTTCCAAACTTCTTTCTGCAAAGTGACACAGGCGCGGAGTTCTTCAAGGCCGTGGCAGCGGCGGAGGACGATGGAGTCGGCGGTCACGCTGACTTCTCCTCGGCCTGTTTTTCTTGTGCTTTCGCTTGCTGCCACAGAGATTCAAGCTCCTCCGTGGGAACTTGATCGGGGGAGCGGCCGGACTCGTGGAGGCGGGCTTCCAGCCACTGAAAGCGGCGCTTGAACTTTCGGTTGGTTTTGCGCAGAGAAGACTCGGGATCGAGCGACAGATAGCGGGCGATGTTGACGAGGACGAAGAAGAGATCACCGACTTCTTCTTCAAGTCGTTCTTGAAGCTTCTCGGGGACGGGCGTTCGTCCTGATCCCGCCATTCCGCGGCCCTGCGGACGCGGTCCGGGGGCGGGGAATTCTTTGAGTTGCTCGCGGAGTTCGTCCGTCTCTTCGTGAAGTTTGTCGAACAATGCCTCGACGTTGGGCCAGTCGAACCCGACCTGGGCCGCGCGGGAGCTCAGCTTGTAGGCCTCGAGCAGCGATGGCATCGCGGACGACACTCCGGCGAGAATGGAGTGATTCTTGTTCTTGTCCTCGGCGGCGCGTCCCTCGTTAGATTCGGTGACATTCTTTTTCTTTCTCTCTTCGACCTTCAACGCTTCCCAGTTTCGCTTCACCTCATCAGACGTGTCGGCTTTCACATCGCCAAAGACGTGCGGATGCCGGTTGATGAGCTTGCCGGAGAGCCGGTCGAGGACATCGTCGATAGAAAATGACGACTGTTCCTTCGCCATCTCTGCGTAGAAGAGCACTTGCAGGAGCAGGTCGCCCAGCTCGCCGGCGAGTTCAGGCCAGTCGCGATTATCGATGGCTTCGAGGACTTCGTAAGTCTCTTCGAGCGTGTATGGCTTAATGCTGTCGAACGTCTGCTCGCGGTCCCAGGGGCAGCCGCCGGGGGCGCGAAGTCGCTCCATGATGGCGACTGCACGTTCGAAACGTTCTCCTGTCGTGGACATTGGCGGCAACCAATGTAAATGACGGTGGATGCAACATTCAATTGCCTGCCCGGTCCCTTCCACTCGTTCGTCGCGAGGCGACGTCCGGATTTACGAAAGAGAATCTTCGTACAACCGCTGCTCCCAATGCGAGACCGGCTGTCCGCAATGATTACTTCGGGAACCACCCGATATTGTCCTTTCCAGGAATCAGGACAATGTCCAAATGGACCTACGGTCACCTTCACCTTTAGGGTAGCCGGGCGCACAATGAACCCAGGCATTGGTCCCCTGTTGGGCCTGGGTACGCGCCTGATCCAAGCTCCACGGCGTATCGAACATCTAGTTTAAATACATGACTTTAGCGATAAAACCCCGATCATCACTGGAAGGCCAGAACTTCCATGTCGTGGTGATTGGCGGAGGCATTAATGGTGTGGCGGTCGCGCGCGAGTGCGCGCGCGCCGGGAAACGCACGCTGCTGGTCGAGCAGAACGACTTTGCTTCCGGCGTCACCAGCCGCTCGACCCGAATCATTCACGGCGGTCTCCGCTATCTAGAACACGGCGAACTGGATCTGGTGCGCGAGTCGGTCAAAGAGCGCGAGCGGCTGCTGCGAGAGCGATCGCACCTGGTGCATCCCGTGCAGTTTCTTTTCTTGCTGAACGAGAGCAGCCAGCGCAGCGCAATGAAGGTTCGAGCCGGGTTGTGGCTCTACCAGCGCATGTCAGGCAAGAAGTCGCGCGACCTGAGCGAGATGGAGTTGAAGCGTGTCGAGCGCGCGCTTGACGCCGGGCATCAGTGGTCGATCTTCAACTACGAAGACGCGCAGTGTGAGTTCCCCGAACGCCTCGTCGCAGAGTGGGTCACGGAAGCGACCGAAGCAGGTGCGGTCGTGCGCAATCATTGCGAAGTGCTGGCGGTGGATGTGGCACACGGCCGGGCGCAGGGCGTGCTGTTGCGCGACCGTCTCTCCGGAAAAGATGAGCGCGTCCAGGCGGGCTGGGTCGTCAACTGTACAGGTCCGTGGGCGGATCGGGTTTGCCAGCGTTCATCGGTGCGCACCAGCAAACCCATGCTGGGTGGAGTGCGCGGATCGCACATCGTCCTGCCGCGGTTTTCCGGAGCGCCGAGTAACGGACTTTATACCGAGGCTGCGGATGGTCGCCCGATTTTTATTCTGCCCTGGAATGAGCAGATGCTGGTGGGCACCACCGAAGTTGCGGATACCGGTGACCCTGGCCGAACAGCACCCTCTGCCGAGGAAATCGAATACTTGTTACGCACTGTAGGGAAGCTGTTCCCGAAGGCAAAGCTCTCTGCCCAAGATATCAAGTATGCGTTTGCGGGGGTGCGTCCGTTGCCGAACTCGCCCGGGACCAAGCCATCAGAAGTGACGCGGCGGCATTCCATTCACGACCACACCCCGGATGGTGCCACGCGGCTGATCTCGATCATCGGCGGCAAATTGTCGACGGCAGCTTCGCTGGCGCGCGAAGTTGCGCGGAAGATTGGCCTGACCGTGGCGGAGCCGAAAATGGTCGCGATGGGACCTGGAAGTTCGCTCGATCCCATGCTCGATCAAGAGGTGCTCGATATTGCTCGCGCCGGATCGGTAAGCGAAGAAACTGCTCGCGGCATGATGGAGTGGCACGGCGCGCGCGCCATGGACATTGCTCGCATGGCGCTGGTGAGCGCGGAACTGCGGGCGCCAATTTGCCCTCACACGTCACACATTGTGGCGGAAGTGGTAGAAGCCTATCGCAGGGAATGCGCTGTAAGCCTTGGCGATGTATTGCTGCGGCGAGTTCCGGTGGCACTGGGCGCTTGTTGGTCGGAGTCCTGCAGCCGGGATGCCGCCCTTCGCATCGGCGCCGTGCTCGGATGGAACGACCAGGCACTGGGTGCGAATCTGGAATCTTTTGAAACCGAACGTACTGCTTTCCTGCATCGCCCGAAGCACAGTTCAGCAGCCTTCGACGCCGCCGCCGACTAGGCATCGAGCCAAGGCCCGCAGCCTTCCCTGCCGTCGAGAATCCTCAAGAATCCAGCTCGATTGGCCATCTTCGGACCTGTAAAGGCGCTATCATGACGGCCATGACTCAAGAGCTGTGGCCGGATCTGCCCTACGATGCGTGGAAAAACACCTACGCAACCCTGCACATGTGGATGCAGGTCGTCGGCAAAGTAGCCCTGGCTCAAGCGCCGCCCCTCAATCATTCCTGGGCCATCGCGATGCAAGTGACCCCGCGCGGCCTCACCACGCGCACGCTGCCCCACGGCGACCGCACCTTCACGATCCAGTTCGACTTCATCGATCACCAGCTTGTGATTCGTGCATCCGACGGCAAAACCAGAACGCTGGCGCTCCGGCCCCAGACGGTCGCCGATTTTTACCGCCAAGTGATGACGACGCTCGATGCCATGAAGCTGCCGGTAAAGATCTGGCCGGTGCCGGTCGAACTTCCGACGCCACCCATCCGCTTCGACCTCGACACGGAACACCATTCGTACGATCCGGAATATGCGAACCGTTGCTGGCGAATTCTCTCCCAAGCCGCGCGCGTGCTCACGTTGTCGCAGTGCAGCTTCGTCGGTAAGTGCAGCCCAGTCCATTTCTTCTGGGGCAGCTTCGACCTGGCGGTCACGCGGTTTTCGGGACGGCGGGCGCCCCCGCGCGAAGGCCCTGCATTCATGCGCGAAGCGTATTCGCACGAAGTCATCAGCCACGGATTCTGGCCGGGCAGCGGCCTTTTGGAGCCGGTCTTCTACGCCTACGCGGTCCCGGAACCGCCCGGCCTGAAGGATGCCCCGGTGCAACCGGAGGCCGCCTACTATCACCGCGAACTCAGCGAGTTCGTTCTTCCCTACGAGGCTGTCCGGCATGCCGATTCTCCCGATTCGGCGATCCTGGAATTTGTCGGGAGCACCTACGATCGAGCCGCCACCCTTGCCAGCTGGGACCGGGTGGCCCTCGAACACAATCTGTAGGGCGCAGATCTGGTCGGTGACGCGCTCTGCATCCCCCCTAGTTTGACCCTTCTGCGGCGAGCACTTTGATCGGCATAGCCATTAGTTACCAAAGATTGGCCACGACCCTGAGTCATCTGGGAATGCCGCCGGAACGCCACTACACTGGCGCGGAGTATTTTGCAATTTCTCTAGAGTGGGGCGTACGCGATGTTGATTCCTCTCAAGCACGAGAACATGACGGCCCGGCGGTGGCCCGTAGTCACCCTCGCGTTGATCGCGATCAATGTCGTGGTGTTTATCTTCACCATGACCGCCATGGACAAGGAAGCGCCGGAACTGGGCGAAGTAAAGATTCACATACTGATTCTGGCGGCCCTGCATCCTGAACTGAAAATGCAGCCCGAGTCGCAGCAAATGGTGGACGGGTTCAAGCAAAGTCAACCCGATCAGTGGAAACGCATACAAAGTCCATTCCGCGACATCATCGACCCCTACGACGCCAAGCTCAAGATGAAAGAGGACAGCTCGGGATTGCAGGAGGAGATGGATTCACTGAACACACAGCTTGTCTCGCTTTCGAAGTCGTCCATTACCGAGCAGTACGCTTTCGTTCCGGCACATCCCACAGCCATTAGCTATCTCACGGCTAACTTCCTGCACGGGGGATGGATGCACATCATTGGGAACATGTGGTTCCTGTGGCTGGCAGGATTTGTGCTCGAAGACGTCTGGGGGCGCTGGCTCTACTCAGCCTTCTATTTGATTGCGGGCGCGGCTGCGCTCCAGTTTTACGCTTGGTCCAATCCGGGAAGCATCACTCCAACCCTGGGCGCGTCGGGGGCGGTCGCGGCGTTGATGGGCGCGTTCCTCGTGCGCTTCCCCAAAATGAAGATCGAAATGGGCGGCCTGTTCCTGTTCCGCATTTATCGTTTCAAGGCGGCGGCATACTGGCTCTTGCCCGCGTGGCTGCTGGAAGAAGTCTTCTACGGGAGTTTGGCCAATACGTCGGGCGGAGTAGCGCACTGGGCACACGTCGGAGGCTTTCTGTTTGGCATGCTCGCGGCGGTGGCGATCCAGTATTCGGGCATCGAGCAAAAGGCCACTAAGGCGATTGAAGAAAAAGTGGCCTGGACTGCCGATCCCGATATCGACAAAGCCAACGATATGATGGAGCACGGCCAACTCGCGGAAGCGATCACGCTCCTGAGTAACTACGTCGCCGTGAAACCGAATTCGCTGGACGGATGGAACCTGCTGCGGCAAATCTATTACCGCCAGTCGAACACCAAGGCATATCTCGAAGCCACGATCAAGACTTGCGGTCTGCGTCTGAAAGCCCACGAAGTGGAAGCCGCATTCCAGGATTATGCCGAGTTTGTCGATTCCGGCGGAGGCAAGATGCCGGCGGCAACCTGGCTCGAACTCTGCAAGGGCGCCGAAGAAAAACAGGATTTCGAGCGCGCTTTCGCCGAGTATCAACAACTAGCCGCATCGTATCCGGCCGAACGGCAGGCATTGACCGCGCAACTCAGTGCCGCACGGCTCTGCCTGAAAAAGCTCAATCGCCCGCAAGATGCTCTCGCGCTCTATCAGGCTGCGGCCGCTTCTCCCATTCCGCATCTCGACTGGGAGCAGCACATCCAGTCGGGCATCAAAGAGGCTAAGGCCGCTGTGACCGGCACAAACGCAGCAGCGGCGGGGGCTCACTAGAAATCCAACCGAGCAAAACAAGATCAGGCCCGATCCAACGATCGGGCCTGATTTGTTTGCGGCTTCTGTCCCAGATCCTCGCGTTACTGCATGTCCGTGTCGTCGTCCGATACGCGCGACTCGAAGAGCATGAAGAAGCTCAACGGTACCTTGCTGCCGGTTTACTGACGGAATCGTTTTAATCGTCGTGCGCAAAACATTGGATTTCCGGCCGTTTCTGGAGTACGCTGACGCGGACTGGGACGTGCGCTCTCACCGGTTCTTGCTTGGGCCCCTTCAAAACCTTCATAGCTTCACGGCCTGATTCTTGGGTGCGCCTCAATGTCAAAGCATCTCTTTATTTTGTTCGCCTTGCTGGGGGCAGCTTCCGCCTCAACGCGAAAACACCCAGACAATTGGGTCGAGGTTCGCAGTCCCCGCTTCTCGATTGTCACCAACGCAAGCGAGAAACAGGGCCGTCGCATCGCCGCCCAGTTCGAGCGCATGCGGGCCATCTTTCAACAAGCCTACCCGCAAGCGGCAGACGATTCGGAGTCACCCGTTTTGGTATTGGCCGTCAAAAGAAAAGATCAATTCCGCGCGCTTGAACCTCGAGCCTATCTCTCCAGTAAATCGCTGCCCTTGCATGGAACGTTTGTACGAGTTGCGGACAAGAATTACATCCTCATGCGACTCGACTCGGAAGCTGGAAATCCTTATCCCGTCGTGTATCACGAGTACACTCACCTGTTCCTGAATCAGACTGAAGAGCAGATGCCCTTGTGGCTCAACGAAGGTCTGGCTGAGTTCTATCAGACCAGCGAGATCTACGATGAGGAGGTTCTGCTTGGGGAACCGAGTCAGCAGCACCTGATGTTGCTGCGCCAGAGAGCGCTGCTGCCTCTCGAAACCTTGTTCACCGTCGACGCGAAGTCACCCGACTATCTCGAGGAAAAGAAGGGCTCGACTTTCTATGCCGAGTGTTGGGCCCTCGTTCACTACCTCATGCTGCGGGACTATGCTGAGAAGACCTCGAGAGTGCTGGAGTACACCCGGCTGATAAATGATGGGGTCGATCCGGTCACCGCCGCAACTCGGGTTTTCGGCGACTTGCGAAAACTACAAAGAACTCTTGAGGCATATGTCGCTCAACCCAGCTTCAACCATTTTGAAACGAAAATCGCCGGCAAGATCGATGATTCGATGTTCGCTGTAGAGAAAATCAGCCCGGCGCAGGCGCAAGCCACGCAGGCGGATTTTCTGGCCGCCAGCGGCAGACTGGAAGAGGCGCGTGCTCTGCTGCCGTCCGCAGAACGGCGCGATGCCTCGGCTCCGGACAGCACGCCCGTTGTGCAACCGGCGCAGCAACCGCTGGCTGAACGCACTCTCCCGAATGAAATTCGGGAGGACGCCCCATGTCCGTTGACACAGATCCTTCATGGAGCCAGCGAGCGGGCAGCTGAAATGGTGGAGAATCTGCAGCGGTTCACTGCCACAGAGGAGATTGCGCACACGGAGTTTAAGAAGAACGGCAAACGGCACCAGGCGACCGACCAGTTGTTTAGCTACGTAGCGGAGATCGACCAAGGCCCATCTGGCGCATTCTGGGTGGAGGAGTATCGCTCTTCCAAAACGGAGAGCGCTCCTCCTCCACTTTCGGACACAGGAACGGCAGCCTTCGCTCTAATCTTCCACCCGCAGAAGATCGCGAATTTCGAGTTTCACTGCGAACGGCGGACGGAGGTGCACCTAGCTTCGGCCTGGCAGCTTCGCTTTGAAGAGAGCCCGGATCCGCGTAGGTCGTTTCATCAAATCCGCATCGGCCGTTCGGTCTATCAACTCAGGTTCAGAGGTCGCGCATGGATCGCAGCGGATACCTACCAGATCTTGCGTCTGGAGACCGACCTCGTCGCTCCCCTCCCGCAGATTCGCTTGCAACTGGAGCATCTCGACATTTCCTATGCGCCGGTGGAGTTCGACAAACCCAAGTTCCGAGTTTGGCTGCCAGAAAGTGCCTCTATGCAAATCAGCTATCGTGGCCATCGCTACGAACGCATGCACAAATTCAGTCATTTCCAACTCTTTCTCGTCGTTACTGAGCAAACGGTAAAGGAACCAAAGGCGGGGCCAGGCGAATAAGATCGTCAACCTTCCTTGACTCATCGTGCCGAGCCCAGAGCGCCGCCAACGAATCTTTCGCGCTCTTACTAACCCTTCAACGTCCGGCACAGGAGCACAGTTTCGTCCGAGATGACGCCGTCCACTCCAAGGTCCGTAAAACGTTGCATATCGGCGGGATCGTTGACCGTCCAGACCATGATTTTCTTTCCAGTTCCCTTTACTTTGCGGATGAGATCCGCGTCGACCAGCTCATGCTGGGGAATAACATATGCGACCGGAAGTTCCGTCCACAAGCGCAATTGGGTTTTCGTCTCGCAAATCAGTCCGAGGGACAGCGTGGGGTCCTGGGCGCGTAAGGCGGTGAGCGCTCCCGGCAGAAACGACGAAACCACATATCCGCGGCGCGGCTTGTGCCGCAGGAATAGATCGGCCACCATTCTCTCGAGCCCTTTAACCTTCACCTCAATGTCGAGAAAGGCGGTGTCCTGGTAGCGTTTCAAAACATCCCGCAAGCGCGGCAAGGTTGCCACCTGCTGAGCCGTCGAATTCGCAACCTTGTGGTTTCCAAGCTTGGGATCGTGACAGACAACGGCTTCTTCGTCAGCCGTGAGGCGCACATCGAACTCGAAGCCGTCACAGCCGTCGGCCAGCGCCTGATCGAATGAAGCCAGCGTATTTTCCGGAATCGACTCGAGCGCGCGAGCGCCACGGTGGCCGAGAAGCAGGGGACGGCTCATGTTGGGGATTTCATGTTCCAGCCAATCAGTTCCAGCCAATCAGTCGAGATCGAAATCTCGAATCGGCTTGCCCGTGTCCGGAGTCTCTTTCGCTTTCTTCAGAGCCTCCCGGAACTTTTTCTCCAGGAGATCGGAAGCATGTTTCTGTGCCTCTACCGACTGCTGGAAAATCGAATCGCGCCGGCTGTCCTGCTCGCGCATCGCCTTGGCCGCCGCTTCCATGTCATTGAAGGTTTTCGGCTTGACTGCTGCGGTGTGGGCGATCACCGCCCGCGTCGCGACGTCGATTTTGAGCACCGCACTACAGCAAGGGCAAGTCACTTCGAAGTTGGGGGGATTCTTCGCCATTTGAGCGAATCATACCGCAAAAAGCCGAGAACCACTAAGGGGACCCCTTAGACGGGCGCTCTATTTCAAAGCCGGGTGTTTTTCTCCGCGTCCTCCGCGATGTTTCTCCGCGAACTCTGCGGTAAAAAGCTTTTTCACTGTCGGGGGCGCAGAGAAAGACCGCCGAGGGCGCCGACCTCAGGGCCGTATCTTAAGAGGGAAAACGTGGAAGAGTCCCAGCATCTCCCACCCCAAAAGAAAGATCGAGATGAGAACGACCATCACGGCCAGCATCTCCCCAAACGTGAAGCCGCGACGGGCAGGTTCGAAGCGCCGGGCCGCGAGGCTAAGGATGTTCAATGTCGCGAAGCCGAACACGACTGCCCAGAGAATGTTGTAGACATCCTGCCGCGTCCCTCGGTAAAGCCAGACCGCCGCAATACCGATCACCGTCGCCGCGCGCACCCCCGGGTGGACGCCCAGCGCTGCCCGGGTCGTGCGGGTAAGGCCCGACATCAGCGATAACGCAGCAATCAGTTCCATGGATAGAACAGGGTCGCCTGCAGGCCATCCGCGCCCGGCGGAGGGCCGAAGATTGGATATTACATCTTTTCCTCATCCCTTCACGATAGGAAGAAACCTTAGCAACCTTTTTGCTCAAGGCCTCAACCTCGGGGTAGCCGGCGTTGGTTAATATGGATGCATGGTCAAGCGGCGGTTTATTTTCTTTGACGTTGGCAACACGCTGCTCTTCCCCAATCGCGCGCGCATGCTCGCGCCCCTCCCGGCGGAGCGCCATCCGACGCTCGATCGCTGGCAGGCGCTGGAGAGGCGCACCAAACAGGAGTTCGATCAGGGCATGATGGGCGGCAAGGTCGATCACGGCTTCTGGTGGACGTTTCATACTTATCTGCTCGAAGAACGCAATGCCTTGAACGACGGCGTCCGCGACACGCTGGTCGAAAACACACAGAACTCCGCCAACTGGGACCAGATTCTTCCCGGAACTCGCGAGGCTCTGGAACGGATCCGCCAGGATTACGCGATCTCTGTGATCTCGAATGCCGACGGAAAGATCGAAGCCGTGCTGCGCCGCTGCGGGATTCATGACTGCTTTGCCAGCATCACGGACTCGGGCATCGTGGGGAGCGAAAAGCCGCATCCGGCGATCTTCGAGGCCGCGCTGCGCGAGATGAACGCCGATCCCGCCGAGAGTCTCTACGTGGGAGATGTCTACTCGGTCGACTATGTCGGGGCGCGCAACGCGGGAATGCAGGCAGTGCTTTTCGACGTTGCGGGCGCCTACCGCGAGCGGGAATTCCCGCGCGTGGAGTCGCTCGACCAACTCGAAGGCTGGCTCCAGAAATAATCAGATCGAACGAGGTAAAAACCGGAATGTTCGACTCGACTCGCGTAGTTCTCTTTCTAACCGCAGCGTTACTGCTGGCGATCGCTCCTGGCCCCGGAATGCTCTACGTCCTCGCGCGCAGCCTGGCCGGCGGAAAGCGCGAAGGCGTGCTCTCAGCGTTCGGCACGTTTCTCGGTGGGATGGTGCATGTGTTCGCCGCAGCCCTCGGAATCTCGATCATTCTGGCGAAATCCGCGGCGGCATTTGCGACGGTGAAATACGTGGGCGCGGCGTACCTGTGCTTTCTCGGCGTTCGGATGATCCTCGAAGCGCGGCGCGAAAAGGCGGCGGAAACCAGCGCGGACTCCAGCCTTCAACTCACGATTCCCGGAAGCCCCGAAGCCGGATGCCCGGTGCGCAATCCGCTCTGGCAGGGCGTAGCCACCGAAGTTCTCAACCCCAAGACGGCCCTGTTTTTTCTGTCGTTTATTCCCCAGTTTGTGAACCGCGCCAGCGGCCACGTATTCCTGCAGTTTGTCGCGCTGGGAACAATCTCGGTGGTGATGAATACAACCGCCGACCTAATCGTGATCGCCATGGCGGGACCGCTGGGCAATCGCATTCGCTCCTCAGCGACCTTCCGCCGCCGGCAGAGGACCGTGACGGGCGCGATCATGATTGGGCTGGGAACATATCTGGCGACGAGCGAGAGCAAGTAGCAACCAATTCCCTGCCCGTCGAAGTTGGCCACCACACTTCAGACTTACGAACTCACCTCAAGCGAGCCTTTGGGGCCAGCGATCCGCATCCGCAGCTGAGGCCCGTCTCCGTGTTCGACGAGCACATCGACTCCAATTCGTTGGAGCGACTTTGAGAGCTCTCCGGGATCCTGATCCGCCGCTGCGAAGTACTCGATGTGGCAGCCAGCCGGGGCGTCGGACGACGGATGAGCCGAATCCGCGCCCCACTCGATGAAAAATGGCAACACGCCGTGGCGGTCCTCGGTCAGGTTGAGCGTCTTCCAATTCAATACGCGCCCGTCTGGGCGCACACGCGAACCAGGAAGAGGTCCAGCGAATGCAATACCCGATTCGCGAAGCTTCTTGGCCACTCCGTCGATGTCCCCAGTGTGAACGGCCCACGTGACCAGGCGCGGAGTCGTAAGTTCCTTAAGGCTGTTCAAGCGCGCGACTGCCCAGGATTGAAGGGTCTTCGCTTTAGGATCGGGCGCCATGATCTCAAGATAGTGGCGTTCCCCGAGAGACAGCAGGGCATTCATCGTGCCGCGATCGGGATGAACCCCGCCAAATGCAGCCCGCATCCCGGTGCGTTCTTCGAGCAATGCGATGCCGTGGTCGAGGCTACTGCACCCCAGGATGATGTGATCGAGCATAGAGGGAAAGCGATCCGCCGCCCAGGACGAACGCGGCGCCAGAACGGCCGCTCCGGTCAATGCCACAACCTCTGCGACAAATTCTCGGCGCGAAATCATGATTGGCAGATTACAGTTCCAAAATCTGGTGGTCGTGGCAATCAGGCTGGATCGCGTCGTGAAGCTGTTGCAGAAGTTCGCGCCCATAGCGCGCGACGAAGTACATTCCGCCAATGCCGCGCTCCTGCAGCCCCTTGTCGGGATAAAGCGCCTGGCTCAGAGTCTCCGCGTGCCGGTTTACCAATTCACCTTTTTGAGCTTCGGCCCGCGCTGCCTGTGTGTAGAGGCGTTCGAGCTGGTATTGCATCTTCGACCCGGCGGTCTCGGCGGCGTCAACCAAAGTGCGGTCGAGCTTGGTGAGACTCTCTTTAATCGTCGCGACGTTTGCGTCCAACGACTTCTTCGCGGCGTCGAAGGCCGACTGCAGATCTGCGGGCAGACTGCGCTCCGCAAGTTGCTGGCGTAACGCTTCAGGACCAGTGAATATGTCCTGCACCGCGATCCCGTGCTTCTCGATCAGGCGCTGCATCTTCGGTTCGACGATCGTGGCCGAAAAACGTGGAATCACCGGCGTCACTCGCCCCGAGAGAGCCTCATACACCGCTCCCGCCTGCCCGAAATAAGCGGCTTCCGCAGCGCCGCCCGTGTAGGCCAGCGTGGGAAGAAGATAGTCCTGCACGATGGGACGCAGAAGCACGTTCGGACTAAACTGCCCCGGAGTTGCGCCGATGCGCCGAAGCAATTCGGATTGCGAAACACTCTCAGCCCCGTCCTCGCCGCCGATGACAAACTCCGAATTCGCGCCAGCGCCGCGACGGTGAATGGGTGTGCGGGCGCCTTGCTGCAGGGTAAACACAAGGACCGACGACGAAGTGACCTTGACTTGTTGATGATATCCCGCCGCTTCAAGAGCTTCGCCACGCGCCAGAAGCGCCTCGCGCAGTTCCTCCGCGCGCTCAACGGCGCCGCGATAAACAGGCTGCGCCACTCGATGCAATTCTCCGTCGGAAGCATCGAGCACAATAACGCCCCACTCGGCGAACAGCTTGGAATACAGACGAGCAAAAGCGGTGCCCATGGTTTCGCCAGGACGGTAACACTCCCGCAGAAACTGCGTGGCCTCGGTATCACCGAGCAGTGCCGCAGCCTGTTCCATCACCGGCAGGATTTCGTCTCCCAGGCGCACCGCGCTGACGGGCGCTCCGGGCAGATCGTGGCTCGATGTAGAGAGCGTTTGCAGTAGGCCATCTGGACCGGGAACAGCGACATGATTTACTTCCGCAAGATCGTGATCGTAAGTGGCCAGCCAGAAGATCGGTACAGAATCGACTCCGGCGGCAGTAGCTTGTTCCGCCAGCTTAACGGCGGCGAGCGCCTTGTAAATCGCAAACATCGGCCCGCCGAAAAGTCCCACCTGTTGACCCGTGACAACGGCGGCCGCTCCCTTGCGCAGACGATCGAGATTAGCCAGCGTTTTCTGGGATGCATCCCACGACTTGTTCTGGCGCTCCAGAATATTGCTGACCTGCTCGCGGCGCGATGCATCATAAGAAATCTTCGCAGCTTCTTCTTTAACCCACTCCCCGAGATAGGGCGACCTGGGATAAAACGGCTGAACTTTAGGGGAGTATGCCAGGAAGTCGGCAAAAAGGCGGGTCGTGTGCCGAACTTGAGAAAACGGAAGACAATGCGCCTTCACTGAGCGCTCCCCAGACAGCGTCGTTCTGTTGTCCTTAACATGGCTGATGGTTGGACGTATGAGGTCATGATTCAGTAATCACGGTACCGCAAGCAATCGCAAGGCAAGACTTGTAAATGTTGAATCTAAAGAATACGCAAGCTGCGCCTTATTAGAGATGCCTGAAAAAGGTGCAAGATGCAAGATAATGGTGCCTTCAAACGATATCAGGGACAAGAGTGACAGGCTGGAAAACGAAAGGAAAAGATGAATTCGGCAATCGCTCCGTTGAACATCGTTTTGCCCCTAACGCTCGAGGGTTCCGTAGTTCGTCTCGAACCGATCCGCCACGAGCATACCCAACTCTTCTGGGACATCGCGAAAGACAATCTGGAAGGCATTTTTTGCTGGATTCCCTACTCCATGAAGACTCCTGCGGATTTCCAGGGGCTCGTCGCCAAGGCTTTCGACGAGCAGGAACACGGCGAATCGGTCGTGTTTGCCACCGTCGAACGTCGCTCTGGAAGAGCCATCGGCAGTACGCGCTTCATGAATATCGACCGCGCCAACCGCCGCGTAGAAATCGGCTCGACTTGGATCGCTCCTGCCTGGCAACGCACCGCTGTCAATACCGAAGCCAAATACCTCATGCTGCGTCATGCATTTGAAGTGTGGGGATGCTTCCGCGTAGGACTCAAAACCGACGCACTGAACGAAAAATCCCGCAATGCCATCCTGCGCATCGGCGCCAAAGAAGAAGGCACGTTGCGCCGCCATGTAGTCACATGGACTGGCCGTGTGCGCGATAGCGTCTACTTCAGCATTCTGGACCGCGAATGGCCCGAGGTGAAAGCGCGGCTGGAAGGTCGAATGGCGACGTCGCGTCAGTCATTTTCGCGTCAATCATTGTGAGAACCCGCCAGAACCGCTATTATGCCAGCGATTCCCAGGCAGGCGAATCTTCCTGCGGGAACGCATTCGGAGAAGCGCTCCGAGTTTCGCGGAGAGGACCTTTCAATGGAAGGTGCGCAAGTTCTGTGGTTCGTACTCGTCATGGTCGTCGGAATATTTGGGCTCGGAACAATTCTGAGCGGATTCTTTCAGGTTCACACCGCCGAGGCCGTCGTTGTTCAGCGGATGGGCAAATTCCAGCGAGTCGCCAGCGCCGGCATCAATTTCAAGCTGCCATGGCTCGACCAGATTGCCGGACGCATCGACCTGCGCGTGCAGCAACTCGCACTCGATGTTGAGACCAAAACCAAAGACAACGTCTTCGTGAAGATTCCCGTCTCGGTGCAGTATCACGTGATTCCTGACCACGTGTATGAGGCGTTTTACAAGCTGGCCAACCCGCGCCAGCAGATTTCGTCCTATGTGTTCAACGTCATCCTGGGGCACGTACCCAAGATGAATCTCGACGACGCGTTCCTGCAGCAGTCCGACATTGCGGTCGCGATCAAGCAGGGCCTCGACGATGTGATGAGGACATATGGCTACGCTATCGACCAGGCGCTCGTCACCGACATTCAACCCGACGACAAGGTGAAAGCCGCCATGAACGAAATTAACGCCGCCCAGCGGGAACAGGTTGCCGCCACGGCGCGCGGCGAGGCCGAGAAAATCCTGAAAGTGAAGCAGGCCGAGGCTGAAGCTGAGAGCAAAGCGCTGCAGGGCCAGGGCATCGCCAACCAGCGCAAGGCAATCATCGAAGGGCTGAAAGACTCGGTCGAGGCATTCTCCAAGGCTGTCGAGGGATCCACTCCCAGAGACGTCATGATGCTGGTGCTGGTCACGCAGTATCTCGACACGATGAAGGAGATCGGCAGCAACGACCGCAGCAATACGATCCTGATGTCGCATTCCCCCAGCGCCGTCAGCGATCTATTCCACCAGATGCAAGATGCTGTCATGCTCGGAAATAAGGCTGCAAATCCGGGACCGTGACGCAACGTTTTGGCGATAGACGAGTGCACCGGCCTTCGCGGCTTGACCGCGACCACCCAAAATCGTCAAGACTACATCAGCAGAGTGACCACGCCGGTGACCACGAGCGCTGCAGCCCACACCAGGTTGAGGTTGAACCACGACTTGCGTAGGACCGCGAGGCCGAACTTGCTATAGACAGCCCACGCAATAAGCCCTGTGACTGCAAGGTAGGCAGTCGTATGGACCGCCGTGGCCAGCAGTCCAGCCAGTGGGCTGGCGGCCGCGGATGGGTGATGGTGGCCAGCCATGTGGTCAGCCGCTTCCACCGTGCTGCTGCCCAGCAGTACCGGCAGCACCATCAAACCTGCGCCATGTGCCGAAGCCATCAGAAACGACCAGAGCGTCAAGTCTCGGAAGCCCACCTGCATCCGCACCCAGCGCGGGTGATAGTGCCGTACCAGGGAGAAGATCCCCAGACCGA
Organism: Candidatus Sulfotelmatobacter sp.; assembly: GCA_035695545.1. Lineage (GTDB taxonomy): Bacteria > Acidobacteriota > Terriglobia > Terriglobales > Acidobacteriaceae > Sulfotelmatobacter. Next base: position 18,548 of record DASRRV010000342.1, on the reverse strand, counting down.
ACAGGATTGCTGCAACCGTATAGCGGACCGCCTCCCGCGGCAGCGCCAACCCGAGAAACACCGCCGCCATCACCACGGTGCCGACGGCCAGCGCGTGGCCGAGCGCGATCGGGACCAGCGCTCTCCCGACCGCACTTCCCTTCCGCTCCTGCATCCCCAGCGCCACCGCGAAGAGCCACCCCATCCCGGGGTTGATTCCGTGGTAGGCGCCGAGCAGCACCATCAGCCACAACGCGGTTGAGCCCATCTCAGCGTGCGTCACTTTTCCCCCGAGAAACAGTAGGAATCCGATGACGCGTCCCCTCCATCCAGACGCACCTGGTGTGCCCGCAGCCCGTCGAACTCGACGAAGAATTTTTCATCGAGCTTCATTCCGCCCTTCGGATCCGCGTCGAGCTTCACCATCCAACTCTTCAAACCGTCGGGATAAATCTGCTCGTCCCACGGAGAGTACAGCGAGTTAGTGAAATACACACGTTTGCCATCACGGCTGATTTCGACCATCTGCGGGCCACCATTGAGCGCCTGCTTTGGCTGGCTCGGGTGTGCCGCCCGGCGCACGATCCCGCCGAGATGCACTGAACCTGTCTTCTTCGGGTTCGCCGGATCCGAGACGTCGTACTGGATGAACGCCCCCGTCCCCCAGCATGAAACATAGAGGAAGCGGTCGTCGAGCGACAGGTTGATGTCGGTTATCAGAGGCGGCACCGCCTTAAAGCCCTTCAGCAATGGCGGTAGCTTTTCCGGATCAGCCGGCTCCGCGGGGATTTCAATCACCTTTCGGACCGCCCATTTACCCTTCTTACCGCTTTCCTCGCGATACCACATCCAGATAGACGCGGAAAGATCTTTCAGCGAAATGCCCACGCTGACGAAACCGTAAGTCTTATTGGGATCGTGAGAGGGCCGCAGTTCGAGCACCCACTGTTGCTCCGCTCCCAGGTCGATTTCCTGCTGATGACGGCGCTTATCCAGGTCCCATATATGAACCTTGTGGCCATACTTTCCGGCCAACAATAACGCCGGATTGACGCCATCTTTCACCATGTTCGGCGTGCCCCATTCCGACGTAATCATGGTGTCGTGTCCCAGGTGCCACCAGAAGTCGTAAGCCAGTTGCTGTGGACCACGGTCCTGTTCCCAGGGGCCCTTCAGCTCAAACGTATTCGCGTCCATCAGGAAAAGGCCGCCGGGGCCGTCGCCGCTGGCCGATCCAAGTGCGCTCCCATAGACCCCATCGGGTCCACAATGAAACGTATGCGGCGCCGTGTAGCCCGTCTTCTTGATGAACTCTTCCGGCTCGATCACCTTCACAATCTTCGGCTGCCGGGGATTCGGCTTCGTATCCAGAATGTAAATCCGGGACGACCCGATGCCCGGCACGATCAGGTAGCGGCGTTCCATGTGCGGATGCGGGGCCTGCGGGCACAGACACGCGCTGCACGCATTCCAGCCGAAGTGATGCAGCTCATTATCTCCGCGCCCAAAATCCACCTGCCCGACGACCCGTCCATACGCGGAAGAAGCGGGATCGAGATCAATCACTCCCATGGCATCGTGCTTACCATTCTTGCCGTCGTTGAGCAGCGCTACATAGGCCAGACGTTCTGGCGGAGCCTTCATCGCCATTCCGGGTGAAGGGTAAAAAGTCGGATCGGGCATTAGCGACATATCCATATTCTCCTTTTAGCGAAGCATCCATCGAAGGATCTTTCTCGATGGCTGTTTGACGCAACGTAAGGCCAAAGGGCTACTAAAAAAAGCACGCTGGTCCGGGTGCGGTGCCGGCCAGTAGATCGCGAAGATTGATTCTTGCTCGCTCCATGAAGCCCTCTGACTCTTTTGCATCTTTAGTCTAGGGCTCGCTGCTATTTGTCGTAAGAGCTTGAGCAGACAACAAACCCACGATTTCTGCCAAAAGAGGATCCCCACCGCAAAGCCCCAATAAAACTAAGCAAAGCCTACTGAACGCCGCGTCGTCCGAAGGACGCTCTGTATTGGCCAGGTGTAACTCCCAGGCGTCGCTTGAACATGCGCCGGAGCGTCTCCGCACCGGCGAAGCCGCTGGCATCCGCGACTTCCTCCAGACTCAGTGCCGTCAATTCAAGTTGTCGTCGCGCAGCTTCGAGACGTAGATCCTCGATGTGCCTCGCTGGCGTCTTCCCCAATTCTTGCTGAAACAGACGAGCGAAGTTGGGCGGACTCATGGCGCCACGTCGCGCGAGAAGGTCAACCGTCAGGTCGCGCCGGAGGTTATCGGGAAGCCAGGCGAGCAGGTCGCCAACCGGGCGGTTCTCCCGGGCTTGGGCCGCAAGAGTCGAGCTGAACTGCGATTGGCCGCCGGCACGTCTCAGAAACACGACCATAATTTGTGCAACTTGCAGGGCAACCGGCCTGCCCAGATCTTCTTCCACCAAAGCCAGTGCAAGGTCGATACCTGCCGTCACTCCAGCCGATGTGTAACAGTTGCCGTCTCGCACGTAGATGGGGTCCCGGTCGACCGTAACGGACGGGTGGCCCTGTGCCATCCTGTCGCACCACCTCCAATGAGTGGTCGCGCGCCGGCCGTCGAGCAACCCAGCGGCGGCCAGTACAAGAGCCCCCGTACAAACCGAACCGAACCGCCGGCTCTTTGCACTCTGTTCTCGAAGCCAGTTCAGAAAATCCTGCTCGAACCGCGTCTCTTCACGATTGTCGAACCCGGCCACCAGCAATGTATCGATCGGGCCGCGGCATTCTCGATAAGTCTGATCCGTACTCAGTGCAGTCCCCATGTGACTGGACACAACGCGCTCAGGTCCCGCCGAAATGATATTGACCTCGTAGGCCGGATCTGCGCCATGCAGACGATTCGCATCGCCGAACACCTCGACCGGACCGAACACGTCAAGCGTCCGCACTGGTGGCACAGCAACGATCACGATACGACGCGGGCTCCGCGCAACAGGACTCGCAGCCCCATCGGTACGTCCGCTGTCTCTGCTTTGCCGGCGCATGGCTACAGGAAAAACGGTCTAACCGAGAGAAGACGCTGCACCGTTCGCTTCCTGGGACACCTCACCGAATTTCGGCGGAAGCCATCATATGCCGATTTTTCCCACCAAGACAGAACTCGTGCAACGCCCTTACCGTCCGTCCCCTTTTCGCGGACGCGTGCGCCGCGAGCGGGCGCGGAAGCGGCTGACCTTGTCGCGATTGCCGCAGCGCGCCATCTCGCACCAGCGCCGCGAGTGGTTCTTGCTAGTGTCAAGAAACATCCAGGTACAGTCGTCGGAGGCGCACTCGCGCACCGCGCGCCAACGTTCCGTGGCCACGAGTTCGGCGGCACTCTTCACGATGGCATAGAAAATCTTCTCTGCCCCGCCGCCCTGCGAATGCCAACTCATCGCCCAGTCGCCGTTTGACCGTTCGATTCGGCCCGCCGCAGGAAAACGCTCCAGCAGCAGGTTCAGGGTTTCGACGTCGCCGGGTGCCACTTTCTCATCGCGTATCGCCCTCCGGAACATGCGCCGCAGCTCTGCGCGCAGCGTCCGCGCTTGGTCCAGTAGCGAAGCGTTTTTCTTGACCAACAACTTGAGCGGCACGCTATTCCCTAAGGCCCCAGCCTCGAAGCGGCGGGCTTCACCGGCGCTGAGGATGCCGGCCTGCGCCGCCCAGGCTGCCAAATCAGCGTCGCTGGACAATTCTTCCTCAGGATCTTCAGCCGTGGCGTCATGCACCGTGTTCAGAAACTCGAGGCACAAAGCCTCACCGAGAAATTCAAACGTCTTCATAAGGAGGACCAATGTAGCCAGTCGAAGCGTAACCAGCAAAGTGTAACCAGTAATAACGCGATTGACAAGTTACACTGCGCATGGCAGTCTGATTGACGAATGTAACCTTCAAAATACGACTATGAAGGTTTCAGCGAGACAGGCATGACAATCGAACCTTTCAGAATCGGCATCCCTGACGCCGCCCTTTGTGACCTCAACGAGCGCCTGGCGCACACGCGCTGGCCTGACACCATTCCCGGCTCCGGCTACACCTATGGCCTGGACCTCGACTACATGCGCCAGCTCCGCGACTACTGGGTGAACGCCTTCGACTGGCGCGCCTGTGAGGCGCAGTGGAACCGCCTGCCGAACTTCCTCTTCGAAAGCGACGGCATGCAAATCCATTTCATTCACGCTCGGGGGCGCGGGCCGGCGCCGATGCCCATCGTCCTCACCCACGGCTGGCCCGGATCTTTCCTTGAGATGCTGAAGATCATTCCCCTTCTCACCGATCCACAATCGTCTGGCGGCGATCCCGGGGACGCGTTCGATGTCGTGGTGCCCTCCATGCCGGGCTATGGCTTCTCCAGCAGGCCCACGCAGAGCGGCGTCGACTGCTTCGTCATGGCCGACCTGTGGACCAAGCTGATGCGGGCGCTTGGCTACGCGAAATTCTTCGCGCAAGGCGGCGACTTCGGCTCCGACGTGTCCACTGTTCTTGCATGGAAACATCCGCAGCGCATTCTCGGTCTGCACCTGAACTCCATTCCTCCCTCGTACCGTCCCGATCTCGACGGCGCGCCCCTCACCAGTGAAGAGCGCCAATTTCACGCCGACGAAGCGCGCTGGTATGAAGAGAAAGGCGGCTATTGCTCGGTACAGGTCACTCAGCCCCAGACACTGGCCTTCGCCATGAACGACTCGCCAATGGGGCTAGCGGCCTGGATGATCGACCGCTTTCGCGACTGGTCCGATTGCGATGGCGAGGTGGAGCGCAAGTTCACCCGCGACGAACTGCTGGCGAACGTTTCGCTCTACTGGCTCACCGAGACCGCCGGATCGTCGATGCGGCTGTATTACGAGACCCGCCAAGCGCTCCTGCATCTGGGCAAGGGGGAACGTATTTCCGTGCCAACCGCGGTGGCAAAGTTCGGCAAGGAAGCACCCTTTCCGCCACGTTCCTGGGTCGCACGCGGATACAACCTGCAGCGCTGGACCACGTTTCCCCGGGGCGGCCACTTCGCAGCCTTGGAAGAACCGGTGAAGCTTGCGCAGGACATACGGGATTTCGTGCGGCCGTTCCGCGCTGCGAAGCCTGATCTGCAACGGACCATCAACGTCTAACTTGAGATCTTTCTCTCAACCCGGTCTACGCCCTGCGGAACTCCTGCCCCTATTCGTTGCGCAGGCTCGTCACCGGATCAACCTGCGCGGCCCGGCGCGCGGGAATGTAGGTTGCCAGAAACGAAACCGTCACGAGGAACAAGGAAACAACTACGTAGGTAGTCGGATCCGTTGGCAGAATCCCAAACAGTAAACTTCGAATCAGGCCCGTCAACAGGAATGCGCCCACCAAACCGACTCCGACTCCGGCCAGGGTAATCTGCATGCCTCGCTTCACGATCATCCTGAGAATGTCGAATCGGGTTGCACCCAAAGCAACTCGTATCCCAATTTCCGGCGTTCCTTGGTTCACCAGGTATGCCATCACGGCATACGTCCCGAGCGCGGCCAGCACAAGCGAAACCGCCGCGAAAATTACAAGAAGCATCATCGAGAAGCGGCGGCGGGCGAGCGACTCGGCGACTCGGGCACGCATAGTCCGCACCGAGTAGACGGGCAGATCAGGGTCCAACCCGCGAACGATCTGCATCACGGAAGCGCTCTCGACGGCCGGATCCGCCGGACTGCGCACTACCACATTCATTTCCCTTACCGGATATTGCGTCTGCGGCAAATAAAGCGCGATTCGCGAATCAGTGTCGAGCGTGTACTGTTTGACCCGGCCCACCACCCCCACCACGGTCACGAACGGTTCATCGGAGGTCAGGCTCCCCAGTTTGATCCGCTTCCCGAGCGGATCTTCATGAGGCCAGAGTTGCCCGGCCATGTAGTCGTCAACGATGACCACTGGCGGGCTGGTGGCGCTGTCCTGTTCCGTGAAAAGTCTGCCGCTCACCAGCGGAATTTGCATCGCCTCAAAATATCGCCCGCCGACCATTCGCTCATCTGCATTGATGAAATTTTCTCCCGGCGGCAAGACTTTCCCTTCGACTGTGATTGGCCCCCAGGCGTACATCTGGCTGAGAGGGAGCGACGTGATTCCGCCGGCAGCAGTCACCCCAGGAAGGTGATCGAGTTGCTCCCACAGTCGATGATAGGTCTCGAGAACCTGTTTATGGTCCTTGTACCGAGGGCCCGCCGTTGTGAGACCAAGGGTTAACACCTGATCCGCGTTGAACCCCGGAGAGACCGTCTGCAATGAAGCAAAACTGCGCAGCAGTAGCCCCGCGCCAACCAGCAGGACCAGCGAGAGTGCCACCTCGGAAACAATTAACAACTTACGCATGCTGCGACCGCGTCCCCACACGGCACCGGCCTCTGAAGCACTCCGGCCCGAACTCTTCAGCGTGGCGTTAAGGTCAACGCGAGACACGCGGAGAGCCGGCGCGAGTCCAAACAGCAATCCCGAAAGCAAGGCCAGCAGGAAGGCAAACAGCAACACATGCCAATCGAGGTGGATGTCCTGCACGCGCGGTAGGTTCGCCGGCCTCAGCCATCGGATCGCCGCCATGCCCAGCGCCGCCAGAGCCGCTCCCACCGCGCCGCCACACACTGCTAGCGCGACGCATTCGGTCAGCAACTGGCGCACAATGCGACTGCGGCCTGCCCCCAGCACCGATCGCAAGGTGATCTCCTGCTGCCTCGCCACTGCGCGCGAAAGCAACAGGTTTGCTACATTCGCGCAGGCGATCAGCAATACAAATCCCGCCGCTCCAAACAACACAAGCAACGGACGGCGGGTGTCTCCAACGACCTGCTCCAGCAGAGGCACAATTCCAAACGTCAAGCCGCCGTTCGGCGGATACAAGTCAGGATGATCGTGCCGCAATCGTGCTGTGATCGTGTCCATCTCAGCGCGGGCTTGCTCAACAGAAACCCCTCGTTTAAGTTTGCCGATGAAGTTGTAGTCTTCGTGATCCCGGTCACTCACCGCTTCCGGTCCGAGAGCCAACGGAACCAGGATCTCGGACTGCTCTGCGCCGCCCAGAGTCGGCAGTACCTCTCGAGGAAGAGAAAAGCTTTGCGGCAGAACTCCCACGACTTCGTAAGGTTTGCCGTCGAGCACAACCGTCTTGCCGAGCACCCGCGGGTCCGAACCGTAGCGCCTTGCCCACGTTCCATAACTCAATAAAGCAGTAGCAGGATGGCCCAGCGAGTCTTCCTCCGGCAAAAACAATCGGCCCATCTTGGCCTGAGCGCCAATCATGGTCAGGAGATTGGACGAAACGCGTATCGTCCCAACGCGCTCTGGTTTGCCTTCGCCGGTCAGATTCTCATTTCCGCCAATGGCAATTGCGACCTGTTCGAAGCCGCTGTGACCGTTCTTAATGTCGAAGTACTGGGCCGTAGAAAACCAGTCTTCCGTGATGTTGAGTCCCGGAGAGCGGTTCCACAAAATCACCAGCCGCTCCGGGTCCTGATACGGAAGAGGCTTCAGCAGCAGGCCATTGATGACGCTGAAGATCGCGACGTTGATCCCCATGCCGATCGCGATAGACAAGATCGCGGCGATTCCAAACCCCGGGTTCTTCCGAAACGCGCGCCAAGCAAACCACAGATCCTGCCCAATTGTGCCCATGCTTTACTCCGTGGACAAAGTTCCCTCGCGCCTTCCACCCAGCGCTTAGGCGCCCAATTGTAGCAATTGCGCAATCACGCCTGTAGCACTCTTTGCTACCATGGAATGCCGCTTAAGCGGCATTCGGAATGAACATTCCTGCCCTGCGGATTTCATCGATGGTCTTCATGCGTGCGTGCAGTCTTGGAACGAGGTTGCTGATTTCTGCGCTCCTGCTGGCGGGTGTTTCACCAGCATCGGCGCAGTCCGCTAAGCCAACATCCGCGCCCGCCCGCGGTAAGCTGCTTTTTGTGAGCCATTGCTCCTTCTGTCACGGACGCGATGCTGCCGGCGGTGAATCCGGTCCCGACCTGACGCGCTCTCGTCTGGTGGCGCGCGACGTCAGGGGAGACAAAATTCGCGCGGTCGTGCACGACGGGCGTGTCGAGAAGGGCATGCCGCCATTCCCCTCGCTTGCCCTTCCTCAGGTCAACGATATTATTGCGTTCATTCGCGACCAAACCAGGCAATTGAACGCCAAGCCAGGCGGCCGCCGCGGCGTCGACGTGGCCGATTTGCAAACGGGCAACGTCGAGCAGGGTAAAGCGTATTTCAATGGTCCCGGGAAATGCTCCTCTTGTCATTCCCCCACCGGCGATCTCGCAGGGATTGCCTCCCGCCACGAGGGCTTGGAGCTCGAAATGCAAATGCTCTATCCCCAGAACGCCAAGGCCAAGCTCACAATCACCACCAAGTCCGGCGAAACTTTCACCGGAACGCTCACCTATAAAGATGAGTTCTACATAGCAATGACTGATTCCCAGGGATGGTCCAGGTCTTGGCCGATTCGCGAAGTCGACTACAAAATCGACTCCCCCTCGGACGCTCATATCGAGCAATTCGAAAAATACACCGACGACGATATCCATAACCTGATGGCCTACCTGCAAACGCTCCGATAGGAACTATGAAATCTCTTTCAAAGACAAAGATAAAAATACAGATATTGTCTGCCGCAGCCCTACTGTTCTTTTTCCCGAGCCGGCTTCGGTCGCAGAGGCTCGATCCCGCCATCATTGCAAACCCGCCGGTCGACTCCTGGCCGAGCTACCACGGCGACTATTCCGGCCGCCGACACAGCCACCTCACCCAGATCACTCCACAGAACGTTTCATCTCTCGCGCTGGCGTGGGCGTTTCAAACCAATCAGGATTCGCTCATCAAGTCTTCCCCGCTGCTGGTCGACGGCGTGCTGTACTTCACCGTGCCCGACAACGTCTGGGCTGTCGACGCACGTACTGGCCACCAGATCTGGCACTACACCTACAAGCCAAACCCAGGTATGCACCTCGGGCATCGTGGAGTCGCGATGTACAAACAGTGGCTCTACTTCTCCACCCCCGACGCACATCTGATTTCACTGGAAGCGAAGAACGGCAAAGTCCGATGGGATGTGGTGGTGGGCGACATCAAGAAGGGATATTGGACCACCATGGCGCCGCTCGTGGTGCGCGATCACGTAATCCTTGGTGTGGGCGGCGACTTGGACAACATCGGCGCCTACCTGCGGTCGTATGATCCCGACACTGGGAAGGTGCAATGGCAATGGGACACCACGCCTCCCGCCGGCACTCCGAATGCGACCACGGGTGGCACCATCTGGATGACCGGGACTTATGATCCCGAGCTGAATCTGCTCTACACCGGCACGGGCAACCCGACGCCTGTGTTGAACGGCAAGACGCGCCCCGGGGACGACCTCTATACCTGCACCATCGCGGCCCTGAACCCTGATACCGGAAAACTTGCCTGGGCCTTCCAACCTTCTCCTCATGACACCCACGATTGGGATGCCATCGAAGTGCCGGTGATGGTTGACGCCGACTTTCACGGAGAGCCGCGCAAGTTGCTGATGCAGGCCTCGCGCAACGGCTACTTCTTCGTGCTCGATCGCACTGACGGCAAAAGCCTTCTCACCGCCCCGTTTGGCCCGGTGAACTGGACATTGGGAATTGATAAACAAGGCCGCCCGATTCCGAATCCGGACAAAGAGCCGGCGCCCGACGGACGCCTCATCGCACCCGATGAAGGCGGCATGACGAACTTCCGCTCTCCGAGTTTCGATCCCAAGACCGGACTCTTTATTGTTTCCGCGCGTGAAAGCTACTCTCTCTACTTTGCCAAGCCCGCCGACGGCGCCTATGGCTGGGCCGGCGCGGACTACGGACTCTGGGGCAAAGGCATCCTCAAAGCCATCGACTACCAGACAGGACAAATTCGCTGGAGCCACGATATTGGGGAAGGCGCATCCGCCGGTGTGCTGACCACGGATTCAGGCATCACGTTCTCCGGCGACTCCAACGGCAATGCTCTTGCCCTCAATACGAGCGATGGCAAAACTCTGTGGCACGCCGGCACCGGCGGCCAGATCGCGAGTTCTCCGGTCACTTACGAACTCGATGACCGGCAGTACGTTCTGACCAGCGCCGGCGGGGTGCTGTTTGCCTGGAGTCTGCCGGAGAGTAACTAACAACGATCTTACCTTTCGCCGAGGCTGCTAAGCCCCGTCGGTTGGCTGCTTGCGGCATTGGTTCCAGTTCGAGCATGGAAGACAAAAGCCGCCCGAAAGGGGGCGGCTTCTGGAACATTCGGTTAGCCTTTGAACGCCTACTGGCAAGGCGCTCCCGCGTCCGTCAGGAAGGTTCCATTGTTCGAATCCCAACCATGAATTGCCAGGGACGGATTCCCGAAGAACCACGAGAAGAATGCCAATTCCTGCAGATGGTAGGTAAAACCGTTCTTGCCCACCACTCGTGGAGCCTCCGATCCGGTGAGCGGGTCTCCGACCTCAAGATTGTTTTGGCAGCCCGACACCTGTCCCGTGTGGCCCCAGGCAGGAGTACGGTTAATGACATAGGGATCGTTTGCCCACTCATCGACCTCGTGCGATGGGATGGCAGTATCGTTGGCGGACGTAACGAAGAGGCCGCTTACGTCGAAGTCAAAAGGTGAGAACGTTTGGAAAGTGAGAGGACCCGCGGGATTAATGGAATGGAAGCCGCCTGCGCAGCAGTTGCCCAGCTGGGTCGGGTCTCCGAACGACATTCCCGCGTTGTACATCATGAACATCGGGAAAGTACCCGGGTTGATGGCCTTTCGCTGAGTCAACTCACTGACTACCGCCGCATCGAGGAAACTGATGTCGACGATCCCTTCGGGGCCGCACAGTGAGAAGAAAGGAGCAAACACATCGGTGTTCAGGGCAAGGCCACTGGCCGCGGGGACGTCTATCACGAGCGGCGCGAGGATTACAGGTTTGAGCAGGACGTGATAGTTGGCTTTGTCGATCTGGCTCCAGAAGCTTCCTCTCTGAACAGCGTCGGTGTATTGCGTAGTGCCCACATCTGTACCGCCAAAATTGAAGTCAGCGGTCTGCAGGATGGGCGACTGCACCATGAGCTTCACCGGCACATTCACCGATCCCGTGAAACAGCCCGTGTCTGGCATGGTCGGATCCGATGTTGTATCGCCGCTCGCGGTGGTGATCACGCCGGTCTGCAGATTGACCGCTGTGCCGATGGTGTGGAATTTGAGAATGACCGGAATCAACTGTGCGGTGACCATCACTTGGGCATCCTTACCGCGGGCGCCTGGGTTCGCTCCCACAATCACACCGTCATAGAGGTGACCGTCTCGTGAGGAAACAACCTGGTAGTTGAATACCGGCAACAGATTCGCTCCGCTGGCCGCGTTGTTGGTGACAATGCTCCTCCTCGCTTCCGTCGATCGGCTGTCGTGAACGATGGGCGGCGCGGACTTAAGTTGCAGCTTATGGGGAACCGTCTCATCCTGTGATTGGCCGAAGATGAGCGTACCCGAAAAGCTGACACAAATGCTGAGGGCAACCGTGAGGCGGAAGGCAGTTTTTCGCATGAAATCTCCTCCAATTAGGAACTTCTGGGCTAAGGGACTTTGTGTGCTGGTTGCTGGGTGCGTAGGGCCGGGGTAAATCGTCAGCAGGGAGGACGAGCAAACCCGTGCGCACAGACTCTACTCCAGGTCGCACCTCGGTTGTCAATCGGAAAAGAACTGTATTTCGTTTGGACGGGTGGCCCCAGTGACTGTTCTTTCGTTTAGCGACTAACTAGATAACCGCGTGGGCTCCGCGCCGCCGAGTAGACTTGGTAGCGCTCAAGCCAACCAAAGCTCGGAGGAGAAAAGCCGACACGGTTATCTAATCAGCCCCGAGTGTTCCTGCAGGAACACATCGTCATCACGATAGGGGATATACGATTGTGTCATGACAGCTAAGCCTAAGAAAACAAAGCGGCGGAAGGCGCGGCCCCAGAACGATCACACCGGCAGCAGCAAGCTGCGACCGATGACTCCAGTGAGTTGGTCCTGCGCTTTGAGTGCGAGATTGCGGGAGAGTCCGCTCAGGTCACGGAGATGGCCGGCGAAATCCCAGGCAAGATCGCGGGCGACGGCGACATCCCAAATCGCCAGAAGTCGTCCAATCATTCCGGTGTCCTGCGCCAGAGCACCGATGATTCCCGTCGCGAGAACTTGCAGTGCCGAGGGAAGGACGGTTTGCAGGAGGCCGTTGACGCGCTCGTAGTCGTCATGTTCGGGACTATTCAGATCAGGCATGATTTGTAATTCGTCGTTGGTCTGGAGCAAGGCCAAGGACAAGTCGTGGTTGATGTGGGCATTCATTCCCGCCAGAGCAAACTGAATGCGATCCACCCCCGCGTTGAAGCGGGACTCGAGCAGAGCGTTCCAGGAACTCGGCGTATCAGCGGATTGAGTGAGAAAACCGGCGAGGGCAGCGAAGTACAATTTGGCGAAAACGACATCCAGCCGCGTGAGCCACTGCGCATCTTCCCATCCGCCAGCGGGAGGCTGCGTGTCCACCTGTTGCGTCACCATCAAATAGAGCAGGTTGAACCATTTAAGGCCGTCGTTTCCGGGCAAGAGTTGATCGATCTTCTTCATCATAGAAACCACCTCGTCGACCGTGCCGGGCGCAGGTCCGCTGACAATCTGCAGGAGTTGCTGGTCTGTAGAAACAGAATTCATGGAGAAACCTCTCAGTCGTTGCTGACTTGCGGTCCCCCAGGTTGGCATCGCGCAAGGCTCACTGCAGGGTTGGCTGCCGCTGAAGGGGAGTTGCTCATCGCAATCTCCCGCACTATGGTACCTACAAGCCAGTTACAGCTCCTATCGCAGTGATCTTTCTCTGGTTCGCTCTGAAATTCAATACGGAACGCCATCTGCACGTGTTTGTTTGGCGTTTCGCAAGAAGCTTACTCCAGTCGGCATCAGCCTCATGCGGTTCAGGGATGTGGCTCGTTTCTCAGGGCCGGTTCGATCGTGTACGCTTTCTCGAATTCTTGATGTGATTCAGCCTCGTTGCCCTTCTGATGCAGCGTCAAACCCAAATTGAAGTGTGCCTCAGCGTATTGCGGTTTCAGATGCACCGCATACATAAATTCCTGCTGCGCTTCGTCCAGTCTGCCGGTCTGCAGCAGCATCAATCCGAGATTGTTGTGACCTTCGGCGAAATTTGGTTCACGACGAACCAGTTCGCGGAAAACATTTATGGCGCCGGCCGTGTCGTTTTTCTGATTCAGCGTTAACCCGAGTTGCACCCTTGCATCACTATATTTGGGGTTGACACTGATAGCCTCGTTCAACTGGTGGATGGCTTCGTCGAGATTTCCGGATTGCGCCAGTGCGAATCCGAGATTGTAGTGGGCCTCGGCTAAGTCGGGATCGCACATAACGGCGTCCCGGAACTCATGGAGCGCGCGGGAATGATCATCCTTAAGCCAGTAAAGCAATCCCATGCTTGTATGCGCTTGCGCGTAGTCCGGTTTTAGTTCGAGCGCTTTCTGATAGGCGCCGAGGGCACGCTCAGGATCGTTCTTGCGCTGCCAGGTCAGCCCCAAATAGTAATAGCCGGTAGGCAGCTCTGGGCTTTCGTCGATTGCTTTTTGAAAGAGGCTCAAAGCTTCATCCGGCTTTTGCTGTTTCAGTGCGTCAACCCCTTGCAAGATCAGCAATTTCGCCTGCGCCAAATGCGCACGAAAGGCGCGCAATCCACTGATCTCCTTCAGTTCCTTTTGTGCTGCATCGGTCTGGCCCTGAGCACGCAACTCTATTCCGAGGTTGTAATGCGCTTCTTCGAAATCAGGTTTCAGTTTGATGGCGAACTGGAAAGCCGCAATCGCACCCGCCAGGTCGCCAGACTCCTTCAGTTCTTTTCCAAGATTGAATTGAGCTTGTGGATCATTAGGATCGATCGCTATCGCTTTGCGGAATTCCGCGAGCGCACCAGGGTGGTCGTCTTGACGACGCAAGGTCATGCCTAGAAGTAGGTGCGGATTGGCAAGTTTGGGATTCAGCTGGATTGCGTGGCGAAAATCGCCTGCTGCGGCAGCAAGATTCCCAAGCTGTCCTTCGGTGACGCCAAGATCAGAATAAAGATCCGCGGAGGGTTTCACGACAACTGCGTGCTGCAATTCACGCTTGGCATCAGAAGGGGCATTTCGCTCCAGATAAATGCGTGCAAGCAGCCGATGCGGTGCGGCTTTGGCAGGTTCGAGCGATGTGGCAAGCCGCAACTCTTTCACAGCCGAATCTAATTCGTGCAGGTCGTACCAGGTTGCGCCTAGACCATAGTGTGCGTCGGCCCATTTCGGCTTGAGGCGAAGCGCGCCCTCAAACTGATCGACTGCTTGCCGGCCATCGCCTTTGTATTTGAGGGCGAGCGCCAGGTTGTAATGAGTGAGGGGATCGTTGGGTTCAAGCTCCAGAGCTTTCCGAAAATTCGCAATTGCCTGGTCCCAGGATTTTTGGCGGGACTCCTCGATGGCCTGCTTACGATAGCTCTCAGCTGTCTGCGCCAAGCATGGCGCTGCGATCATGCACAGCAAAAGCAGCAGGGCCTTCATGGTCACAGCCTAGCATGCGTCGTCTGGTGGGAAGACCAATTTCCGGTGATTACCGGAGAACCGAAAAGCTGCGGGCGAAGCGAATTCCGCTCGCCCGAGTTGTGGGTTCGATATCACCAGACGAATTTCGCACTGATCTGACCGATGCGCGGATCGCGGGCACTTTTGACGTTACCGAAGTCCCCATTGTGTGTTTGGGTCGGTGCGTCAAATTGATCGCTGCTAATGTCCCCGCTGGGGTTGTTAAATTGCGCATGATTAAAGATGTTGAAGAATTCAGCTCGAATCTCGAAGTGCATTGCTTCATTGAGGGGAATCATCTTCGATATGCCCAAATCGGTATTGTTGATTCCCGGGCCGTGGAAGAATCGCCGGTTCGCCGTTCCGAAACTGCCGCAGTCAGTGCCTATCAAAGCGCCCGTTAATGACAGACCGCAGGCAGTTGCCGTAAAGGCGGTCTGGTCAAAATATGTGTGGTTGGCTGAAGCGCGTGGGTTGTGGATGTGAATCGGACCCGTGAGATTAGGCATGTCGGTGGAGGGGCTGCCAGTCAGAGAGGCATCTCCCTGACACAGCGGCGTCGGATTGTTTGGGTCCGACGCCGGGTCAAACTGCGTACACAGGTTCGAGGATACTGGATTCCCTTGACCTATCTGGATCGGAAATCCCGTCGAAAATCGGGTAACGCCCTGCAGTTGCCATCCTTTCGTAAGCCTAGGCAGGCCGTGAATAAGCCGCTGGAACGGCATCTCCCAGACATAGCTGACCACGAAGTTATGGTGTATATCCGTCGAGGACAGGCCGCGGCTAAGTTTGGCATTAGAGAAGTTGATCAATTCGCCGAAGGCGGAGGAGTCATCGATGGCTTTCGCAATCGTATACGAAGCCAAAAAGCTAACATCCCCAGCTTTGCCCTGAAGCGTCGCTTGTCCAGAGTGATAGACGGAATTGGCCACCAGCTTGGTGAAGGTGTTGCCAAAACCAAAACAGAGGGTTTGGCCCGTGGGACTATTTAGGCCGGTGGAACCATCACAGGTGTTCGGATTAAGCAGAAGGTCCCTGGTGCCGTAAATCGTATTGGTGCCGACTGTGAACGTGTTCTGCTCAGCGTTCGGACCGCAACCCGCACCCTCCGCGGCGAGTTGTATACACAGCGCGGCGTCGCCCGGGTTGGCTTCGGTCTGCGCGATGAGCCGATGACCTTCAGTGCCCACGTAAGACAGGGTCAAGACGGTGGATCTGCTTAATTCACGCTGGATCGAGAAATTGAAGTGCTCAGCGTAAGGCAGGCGGTTATGAACGTCGTATCCTGGGAAATACGATAGCGGCTCGTACACCGAGAAGGAGAGCGTCTTGTTTGACGGAGCGCCCGGAATCGGGGTGGTAAACGGGAAGCGCTGTCCCTCACCGTCGGTGCCTCCATCCAGCCGATTTCGGTATGGCTCGGAAAAGTCAACGGAACCCGGACTGGTCCAATACAAGCCGAAGGGAGCGTCTCCCACTTGATAGAACAGATTCAAATCCTCGACCGAGGTGTAGTACAAGCCATAGGAGGCGCGGATGCTGCTCTTTCCCGGTCCGCCAAAAACCTTGCCCAAAACCCCATCGCTAAAGCTTGGAGAGTATGCGAGGCCAATACGCGGTCCGAAGCCGTTGTATCGGGTGGGCGCCAGCGTCTTGGGAATGCCTTGGTCGCCGGGATACACCAAGCCTTGGGGGGAATTCGGAAAGACGGTTGACTGCTGTCCCTTAACCCAGGTCTGGATCTTTCCCTGTGTGTCATACCAGGGCATGCTCATTTCCCAGCGAAGACCCAAATTCAACGTCAGATTGGGAGTTGCCTTCCATGTGTCTTGCACGTACGCGCCACCATAGCGCGTGCGCGAATCCAAAAGTTGTACCGCTGCCTGGGTAAAGCCACCCCCAGCTCCTGTAACCGCTCCAAGCAGATAGTCAGCGAAATCGACTCCAGTGATGGTGCCATCGAAAATAAAAGCCCCATCCGGGCTAGCCAAATTGCGTTCGTTCACTTGCAGATAACGAGCTTCTCCACCGAACTTAAGCGTATGTCTGCCGATGGCTTTGGAGAACCCATCCGACACCGTGTAGGTGTTATTGGGCTGGAATGTGATCAAAGACGGGGCGCCAATGGTGAAGCCGTTATTGAAATAGATCTGGGGAACGTACTCCGCAAATCCCGTAGTCGCATCTGGAATGATGCCCAGACTACCGACTCCAGTCGCGAAACCAAGAGAGGCCAGCGACGCCTTGCCCCCGGTCGGGTTGGTCAAATGGGTTGAGGTGCGGAAGAAGGTAATCCGTGCCTCGTTCACCGCGTTCGTTCCGATGGTCTTATTGTTACTGATGACGAATTCTTGCGCGCGGGTTGGTGTTACCGCCGGGAAGCCGGGAACGCTCGCGCCGCCGCTGGGCAAGGCGCTGTTTACTGTCGAGTCGTCAAAGTGATAGTAGAAGGACCAGTTGCCCGTCTTCTGACTATTGAAGTCGACACGCTCTCCGATTTTGTTGTCAGTGATCCTGTTCTTTTGACTATTGTCCGTAAATGTGCCGTTGGCGTCATTGGGACCGGGGATGTAGGGGAGTATTCCAACCGCCGCCGGCGACCACGCAGCTTTGGGAATTTGGCCCCCAGGAAATACGCACGTGCCGGCCTGAGCATCAGCCAGCGTGTTGCAGCCTGCAGTCCAGTATGGCTCGCCGTTTGTGACTGTGTATCCCAATCGATTTGAAAGCGTCGTGGGCCAATCGAGGCAGGGCGCGGCAGACGGGGGACAATCACTGGCGGAGGGAAGGACGGCGCTATCGACTGTGCCAGTCAACGTTGAAGGATCAAAGTTGCCTTGCAATTCGTCAGCGGTCGGCACGATTTGGCCGGTGACTTCGGCCGCGCTCAATATTCTGGTTCCTTGATAATCCGTGAACCAGAACAGTTTGTCTTTCCAGAATGGGCCTCCAGCTGTAAAGCCGAACTGGTGTTGTCGCAGTTCGGACTTGGGAACGCCGGGGAGGAAGTAGTTCTGGGCATCCATTGCGTTATTGCGCAGGAACTCAAAAACATCGCCGTGGAAGCCGTTCGTGCCAGACTTGGTGATGGCGTTCATCACAGCGCCGCTGAATTTTCCGTATTCCGCGTCGAAGCTGTTGGTGATCAGCCGGAATTCTTCGACGGAATCGAGATTCGGAACCAGGCCGGCCCCCAGATTTCGCCCTTCGCTGACGTCACCGCCATTTACCAGAAATGCGTTGGCCGTCTCACGCTGGCCATTGACTGAGACATTGCCCGCGTTTCCGATGTAGCCGGAGACTGGCCGATCGCCACCGATGGTCCCGGCCGTCGTCGGCGCTACACCGGCCTGCAGTCCTAACAGATCGAGATAGCTGCGGCCATTCAGCGGCAGAGCGAGCATCTTTTTGGAATCGATCACGTCGCCGAGTTGTGTGCTCTCTGTCTCCACACGCACGAGGTCGCCGGTAATATCAACCGTTTCCATCACCGTGCCGACATCCAGCGTGATATCGAGCTTTAATTGGTCGTTTACCTGGACGGTGATTTCATTGGTCGAATAAGGCCGGAAGCCGGCAGCGTTTGCCGTGATCTTGTAGGTGCCTGCCGCCAACGAAAGGAAGTGGTACGTACCATCGGCCGCTGAAATTGCCGTCTGGACCGAGTTGGTTTGAGAGTTCGTGATCGTGACCTTCGCGCCGACAACAACCGCTTGCGCGCGATCATGAACTACTCCCCCAAGCGCACCCGTCACATCCGCGAATGCGGGGCTCGCCACAAAGACGAGCAATATTGAAACGATTGAACACGGTAACGCGAAGCACAACAGCTTTTTCCCCACCGTCTCACCTCGCACCCGAAGTCCGAGTACAATGGCATAAAGAATCCATTCTCTTCAAGCAGAATCCTAGTGAGATCACTGGTTTTCCACCACGTGAAATTTCGATGGGATGTCAGATCGAAGGATCATT
>DASRRV010000341.1:0-12609 GCA_035695545.1 Candidatus Sulfotelmatobacter sp. | reverse complement strand
GCCCATATTCAGCGATGGGACGAACCAGACTAACCAATAGGTGGGAATATATCGCGCCCACGCTTCAGCATCCCAGTACAAAAATCACTGAAATGATAGAAAAGTGGGACTTGCGGTCCACTCTTCTCGATTCTCAGTCTTTCTTGAAGGGTCCCGATGCCTGGCTTATCCGGGCAGAGGCTGACCGGTCAAAAAAGAGAAATTGAGATCCGGTCGTCAAGCTTATCTCGACTCAGGCTTATCTCCCGGTAAACGATGCCAATTCTCGTCCCGAGGGACCGCCGATAATCGCCCGCCAGTTCACTGGAGGCAGGTGAACGCAAATCGCCTCGCGTCCTGAAGCGACGCTTGAAATCAATGTCAACTCTCAGACGAATTGTTCCCGGCGGACTTTGCTAAAAGAGATAATAGAGGATTTGGAACTGGTGAAGTGCCCCTGTGCGTTCCAAGTTTTCGTGTCTAAAGGGACCAGGCCACTAAATGAGGTCTCAGACGATTTTCTTTGCGGCCTTCGCGAGCTTTTCTTAGCGAACTTTGCGGTAAAGCTTTTGCTCTGCTGCCGGTCTGTTTCTCTTAACCTCTGAGTTCCTCAGTGCTCTCTGTGTTTCAAGCCTTTTGGCCTGGGAGGATCGGTTCATTAAAGAAGCCCCAGCCCGATCTTTTCTCTGCGTCCTCCGCAGCGTTTCTCAGCGAACCTTGAAGTAAAGATTGGCTCTGCACTGGAGAGGTCTGGCCAACTAAAGAATGTCTCGCCCCATTTTCTTTGTGTTCTTCGCGAGCTCTTCTTTGCGAACTTTGCGGTAAAGCTTTTACTATGCAGAGGTTCCCCTAGTTAAGGGGCGCAACGGATGGATCGCTCAAAGCGATTAGCTTTCCTGGAGGATACTCGGACGGCGACAGCGGAGTCTGGGGGTCAGGATTGATAATCGTAAGCACCTCACCGCTCCGAACCCCACGGATGGTCAGGCTCTGACTCTCAACCGCAAGAACCCGGTATTTCTCGCCAAAGATTCCCCCCTGTGCGTCGCTCATATCCAACCTTAGATGCAAGATTTCACCCCCCCCGACTCTGACCCAAGACTTCTGACCATGAAACTAGTAAAACTACTAGTAGTAGCACTTTAGAGTCCCCCCATTCCCCTCAGCGCTACTGGGTGCGCGTGTGGTTCGCTCCGTCCTTCAGCGCTCGGCTGCGTTTAAGGGCTTTGTTGCCTGAGGAGACCGGGTCACTAAAAGAGGTCCCATCCCGATCTTTTTCTGAAGGTCCATCAGCGCCCTTTTCTTAAGCGAACTTGGCGGTGTAAAGTAGTTTGCCAAGCATCGCCGATCTTTTCTCTGCGTCCTCCGGCGTATTTCTCAGCGAACTCTGCGGTAAAGCGCGAATCCTCGAGCAGCGAGATCAGTTTCCCAAATCTCTGTGTACCTCGGTGTCCCCTGTGTTTCACACTTTTTTGCCCGAGGGATCAGTTCACTAAATAGGCCCATCCCAAATCTTTTCTTAGCGTTCTTCGCGGCCTTTCTTAGCGAACCTTGCGATAAAAGCTTTTTGCCCTGCATCGCGGATTGATCTGTTCCTCTGTGTTTAAAGCTTTTGCCGCTCGCTCTGTAGCCCAAGACGCTCCGGCAATCTACAATCTGGAATTCCGCCTCGCATGGACACCGCTCGCATAGCCGAACTCCTGCAGCCCTTCCTGAGCAACCCCAACGCAACCCTCCTCCAGTATATATCGACGTACATCGATATCCTTCTCCGCTGGAATTCCCGCATCAACCTAACCGCCATCCGCGACCCCGAAGAAATCGTCACCCGCCACTTCGGCGAGAGCCTCTTCGCCGCAAGCCATCTCTTCCCGCATGGAGCGGCCGTGAAGGGCGACGCTGTCGGCGCCCGGCGCCCGACGCCTGACGCCAGTCCCTCCGTCGCCGATATCGGCTCCGGCGCCGGATTCCCCGGCCTCCCCCTCAAACTCTGGGCGCCAGAAATTTCCCTCACTCTGATCGAGTCCAATCACAAGAAGACAACCTTCCTCCGCGAAGTCGCCCGCGTCCTTACATTGACGAACGTCAATATACAAAACACCCGCGCCGAATCCCTAACGGGAACCCTCTTCGACCTGGTAACCCTCCGCGCCGTCGAGCGTTTTGACACCATCCTTCCCACCGCCGCAAACCTCGTAGCCCCATCAGGCAGCCTAGCCCTCCTGATCGGCGCAGCCCAGCTACCCCAAGCCCGCGCCGCCCAACCGAACCTGGACTGGTCGGCCCCCATCCCAGTCCCTCAATCCCGCAACCGGATCCTGGCGGTGGCTCTTCGCCACCCATAATCCGCGCGATCCTCGAATCAAGAAAGTTAACAAGTGGAACAATACCCATGGAATTTACAAAATTTTGCTAACGATAGGCCGAGAATATAGGCCATTCGGCAACAGAGTGGGATATAACCACAACAACTAAGCCAAACCTACGTCCGATGCCTGAGGCGAGACAAGAGTTTTCCACAGTGTTCCTGCAGGAACACTTCTCATACTTGTCGCGAACCGCATTCCCAGTCCACCTGCCCCTCCCACCTTACTTACTCAGATCAATGGCTTACCCAGATCATGCTGCCTGCGGAATGTTCCTGCAGGAACACTTCTCTCGACGAGGCGACCCCTCCGGTCGGAGCCAACTGGATCAACTGGGTCGACTGGGCCGTCGACCTAGCCACGCGCCCGAGTGTTCCTACAGGAACACTTCTCTCGATGAGGACCCCCTTCGTCGGGAGCCACTGGGTCGATCTGACCTAGCCGCGCCCTCGAGTGTTCCTACAGGAACACTTCTCTCTCTGATCAAGCAGGCGATGTTAGCCCGGCTGCAATGTTCCCGTAGGAACACATCTCCATTCTTCATGGGCTGCACCTGGCTGCCTTCAGAGTGCCTTAGTGTTCCTGCAGGAACACTTGACGCGTTTTGCACACAATTCACTACTATGCACAGCACTTCGTCATTGCATTTGAAATGCTCTGCGGATTATGCTGCCGGGTAGCTCTGGTTCTTCCTACAATCCAATGGGACGTGTTATCGCTGTTGCCAATCAGAAGGGCGGCGTGGGTAAGACTACGACTGCCATCAACCTAGCCGCATCCTTTGCGGCTGCTGAAGTCAACACGCTGCTTGTCGATTGCGATCCGCAATCGAATGCCACGAGCGGCCTGGGGTTCATGAAGGATCCTGAGCGTGTGAGTTCCTACCATCTGCTCATGGGTGCGGCCCCAGCTGAGGAGGCGCTGCTCACCACTGCGCTCGAACAGCTCTGGCTGATTCCTGCGCACAAGAATCTCATCGGCGCAAACATTGAGCTCGTGGACGCTGAGGGGCGCGAGTTCCGCATGCGCGAAGCGCTTGCGCATCTGCGCGATCGATTCCACTTCATTGTGATCGACTGTCCACCTGCGTTGGACTTGCTCACGCTGAATGCGCTCGTGGCGGCTGATGCGGTGCTCATTCCTATGCAAGGAGAGTACTTTGCGCTGGAGGGCATCAGCGAGCTGCTCGATACGATTGAACGCATACGTGTCGCGCTCAACCCACAGCTTGGCATCGAGGGTGTGGTGCTGACGATGTTTGATGACCGCACGAACTTGGCGCAGCAGGTGATGGGTGAGCTGAAGAAATATTTTGGGGAGAAGTTGTGCACCACGACGGTGCCGCGAAACATACGGCTGGCAGAGGCTCCCAGTCACGGGATGCCGGCGCTGATGTACGATCCGCGGTCGAAGGGTGCGGAGAGTTATATACGGCTGGCGAAGGAGATCATCGAGCGGCAGGGGGTTGGGTTCGGGATGCCGGCGTCGGGCGTCGAGCCTCAGGCTTCAGAAGTAATCAACACAGAAGCCACCGTGGAACACAGAGAGGGCTCTGCGGTGGAGGAAGTGCCGAGGCCTGCGGAGGAGATGGACAAGACGGCTTAGTATATTGATATACATCGATATATAAGATTGATGGATGTCTATCTTTTAGATCGATCGATATCGATATATGGCCGGGGTGGATTTTACAGCAAAGGCATCAACCCCTAAGGACACCAGGGTTCACTAAGGAAAACTACTGATGACTACTGTGGCGGCGGGGAATACGGCGGGGCATCCTGCGGAGAAAGAGAAAGTGGAGAAGCGGCGGGCTTTGGGGCGGGGGTTGGAGTCTTTGCTGCCTGGGCCTCGGGTGGTGCGGGCGGTGGGGGTGCCGGACGCGGGCATCGGTGGCGACACTGGCACGCGGACGGGGGTGCCCGCGGCACATTTGCCTGGATCTTTGTCTGGACCTGCTGGACAGGCGTTTTCGGGAACTATTCAGGCTGAGGTGGAGGATTCGCAGGTTGAGGGGTCAGCGGCCGGAGGGCAATTACACGCTGGGGCTTCGCCCGGCGCGGGCGCCGAGCTGCGCTCCGCCCCACAGCCGGGGGCGGCTGGCCCTACTCTCGCAGCCCCAAGTGCCCCTCATGCTTGGACCACGGGTGACGTCGGCACGCGGGCGGGGGCGAGCGTGCCACACGGGCAAGAGGAGACCGTCACGATTTTTGCTCAGGCGGAGTCGCGGATGCCGGGGAATCTGGTGATCAATGTTGAGCTGGATGCGATCGAGAAGAATCCTTACCAGACGCGAACTGAGTTTGATGACGAGAAACTGGAGGAGTTGGCGGAATCAATCAAGGCGAGCGGGGTGGTGCAGCCGGTGGTGGTGCGTCCGGCGGAGGCCGAAGGGCGCTACGTCCTGGTCCTGGGGGAACGGCGGTGCCGGGCGTCGAGGATGGCGGGCAAGACGAGCGTGCCGGCGATCGTGAAAAGGGTCTCGGAGCAGCAGGCGGCCGAGATGACGATCATCGAAAACCTGCAGCGCGAGGATCTGAACTGCATGGACCAGGCGGCGGCGTTCCGGCGGCTGAGCAACGAATTCGAATTGACGCAGCAGGAGATTGGGGAGCGGGTGGGAATGTCGCGCGTTTCCGTCGCGAACTACATGCGCCTGCTCAAGCTCACGCAGCGGACGAGAGAGCATCTGGAGGCAGGACGCATCAGCTTCAGCGAGGCGAAGGAGTTGTTGAAGCTGGAGGATCCGATCACGATCGAAATGGCGGCGGAGAAGGCCGTAAAAGAGGAGATGAAGTTCGAGCAAGTGGAAGCAATGGTAATGCGGATGCAGGGCCTGCTGGATCCGCGTCCGGGGGATCCGGGGCAGGAGAGAAAGAAGAGCGGAGCGCGCTGGGTGGATCCGAATGTGAAGGCGGCGCAGTCGGATCTGGAGAGGATGCTGGGAGTGCGAGTGCGGATCCGCGACCGCAAGGGGAAGGGAAAGATTGTGATCGAGTATCACACGGTGGATGATTATGAGCGGGTGGTGGAGATGATTCGCGGGAAAAGATAGCTGCTAGCTTCTAGCTCCTAGCCGCTAGCTCTTAGCCTTTAGCTTTCTGGGGCGGCCTTTTGGCCGCCTTTTTTGGATCGATTGGGGACCTTGGCGGTCGTGCAGGGTGCATTCAAAATCTTGACTAGATGTTGGTGAGAATTATTCGTAACGCAAGGCGACCATGGGATCAACTTTGGCTGCGCGGCGAGCCGGAATGTAGCAGGCGAAAAAGGCAGCAGCGAACAGTATCGTTGACACTGCACATAAGGCAATCGAATCCATGGAGCGCACTCCATAAAGCAGGCCGCTCAGGGCCCGTCCAACAAAGAAAGCGCCAATCAACCCGAGACCGAGTCCGCTCGCGGCCAGTATGAGGCCCTCTTTCAGGACCAGATTGAGGACGTGGTCCTGGCTGGCGCCGAAGGCGATGCGCAATCCGATCTCGTGCCTTCGCTGGGCGACGACGAAGGCCATGACACCATAAATCCCAATAGCAGCCAGCACGAGGGCTACCCCGGCGAAGCTGCCATAGAGAGCAGTCATGAAGCGATCGCTAACCATAGAGCGGTCGAGAATCTCATCCATGGTTCGAATCTCCTCAAGCGGTACATCCGGGCCGATGGAGTGAATCGCGGCCGCGACGCTCTTGCTCATCGCCGAGGGATCGCCGCTGGTTCTCACCACCACTCCAGCTCCAGGCCAGGGACTCTGCTGGAAAGGAACATCGATCACCGGAAAGCCTTCTGCGCGCATGCCAGCGTAGTTTTGAATGTTGCGAGACACGCCCACAATCTGCCATTCAACCGGTGGTCCTACTTTCGTCTGTCCGGGGACTAGTTGTTCGATCACAATGCGCTGTCTCAGAGGGTCGACGCCAGGCAAGAAGCGGCGGACGAATGTTTCATTCACAATGGCTACGCGGGGAGCAGTCGGCGAGTCCTGCTGGCTGAAGTGACGCCCTTTGATCATTTGAATTCCGAAGGTCTCATAGTATTCCGGCGTGACCATCTCAAAACCAGCTCCAGGGCGGCTAGACGGATCGCTCACTGGCTGACCGGCAATACTGAAGGGCATGCCAAAATGTACGCCTTCGAGCGGCATTCCGGTCGCCACTTCGGCGTTTACAACGCCCGGCAGGGTTTTGATCTTGTCCAGAACTTCCCGGTAGAAAGCGATGATGTGAGCGGCCTGGTAGGGCTCCGCCTTCGGCGGCTCCAATCCGAAGGTAAGGAGGTGGCTAGCTCGGAAACCCAGGTCGACGTGAGACAAGTTCCAAAGACTATGCAAGGCGAGCCCGGCGCCAGTCAACAATGTCAGCGCCAAAGCAAATTCGCAAACGATCAAAGTTTTTCGCAAACGGTGACGTGATAAGCCCGTGCCCGAACGCCCGCCCTCTTTTAAGGTTTCATTCGGATCGATGCGGGAAGCGTGCCAGGCGGGAACACATCCGAACAAGCTGCCCGCAGTCGTAGTGGCTGCCAGACTGAACAGGAGCACAGGGAGATTTAGCGTGATGTCGGCCTCGGAGGGGAGTTCATTCGGGGGCAGGTTCGCTACAAATACGCGCAGAAGGACTGAGCCGAGGGCTATCCCGAGTCCACCGCCGATCCCCGCGAGGACGAGATTTTCGGTCAGAAATTGGCTAAAGAGTTGCGAACGGGTCGCCCCCAAGGAAGTACGAACGGCCGCTTCTCGCAGACGAGTGGTGCCTTTCGCGAGCACCAAGTTGGCTACGTTTGCACAGGCGATCAGCAGTACAAGGCCGACTGCTCCCATCAGCAGCCACAGGGTTTTCTGGCTCTCCTTGGAGAAGAAATCGTTGTGCAAGGCTTCGACACTCGAGGTCCATCCTTTGTTGGACTGCGGGTGGTCCCGCGCAATGCGGCTGGTGACGACGTTCATGTCAGCCTGCGCCTGAGCGATGGATACTCCGGGTTTGAGACGGCCGATTACGAGCAGCCAGTGGAAGTCGTGGTTGATCTGTTCGGACTTGAACGCAAGTGGCACCACAAATTGGGATTCCAGGCGGTCGGTTTGGCCGGCTTGGTTTACACCAACCACGGTGTAAGGCTTTCCATCCATCTTGATTTGTTTGCCAATGATGTCGCGGTCCGCGCCAAGATGGGCCCAAAGACGGTACGTGAGGATCACGACGTGGTCCTTGCCGGCCTCGCCTTCTTCCGGGAGGAAATCACGCCCGAGAAAGAGCGGCGTTCCCATCATGCGGTAGGCGCCGGGAGTTATCGTTCGTCCTACGATCCGTTCGGGTTGCTCGGGAGTCGAAAAATTGTAGGCGACATCGTTCCACGCGACCAGATCCTGAAATGTAGTGTTGTGCTGCCGCCAGTCGAGAAAATCGCCTGCCGAAACCGAGTTGTTGCCGTCTTTCACGTGGGACCAAACCATTACTAACTGGTCGGGGTTCGGGTAGGGCATGGGTGCCAGCAGGACGGCGTAAATGACACTGAAGATTGCCGTGTTGGCACCGATGCCAATTGCTAAGGTAGCCACGGCAACGGTTGCGAAACCTGGATTTCTGCGTAGCAGGCGCACGGCAAGACGCAGGTTTTGTCTTAAGCGATGGACAGTCTGCCACGCTCTTGCTCGCGCCACCATGCCGCCACCGAGCAAACGCAATCCAAAACGAAAGTCCTGCAGTCCCGACACAGTTACCTCGTTTCTACCAGTAACGCACGAGCATCACGGCATCGACTTTGGCAGTGCGACGTGCCGCGCGGGAGGTGCCTGAGCGCAACCAGTCACCACGCTGTCAGTTTGCTCCTCACAGCGCAAGACTGTGACCAATCGAATGCAAAGGGTAAACTCTTGATGGCAAAGGAGCAGAGGATCGCGCCCGTCGAACGCTTGTGCTTAAGGGTGTCCATCGACGGCCGTTGATGTCCGGAAGCGAACAATCAACCATCGGACAGATGGGTTTACAAAACGGTGAAAACGCAGGCCTCAGGGGTGACATGGGTTGGGGTGAGGACATGCTGGATCATTCGATTTTGAAAACTGTTGCGCAGCAGGTGATGAGTGGAAAGGCAGGCATGGGACTGCTCCCATAGCGGCGTCCGCTGAGGGCTCGGTGAGAAAATCTACAGCGAACAGAGTCTGCGTAACAGTCGGCAGGCATGAGATTCTTCACGATAGCAATGGGGTGGGATGGGAACAAAGCTCTTAACCGCTGAGGACGCTAGGAAAAGCCGGTGAGGTCGCAGAGCAGGGCAACTGCTAGAGCGGCCCGCGAGGAGAGAGTTGCTGGATTCGGGTGGCTCATGGTGGATCATTCGACTTTGAAGTTGGTTGCGGAGCAGCTGAGTGGGGACGAGGTTGTGGTGGACGGGCGGGCTTCGCGCGTTGCACGGACTGGGGCCCGGCGCTTTCGGACTGTACGGTTTTTGATGGGTGGGCGGGAGTATCAGGCCATTGAACAGAATCCGGAGAAGCCCAGCCGGTGGGGAAAGATGGCGCGCGAGGGACATCGTGTGGTGCAGTTTCGGGATTTGCTGACACAGAAATATGTGGCCGTAGTGGTGGATGGAGACGTGCGGGAGTATGGGCGGTAGGGTTCCAGGTTCGGAACGTCACAACCCCTCTCGCACAGGAGGCGAAAAGGGCGAACCCGCGCGGGGGTCACGAAGCCGCACTTCTGAGGGCGAGGTGTCATGCGTCCCTCCAGGACGCGATATCACTCCCGACGTTACCCGGCGTTGAAAACGCCGGGCTATTTTCCGACGCGCCTCCGACGCGATGCGTGCAGTCACTAATTTCCACCCTGCGACTTAGCTTGCTCAGAACAATGACATCCTTTACCCATTGTCCCTAGACATCCTTTACATCCGGGTGCGGCACAAATCCCGCCTTCCCGCAAAGGAGGCGAGAACTGGGGACACGGGTTAAGACTGAAACGCGGCGGCGTTATCTCTTGCCCAATCTTGAAATGTGCGGGGCGGCGTTCCTGTGATCTCCGCTACCGTGGAGCTTACGAAGGCAGGCTGGCCGGCTGCGGCGGCCCAAGCGTCGAGGAGCATGTTTACCGCTGGGGCAGGAATTACCGCTAGCAATGTGCGACGCGCCTCGTCTGGTGAAATCTCCACGACACGCAGTGAGCGGCCAAGAACGTGGCCGATGGTGGCCACCTGCTCGGCCTGGCTCAGGGATTCAGGTCCGGTCAAAACATATTCCGCACCGGCGGGCCCGTCTTCACACAAGGCGCGGACCGCGACCGCGGCAATGTCACGCTCGTGGATGGGGGCTGTAGGAACGGCAAGATGCGGCCAGCGCACGACGTCACCGGCGCGAATTTGCGGCGCCCACCAACTCTTCGCATTTGCTGCGAGCATCCCGGGCCGCAGAAACGTCCAGCGAAGGCCGGAGGACTCGATGAGACTCTCTACTTTCTCGCTGAAGGCCCGAGCCGGATTGGGCTGCTGGAACAAGGGATGTTGCGTTTTGAGTGGAGCGGAGAGGAACACGATCCGCCGTGCATGCCTGGCGATTCGCTGCACAACGGAATCGACTGTGGCTGGCGGCGCCACCCAGACGAGGAAGACGGTATCGACGCCGTCCAGGCATTGATCCAGGGATTCGGGAAGAGTGAGATCTCCGCGCACCACCTCAACCTGTGGAGACAAACCAGCTGCGTCGGGGTTCCGCGCGAGCGCGCGGACTTGCGCGCCCGCAATCAACAGTTGCGAGAGAACCTGGCTGCCGACGTTGCCGGTGGCCCCAATAACAAGGATACGATTCATGCAAGTTGCTCCTAAGCGGCGGGCGGAATAGGGATCTGTCTTGGAGTTTCCGTGGACAAGATGCTTCTTACACTGTATGTGGAGTTAGACGACGCTACAAAACGAAGAGATGCGGAGGGGGTGTCATTTGATTGTCAACATTTAATCGTCGCGGGCTGACGATTTTTCGCCAACGGGCTCTTTTGAGTCGGAGGGGCTCCCCTCTCGATGCCTGGCTCTGAAAGTTTTGACAGTCGCCATCCAAAAATAGTGCCATAATCATGTATCGAATGTAGCGGCCCCACTTTTAGCGATAAGGTTGGTCGATATGTGCCCCCAAACAAAAAGCCGTTTTGACAAAGGCGGCCTTCCCCTCTGGAATGCAATCTTCTGCCTTGATTGCGAGGTCATCAGCAACAGCCAGGGTGACGAATGCCCGGTCTGCAAGAGCCGGTCGCTCGTGAGCCTTGCCCGGATGCTCGGCGGCAGTTTGTTCGCGCATCGGGAACAAGAGTCTCAAGCACACGAAAATGAATTGTTCGACATCACGATCACAGTCGATTTGCAACAGATGTATGGCAAAGACTTGACCGCTACGCTTGAGAGATTGACCGGTGTGATTGCTCCGAAGCTGGCACGAGATCAAGCGACGTTCCACATCAATGTGAAACCGTCAGAGGATCGACCAAAACTACAGGGTTCACTTTCCTTCCCAGAACGGAATGCCGCGTAAAAACAGGGACGACAACGCTCAACGCCAGTGCCAAAAGAATGACTGAAAAGGCGATTCGACCGGCTATCTACTAAAAGGAGGCCTAGGGGAAAGGGAGGAATCAAGGAAACCCCAGGCCTCGAAGTGGAGCAAAAACCTCTGAGACGATACGGGTTGCACTTCAATACCAGCGGCCCGGTTCGGCAACTGTCAACAATGACAGTGTTTCTGCGCGTCAAAGGCAGATGCGGCCGACATCGAAGCGAAACTGGCAGATAGCCGTTGGCACGAGCCATGGCACTTAAATCCCTACCTGGTCCGGCTCGTGACTACCCGCGCATGGCGTGAACGACGGCCACCACCACCGGCCCGCCGACCGTTAGCAGGATGTTGCCGATTGCGTACGGTACGGTGTAGGCGAGCGAGCCGACGTTGCTGCCGCTTGCCTCTCGCAGTGCAGTCAAGCCCGGTGTACAGGTCTGCGCGCCAGCGAGGCCGCCGAGGATCATGAGGGGGCTCATCTTCAGCGCGTATCGTGCCGCGATCGCGCCCACTGCGAGCGGCACCGAGGTAACGATCATCCCGGCAATGAATACGCTGGCAAAGTAGGAGCCGCGACTCGTGCCGTAGGCCTCGACCGCGTGCGGGCCCGCTTGCAACCCAACCGCCGCAATGAAGACGATCAGGCCAACGTCCATGAGCAGTCGCTGCGCTGGCTCGGGTATCGCGCCGAACGCCGGGTAGCGGCCCCGCACGTATCCGGCCCCGAGACCTATCACCAGGATCGAGCCCGCTGTGCCTAGCCCGAGGACTACCCCTCCCGTGCCGAGCTTGATTAGCCCCAGCAGAATGCCGGCGCAGATCCCGACTGCCAGAAACATCAGATCAGTCCTCGACAGGTCGCGCTCTACAAAACCGGCGCACCGGCCCGCACGCTCGACGTCATCGGGCGCGCCGACGATATGAAGGATGTCGCCACGTTCCACCACGGTCCACGCCTCGCGCGGCATCAGCTCGGTGCCTCGTTGCAGCGACTCGAGATACACGCCCCGCATCCTCGTGTCTAGCGCAAGCTCGCCAATGGTTTCGCCGATCACTTCTCGGTTTGTAACTACGACCGCCACCGTCTTTACCGGCACCGATAGTAGGACAGGCTCGTCGATCTCCGGTCCGATGTCACGCTCGATATTTCCGAACACCATGCGCCGAGCAGACAATACGATCCTGTCTCCGTGCTTTAGCTCAAGCGCAGGATTCAGCTTTAGCAGTTCTTCACCGCGCTGCACCCGCTGCACCGACATCCGCGCCTCGGCATACCGTTCTTCCAGTGCTGCAAGGGTCAGGTTTGCGACATTCGCGTTTTCGACGCGATAGGCACGGAAGCCGTAATGGACCCCCGGCAATACCTGAGCGCCCTTCTTGCCCCCTGAAAGCTTCCTCTCAAGTTCCCTCGCTTCGCTCCGCAGGTCCGCGCGCAGGACCTTCGGACCGAGCCACGTCAGGAACACGATTAAACCTAAGTCACCGAACCCGTATGTGATCGCATCCGCAAGGGGTGCGTTGGCGATGAGCTTGGCCTTGGAGTCGGCCGCAATGGGCAGGTCGGCGATCGCGCTCAGTCCGGTGCCGAGTGCGGCGGACTGAGTCATGCCGCCCGAGAGTAATCCTACGGCAACGCCTTCGTCGAAACCGAAGGCGGCTGTTACTGCGATCACAGTGGCAAGTCCGCTGACCGCCACGATCACCGCGAGAGCGATCTGTGGCAAAGCCTCCTTCTTCAAG
>DASRRV010000340.1:0-5392 GCA_035695545.1 Candidatus Sulfotelmatobacter sp. | reverse complement strand
TTGCAACTCCGGACTTAGCCCTTCGGCTTTCTCCGGATTCATGTTGCGCACGTTGCAGCCGCGCAATCGCTCTCCGTAGCTCTTCGCCAGCCCGCGGGCCGCGTTGACCAGCCCCGTGCGCGCTCGTACCAGGCTGGCGCGAGCTCGAATCATCATCAGATCCGCTTGCGCTTGCGCGCTGCGGTGCTTCACCGGATACAGCAACTGGGGGATCGATCCCCGCCAGCCGCGCCAATGTCTGCGCGTCCAGCCGATCGTCTTTCTTGCGACTCTCCCCGATCAGTCGTACCTTGCGGGCATTGGCCACGATCACTTCGTGCCCCAACTCGCTCAACAGACGACTGAGCCAGGGCGAATGCGTCCCGATTTCCAGTGCCACCCGACTGCGTGGCATGGCACCAAACGCCGCTTGCAGCGCGTTCGGCGTAGTGGAGATTTTCTGTTCCATCACGATGTTTCCCGTTTCATCCAGCACGCAGTACCAGCTGTTGCGATCTCCCAGATCCAATCCTATGGTCAATGTCTGCCGAGAAATGTTCCTGGTCTGCTTTGCCACTGCGGTGCTAACCTTCTTCATTGTCGGTCTCCTTTATCGTTTGTGCTTCGAGCACGTTGATAACTTGGGAGCGTACCGCATCCCGCCGGAGACCGGCCTTCTCATCCCATCTGATTGAAACAACGAGGGTGTTTAAATAGCCGCTTGGCGGCGCACGTTAACGCGTGCCCGAAGCATCCTCATTGCGAGCACGTGGCAGGGAGCTTGTGTATGCGAGGACAGGCCCAGTTCCGATTCCTTACTGGTCCTCGAATGAAACCTTATTGCTGTGATACGGCTCGAATCCAGCGCCCCAGTCCACCGCTATGACCTGCATGTCGATTTTCTCTCCGCCCACCCGGACGAGTAGGTAGTGGTACGGATTCGTCCCCCGCTCCACTCCCGGCTTTACGAGGTGCTTCAACTCGACCTTACTGGCCTCGTTTGCCTTCAAGTACTCGTCAAGATTCGGCTCGCCAGTGTACGCATAGATTGGCGCCCCGCCACCGCCTGAGACCACTAGGTCCATTCGGTGTGTCCCGCTCGCATCGGTGTAGTGCTCGACCCAGTGCTCGAACAAATGCTCATGACCGGAAAAAACCGCTCGCACGTGATTGGCCTGAAAGAGCGGCATGTATTTGTTCCTCAATTCGACTGTCGGCTCTTCTACCGTTGGCCCACCGTGTGGGCCGGTGGAAAACGGTGCCTGATGACAGAACACGATGATATTAACGAAACGCTTCCGGTCGACGCCTTCGAGTTGTGCCTTCACCCACTGGAACTGTTTTTCATCGCGCGCGACGTTGGCGTCAAACCCAATCACGAAGGTGTTCCCGTATCCAAATGAGTACGTGGGATATCCGGATAAGCGTCGCGGCGATCCGTCCGGCGGAATGAGGCCGCCTACGGCATCCAGATAGTTGCGCAGTGCGATTTTTCGTCCAGCATCCTCTACGTTGTCCGAGTGGGTCACATCGTGATTCCCGGGTGCCAGAAAATACGAGACGCCGCCTTCCGTGGTCAAACGATTGATGAGGGGCACGAAGCTGACATTCCACTGCTGCACTTTTCTTCCGTCCACTACAGCATCACCCGACTGCAGAACGAATCGCACCGGGTATTCGGTGTCTTGCAGCTTTTTGATCTGTGCCAGCATGGAGTCGACGATCAGCGAGTGTTCGTATTGAATTGCCGTGCCGTCTCGCCGTCCTCGTGTGTCGCCATACGCGATGAAAGAGAATTTGGTGATATTGCGCGATTGCGCATCGTCCGCCAGTGGTGCAGCCGGTGGCTTTATAGCCACAACCCGCTCCGCCTCTTGGGCCCGTCCCACTCCAGATAGGACAACCAACATGAGAAGAAAAATTCCCTCGACAGCCATTCGAACCGTGTGTTTCGTCATTCCAGTGTTCCTCTCTGAACCGAATCAATCCTGTTTTGAGAACCGGCGTGGAAGCAATCGGCGCCGACGATTCTACCTCTGGCCCTCGGTCTCCATCCGCCATGCCCTCCCTGCAATTCGCTGCGAAAGTAATTTTCTGAACTTGGTGCAAATAGCAGTAGAATACGGACCATCCTTTAACGGATTAGCTCAGCGCGCCGACCCATTGTAAAAAATCTAACGAAGGAAGGAATACTTATGCTTGGAAAAAAACCAGAGACCACGGGCGTAGCGACTAAGGTCATGGCTGACGCAACCCGAGAAACACTCACCGATGAGCAAATCGTCACAAAGCGGAAACTTCCAACGCGGAAATTCCTGACTGCTGCCGGAATGATTCTGGCCACTGGTGCTCTGGCTGTCGCATCCGGCGCGCAATCCGCTCCTCAAACCCCAGATCCAGACAAGGCTAAATCCAGTACCGGAGCCCCGACGGAAAAAGCGAAGGATCCCGACAAGAAGAAAGCCGCGGATCCCGATAAGAAGAAGGCGACCGGAGCTAAGTCGAGTGATGCCGACAAGGCCAAGAAAGACAAACCCAAACCACCCGAGAAACCGTCAGACCCGGACGCTAAGAAGTAGAGCGCGTCAGTCGTAACGACCTACGGTGTTGAGGAGAGCGAGGGGTCAATTGTGTCTGGGCAAGTGGTGACGCATTACCCACCGGTGTGGACCAGTTTGCAGCGGCGCGAGGAATCGGTATCGCACCCGCAAACTGGTTCCTCGCTCGAATGGATAATCAGCCCCATTGGCAAACAAGTTTTTTTTGAAGAGTACTGGGAAAAACAACCCCTCGTTGTCAAGGGCCCCAACCGCGACTATTTCGGCTCGCTGCTGTCCTTGGATGAAGCCGACCGCGTCATCACCACGCTGGGTCTTCGCTATCCAACCATTACTCTAAAAAATGCGGGCGAACTAGTTACCTCGGACGATTACACGGTGCAGGGCGACTCCATCGACGTCGCCAAGGTGTACCAGCTTTTCGAGAGAGGCTCCACCATAACCTTGGCGTACTTGGACACCGTGGTTCCGGCACTTACCGCTTTTTGTCGCAGCCTCGAAAGCGAATTTAGCTTTCCATTCCAAACCAACGTCTATCTGACCCCAGCCCGAGCGCAAGGAGCCAAATACCACTACGATTCGCACGACGTGTTTGTGCTGCAGGTTGCCGGCTCGAAACGCTGGACACTCTACGGCACTCCTGTGGAACTCCCGCTCCGCGGGCAGGACTTCGACCCCTCCGTGCACGAAAGGGGTGAACCTACGCTCGATTTCGAACTGGAGGCCGGGGATTGCGCTTACATTCCGCGAGGCGTAGTTCATGACGCTTGTTCTAGCGAAACGACATCGCTTCACATTACGGTAGGGGTTCTGCACTACACCTGGACAGACCTGCTGCTGGAATCGATTGCGGACGTCAGCTTGAACGACCCGGCGTTCCGCAAAGCGCTCTTCCCTGGGTTCGCCCAGCAGGATTTCAACCGGGCGCAAGCCCGGGAAATCCTTCGCGACCTTCTGCTAAGGCTTTCGGCGAAGTCCAACCTCGACGCCATGCTTGACCGTTTTGCAGATGAATTCATTTCCCAGTGTCCGCCGCTGCTAAGCGGCCAACTGGGCCAGATCGCGACCCTCGATCGTGTATCCATTGACACCGTCGTCGGCACCAGGACAGGCGTGATCTCCCACGTTCGCACGGACGGAGGGGCAACCACGGTCGATTGCTACGGACGGAAGATTACCTTTCCAGCTCACCTAACCGATGCGGTCCATTTCGCTTTGAGCAATTCCAAGTTTACCGTCTGCCAACTTCCGGGTGATCTGGACGAGGCGGGTAAGCTAACCTTGGTTCGGAGGTTTATCCGAGAGGGATTGCTGATGGTGGTGGCGTAGGTTGCCAAGCCAAGTAACCAAGCACTGCAAGACAATCTGCCAGTCACTTCAATCCATGATGTAGCGGAGCATAGCGTTGCAAAATCCCCATTCCACTCATCGACCGAGTGCCGGGGGTTTTGAGTGCTGACGCCTGCGGCTGTTGAAAAACTCACTCACCGGAAAATGGTCAAAAAAGTTTGCAATAGGAAGCCCTACAAACGACGATCTCCGTTTTGGTAGACATTTTCTATCTCCCAAAGTTCAGCTATTTTGACAAGACCGGAGTTTTTCAACAGCCACGGCCTGATTTCATCAACTGACTTATGTAGGCTAGGATGTGATCAGGCATAAGGTCAGCACCATGAACAAGCTTAACTACTCCGCCGAATATTTCGAGCGGAGCGACGACGAGCTTTTGCAGTTGGCATCTGATCGGTCCTCCCTTACAAACGAAGCTGCCGCTGCTCTAGATGATGAACTGCATCGGCGGAATCTAAGCGAGTCTGACCGAGCTAAATACCAGCAATTCGTGAGGCATAAAGAGCGGCGTGAGGCAATGAGGCGTCGCCGGAAAACATTCGGCACACGGAGCGACCGCAGTAGTTGGGTTGATATGTTCTGGACATTGCTAGCGATTGCTTTGATTTCGTCCACATACTTGGCGCTGCCCAATCGCTATCAAATGAAACCCGATTGGCAGGAAGCGGCTGTGCATGTGATGTTCGCGTCGGTTTTCATCGTAGTCGTGGGGCGTTCTTGGTGGCGAAAGATGGGCTTTTGGATGTCTTTGGTGCTGTCGTCTGCGATTCAGATGTTCGTTGTCCACGCTTGGATACAGCGCGTCGGAAACCTCAGCCGTGGATCGGGGAAACTAGCGATCTTGCTCGGCCTTGTGCTTTTCTTTGCTATCTACGGGGTTGTCTCGCTCTTGCGACGGAACTTCTACGGTGAAGAAGCATTTGACCGCATCTAGAGAGGCGGTCGCGTTCCTTGATAAGCTGTTGAAACTTCGCCATATCACTCATCGGCCTCGGGTTGTGGTAAGAAACAAGTTCTATGCCAGATAAGGATGAAAAGGCCCGGCGCAAACAGTTGCTGCATTCTCAACGGGATGAGCAACGACGGTCAATTCGTGGAGGACTGCCGGTTCCTGCCGCGATGATGAAGGCGCTTTTCACCTACGTCGATAAACACCTGTCGTCTTCGGAGTGCGACGATACTCTGCGCCATGCCAGTGAGTTCATTCGCGCTAACGACCTTCCCGCAGAATCGGTTTTTGCTTGGCTCGAAGATAAGGGAGGGTACTGCGACTGTGAAGTTTTCAACGCGGAGCAGGTTCTGAAAGATGCGGTTCCCGGCTACCGTGACTTGCCCCCGCCGGATGGCGTTCGCGGATAACTGTTGCAAAATCTTAGAGTCCTATCGACAAGTGCGCCGGCGGGAAACATTCGGGGTGAGCGGAATCGCATGCCGCCGGCGGACTTGCGATAGGGGGATTTGTACGAAGCCGCTGGCGCGGCGGACGCGGTGGGAGAACGGTGAAG
>DASRRV010000339.1:0-75466 GCA_035695545.1 Candidatus Sulfotelmatobacter sp. | reverse complement strand
TCCGGAGCCGATGACCGCGCCGATTCCGAGGGACGTAAGACTGAGCCAGCCAAGGGATTTCTTGAGCTTTACTTCGGCATTTTCGGAGTCGGACAGAAGCTGATCGATACTCTTACAATTGAAGAGCTGTGACGCCACCCGTGGTCTCCGATCGTCGCGAGATAGACGAAGCGATGGTGCTCAGATTTGTACGACGCGATGCCGAGTGCGGCGTGATGTCGCGGTTGATGGTTGAGAACGGGTTCACTGTACATTGAAGGCGGGAAAAGGTGCAACTGGGGGGCGGGGCCGCCCAGCGGCGATAGCGTTGGCGACTGTTTCGGACGCGGGTTCGCTTTTTTGAGGGTTACCCCCATCCATTTTTGCGGACTCTGGAAGTGATTGCGATTGTTGGGGATGCAGCGGTTCCATTCGGGAATTTGGTTGGAGTCTGGAAGATGAAGATAGCAAAGGAGATAGAGGAGGAAAAATTGGGTCGTGTCTCAGTTTGACCTCGGCGCCCGGGAAGCAGGCCTCTGGTGAAGGATCGCACCGGCAATGCGGCGCGCAGATTGCATTCAACCTGCATTTCGCGCGACGCCGGCTCAAGCTATTCTTGAAGAGCTCGGGAAGGAGATTTGCAGCATGGCGAACTTGTCTTTGGAATGAACCAGTCCCTGGATGGCTACGTCGACCACATGAAGTTGGGGCCACCTGTGCCCTCGGCCTTTCGTCACTTCGTCGAGCATGTGCGTGGCCTGACCGGCTGCCTATATGGTCGCGGCCTGTACGAGATCATGCGTTATTGGGACGAAGACCTTCCGGACTGGGACGCGGAGGAGCACGACTTCGCAGTGGCGTGGCGGAGCAAACCCAAGTGGGTTGTGTCGCATTCACTCAAGTCAGTTGGCTCCAACGCCACGCTGATCGCGGATGACTTCGAGGCTGCGATACGCAGGCTGAAGGCGGAATTGACCGGCGAGATTGACGTTGGCGGCCCAGTCCTGGCGCGAAGCCTGACCGAGGCCGGTCTTATCGATGAGTATCGACTCTACCTCCGCCCCGTCGTGCTCGGGAGCGGCAAACCATTCTTCGTCGGCCCGCGGCCGCCGCTCCACCTGGTGGCCAGCGATCTAATCGTCGAGGACGTGATTAGGTTGACGTACGTTCCTGCTTAATTACGCGACTCGCCCAACGCTCTGCGCCGATAGCTGAGGTCCATTTGGGTCGCGAGCGGAAATTCAAACTGAGACACTACCGCCGTGCAACGTGCGTTGCTATTCGCTGCGCCGGCACGATAAAATCATTCGTACACATCTTCTCCGCTTTTATCCCTAGAGTTTTTTTGTGCAGGAATGCCCGCGGGCAAGGAGTGTGCGACCCCGGGAGCAGCGCAGTCATCTGTCTGCTCGAATCTCCCTGACGGAGCTCGATGTGAAAAAAGGCAAGACCGCGGTAATCGTAGGCGCCCAGTGGGGCGATGAAGGTAAAGGAAAGATCGTCGACGTGTTGTCGGAGAACTTCTCCGTCGTCGTCCGCTATGCCGGCGGACACAACGCCGGCCACACCGTCATCATCAAGGGCAAGAAGTTCGTTCTTCAGCTTGTCCCCTGTGGCGTATTGCGCAGCGGTTGTCGCAGTGTCATTGGCAACGGCGTCGTGCTCGACCCCCTGGCGTTTCTGAAGGAACTTGGCGCTCTGCGCGAGACTGGCGTTAAGGTCGACGGCCACCTGTTCGTTTCGAACCGCGCCCACGTGATCCTGCCCTACCATCGCATGATCGAACTGGCTGCGGAAAACGCCCCAGGACGCGTCAAGATTGGCACCACGTCGCGCGGCATCGGTCCCGCCTACGAAGACAAGATGGGCCGCCGTGGCCTGCGTGTGGCTGACCTGCTCGATCTGCAACTTCTCAAGAAGCACATCGAGAATGCCGTTCGCGAAAAGAACATGATCGCGCACGCGCTCTTCAACTCTGAGCCGCTCGACGCCGACAAGATGTACACGGAATACGCCCAGGCGGCGGAGAAGATCGCACCCTTCGTCTGCGATACAGCGGTTCTTCTGAACCAGGCTTTGAGCAAAGGTGAATCGATCCTGTTCGAAGGCGCGCAGGGAACGATGCTCGACATCGACCACGGCACCTATCCATTCGTCACCTCTTCCAGTGCGACGTCCGGCGGGGCGGTCATCGGCACCGGCGTGGCTCCTAACGCGATCAACTCGGTTATTGGAATTACCAAGGCGTATTGCACCCGTGTGGGCGAGGGGCCGTTCCCGACCGAAGAGAAAGGCGAGGCCGGCGAGAACCTGCGCAAACGCGGCAACGAGTATGGCGCCGTCACTGGGCGCCCCCGTCGCACAGGATGGCTGGACCTCCCGCTTCTCCGCTATTCCGGCATGATCAACGGTACTTCGTGGCTGGTGGTCACCAAGCTCGATGTGCTCGATGAACTCGCCGAAATTCCCGTCTGCGTCGGCTACAAAATCGACGGCAAGAAGACGGCGGACGCGCCCGCTCAGGCCAGCGGCTACGACAAGATCGAATGCATTTACAAGAAGCTCCCCGGCTGGCAGACCTCGACCGAGGGCATCACGGATTACAAGAAACTGCCTAAGACGGCGCGGGAGTACCTCGCATTCGTCGAGAAGGAATCGGGAGCGAAAGTCGGTATGATCTCGACCGGCCCGGACCGCAATCACACCATCCTCATGGATACGTTCGTTAAGGAGTTGAAGGCAGCCGCGAAGAAAGCCTAGAATGTTCCTCCCCGGCGCACCCGCTGGCGGAAGGAGCGTAACGATGGTGGTGTTGGCGGTTACCTGGATGGCAAAAGTTGGGCACGAAGTCGAAGTTGCCGCACTTTTTGAAAAGTTAACTGAACAATCCCGCAAAGAGCCGGGCTGTTCCATGTACCAGGTGCACCGGCACAAGACGGAACCGCGCCGCTTCTTCATCTACGAGCAGTACAAGGACGATGCCGCACTCGAGGCCCACCGAGTAGCCCCGCACTTCCTGCAGCACGCGAAAAAAGATCTGCCTAAGATTGCAGACCGTGTAGAAGGCAATCTATTCGAGCCGCTGGGGTAAGTTTGTGTGGCGCGGGCGCTCGCGCCTGCCGCC
Source organism: Candidatus Sulfotelmatobacter sp. (assembly GCA_035695545.1). Taxonomy (GTDB): domain Bacteria; phylum Acidobacteriota; class Terriglobia; order Terriglobales; family Acidobacteriaceae; genus Sulfotelmatobacter. The sequence goes on along the minus strand of DASRRV010000339.1, from coordinate 72,363 downwards.
GGTGTTACTGCGGCTTCTTCTCGTCTGCAGGTTTGGCTTGAGAGGCTGCGGCCCGGCTGTAGACGACGCTCTTGGTTCCGCCCTCACAGCTTCCCACCACTTTGCCGTCCCCTTCCTTACCCTTGTCGACGATGTCGAGCGAATAGGAAGTTACTCCCTTGGCGTCCAGCTTCTTTGTAATTTCAGCTTTGAGGTCGTCGCAGGATTTTCTTGCCGGTGCATCGGTCTGAGCAACGCCGTATGCGCCCAAAAAAAGCAGAGCAGCGGCCACTGTCCACGTTTTCATGATGTTCTCCTCGCCACGAGCGCAGTATAAACAGAAGCTGCTCCGGAGACTCGTTACAAGGGTAACCTGCGGTAGTTATTTGGGGGTTTTATCGATCATCAACTCGCCGCCCGAAGCGTAACTTTCCTTCGAGACCTCGTGGAAGGCCACGACAATGGCCTCCCGGCGCGCTCCGGCCTCTTCAACCAGAGCGTCGGTGATCCGCTTGGCAATCTTCCGCTTCTGATCGGCGGTGCGGCCTTGCAGCATCGTGATTTGAACCATCGGCATAAGGGCAGTTCTCAGTTCCCAGTTGTCAGTTCTCAGCAAAAACGGATCTCCGCTTCAGAAACTGAGAACTGAGAACCGAGAACTGAAAACTGTTTTCGAACTACTTCGCCAACTCGTATCCCGCAAAAAAGAAGCTCAGCTCGAAGCGCGCCGTTTCTTCCGCGTCTGACCCGTGAATCGCGTTGTGCTCAATGTTGGTTGCCCACTTCTTGCGGATCGTCCCCTCTTCGGCCTGAGCCGGATTGGTCGCGCCCATCAGCTTCCGCAGATCGGCAATCGCATTTTCTTTCTCGAGCGCCAGTACGACGATCGGCCCGCTCGACATAAAATCCGTCAGCGTGTTGAAGAATGGCCGGCTGGCATGCACCGCGTAAAACTGCTCAGCCTGATGCTTGGAGATTTCCAGCATCTTCATAGCGAGGATGCGGAAGCCATTCTTCTCAAACTTCTCAATGATGTCGCCGACGGCATTCTTGCGTACGGCATCGGGTTTAACAATAGTGAACGTTCGCTGCAAAGTTTTCATGAGTTCGGTTGTTTGTCCTTAATAGTGAATGTCAGCAGATAGCTTTGACTGGCAACTGGGTACTGGCAACTGATTTTAGACGCTGACGCCAATCGCCGCCGCCAGAGTCTCCCCAATCGCCGCCGGAGACTTCGCCACGCGAATCCCACACGCTTCCAGCGCCTTGATCTTTTCCGCCGCCGTGCCCTTACCGCCAGAGATAATAGCTCCCGCGTGTCCCATGCGGCGTCCTGGAGGCGCCGTCTGCCCTGCAATGAAGCCCACCACCGGCTTCTTCATGTGAGTCTTTACAAATTCTGCGGCGAGTTCCTCGGCGTTGCCGCCGATCTCGCCGATCATGATCACGGCTTCGGTCTCAGGATCGCGGTTGAATAAGTCCAGCGCATCAATAAAGTTCGTCCCAATAATTGGGTCGCCGCCAATGCCAAGCGCAGTCGATTGCCCGATGCCGCGCTGCGTGAGTTGGTGCACCGCCTCGTAGGTGAGAGTCCCAGAGCGCGAGACAATGCCGATCGGTCCTTCTTTGTGGATGGAAGCCGGCATGATGCCGATCTTGCACTTACCCGGCGAGATGATCCCCGGACAATTCGGCCCGATCAGCCGCGATTTCCTGTCCTGCAGGAATTCCCACGCCTTCACCATGTCGAGCGTCGAAATGCCCTCGGTGATGCAAACGATCAAATCGATCTCCGCATCCGCCGCTTCCATGATCGCGTCCGCCGCGAACGGCGGAGGCACAAAAATCACGGTGGCATTTGCGCCAGTCTTGTCGGCCGCTTCGCGGACCGTATTGAAAATCGGCCAGCCCTCGTGCGTCGTACCACCCTTTCCAGGCGTCACGCCGCCGACGATCTGTGTGCCGTAAGCCGCGCTGGCTTTCGCATGAAACGTTCCTTCACGCCCGGTCAGACCCTGCACCACCAACCTCGTATTCTTATCTACTAAGATTGCCATATGAAAAGTTCCTCGTAACAGCTGTTTTTCCTCTACCGCAGATCCTCGGTGCCCCTCTGTGTCCTCTGTGTTGAAAGGTTTCTGCCTATCGCCACTCCGTAACGCCCAGAGTTCCACGCGCCGCGGCCACAACCTTGTCCGCTGCGTCTTTCATAGTGTCGGTCACCACAAAGTTAAGGCCTGAGTTCATCAGAATCTTCTTGCCTTCCTCAACATTTGTGCCTTCCAGTCGCAGCACGACCGGCAGCTTGATATTCGTCTTCTTTGCCGCGTCCACCACGCCCGTAGCCAAGGTGTCGACTCGCAAAATGCCGCCAAAAATGTTGATCAGCACCGCCTTCACATTCTTGTCGCTAAGCAGAATCTCAAACGCGTGCGCCACCTGCTCAGAACTTGCTCCTCCGCCCACATCGAGGAAGTTCGCCGGCGTGCCACCGGCGTACTTGATGATGTCCATCGTCGCCATCGCCAACCCCGCGCCGTTCACCATGCAGCCAACGTTGCCATCGAGCTTGATGTAATTCAGGCTGTACTTCGAGGCCTCCACCTCAAGCGGATCTTCCTCGGTAATGTCCCGCAACTCCCGCAGATCGGCGTGCCGAAACAAAGAGTTGTCGTCGAAATTGATCTTCGCATCGAGCGCAAACAACCGCCCGTCTGTAGTCGTAATAAAAGGATTGATCTCGAGCAGGGAAGAGTCCGTATCGAGAAAAGCCTTGTAAAGGCTGCTCAGAAATCCCACCGCAGGATTGATCTGCTTCGCGCCGAGGCCCAACTTGAAAGCAATCTTGCGCGCCTGAAACGCCTCCAAACCCATGCCCGGATCGATATGCTGTTTGAGAATCGCGTCCGGATTTTCCGCAGCGACCTGCTCAATATCCATCCCGCCGGCAGCCGAAGCCATGAACACCGGCTTGCCCTCAGCCCGGTCGACCAGAATCCCCAGGTAGAGTTCTTTCTCGATTGGCAGCGTCTCTTCAATCAGCAACCGCCGCACGATCCGGCCTTCGGGCCCGGTCTGGTGCGTCACCAACTTCATGCCAAGCATTTTCGACGCAAGCTCGCCGGCCTCGTTCACCGACTTGGCGATTTTCACCCCGCCGCCCTTGCCGCGGCCGCCGGCATGGATCTGCGCTTTCACCACCACTCCGCTCGCGCCCGCATTGAACAGTTCCTTAGCGGCAGCCTCGGCTTCATCCTGCGATGCGGCCATTGCTCCACGCGGCACACTTACCCCGTATTTCTTGAGAATTGCTTTTGCCTGATACTCATGAATTTTCATATGAAGGCTCGTCAGTTAAGAATCGGAAGGATCCTGCTTGCGGCGTCGCACTGCAGCAAACCCGTAATTCTATAAAACGGCAGCGCCTTAGGGCAATGCTCTGCCATCTTTATCTGAGGGTCCGAGTTCCAAAACCGATTTCCAGAACGAAGCTGGCCCATCCGGCAATCCTGCGTCTTTTGCGGCCTGCTAACATCCAAACACGTCAAACAGCGGAACCGTCCGAGATTGGAGGCCCATGAAACTGATCTCCCTAAATGTCGCGCTGCCTCGACTCGCCTCGTATAAAACGGAAACCGTTAAGACTGGGATTTTCAAGTTGCCGGTCTCGGGCCCGGTTCAATTGCGCACCCTGAATCTCGACGGAGACCGCCAAGCCGATCTCGTGGTTCATGGAGGGCCCTTCAAAGCCATATACGGCTATCCGTCCGAGCACTACGAGTTCTGGCGCCAGGAACTCGGCGCCACCCAACTCTCCTGGGGATTGTTCGGCGAGAACTTCACCACCGAAGGGCTATTCGAAACCGACCTCCACATCGGAGATCGTTTGCAAGTCGGGACGGCGATCATTGTGGTCCGGCAGCCTCGCATTCCCTGTTACAAGCTCGCGGTGAAATTCCGCCGGAACGACATCCTCGCGCGCTTCTTGCGCAGCGGACGCAGCGGTTTTTATTTTTCCGTCGAGCAAGAGGGAACCGTTGCCGCTGGAGACTCGTTCGAATTTCTAAGCCGCGAACCGCAAGCCATCACCATCGCAGAAATGAACCGGCTCTTCGTGGATGACAAATACAACCGCGACCTGCTGGAGAAAGCAATCGCTACCGCAGCTCTGCCGGGAGACTGGCGGCATTACCTGGCGAAACGGCTGCTGCCGGATGAAGCGGTGGCTGATCGGTAACCGCAAGTCGAACTTGCCGTTCGGCGCTGCGCGAGAAATGTAGTACTCGCGTGATGTCCCGCAGGCAGTACTTTGGTTCTCGAATCGCTCTCGTACCATTCATGCCGTACAATTCCGCCTGACGCCATGATCCTCGACGCCATCCATCGCCTAGCCAATCACAGCCAATCCCTCGGCCGCGAAGAGGCCCGCGCCGTGATGGCCGAGGTGCTCACTGCAAAATGTACCGACGCGCAAATCTCAGCTCTGCTGGTCGCCCTGCGCATGAAAGGCGAAACGGTGGAAGAAATCGTAGGCTTCGCGGAAGCCATCCGTGCTGCTGCCGCTCCTTTGCCCGTCGAGCGTGCCAGCGTGCCCGACGCGCTCGCCGTTACCGGCACGGGCCGCGACGCTTTGGCCGAAGAGTCCCTGGTCGACACCAGCGGCACCGGCGGCGACGCCAGCGGCACCTTCAACATTTCTACCGCCACTGCATTCGTGACCGCCGGAGCCGGAGTCCGCGTCGCCAAGCACGGCAATCGCAGCATCAGCTCCCAATGCGGATCTGCCGATGTGGTCGAGGCCCTCGGCATAAACATCCAGCTCTCGCCCGAGCGCTCCGCGCAGTGTCTGCGCGAAGTCGGAATCTGCTTCCTCTATGCTCCCAATCTGCATCCCGCCATGAAGCAGGTCCAGGGCGTGCGCCGCGAACTTCGCATGCGCACAATGTTCAACCTTCTCGGTCCACTGACCAATCCAGCCCGCGCGTCCGGACAGGTTGTAGGTGTCTATTCGCTCGACCTGGTTGAGAAGTTGGCCGAGGCCCTGAGCATGCTTGGCCTGCGCCGCGCGCTGGTTGTGCATGGCCTCGACGGCCTGGACGAGATCACGATTACGGGCAAGACCCGCATAGCCGAAGCCCGCGACGGTTCGGTACGATCCTACGAAGTCGATCCTGAAGATTTCGGGATGAAGCACGCCACGCTGCAAGATCTTGCCGGCGGCGATGCGAAACAGAATGCTGCAATTATCCGTACGGTTCTCAGCGGAGATAAATCGCCGCGGCGGGATGTGGTTGTACTCAACGCGGCGGCAGCGCTAGTGGCAGCGGGAAAGTCCGGCCACATTGCCGAGGCCATCGCGCTCGCACAAGAATCGATCGACTCCGGCAAAGCCGAACTGAAGCTAAAATCCCTGGCGAGCTTCACCTCACAAACTTAGTCCAGCTGTCATCCTGAGCGAAGCGAAGGACCTATGTAGTCGCTTGTGCTACGTGAAAGCTCAGTGCCCGCGCGCTACCTCACCTCAACTTTTTCCAGATACTGCGCGATCTCGACTCTCCACCCCAACTCTTTCTTCATCAAGTCGCGCAGCTGCCCTGAAGCGTCGGGCTCTCCGTGCACTAGATAAGTCGTCGCCGGCTGGTTCCCGAAAGTCCGCAGCCACTGCAGCAACTCCGGAGGATCCGCGTGATCGCTGAACTGTTCCAACGCCACAATCTGCGCGCGAATGGCGACGAAGTCCCCGAAAATCTTCACCTCCGGCGCCTTGCTCTTGATCGTGAATCCGCGCGTTCCCGGCGCCTGGAACCCGATAAACAGCACCAGATTTCTCGGATCGGGCAGTCGCTGCGCCAGGTGATGCAGAATGCGCCCGCCCGTCACCATGCCGCTCGAAGAAATAATGACTGACGGATTCCGCACCTCGTTGATCTTCTTCGATTCCTGCGGGGTAGCTGCAAAGGTGAAGCCCGGCCAGGCCAGCGGCGACCCGTATTTCCGGATCATGGTGCGCGTTTCTTCGCTGTATTCCTCGTCGTGCTTCAGGAAGATCTCGACCGCCTTGATCGCCATCGGACTGTCGCAAAAGACCGGCATTCGCGGAATTTGTCCAGATTCGATCAAGTGCTTGATGATGAAAACAAACTTCTGCGTCCGCTCGATGGCGAACGCGGGCACCACCACGCTGCCACCGCGATTTGCGGCCGCCGTAATCAGTCCGGCCAACTCCGGCATCGGATCCTCTTTCGGATGCAACCGGTTTCCATACGTTGACTCCATCACGACCAGGTCCGCGACCTCGCCCTCGGCAGGCCCGGAGTGAACCACTTTTCCCGGCGCAACCTTGTGATCGCGCACGCGTCCAATGTCGCCGGTAAACAGAAGCCGCCGTGTCTGACCAACAGTCTTGAGCGAGACTTCTGCCATACACGACCCTAATATGTGCGCCGCCCGTACGAAACGAAATGACAGTTCTGGCGAGAGCGTAGTCGTCTGGCCCACGTGTACCGGCTTGAAATACTGCAAGGAGTTCTGCGCTTCTTCGAAGGTGTACAACGGCAACGCAGGCTCGTGCTTCGACTTTTTCTGTTTGTTGTAATAATTGGCGTCTTCTTCCTGCAGGTGACCGGAGTCGGGAAGGACGATGCCGCACAAATCAATCGTCGGCGGCGTCGCGTAAATCGGCCCGCGGAATCCCTCTTTCACCAGGCGCGGAATCCATCCACAGTGGTCGAGATGCGCGTGCGTCAGAATGACCGCATCAATTTCCTTCGCCGGAACCGGAGTGTCGCGCCAGTTGCGTTCCCGCCAATCCTTCTGCCCCTGAAATAGTCCGCAATCGAGCAGCACCTGGAACCCGCTCTTGCCCGACGGATCGCCCGTGTTGATCAGATGCTTCGAACCAGTGACCGTGCCCGCGGCGCCAAGAAACTGGATATAGGCCAAGTGTTCCCTCCAAACCGAAGCAATAAGCTACCACGGAGACACAGAGCCACGGAGAAACGAGACAAGAAAAGGAAGCGCTTCCTGCTAGGCGAGTTCAGGTTGGCACGGTCGGTTCTAGCCCTGGTTGTTCTCTATGACTCCGTGTCTCCGTGGTGAATCTTAGTTCTGCGCCGAATCGACCTTGAACACATTGTTCGTCATGTCGCTCTCCGGCACGCTGCCGTCGTTTACCACGAGCTCCTGCGGAGCCGAGGGCACCTCCACGCGAATCACGCCCTTAGTCTTTGCGCGCACCTCGAGACGCTTCACAACGTCTCCGCCCGCGAACTTTATAGTCAGCGGCACTTCGGCGCCGGCGGTGCCGAGATTATCCACCGTGATCGTCACCATGAAAGCGTTGGTCATGGTCTTCCGCGCGAAGGCAGATTCGATCTTAAAGTTCGGCAGTCCGCGGTCGCGGTAAACCCAGTCATCGAAAAACCACTCCAGATCGCGCTGAGTTTGCGCCGCAATCAGCCGCGGCATATACGACGGCTCCTTGTCCTGCTCTGGACGGTACGCCGCGAGCGCTTTCTTGAGCGCCGCCTCGCCAACCATGTCCCGCAGCATCCACCACACGCACATCGCCTTGCTACGATACAGTTCCTCGCTGATTGTATTCACCAGTGACCGGTTGGACTCATCTTCAGATCTGGGTACGGTCGTTTGCTTTTCGATTTCACCAAGCGCCGACCGGTGCAGTCCCATGTAGTCGAGCGCAGCCTGGCGTCCTTTTTGCTGCTCGAGATAAAGCGCCTGTGCAAAGTGGGCAAGTCCTTCTTCGATCCAGGGACGAAATGACACAAACGAAGCGTGTGTGAGTTGATGCGTAGCGGCGAGCCCAGCGGACTTGGATTCTTGGCCGTTGAGTGGAGTCAGCAGAAGCGCACCGCTCTCAAACGGCGCCAAGCTGGAATCGGGTAGCTCGGCCGTCCTGGCTTGTTCTCGTTGCACACCAAACCATTCGGTGATGAAGGGAATGACTTTCTCAGCGGCATCGGAGAAGCTTGCCGCCGAAGCGTTATGACCGGGCAGATGTCGGACTTCGATCCCGGGCTTGCTCAGGAGTTGATAATCGGCAATCACAAGGGTCGGTGTGTCCCAACGCAAGGGTTGGTATGGGCAATCGGCAGTTACGTGCTCTGTGATTGCCATTTGTTCGTGCATGCCCGCGACGCATTCCGCGCCGTTGAAAAGAAACTGCGGTATGGCGGAACTTTGTAGCGTTAGACTCAGCTGCAACTGCATCTTCGATCCGGCCTCTCGCGTCTTCCACCGATTCAAGACCTCAAACAGGCTGTTGCCTTCCGAAAGATTCGCGACCTCAGTCGCCAAGGGATACCACGCGACATAGCCGGCTCCGCGCAGGCCTGTGAACTTGGCATCGATCCGGTCCCAGTCGGTGGTGTGCGCGGCTTCGTCCGGTGTGCCAATGCGAGTCAGCCTCGTCGCATCAAGCAGGATGATACCTTCATAGGCGATCTCCAGTTCAATAGTGCCCTTGGGTTCGACCGCTTGCGGCAGGGTGACGATGGCTTCGGAAAGACCTCCGGTGTGGTCGATGTCAGAAGTGTAGGGCTGCGAAACGAACTGCACAGTTTTGTCGCCGGCCTTGATCGATCGCCAGTCGAGGGAGGAAGAAATCTGCAGCACCGCAATCTTTTGCGGCGTCGACGAGTCATTCCGCAACGTAATCTTGCCGCGCACGCCGAGCCGATGCTGTTCAGGTTCGATCTGAAGACTGAGATCGTAATTGGTGAAGCTGAACGCCTCGCGGTCGAGAGAAAAGCAACTTGTGACCAATGCGAACAGTAAAGTCAGCAGGCTCAGGTTCTGGCGGAGTCGAAAAGTATTTCCGGGTTTCTCAGCGTCCTCCGCGCAAACTCTGCGGCCTCTGCGGTTAAGAGCTTTGGATCTGGCAGAAGTGCCGCAAAACCCTAAACCGCAGAGGCCGCTGAGAAAACCCGCTGAGAACGCAGAGGAGATCGGAGTGGGGACACTATTCAGGCATTTGAAGCTGCACTTCATTTTGTATCAGATGCTTCGCGCACGCGTCTCTGCCGTACGATCTCGTACAAAACTACTGCGGCAGCCACGGAAACATTGAGCGACGGCACCTTCCCGAGCATCGGAATCGAAACCAGGAAGTCGCACTTCCGCTTCACCAGATCGTGCAGACCTTTGCCTTCTCCGCCTAGAACCAAGGCACAATCCATGTTGTAGTCCAGGGCATCGTAGGTCTGCTTGCCGCGCTCGTCGAGGCCGACGGTCCAAACGTTCTCGTCTTTCAGTTCTTCGATCGAGCGCGCGATGTTCGTTACCTTGGCGATGGGCATATGCTCGCTCGCTCCGGCCGATACTTTGGTGACGGTTCCGGTCACAGCGGCAGCGCGGCGTTCGGGTATGACGATGCCATTCGCGCCCGCGGCATCAGCCGTACGCAAAATCGCTCCCAGGTTGTGCGGGTCTTCCACGCCGTCGAGCACGACGATCAGCGAATATTGCGCTCGCTTGGCGGCGATTACGTCGGCGAGATCGTTATACTGCTTTGCCGATGTGACAGCGACCACGCCTTGATGCGCAGCGTTGCCTGCCATGTGGTCAAGTTCCGTGCGTTGCATAAAACGCACAGGGATTTTGAGCCGCCGGCAATCTTCAATCAGTCGTTGCAGGCGGATGTCATGGCGCTCTTTGGCCATTCCTATCCATTCGAAAGCCCGTCCGCGCGCCTTCAGCGCTTCGGTCACGGAGTTGATTCCATAGATGTAGTGCATAAGTGTTCAGTGTATCGCGAGCGCTGTCTCGTGGATGTTGAGGTGGCCTCAAGTCAGCAATTTCGACTGACGCATGATTCGAATGTCATTCTGAGCGTAGCGAAGAACCTATGCAGTTTGCCGGCGCCGAGAGAAATTCATGGGTCCTTCGCTGCGCTCAGGATGACAGGGGCTTTTTTAGCTTCCACCCTGCAGAAGGCTGATAATTTCAGACGGTTCTGGTCGCTCCGTGTAATCCTCGTTGGCTGACGCGTAGAGAACCGTTCCGTCGCGGTCGAGAATGTAAGTCGCCGGAATCGGCAACTCCCAACTCTCATCACCGTTGGTAAAGGGCAGATTAACGAACCCGCGCCGATAAACCGCTTCCTGAAGCTGCGGCACGCGATATGTCAGCCCAAACTGCCGCGCGGTTTTATTCCCCGAATCCGAAAGCAGCGGAAAGCGCAGCTTGTGCTGGTCGTGCATGAAGAACGACTGCTTCACCGTCTGCGGTGAGATCGCGACAAGCATCGCTCCAGCCTGCTCGATCTCCGGCACGATGAGATTCATCGCCTCCATCTGACCGACGCAAAACGGACACCAGCGTCCACGGAAGAAGCAGAGCACGAGTCGTCCCTTGGCGAGCAAGTCGGAGGACGAAACCATCTTGCGATCATGATCCGCAAGTTCGAATGCGGGAGCCTGCGCGCCAACGGAAAGGGCGTTCGCTGCGAGATGTTTTTGCTTAAGTTCAGCGACGGCCTGTGCGTGAATCGCCTGCGTCTCGGCGGGAACGTACCTCGCGATCAGTTCCTTCCGTTCGGCAAAGATCTCGCGCAAAGGGCGGGTGTCGAAACCAGCACTAGATTCTTCAAGTGAGCGCCATTTCATAACGTCGAGTACTTGCTACGTTCACCTATGCACAACTTCTCGATTTTGCAGCTCGTCAGTTGTTGCACGACTTTGTTGGATATCGTCGGTTTGGTCCCCGTCTCGCATAATCGAGACTTCAGGTTCTGCCGGGTTGACGCGTACGAGGAAGGGTCTGCCTTTCGCGAATCGTTTGAAAAATCGAGAGCCTACGCCACCGAACGAGGGCTCTTCATGCAGGCCTGTATATAACTCTCCTTGGAAACGATAAGTGTAAGGAACCTCTACCGTAAAACCAGCGAGCCCCGCATATGTCGTCGCTGGGTCCGCGGTGACGATGGCTTCTGCGGTGGGCCAATTCCCACTGCGAATCGCATTAAGCCAAGCCCAGGAAAACCGGAAAAGGCAGATCGCCAAACGGGTCAATCCCCACACAGTCCGCTCCTAATTATTCACGAGAATAACCGGCACCTGGCTACTGGCAACTGGGCACTGCTTCACATTCCCGGCAGCTTCATTCCCGCGAGTCTTCGCGCGAAGCTGGGTTTGCCCATCTGTTTGAACATCTTTTTCATCTGCGCATACTGGCGGAGCAGGTTGTTTACTTCCTGCACGCTCGTGCCGGAGCCGCGGGCGATGCGCTTGCGGCGGCTGCCGTTGATGACTTCGTGATGGTTGCGCTCGTGCGTGGTCATCGAGTTGATGATGGCTTCGACGCGGTTGATCTGCTTCTCATCGACGTTGTCGGCTGCTTTCTGCAGGCCCGAAAATGGCCCGATCGACGGCATCATGCCCATCAGGCTCTTGATCGATCCCATCTTCTTTACTTGGCGCAACTGGTCGCGGAAGTCTTCGAGCGAGAAGCCATCGCCGGTGAGGGCCTTGGTCGCCATCTCCTGCGCTTTCTTCTTGTCGATCTGCTGCTCGGCGCGCTCGATGAGCGAGAGAATGTCGCCCATGCCGAGAATGCGCGAAACGATGCGGTCGGGATGGAACGGCTCCAGCGCATCGTACTTTTCACCGACGCCAATGAACTTGATGGGCTGACCAGTAACCTGGCGAATCGAGAGCGCTGCGCCGCCGCGCGCGTCACCGTCCATTTTGCTGAGAACGATGCCTGTGAGCGACAGCTTCTTGTGGAACTCGTCGGCGGAGTTGACTGCGTCTTGTCCGGTCATGGCGTCGGCGACGAACAGGATCTCCGACGGATTCAGCAGCTTTTTCAGTGACTGCATCTCGTCCATGAGTTGGTCGTCGATGTGCAAGCGGCCAGCGGTATCGACGATCAGCACGTCGCATCCGGAGACGACAGCCTCGCGGCGAGCTTCTTTAACCAGCCGTTCGACGGTCGCGGTGTTGGATTCTCCGACTTCGCCTTCGTAGATGTGGCTCTTGACGGCTTGCGCAACCACTTTCAACTGCTCGCGAGCCGCAGGACGGTAGACGTCGACCGAAACCAGCAGGGGACGATGTCCGCCAAGCTTGAACCAGTGTGCGAGTTTTCCCGACGTTGTGGTCTTGCCAGAACCCTGCAGTCCGGCCATGAGGACGACTGTGGGCGGCTGCGAGGCGAACTTCATCCGAGCAGTGTCTTTGCCGAGAATCTCGACCAGTTCGTCGCGGACGATTTTGATGACTTGCTCTCCGGGCGAGAGCGCAGTCAGCACTTCCTGGCCAACAGCCTTGGCGCGAATCTGGTCGATGAGCTGCTTGACGACCTTGAAGTTGACGTCGGCTTCGAGCAGGGCGAGGCGGATTTCGCGAAGCGCCTCGTCGATGTTCTCCTCGGTGAGTTTGGCTTGGCCGCGGAGACTCTTGAAGGCACGCTGGAGTTTTTCCTGTAAGTTCTCGAACATAGGTTGAGGATTATTTTAGCAGCGGCGGATGGGGTTCCGGCTTTCGGCCTTCGGCGTTCGGGCTTCCGGCTTTAGTTCAGGATGATGCGGACTTTTTTGTCTGCTCGCTTACTTCTACTTGCTTATGAGTCTTCCACAGAATTATTTTGCGCCGATCACTTGTCTTGCTTGTCGAGAGTTTCATTTTGGGATGGGTTTATCTTCTAGTTATCCCACCCCCTCCCCCCTCGGTGTCTTGGAATCAGCGAGTTAGCTGGAAATCGCGAAGTAATCTAAGGGCTGCAATCACTTAGGGGCAAAATCTTGGGAACAAAGGAGTTAGCCCTTGCGCCGTTGCAGCTTCCTGCACGCTTTCGCTGCTTCATGATCCACCAATTGGGCTGTGGACGGCAAGGTCAGATGTTACATCGGGGCTGTGGATTACTCAACTTTCGGGCGGGCAAGTTCAACTCGCTCGGTGGTGCGCGTGTATTGGATGCCGCCCATGCGTCCGATCAGGTCGAGGGAGTTGCGGTCGAGCTTGCCGTCCTTGATGTGAGCATCATCCACGTGAATGGATACGATCTCGCCGATTACCAGGCTGCTGCTGGTGGGGGCGGGTGAGAAGTCGACAATCTGATGAAGTTTGCATTCGAAGCTGACCGGGGATTCTGCGACCCGTGCCGGGCGTACCAGCTTCGAGGGCGCCGGCGTGACCTTCGCCAGTTCGAATTCATTGACGGAGGGATCGTATTCGCCGCTGGTGATGTTCATGCGGTGCAGCAGATCGAAGGTGACGACGTTCACCACGAATTCCTTTGTCTCGCGGACGTTACGCAGCGTGTCTTTGGGTTCTCCGTGGGGAGAGTTTGCTTGCTTGGGTTGACGGAGACCCGGTGCGAAGGCCAGCAATGGCGGGTCGACGCAGACGCAATTAAAGAACGAAAATGGTGCGAGATTCGCCTGGCCCGCGGCGCTCAGCGTGGAGACCCAGGCGATGGGGCGCGGGCCGACGGAGTTTAGGAGAATGCCGTAAAGTTCGCTATATGAGACTTCGGAAGGGAAGACGTTCATACGTTAAGTGTAAATCGACTGAGACAATGGATCACGGAGAGCCTCTTGGAAACAGACATCGTTGAGCAAAGCGCACCGTGGCACGGAGCGACTAGAGCAGGCGAAAATCGGCGGCCACGCGGTCGCGTGTCGAGTGGCGCAGGCCAGCCTCTTTCGCGTATGCCGGCCAGTTTTCCAGGGCGGCACGGACTTGGGCGAACAAGTCCTTCGGCCTGCGGACTTGAAAGCGGTCACCTTCTTCGAGGAGGTCGTCGCGCGTGATGTCGTCGAATTTGCCATTCACGCTCATCTGGTGCTGGTAGGTCCATTCTCCGCCGGGGCGGTAGGCGTGAGTGACGTCATACGCGGGGGAAAGTTGCCAGTCCTGGCCGCGCTTCAGCAGGAAGGAAAAATTCTTTGTGTGGTCATCGCAATTGCGGGCCATGACGTTGAAGCACATGCGGCGAAACACCTGTCCGAGAGCCGAGTCTCCCAACTTCAGTCGGGTGACCACCAGGAATAGTTGCGCGTAGGCGTGAGTGCCGCGCTGCCTGAAATCGAGATGCTCCATTGCGCAAAGCGTCTGCATGTGATGCTTGATGGTGCGGCCACCGACGATTTCGCGGTCAAAGCGCCGGGTCATAAAGTGGGCGCGGCCATTCTCTTCCAGCAGCCGGCAGGGAGACATCTCAATGCCCGCCTGTTTGGCCATGAGGTGGTAGGCGTACTCGATGCGTCCGTAGTCGGCGCTCGTGCCCATTTCAACGTCCTGGCCGACGCCGTCGAACTTCAAGAGCCAATGCTCGAACCCGGGTGCAGCGTCGAATTGGCCGCTGCGGATCACGTTAGTTTGCGGATTCCACGCGATGACGGCTTTGGCGCGTGCGCCGCCAGCGGAGGTTCCCACGCGCAGAATATTTGCCAACGCTGCTGCGGCCTCGCGATCGACAGCAAGGTGTCCCTCGACCAGCTTTCTGGCGTCTTCCACCAGAGATTTCATCTCGAGGGCCGCCGTACTCTCGCGGTGGGAGCCACGCTCAGGGTGGAATTCCATCGCACCTACGCCGCGTTTCCCCATATAGGCCAGGCGGTCGAGGGCGGTGATTTCGTTTTTCGCCACTCGCTGCTTGGCCATCCAGGCATCAATCAGCGCATTGCCAAAAGCATCGGGAAGGGCATCGACGAGCAGGCCGGGCAGGCGGTAGAACGAAGGCTCCGGCAGATTCGGGAATATGAAGACGTCCTGCGACGCGTCTCGCGGCATAGTCAGCGGCGCGAGTTCGATGCCAGTGCGGCGCCACGCGGGCGCGTAGGCGAACGCATAATAGCCCAGCCGCGGATCGAGCGCGACCGCCCCTACTTGCTCTCCCCAGGCACGAACTTCAACGGCTCGTATCGGCTGCACAGCCGGTTACCTTCCCGCGTTGGGCGAGCCAGTTTTTGACACACCAGTTTCTGACATATCAGCTTTTGACACACCAGTTTCGGGCCCACCCGTCTGCGGCAATTCAACTTTATGTAAACCAGCTTTTCGGGAGTGGCGCACGCGTCGGGGAGTCTTCGAGGTCTTAAGGAGCGCTAGCGGATTGACCGTGGGGGCCGGAGCGAGCATCTCGATATTCTTTTCATAGCCCAGCGCTTTCAAGGTTCGCAGCATCGTCTCAAGGGTAGAGCCGCGGCCGTTTTCGAGCATTCCCAGTGCGCGCAAAGAAATGCCCGCTCTTTCAGCCGTCGTACGCTGGTCGAGATTGCGCGCCAAGCGTAGTTGACGGACGCTGTGGCCGAGGTTGCGTGCGAGCTCAGATATGCTATCTGCCATAGAGTAATTATGTGCCTCTTAAATTATCATTATAACATAATAGGCATATATAGGATTGTTAAATATAAATAAATAATATAACTTTCATAGCCTATTAAACCAAACCTATATAATAAAAGGCATAATTAAGCCTATTAAATATATATATTAGTGACAACGGTAACAAAAAAAGAGGATAGTCCGCGATGGATTCCCTATGATTTTGTCCCCCTCAGGCGGACTTGCCGAAGACTTCCTTCGCGGCAACTACCGTGTTGCTGTGGATCGTGACCGTGTCTTCGACGTTTTGGGCGTAGCCGCCGGCGTAGGTCACCATGATTGGAATGTTGCGGGCGCGGCCAACACGAAACACGAGTTCGTCGCGCTTCTTCAGTCCTTCGATCGTGAGGTCGAGGCCGCCCAGTTGATCTTCGCGGTAGGGATCGGCCCCGGCCACGTAGCAGAGCAAGTCGGGTTCGAACTGGCGGAGGCCGGAGCTAAGGGCGTTGTCGAGCCATGCGAGATAGTCGTCGTCGCCGGTGCCGTCGGGGAGGTCAACGTCAATCGACGATGGCGGTTTCCACAGAGGGTAGTTGTTGTGCTGGTGCAGCGAGATAGTGAAAACGTCGCCAGCGTGGGCTCCGCGCACCTTTCCTGGTAAAAAGCCGCCTTTAGGCGCACCGGCTGGTTGCTCGACCGTCGAGGTTGAGGACGATGGGAGCAGAGCGCTGGCGGTGCGAGTGCCAGCGAAGATCGCGGCTGTGCCGTTGCCCTGGTGGACGTCGCAATCCAGGGTCATGGCGGTGCGGATTTTGTCGTCGCGCTGGAGGCGGCGGATGGCGACGGCGACGTCGTGGATCATGCAGAATCCTTCCCCGTGGTCGGGGAAGGCGTGGTGAAATCCGCCTCCGATGCTGATGGAGACTCCGTCGGTCAAGCATTGACGCGCGGCGAGGATCGATCCGCCGGCTGCCAGCCAGAAGGCTTCAACCAGATCGCGCGAGTAGGGAACTTCCATCTCCAACTCTTCGCGCGGGCTGAGCGTGCCGGTCTTCAGTTTCTGAACATACTCGGGCTTGTGGACGAGAAGAATGTCTTGGTCGGTGGCGGGTTGTGGTTCGAGAAAATCTTTCGCGTCAGCGACTCCGGTGGAGATGAGGCGGTCGCGAACGCGGCGATATTTTTCGGCAGGGAAGACGTGGTTGCCGATCGGCAGGTAGTAGGCGTCGCTGTAAATGAGCTTGAAGGGGAGCATGGGGCCGACTTTCAGCCAGTTGAGGCTGAAGGACTCAATATCATACGCCACGCATTGTCATGCTGAGCGGAGTCGAAGCATCCCTCTCAGCACCTCGCGGGAGGGCGCGGACATCGACAGGTATAGGGTCCTTCGACTGAGTGGCTGCTTCTTTCGCGAAGCAGCCACGCCGCTCAGGATGACAGTTTGTTGGAACGGACCGGCTTATGAACGTTTTTTCGGCGGTTGTACGGGGGGGACCACCATCTGCCTTCGGACTGGAACGATTGCGCCCTTTGACGGGTCGGCGGCGGCGTTGGCGCGGGTCAGGACTTCCTGCTGGATGTACTGCACGAACTCCTGGATCTGGCGCTGCATTTCTTCCATGCGTTCGCGCATTTGCAAAATGATGGCCATGCCGCTGATGTTCACGCCGAGGTCGCGAGCCAGCGAGAGGATGAACTCAAGGCGCTGCAGGTCTTCGTCCGTATAGAGACGGGTGTTGCCTTCGGTGCGGGAGGGTTTGAGCAGGCCCTCACGTTCGTAGAGGCGCAGCGTTTGCGGATGGATGCCGTACATCTCGGCAACGGAGGAAATCATGTAGGCGCCCTTCGATTTCCGTTTAGTCACGAGCTCCCTCCCTTTGCCAGGCTCGGGGTCGGGATTTCGCCAGCGGGCTCCCGCTTCCCTCACGCCCCGCAAACCGGCTCAACATGTACGCGCCCTTGGATTTCCGTTTAGTCATAGAGATTCCGGGTGTTGCATAGGTCCCCTTCGACGGGAACAGGGGCAGGCTTTCGCTGCGCTCAGGATGACAAATCGATTTGATTTTAGATCACGATCACTTTTCTTCCTAATGGCGCGAGTTCTGTTCGAGGTTCGCAGAATTCCGCCAAACCTCAATCGCATACGGGCATCCAAGGGGCGGAGGCTTATTATGGACGAAAATAACGCAGTCAGTGTGCTGAAAAATCTTATTGAGACGTGTAAAGACGGGCAGAAAGGCTATCAGGATGCAGCCGAGCATGTGAAGCGGTCAGACCTGAAGACCTATTTTAATGAACAGAGCATGGAGCGTGGACGTTTTGCCCAGGAACTGCAGAACGAACTTCCGAAGGTGGGTGAGCCCGACAAGAAAGTTTCGGGATCGGCTTCGGCCGCGATGCACCGGGCCTGGATCGATACGAAGGTGGCGCTCGGCGGCGGCGATAAGACGATTCTCGAATCGGTCGAGAAGGGCGAAGATGACGCTAAGGAAGCGTATCAGAAGGCGCTCAGCGGGTCGTTACCGACGAACGTCGTCGACATTGTTCGCCGGCAGGCTGCCAGCGTGCTGCGCGCGCATGACCAAGTGAGGATGCTACGGGACACGGCGGCAGCCGCGTAGTCTTTGCCGTTAGAAAGTCAAAGAGGACCGGAACTTTCCGGTCCTCTCTTTTTTCGCTTTAAAGCGCCCTAAGCTGCGGGTTGGGCCTTCTCGGTCGTAGCAGACCATCCTGCTGGCTTCAACGCATGGTTGATGAGGTAAGCTACGACGCCCGCGGCGATCAGGATCATCCCGAAGGCGAACGAACTCATGTTCCAGATCTGCTCATGCTCGCTGCGGATGACTGAGAAGCCCAGCAGGAGCAAGGGAGGAATGCCGATGGCGATGGCTCCAAACAGGCCTCCGGGCACCCGGAAGGGACGCGCTAGTTCGGGTTCGCGGAAGCGGAGCACCGCCAGCGCAACGAACTCCAGCGACAGGCTGGCACCATAGAGCAGAATGTCGAGCGTGACCAGCCGGGCAAAGCCCAAGCCCAGGCACATTGCCCATCCGATCGCCAGCGCGATTATCGCAACCCACGGCGCGCGGGACTTCTTCTGCAGCTTGCCGAAGATTCCGGGAAGCATGCCGTCCTGCGCCATTGCCAAGGGCAAGCGAGAGTAGCTCATGACCAGTGCGTTGAACATGCCGAACGCGCTCATCATGCCGCCGAGGACAACCCCGATGCGCAGAACAGGTCCACCAAGCAGTCCGGCGATGTCGGCCCACGAGCCCGTTTCCCATGCCGTCGGCTTGAGGCCGGTGATCCACAATGCGGCAAACGGAAGCACGTAGCTCAAGGCCACGATCACCACGGCGACGACCATGGCGCGCGGATAGGTCCGCTGCGGGCGCTCGACTTCAGTCGCGATGGTTGAGGCGTTGTCCCATCCCATGTAGTTCCACATGCAGATGAGCAGGCCTCCGAGAATATCGACGGTGGAAGTTGTGGGCTTGGTGACGGCGTGGACCAGAGCTCCGACCTTGAAAGGCGCCAAGATTACGATTGCCACGAACGGCGCCGACAGGGCGAGGAAGAGCCAGAGCGACGTGAGGGAGACGACCTTGACTCCGGCGATGTTCAACAGCGCGC
Source organism: Candidatus Sulfotelmatobacter sp. (assembly GCA_035695545.1). GTDB lineage: Bacteria > Acidobacteriota > Terriglobia > Terriglobales > Acidobacteriaceae > Sulfotelmatobacter. The sequence continues at coordinate 53,461 of DASRRV010000339.1, read as the reverse complement.
AGGCGACGACCACGGCGAGGGCGACCCACCATCCGCGATTGCCCTCCTGAAACCAGGGGAACATGCGGGTCAGGTAGGCCACGAAGAGCGTGGGATAAATCGCCATGTCGAAGATGGAGGCAACGAGCGAGAGCCAAGCTTCCTGAAATCCCCAGAAGTTGCCCATGGCGCGGCGCACCCAGGCATAGTAGCCGCCTTCGAAAGGCAGCGCGCTCGAGAGCTCGCCGATCATGAAGGCCGTGGGCAGGCTCCAGAGCAGCGGCGTGAGCAGCAAAATCAGGATCGCGCGTCCGTATCCGGCGCCATGAACGATGTCTTCGGTGCCATAGGTTCCGCCCGACACCATAAAGAAGGTGGCGGCGACCAGGGGCCAAAGAGTGAGGCGGACGAATTTTTTCCGATCGGGTACGGCGGCGAGTTGCTGGGGATTTTCGAATTGTGGACTGCGGGCGCTAGCTGTTGCCAATTTCTATGTCTTCCTCCTCGAAGCGACTCACTCTCACCACCGCGTCTCCCTTGTGTCTTCGAGCTGAAGACGTCTTTCTCGCGGCTCCCGGGTAAGAGCGATTCCCGGGCATTTCGGCGAAGTTAGTTCGCAGTTGTGAGATTACGGGAAAATTCCACAGATGCAAGATTTTTTTGAGACTTTTTGCAAAATCTTTGTAAGCGGGCGGTGTGGTACGGAGGTAATGAGTACTGAGCCGCGGTCAGGGCTCGTGCGGGGGCGCTAAAAGAACTGCTTCCTAAATCGCTCGTGCCTTTCGCGCGCTCCTTCATGAGCATTTCGAACTCGGGCTCTTTGCGAATGTTGTTCAGCAGTGGATCACGTTCGAAATAGGGATACGGAAAAAATCCGCCCTCGATGGTGCGGTGAAGCATCAGGATTGCGGACGCGCGATCTCCCAGAACGGCATGGGCCTGGGCGACTTTGCACAAACTCTCAGCGTCGCCCACACCACGCTCCACGATCTGACTCTCGGTGGATTGCAGGATCGCCCGCCCCTTGGCGGTGTCTCCGCGGATTGCATAACTCAGAGCCTTTCCCACGTTCGCTGGCAGCAGTGCCGGCTCCAGTTCGTAGGCACGATCGAAGTCGCGGGTCGCCTGCGCCAAGTGGCCGAGATGATATTCCCCAAATCCGTGATAGAAGAGCACATATACCGAATTGCTCGAAGGCAGGCTCTGCATGAACTTGTCGTATTCGCCGAGATAGAGGTAAGCGTTCATCGCGGAACTGTTGATCTTGACCGATGGATTGTTCTGCCGCGCGTTTTCGCTCTCGATCGCCGCCTCGCGTAACATGCCGCCAAACCGATAGGCGTAACCCAGTTCCCAATGCGCCTCGGCGTATCCCGGATTTTGCGCCAGAACATCGCGCATTAGCGGAACCGCCTGCTCCGCGCGGCCCGTGTCAGTGAGCAGATTCGCCATGTACACGCGGACTTCCATCAGCTTGGGATTTAGCTCAAGGGCCTTCTCATATGCCGCCTGCGCCTTCAACAATCAGGGTGTGATCGCCGGATATCACGGGGCGGATGTGAACAAGGGCTTTACGTACGTCCTGAAGACCAAGACCTTTAACAACGAGAACTATCCGAACTCCGCGCGCAGACGCAGGTGATCGGCATCGACAACTCCCCGGCTAAGACGGTTGGGTTCTATGTCAACAACGCCGGCATTGTTAGTGGTTTCGAGGCTGGGCCAGAACAACTTTGCTCAGGCCGCTGGATACTACAGCACCAAGGCGGACGGCAGCGGTGCGGATCATCCTTACATTTTTGACGAAAACGGCGGTGTATTCGAAGTTCTGACCATCCCGGGTTCGGCGAGCGTGCAGGCCATCGGCATCAACGATCTTGGCCAGGTCTGCGGATTCTTCATCGACGGCGGCGGCGTATCACGGTTGGGTGCTGGTGCAGGGCAGCCTGACCCAACTGGATTACCCCGATTCCACCGGAACCCAGGCTCTGGGTTTGAACAACAACGGAATCGTCGTGGGCTTCTACACCGACGCTGCCGGCAATACGCATGGTTTCACCTACAACCGGACGACCAAGGCATGGCAGTCGATCGACGATCCGGATGGCGTTGGCACGACCATCGTCAACGGCATAAACGATAACGGACGGTTGGTCGGTTTCTTCGGAACGGCGCCGATCAACTCCGGGTTCGTTGCGATTCCTGAGTAAAAGCTGGTCAGCTGAGAAGTATTTGGCGGTGAACAGTGAGGATCCTGCTAACCGGCAGGATCCTTTTTTTCGTGGAGACGGCGGCATCGTGAAACTACACCTTGGCCTTCGTTCCGCCCATGGCCTTCTGGATTCAGCTTGGCTAGCTCGCGCAGAACTTCTTTGGTTTTTTCGTCGCGCGCATGGGAGATCTGCTCAGACGGTCGGCGCCGGCGGTCGCTAGAGTTTCAGTTGCCAGGTCTCGGAGATCAGATCAGTGCGGCTCCAACTGCTGTGCTTCTTCTCTTCGACCAGTTTGAATCCGGCGCTCTGGTAGATGCGACGGGCCGCGGAGAGTTCGCTCTGCGTCCAGAGCATGATTGTTCTATAGCCTGCTTTCCGCGCAAAGCGCATGCATTCCTCGACCAGCCTTTTGCCGATGCCGAGGCCGCGTGCGGTCGGTTCCACCAGGAGCAGCCGGAGCTTGGCTACCGATGCGGACTGCTTCACCAGGAACACCGACCCGACATTTTCGCCTTCCTTTTCGGCGATCCAGCAACGCTCGCGGGCGGGGTCGAGGTGTTCGACGAAGTTCGACACGATTTCGGCGACGAGAGCTTCGAAGCGCTCGTCGTAGTGATATTCCTGCCAGTACAGCGCGCCGTGCCGGTATACGACCCAGCCGATGTCGCCGGGGCGATGCTGGCGAAGGACGTAGGATTTCGGGTGTTCGTAGTCGGGGGAGAGCAGTGACTCAATTGTCCGCATGGATTGAATAAGGTTGTGTTGTTTCGGCGGCAGCAGCTTTGCCAGCATCGCGCCGACTTGCTCGTCGGAACGGGCATTGAGCGGTTCGAACGCCCGGCGACCTTTCTTGGTCAGAGTCAAGAGGGTATGGCGGGCGTCTTTGGGAGACGCTTTCTTTTCGATCAGGCCGTTTTTTTGAAAGCTTGCAAGGATGCGGCTGAGGTAGCCGGCATCCAGTCCAAGGTCTTTGCAGAGTTCGATGGCGGTCGCCTGCTCGCGCTGAGCCAGTTCGTAAAGCGTCCGGACCTGGGTCAGCGAAAACGGGCTATTCAGCAGTCCTTCGTCGAGAAGTCCGATCTGGCGAGTATAGAAACGGTTGAAGCGGCGGACGGCGGATACATGGGGCGCGGCGGTAGGACGGGAGCGCGGGATCATGTGGGATAGTATTTTCCGTAATAGTTGACTTAGTCAAGTAATATATGTGACTAAATCAACTATAAGGAAATCCGACGATGGTCCGCAGATCGTCCTTGCTGTTCGAGGAGCGGGTGTTTATCATGCCGCGTCAGTTGGGAGGGTTCATGAAACTACCGTTTCTCGTTGTCGCTCTATCCGTGGCTGCGCTCTGCAGGGCGCCGCCTTCTGAGGCGCAAAACGCCTACATGCCCGATCAGGTGAAGTGGGGACCAGCTCCACCGTCTGTGCCGCCAGGAGCGCAGTTGGCCGTGCTCGAAGGCGACCCGATGGCTTCGACCGGGGATTACACGATTCGTGTCAAAATGCCAGGCGGGTACAAGATCGCGCCGCACACACATCCCTTACGGGAGAACGTTACTGTGCTGTCTGGCTCGCTGAAAGTCGGGATGGGCAAGACTTTCGATGCCAGCAAGATGATGAGCTTAGGGGCGGGCAGCTTCGCGTATCTCGATCCGACGATGCCTCATTATGTGGAGGCCTCTGGCGAGGCGGTGATTCAGATCCACGGGCAGTCGCCGGTGAAGTTCGACTACGTCAATCCAGCCGATGATCCGAGCATGAAGAAGTAGGCGGTCAACTCAAAAAACTTGTCATCCTGAGGCCCGCGTCTTTTGCGGGCCGAAGGATCTCTGCACTTCTCCGACAGCCTCTGGCCGCAAGCAAGCTACATGGGTCCTTCGCTCCGCTCAGGATGACAGACGATTTGGGGCTAGGCAGGACTGTGCGCACGCTTCACACCTTAGTCCACAATTCTGCTCGCGGGTCTTCGGGGTTCAGCTTGGCTAGCTCGCGCAACAGTTCTTTCGTGCGCTCGTCGCGCGGCATGGGAACCGTGACTGTGACCTCCACGATTTCGTCTCCGCGCACGCCGTCTTTTGTGGCTGAGGACACGCCTTTTTCACGCAGGCGCAGCTTCTGGCCCGACTGCGTGCCCGGAGGAATCTTCAGCAGCGCGCGACCGTCGATCGTCGGAACTTCGATCTTGGCTCCGAGCGCGGCTTCCGTCGAACTAACCGGGACCGCCAGGTAGATGTCATCTCCGTCGCGGTGAAAGATGGGGTGCTCTTCGGTGCGTATGATGGCGTAGAGGTCTCCCGGTGTACCGCCGTGGGCTCCGGCGTTGCCCTTGCCGGGCAAGCGAATGCGCTGGCCGTCACGGGTGCCGGCTTTTATCCGGACTTCGAGCGGTTCGGTCTTGGTTATGGTGCCCTCGCCGTGGCAGGTGGGGCATGTTGTCAGATTCTTGCCGGTGCCGTGGCAGCGCGGGCACGGCACGTTGAACTTCATACGGCCGCCGGTCTGGGTGATCTGGCCGGTGCCGTTGCACTCCGGACATTTGCCGGGAGACTCGAGCGAGCCCTGGCCGTGGCAGGTGGAGCAGACGTCGTGCCGCGAAATGTTGAGCCGCATGACGCCGCCGCGGATGGCCGTCCAGAAGGGAACGTTGACCTGATATTCGAGGTCGGTGCCGGGCTCGGGACCTTCTTCGGCCTGGGTGGCGCCGTGACCTCCGCCGAAGATTGATCCGAAGATGTCTTTGAAGCTGCTGCCGCTGCCTCCGCTCCTCTTGGCTCCCCGCGCGGCGTTATCGACGAGGTCGGAGAAATCGAAGCCGCCGAAATCGAAATGCACGCCCTGGGCTCCGCCGCTGCCCGGCGTGCCTCCGGGGAAGCCTCCAGGAAATCCTCCAGCGCCGCCTGCGCCTCCAGCGCGCGCGTAGGCTTCCGCGGTCGCCGGATCGATGTTGTCGGAGTAGAAGCCGACCTGGTCGTAGATCTTGCGCTTCTTTGGGTCGCTGAGAACGTCGTTGGCTTCGGAGAGCGCTTTGAACTTCTCCTCGGCAGACTTGTCCCCGGGATTAACGTCGGGGTGGTACTTGCGCGCGAGCTTGCGGAACGCTTTGCGGATGTCCTCCGCCGAAGCGGACTTCTTCACGCCCAGGATTTCGTAGTAGTCCTTCTTGGGAGTATTTGCCATGGCGCGCAATTTGAAATCGAATCAGGGACGAGCGGATCTTAGTTCAAAATCTTTCGTCTCAATTTGTCTTCTACCACAAGCGACAATTCCTCGAACTCGGACACATCCTCGTAGACTGGGACGGGCCGAACGCCGCTCGCGCTCTCCACAAGAACGAGCCACTTCCGCTCATCCTCCGCGACGGTTAAGAAATACGTTTCGCCATTAATCTGAATATCCACTTCTTTCATTCCTCCAAAAATCAGGCCACGGATTGGACGGATTTGCGCGGACTAGATCGATCCGTGCCATCCGTGGGAATCCGTGGCCAACTCTCGCGTCGTTACTTCTTATCCTCTACGTCCACGTACTCGGCGTCGATTACGCCTTCGTCTTTCTTGCTGCCCTGGCCGTTGCCGCTGGAGTCACCCCCAGCATTCGCGCCTGGCGTCGGACCGGCACCGGGTGCTGCACCGGGCGTGGGCTGCGCCGCCTTGTACATCTGCTCGGCCAGCTTGTGCGAGGCTGCAGTCAGTTTCTCCCGAGCCTTGTCCATGGTGGCCTTGTCGTTCGACTCCAGCGCCTTCTTAGCGTCGGCGATGGCGTTTTCGACATCTCCGCGCTCCGAGCCGGAGATCTTATCGCCCTGCTCGCGCAGCATCTTCTCGATGTTGTAGACCATCGAGTCGAGCTGGTTCTTGGCCTCGATCGAATCGCGAGCTGCCTTGTCTTCGGCCGCATGCGCGTCGGCTTCTTTCGCCATGCGCTCGACCTCTTCCTTGGACAAGCCGGAAGACGACGTGATCGTGATCTTCTGATCCTTCTGTGTGGCGGTATCTTTCGCGGTCACATTGAGGATACCGTTGGCATCGATGTCGAACGTTACTTCAATCTGTGGCACGCCACGCGGAGCCGGCGGAATCCCGGTCAAGTGGAACTTGCCAAGAGTCCGGTTCTGCGCCGCCATGGGACGCTCGCCCTGCAGCACGTGAACTTCGACCGACGTCTGGCTGTCGGCCGCCGTCGAGAACGTCTCCGTCTTTTTGGTCGGAATCGTCGTGTTACGCGGGATCATCGGCGTCGCCACGCCGCCCAGGGTCTCAATCGCGAGCGAGAGCGGAGTCACATCGAGCAGCAGCAGGTCTTTTACTTCGCCGCCCAGAACGCCACCCTGAATCGCCGCACCGATCGCAACGACTTCATCGGGATTTACGCCCTTGTGGCCTTCCTTGCCGAAGAGCTCCTTGACCAGCGCCTGAATGCGCGGCATGCGGGTCTGTCCACCGACCAGCACGACTTCCTGAATCTTGCTGGTATCCACGCCTGCATCTTTCATGCACTGCTTGCAGGGGCCGGCCGAACGCTGAATGATGTCCTCCACCATTCCTTCGAGCTTGGCGCGGGTCAGCTTCTGAACCAGGTGCTTGGGGCCGCTGGCATCCGCCGTGATGAAGGGCAGATTGATCTCGGTCTCCATGGTGGTGGAAAGCTCGATCTTCGCCCGTTCGGCCGCATCGCGCAGACGCTGCAACGCCATCTCATTCCCTTTGCCTCTGAGATCTAAGCCTTCGTTCTTCTTGAATTCGTCGATGAGCCAGTCGACGATACGCTGGTCGAGGTTGTCACCGCCTAGGTGCGTGTCGCCGTTGGTCGCCTTGACTTCAATGACACCTTCGCCGACTTCGAGAATGGAAATGTCGAAGGTGCCGCCGCCGAAGTCGTACACGGCGATGGTCTCGTCCTTACTCTTGTCGAGGCCGTAGGCGAGAGCCGCAGCCGTGGGCTCGTTGATGATGCGCTTCACTTCGAGGCCGGCAATCTGTCCGGCGTCTTTGGTCGCCTGGCGCTGCGCGTCGTTGAAGTACGCGGGCACGGTGATGACGGCTTCGGTCACCTTCTCGCCGAGATAGTCTTCCGCCGCCTTCTTCAGCTTCTGCAGAATCAGCGCGGAGATCTGTGGAGGCGTGTGCTCCTTGCCCTGTGCCAGCACCGCGACGTGGTCGCCGGATTGCACGACCTTGTAGGGCACCATCTTGATCTCTTCTGTGACTTCGTTGAAGCGGCGTCCCATGAAGCGCTTGATCGAATACACGGTGTTCTCGGGGTTGGTGATAGCCTGGCGTTTTGCCACCTGGCCGACCAGTCGCTCCCCGCTCTTGGTAAAACCGACGACCGAAGGCGTAGTACGCCCTCCTTCTTCATTAGCGATGACTTTGGGCTCGCCACCTTCCATGACCGCCACGCAGGAATTGGTGGTTCCCAGGTCGATTCCGATAATCTTTCCCATAAAACGTTCCTCCTGAACTCGGTAAGTGCTTTAAAATCATGCGAATATGATTGCGTCCCAAACCATGCTAAGACTTGAGTGAAATGCTGTCAAGTTTTAGATGCGGAAAGGCCGAGGGAGGATGCGTTTACTGGAATCTTGCGTGGAAGCGCGTCGGACAGTGGAGACTGATGCCAAGGGGGCTCCAGTGGAGCGCTACAATGGCGTCGCCATGTCCACCACACAGACTCGACGCGAGTTCCTATTCGCAGGAGTCGCGGCGGGCATCGCATTCTCCGGAGCCGGCGAAATGCTTGCTCGCCCGATTGCGCCGTCCGGGCGCAAGTTCTACGCGATTCTCAGCCTGGGGAGGCTGGGTTTTCAGGCGAGTTTTCCCGAGTCCGTGGAACTGGCGACGAAGCATGGCTTCGAAGGGCTCGATCCCGATATCAGCTACTTCGCTTCATTGAGGGACGATGCGCTCCGTCGGCTACTCGATGAGCTGCAAGAAAGAAAGCTGAAGTTTGGAGCAGCTGGCCTGCCCGTGGAATTTCGCAAGGACGCCGAGACCTTCAATGCAGACCTTAAGAAGCTCCCGGCCGCCGGGGACGTCCTCGAAAACGCGGGCATTCGGCGGGTCAACACGTGGATCATGCCTTGCAGCGATGAACTGACGTATCTGCAGAACTTTCGCCAGCACACTGAGCGCCTGCGGTTGTGTGCGCAGGTCCTTGCCGACCACAACCAGAAACTCGGACTGGAATATGTCTCTCCGCGCACTCTCTGGCGAAGCCAGAAGCATCCCTTCATTCACACGATGAGCGAGATGAAGGAGTTGCTCGCTGCCATCGGAACCAATAATCTTGGCATCCAACTCGATAGTTGGCATTGGTTCAACGCGCAGGAGACGGCGCAGGATGTGGCGACCCTGCGCGGGCAGGATGTGATTACCGTGGACCTGAACGATGCTCCGGCGGGCCTCACGCTCGATCAGTACCGCGACAACAGCAGGGAGTTGCCCGCCGCGACCGGAGTTATCCCAGTGAAACAATTTCTGGACGCGCTACTCCAGATCGAGTACGACGGTCCCATCCAGGCCGAACCCTTTAATGCAGCCCTGCGCGCGTTGCCGATTGACCAAGCCTGTGCCGCCGCTTCCACCGCCATGAAAAAGGCGTTCGGTCTCATGTGAGCAAAACGGAGTCCCGAGTCCCGCAGTTTTCCCGTATTTGGCGAAAACGGAACGTCTGGTGTTGACATGTGCAGCACATGAAACTATGCTTAGCACATGTCAAAGATGATTCAGTTGCGCAACGTCCCCGACGCTCTGCATCGCAGCCTAAAGGCCCGCGCCGCAATGGCCGGGATGTCTCTGTCAGATTATTTGCTGGCGGAGATCCGGGAGATTGCGGAGCGCCCGACATTGGAGGAATTTCGCGACCGTTTGCACACTCGCAAAGCGATCACGCTTGAACTCGATACCGCACGGATCGTGCGAGAAGAACGTGACGCGCGGTGATTGTGCTCGATGCATCCGCGGCAGTTGACTGGCTACTTCAGACTGCGGCGGGACAAAAAATTGAGAACCGGATCTATTTGCAGAACGAATCCCTTCACGCTCCGCACCTTCTGGATCTTGAGGTTGCGCAGGTCGTGCGGCGACTCGTGCGGGAAGGCACAGTGTCGGCGCAGCGTGGCCATCAGGCAATCGATGATCTGCTGGCTCTTCGCCTGACGCGCTATCCGCACTTCGTTTTGCTGCCACGCGTTTGGCGCCTCCGACACAACTTGTCGGCATACGATGCGGCCTATGTGGTACTGGCCGAAAAGCTCCAAGCCCCATTGCTTACGCGCGATGCGCGGCTTGCCTCGGCGCCTGTCGGTGCTGTGAGAATCGAATTATTTTGAGCGGGCCTTACATCGCAAAGACAATTCGTCAGCGGACCTTGCAGGCCGCCTCGAAGTCGGAATACGGGCCTGGCACGAGTGTCACGGGAACGATCGGCCCTGGATATGGTCGGTGCGCGTCGTGTCCGCTGGAGACCGTTCCGTCCGGTTCGAAGGCGCGCGAGATGCTGCCGTGATCGTCCATCACGATATTCGGATTGTGCCACTGTCCGCGGAGCTCAATCCGCGGGCGGTAGTCGGAGTTGAGGTTTGCCCAGAAGGAAGATCGGCTGCTCATGTACAACGAAATTTTCTCTCCGTCGGTTGAGAGACCAATCCCGCGCCGCATCCCGCCGCCGAGTTTCATATAGAACCTCTCGCCACGAGGCGTACAGAGGTACGCTGCGCCACCGACCGACGGACCCGGCATGATCCGGCTGCCCGAGGGACGAGGCTGGAAACGGACGAAGATCGCATACTTCCCACTCGTGGTCTGCAGCGTTCCCCAGCCTTGCCAATAGGGAAGAATGTGAAAGCCGCCGCCCAGGTAGAATCCCCATGGCGCAAAAACCGCGGTGATGAGGATAAACGCGACACACCCGAGCGCAATCAACAATAAGAAGCGCGGCAGGCAGCCCAGACAGCCCGACCGCTTCCGCGGTCGCGACGAGAATTGCACGGCTCGTGAAAGACGTTGCGCCCGCTGATCCATAAGCCCAAACCAACTTGCACCAGGAAAACAGAACCTCTGCAGCCGGCTGCCCGAACCTAGTTCATTTCCTCCACCTTCCAGATCGGCTCACCGCCCAGTGAGTGATAGAAGCCCCATCCTGCGAGTGCAATGACGCTCAGCAAAGTCAGCAAGGTCGAAGGCAAGTACCACTCAGAAAAGTCTGCGGTGAAGGGAACATTTGCCAGCATGTCGACCGTGAAGGCGCCTACGGCAAGCGGTACAAGCCCGAAGCGCAGCACGATCACCACCAGCACGCCATAGATCAACAGCAACTCCGGCACATCCACCAGCGGGCGTGTGCTGCTGAGCGAGCGCATGCCAACCCAGAGTGCGAGGAACAAAACGGCGGCAATCCATTCCGAGCGCGCCACCTTGAATTTCAGCAGCCCGAGCACGAATTCCACCAGCACCTTCAGCCCGAGCAGTAGGAAGAAAAACTGCAGGGTCGCAAAGATCGACGTCGGCATCTGGATCAGGAACTGCCCGAGAGCCTGCCGTCCTCCGAGCAGGTAGGCGGTGGACGCGAGAGGGGGCGAACCGCCCAGTCGAGCCGACGGGATGTAGAAACCTTCGATGATCATGATCCATACCGCGCCGAATGTCGCGCCGAACAAGATATCGCGGCCCACGAGCGAATCGCGCACTTGCCCTGAAATCAGGCGCGTCCAGGTAATGATTGCCTGTGGCCAGCGCCGTCGAATCCATGGCTCAATGGCCATATAGAATACCCAACTCACACACGAGAGCAGCAAGCCGGAGCCAATCGCCAGCATCGTTGTACCGAACGTCTCGAAGGCGGGCACAAAATGCGAGCGGCACACGAATAGCACCATCTCTAGAACGAAGATCACCGTTGCAAGATTAAATGCGCCATCGCGGTCGCCGCGTCCATGGCGATAGTTTCGCCGTGCCATCAGCGTTCCCGCGACCAGCAGCGCCATCAGCAGCAGAAGCGAAATAATATTTCCCGCACGGTTTCTTTTCTCCTGCTCTGTTTTCGGCGTAATCATCCGCCACGGCTTGTTCCACTCACCGACCAGGGCGAAGAACACGGGTTTTCCGTGCCAGGCTGCGGCTTCGACGCGCAGCGGGCGGTTCGTTCCCGGCCATGTTCCCGTCCATGCGGCGCGCGAATCACTGGCTCCGAGCGAAGTCCATTCGGGTGACGCGGCCTGCAATTTCGATGGATCGAGTTCTGCCGCCGCAAACAAAGGCGTCCAGTTCGGCGCTCCCCCGGACGTTGTTGCCGTTTCCTTCTGCTCAGGAATCGCCTGCAAATAAGTCAGCCGACCGCGCGCGTCCAGCTTGATGTTCACCATCCCCGACAGCGTGGTTGGCGGATCTTCCTCGGCGACAATTCCCGGAATCAGCAGAAGATCGCGGTAATCGCTGGCAGTCATCAGGTCGGGGCCTTGCCGGTACCAGAACTGGAGTACGTTCGGCCGCGCCGCAATGATCTGATCCCAGTTCACTGGCTTCGCATCGTGACGCTCGACGAAATTCCAATAGTCGGTGTCGTAGTCGAAGCTGAATGCGCTATCGGCTGGTTTTCCCACGTATCCCGCCGCGGCCACAACTTCGCGGGCTTTATGCTCGAGCACCTCGGGAGTCTGGTCGAGGTGCATTTTCTCGAGCGCGCTGTAGTGGATTGTGAGTCCCGCGCCGATCGCGAGTCCGAGGATCACAGTAATGAGGCAGGCAAGCGCGACTGTCGGTCGCACGCCGGCAGTCTCGCCCGCCGCCGCCACCATTTGCGGCGAGGGCGTTTCTCCAGCGGCCAACGCCGCGGCCAGCGGATCACCGCCCGGCATGGCTGCTGCAACGGCCAGTGCTGTAGCCGGACGCGCGGTAGGTTCGGGCTCCAGACAACGAAGAATTACTTTTTCAACGATAGGGTCGAGATCCTTCACCACCGACGACGGCCGGCTCGGCGTGCGGTCGCCGTGTCCGTGAGCTGCGCCGGCTGTTTTTTCCGCGAACGCACGCTTGCCGGTGAAAACTTCGTAGAGCACCAGTCCCAGGGCATAGATGTCGCTTCGGGTGCTGACTTCCTTGCCCGCCAGTTGTTCGGGAGCCATGTAGGCCGGAGTGCCGCTGCGCACTTCCGGGCCGCGAATGTCGTCGGCCACACCGGCTAGTCCAAAGTCCGTGATGACGACCTGGCCGCGGCCGTCGAGCATGATATTGGCCGGTTTCAGGTCGCGATGCAGAACGCCTTTGGTGTGGGCCGCAGCCAGTCCGGCACAAAGTTGGCGCGCAATATCCAGAGCCTTGTCAGGGGGGAGCCGGCCGATGCGCCGCAGCAGGGAAGCCAGATCCTCACCGTCGACATATTCCATGGTGAAAAATGTCTGGCCTTCGACATCGCCCACGTCGTAGACGCGGCAAACGTTGGGATGGGAAACCCGCCGTGCTACGCGGACTTCATTGCGAAAACGCTCGAGCAACGCCTCGTCCTTCGCAGCTTCATCGGGCAAGAACTTCAGCGCCACGCCTTGGCCAAGCGTGAGGTCATCGGCGCGGTAGACCTCGCCCATGCCGCCTTTTCCCAGTAGCGCGATGATGCGATAGCGTCCCAGGAGCAGCCGGCCGGGAAGAAACCGTCCCTCGCTGAGCATGTATTCGGCAGAACTGGAGGGCCGAGAGGGAGAGGAGGACGGCGGCCGGGGAGGTAGCGGCGACTGGGCCGTCGCAAAGTCGATGGTTGCCATGTCGTCAGTATTCGCCACCGGCACTCCACAAGAGGAGCAGAAGCGCACGTTGGGCGATAACTCAGTGCCGCACGATAAACACTTGGCCATGATTTTTTCCCGCTACAGTCTAACCCAGAGTTCGGGCGCTAGGAGGCGGGCGTCGGGCGTTCGGCGTCCGGCATTCGGCATCAAGTGGTCAGGCATCAGGCGCAGCACTCGACATCATTCATCGGGCACCACCACTCCAGGCAATAACGAGATCTCGCGGAAACCTCCGAGTCCGACCTCGACGCCTGACGCCCGAAGGCGAAAGCCTGAAGCCTGACGCCGAGGGCCGGAAGCCGCTTTGTATTACCATCCAAAGCGATGACCTCACGCTTGAGCCGCTGGCTGCGGGATCCTTTGTTTCTGCTGTGCCTCACGGCGGGGCTCCTCGCGTTCGTTGTGCAATCGGGCGAGCTGGGCAGCGCCGACACGATGCACCGCCTGCAGACCACGCACTGGCTCTGGACGTCGCAGCCGCAGGTATTCCCGAACGAGTATCCTGAATTTGGTCTGCACGGCCGGGGCGGCCAGATCTTCAGCTGGTATGGCATCGGTCAATCGCTGCTGATGCTGCCGGCTGATCTGGTCGGCACGTGGATCGCTCGCTGGCAGATTTTTTCAGGATACGAAGACGATCCCGCCGTTCGCAGCACTATCGTGAGTTACAGCACGAACATCCTGGTTAGTGTACTCACCGCGTTTTTCGCCTTCAGCCTCCTTGGCCAATTGCGTTTCAGCGTGAATGAATCCGTTGCGGGCGTTCTGGCATTACTGCTTTGCACCACGCATCTGCACTACACGCAGAACATGATGGAGAACAACTTCATCATGCTTCTTACTCTGATTGGATTCTCCTACCAGTATGAATGGCTGCGCACCGACAGCACGCGCGCGCTTTTCGTAGGCTCGACCGCGCTGGGGTTCAACCTGCTGACGCGGGTCACGACTGGCCTCGACCTGATGGCCGGAGGCTTCTTCCTGCTGGCGGTGCTCTGGTTCGAGAAGGTCCGCGGAGGAGCGTTGTGGAAGCGGATGGTCGATTACTGCAAAATCGCAATGCCCGTCTATATTGTGTTCGGAATCGCCGAGCGACTCTATAGTTGGTATCGCTTCGGATCGTTCACCCGGACCTACATTCCGATCTTCGCGCAGGAGCAGCGACTGCAGGATCCAACGCTGCCCCCGAACTTCCCGTGGAGCACGCCATTTCATGAAGGCTTTCTGGGCCCGCTCTTCAAACCTGAGAAGTCAATCTTTCTCTTCGACCCGTTGCTCGTAGTCGCGCTGGTGCTGCTCGTGTTGTTGCGGAAACGGTTGGGAACCGAAGCCCGCGCTTATGCGGTGACTTCGCTATTGCTCCTGCTCGGCTATATCTGCTTCTACGCGCGCTATACATACTGGGCGGGAGACTTCGCCTGGGGTGACCGCTACGTTTCGACGGCAGTGCAAATGGTTGCGCTGATGGCCGCGCCTTTGCTTCTGCAACATCGCGCGAATCTGAGCCCATGGATGTGGCGCGTCAGTGTCGTCCTGATCGCCGCGAGCCTCGTCATTCAGTTGGCATCACTGGCATTCTGGCTGCCGCTTGAGATCTATCAGATGGAGACGCTCGGCCATCCCACATTTGTGATTGCCTTGCGCTTCAAGAATATCGCCGCGTTCGCCCTCGGCAAAATGGACGCCTGGGGGCTCAACAATGAGTCTATGACTCAGGACCCGTGGGACTACGTCCACATCACGACATGGAATTTTCTGCCGTTCCTGTTGCGCCGGGCGGGAGTGGCGCCTCGGTGGGTAGTGAACCTTGCGTTCACGGTTTGGGGAGGAGGCCTCGTCGCTCTGGTCGCGGTTTTGTCACGCCTGAGGACGACGCTTCAGCGCTGACTATCCCTTCTTCTTCGATGGCTTCGGCTTCAGCGTCTTGACGTACGCATAGCTCACCGTCAGATATTTTTCCAGCGCCTTCGTGTTTTTCAGCAACGTGTCGGGGACCGCAACGTATTCCGGCATTACCGCTCCGTATGCCTCATAGAGGGTCGTCTTGTGTTTCTTCAGGAAGTTCTCCCGCTCGTCCTTGGGAAGCCTAAGGGCCATTCGTCCTGTTGGCCCAAGCAAAAGGGTAAACATGTGGCCATTAAGCGAAGTATAAGGATTGGCCGCACCTTTCCGTTCGATCTCAGGATGCGTGGCGATGAGTTTCTCATACAAGGCTAACTTGTCGGCAGGGATATCAGGCTTCTTCGGTGCGCTCATTGCAGCTCTTTCCTATAGTGGAGTCGAAACGGGAAGCAGGATACAGGGAATGGCTGGCGAAAGTTGTCAGCACCGCAAGGTCGCTCCAGGGCCGGTCTGAAAAGTAGAAGGTGGATCTATTCGACCGTGACCGACTTTGCCAGGTTTCTGGGCTGATCCACGTCGCATCCCCGCCGCACCGCAATGTGATAGGCCAGCAGTTGCAGGGGTACGATCTCAAGAATCGGCGACAGCTCTTCGGGCGCGGCTGGGATGTACAGAACGTGATCCGCGGCTTCCTTGATCTCTTCGTCGCCCTCGGTCGCCAGCGCGATCACTACTCCGGACCTAGCCTTTACTTCCTTCAGGTTGGAGATGGTCTTCTCGTAGCGCGTCATCGAGCCGGGATTGTTCACGTCCCGCGTGGCAATCACGACGACCGGCAGATTCTCATCAATCAGCGCGTTGGGGCCGTGCTTCATCTCGCCGGCGGGGTATCCCTCCGCATGAATGTAGGAAATTTCCTTGAGCTTGAGCGCGCCTTCCAATGCGATCGGATAATGAATGCCGCGTCCCAGGAACAAGAAGTCATGGACCTTCTGATAGCGCTTGGCCAGTTCGTCGCAGGCCTCGTCGTGCGTCAAAATGATTTCGAGCTTTCCAGGAATGCGTGTCAATTCCTGCACAGCGGTGCGAGCCTGCTCCGCCGTGATAGTTCCACGCACTTGCGCCAGGTACATTGCGAAGAGATACAGCGCGGTGAGTTGTCCGGTGAAAGCTTTCGTCGACGCAACGCCAATCTCTGGCCCGGCATGCGTGTAGACGGTGCCTGCCGCTTCGCGCGTGATCATCGATCCCACCACGTTGCAGATGGCCATTGTCTTTGAGCCCTTGGATTTCGCCTCGCGCTGGGCGGCGATCGTGTCCGCCGTTTCGCCCGACTGCGAAATCACCAGCGTGATGGTCTCCGGATCGACAATCGGATTGCGGTAGCGCCACTCGCTCGCGTAGTCGACTTCGACGGGCACGCGCGCCAGCGTCTCGATCATGAATTTGCCGGCCTGTCCGGCGTGCCAGCTCGTTCCGCAGGCGATGATGTTGATCTTGTTCGCGGCGCGAAGCTCGGCCTCGCTGATCTGCATCTCGTCGAGAAAAACGTGTCCCGTATCCTGCGAGACCCGCCCCAGGGTCGTGTCGCGGACGGCGCGCGGCTGCTCATAAATCTCTTTGAGCATGAAGTGCTTGAAGCCGCCTTTCTCCGCCATGATCGGGTCCCATGTAACATGCTGGATCTGCCGCTGCACGGGCCGTCCGTCGAAGTCCGAGAGATGCACGCCGTCGGTCGTCACCACGGCTAGGTCGCCATCGGCCAAAAAGAAAATGTCGCGGGTGTGATTCAAAATAGCAGGCACGTCCGACGCCACGAAGTATTCGTCATTCCCCAACCCGATCACGGCCGGAGGTCCGTTGCGCGCCGCCACGATTTTGTTGGGGTCGTCGGCGGAGATCACGACCAGGGCAAATACGCCCGTGATCTGCTTTACCGCCTGCCGCACCGCATCTTCCAGGGACGGATGCCGGCCGTTCCCGGAACTCGCGGAATATTTCTCAACCAGGTGAGCAATGATCTCGGTGTCGGTTTCCGTCGTGAACTTGTGGCCTTCCTCAATCAGTTTCTTCTTGAGACTGAGATAGTTTTCGACGATGCCGTTGTGCACCACGACAATCTTTCCCGTGCAGTCGCGGTGGGGATGAGCATTTTCCTCGGTGGGCCGTCCGTGGGTAGCCCAGCGCGTGTGTCCGATTCCAAACGTGCCATTCAATGGCTTCTCGCGGATGGTCTCTTCCAGATTCCGCAGCTTGCCTTCGGCGCGGCGGATCTGCAGTCCCTCTCCATCGCCCGCGACCGCGATTCCTGCCGAATCGTAGCCGCGGTACTCGAGGCGCCGCAGGCCCTCAATAATGATGGGAACGACACTTTTCTTACCGACGTAGCCAACAATGCCGCACATGTGGAAACCTCGATGGACTCCCGTCCGAAGCCTTACTTGGTCGAATTTTACTCGGACAGAGAGAAACGGAACTCTTCAATCACAGGGTTGGTTAGCACTTCGCGGGCGATCCGCTCGACTTCGGTCTGGGCCTCTTCGCGCGAGAGTCCGCCGTCGAGCGCAAGTTCGAAGTACTTTCCCTGACGAACGCTCTCCAGACCTTTGTAGCCCATCTTCTGGAGTGCGCCTTGGATGGTTTTACCCTGGGGGTCGAGAACGCTTTTCTTGAGAGAGACGTAGACGTAGGCTGTCATAAAAAAATCATTATACGTGAGGGACTTGGTGTTGGATCTGAGTCCTGGGCCTCGACTGGTCGGTCCTGCGCTTTGATGTCGACGGGAATGCGCAGCATTACTTCAGTCCGCTCAGCTTTTCATCCAGTTCGGCAAGGGCTTCCTGCAACAGTTGGCGGTGACGCGGATTCGCGCTGGTCTCCAGCTGCTGCAGCACTCTCTGGCGTGAAAGACGTAGAGTCTCCTTCTGCCGCCAAACTGCTGCTTGCTGTGCGCTCATCTTTGGGCGCGGCTTGGCGGACTTATCGCTGGTCTCCGCCTGTTGCGCTTCGACAGATTTACTCTCCCATCCTCGTGCCACGTTTCGATTATAGTTGCGCGCCGCTGCGTTTTCCGCCGGAATTACCCCAAACTCGATGAGCTTCGACACCGCATGCCCCAAACGACCGTTCGGAAGTTGCGATACGGTTTCTTCTGCAGAAAAAGCTTGATCCGTATCGCTCTCTCCTTATAAGTTCGCCTAAGTCAAGAGAAAGTTGATTGGGCCGCCTTTTGAGGGGGAGGCGGCAACGGAGAGTTGTCACCCTTGTACGCTTTGTGCCCCTCGAGCGCGCCACGCTTGAAGAATGAATCGTTGGGCCACACCGGACCTATCGGGGTGGCAGGCCAAGTGTCTTTTTCCGACGGTCGCTGCCGCCGCTTCCTTGTCGTACCTCCGCTCTCCTCAGGAATTGCCCTCGCCAGTTTTGCTGCCCCTACGCTTTCTGCCCAGATTCCAAGAATCTGGTTTGTTCGATCGCACCGAGGGATTTCTTATGCCGGGTAACACCCCCAATTTCGGATCAGAGGACTTCCTTCCTCTAGCGCACCCCCAAGCGCTCACCGATCCCGAGAAGTTGATCGCGGCTTATTTCAGCGCGTCCACTGTGGGGCTTTCCATCCTGGATTCTGAACTTCGCTATCTCGCGATCAACGACGCGCTCGCTGCCATGAACGGTCGATCCGTGTCCGACCATCTGGGCAAGACCGTGCGGGAAATCCTGGGGGATTTCGCTGATGTCGTCGAGCCCAAACTTCGCCGCGTGCTCGAGACGGCGCAACCCGTAGACTTCGAGGCTTCGGTCCGGCTGCCGGGGAGAGCGGAGGTCAGCCATTGGATGCTGCACTACCTTCCTATTCAGGACGCGAGCGGAATCGTTAGCGCATCGGCGTACTCGTGGTCGAGAGGGCAGTGCAAAAAAAGCTGGAGAAGTCTCTCCAGGACGTCGGCGGAAAGCTGCGCAAAGAAACTGAGCGCCTGCAGATGTTGTTGGATGTGACCAGTCTTCTGTCATCGAACTGGAACGTGCAGCAGGTATTCCCGAGCGTTTCCGCGCGAATTCGCCGGGTCCTGCTCCAGGAATACGCCGGCTTCGAGCTGCACGATCACAACACGGGATTGCTCGTCCGGCAGGTGGAGGACTTTCCGCTGGGCAAGGGCCTGCTATCAGCCGTCCAAATCAGTACCAGCAACAGTCCCGGGGGACTTTCGCTCCGGGAACGTGCTCCTCTGATTTTCACCAAACATCAAATGCAGAGGCTGAGATTACCAGGAACTTTCTGGCAGAAGGATTTCAATCGCTTTGTTGCGTGCCGCTTCTCCGACCCAAAGAGGCGTTGGGGGTTCTTGTGCTCGGCAGCACCCGCGTGGACGCTTTTCAGCCGGACGATCTCACCTTGTTAAACCAAGTTGCCGCCCAACTCGCCATGGCCCTGGAAAATCATCGGACGGCAATCGAGATCGACCGCCTGAAGCAACGTCTGGCCGGAGAAAGAAAGTACCTGGAAGGCGAACTGACAAGCGAGGCTCTGTTTGAGGAAATCGTGGGGGAAAGCCCTGCGCTCAAGCAAGTCCTCGACCAGGTCGTGATCGTGGCCGCCACCGACGTCACGGTTCTGATCCTCGGAGAGACCGGCACCGGCAAAGAATTGATCGCCCGCGCCCTCCACCGCATGAGCCGACGGAAAGACAGCGGCTTCATCAAAGTCAACTGCGCCGCCATCCCCACTGGATTGCTCGAGGGCGAACTCTTCGGTCACGAGAAGGGAGCCTTTACCGGGGCGATCAGCCAGAAGCTCGGGCGCATGGAACTGGCCGACGGAGGAACGCTGTTCCTCGACGAAGTCGGTGAAATCCCCCTCGACCTGCAGCCCAAACTGCTGCGAGTTCTGCAGGACCGGGAGTTCGAACGCCTCGGCGGCACGCGCACCATCAAAGTGAATGTACGCCTGGTCGCGGCCACCAATCGCGACTTAGCCCAGCGTATCTCTCAAAACGAATTTCGCAGCGATTTGTTCTACCGTCTCAGCGTGTTTCCCATTCGCATGCCTGCCCTGCGGGAACGGCGCGAGGATATCCCGCTGCTGGTCCGCTACTTTGTTCGCAAGTTTGCCCACCGCATGGATCGTCAAATCGAATCCGTGCCCAGTGAGACTATGAACGCTCTATCCGAATGGTCGTGGCCCGGCAACGTTCGAGAACTCGAGAACATCTATGCATGGCGGTATAAGCGGGAAGACTAGCTCAGAGTCCGAACAAAGCCCGCAGCCGCTTGGTCTGAGCGCGGCTGACCGGAATCTCGGTCTGCTTTTTGTCGTCCATCCGGAGCTGGTAGGAGCTCTTGAACCAGGGAACGACCTCTCGGATCCGGTTGATATTGACCAGGTAGGAGCGGTGCGCCCGCCAGAAAAGATTCGCGTCTAAACTCGCCAGCAATTCCTCCAGCGTTCGGCAGTTCGACTGTCCTTCCATGCCGGCCGCCCCGCCGGTCACCACCGTAATCACGCCGTCTTCGATCCACGCATAACAAATGTCTCTCTGGTCCACCAGAAACATGCGCCCAATTGCTTTGAGCAGAACCTTGGCCGCCGGTTGTTTCTGCGACTCGATCATCTTGACCAGCGTCTCGATTTTGTCCGCCGGCAGCGCGCCGGCTTCCTGCTGAGTTCGCGCCTTCTGGATCGCCTGAGCAACTCTTTTCTTGTCGAAAGGCTTCAACAGATAATCGACAGCGTTGACCTCGAACGCCTTTACCGCATACTGGTCAAAGGCTGTGGCAAACACGATCCTGGGTAGAGGGATCTTCTTATCGAGCAGTTTCTTGATGACGCCAAAGCCGTCGAGGCCGGGCATCTGCACGTCCAGAAACACCAGATCCGGCGTGTGCTCTTTGATGAGGTTCACGGCCTCGAGCCCGTTCTTGCCCTGCGCCACGACGTTTACATCGTCGGCATTCTTCAGCAGGTAAGCGAGTTCGTCGCGGGCGAGTTGCTCATCGTCCACGATCACGGCGGATAAAGGCATCGTTGCTCCAGAAAGGAAACGGCTGCTGGGGCCAGTATAGTAGCCGAATTTTTCCGGCGCAACGCTGCGCGAGAGTTCTTCGTGAACCTGATCTTGCCCTTGAGCGTGGCCGAAGGGGGTGCTTTGGGGAGAACGCTTTTCCCTTCCTACTGATGCTGCTGCATCATCTTTCCCATATCCATCTTCGTAAATCCTGCGGGAACTTCAAACAGACTCGCCGGCTGCGGCCCTTCCTGGATATTCCGCATCTCGCCGCCTCCATTTTTCTCTTCCCATTTCACCGGGAAACGCAGCTTGGAATCGAGCCAGACCGTGCTCTTAGCGCCCGAGGAGTCTGTTCCCTCGTACTTTACTGTGTTGCGGCCATTAACGGTATCGCTGCCCACCTTGTGGCAGGTTCCGCCCGTGTTCTTGGCTTGTTTGAGCCACTCGGTGCAAGCATTCTCCACATCGCCGCTTTGAAAGAAGTGAAACACCCCACGGCTCTCCATCATTTTGGCGGGCATTTCCATGTACATCCGCTGCTTGTCCATGAGGATCATGTAGCTCTCTGATTTCAGGTCGACGATGAACGATCCGCTACCGGCGCGATCGTCACCCGCGCCATCGAACCGCATCTTGTCCTTGCCGAAGTAAACCTTAGTCGCCTTGTCGTTGCCGCGTTCGTGGTTTACCACGTCGGCTGAGAACTCGGTCTGTCCGATCGCTATACCGGACACGAGAAGCAGGGCGGCACAGCACGAAGTACGAAGCATGGATCGAAGCACGGGAGTCTCCTTTGTTATTGGCGCCGTTCCGTCGGGCGCAGCTTGGTGCTCAGGGGTGGAGCGGAGGAAAGCATACCAGAATTCCACTCTCACATCTGGAGGATAGATAGATAGATAGGCACCCGTAAAAAGGCAGGTGTGACTCCTATTGGGGGCGGTTGCGTTGGATCACGCCTTCAACCACCCCTTTACCGTATCCGGCAGGGATTTCGAACGACGCGTTGTCTTGCGGGATTTCCTGGATGCTGCGCAATTCGGTGCTGTTCCATTTGGTTTCGCGTTTGATCAGTGCGTGCAGTTCGCGGTCAATCCAAAGATGGCAGATTTCCCCGTAGCACGATAAGTCATACTTTACGGCGTCCCGGCCACCAACCTTTTCCGATCCCATGTTTCGGCAAGATTCTCCTGTAGCCGCAAAGCCCACCATCCACTCGCCGCATGCGCGATCAACGTCGGCCGGATGCAGACTCGCGTAAAAACCTAACTTGTAGTTAGCTCCCAATGAGCCCATCTTGCCGTCGTAATACATCTTTCTTTCCGGGATGAGCATTTGCGAAGACTTATCAGTCAGGTTCAGAAGTATGACGCGACCGCGTCCTCCCAAACGGATCTCCACCTCAATCGTTTCCGATGTTTCCGACCTTGGCTCGCGGAAGCCGCTGCACGAGGCTGTCGTCGTCCTCGGTCTTTATTTCCAGACGGCGCCTGTCAGCCGAGGCGTGCACCGTGGCGAGCACCGGATGCGCCGGCGCGTTCAGGTCAACGATGTCTCCGTAGTACTCGATCTGTGCCGACGCGATCGTTCCCGCCAGAATGAGGAACAAACCCAGAACGGTCTGCACCTTGACTTTGAGGTTCAACATCGAGTCGCCTCCCGATCAGTAGCCGTGCCGCCCCTGCCGTTTGGAGAAATCTTTCGCGATCCATTTCGACAGGAAGGTGCTGTCGTGTTTCCGAAATCCAACCTTCCGATAAAGCTGCAGAGCTGTCTCGTTCCCTTTCGTGACCCCCAGATGCAGTGCGCGGACGCCTTCGGCTCGCGCCTCTCCTTCGACAAAAGCCATGGCCTGTCGCCCCCAGCCGTGCCCGCGAAATTCCTCGCGCAAATAGAGTTCGTCGACGAAGGCATCGCGTCCCAGCCATTCCAGGCTGTAACCGAAGCAGACCACGATGTAGCCCACGGGAGCTTCACCATCGAGAATGAGCCACGCGCGGCCCAGACTCGACTGGCGCAGCAAGGCAAGCAGCGCCTGAGGAGTCTTTTCGTCATCGAAGCTGTGTCCGTCGAAGGCATAGTACTCGCGCATGAGCGGAATAAGAGCATCGACGTCGGACTCGACTGCTAATCGAAATAGCGGATCGTTGTTCATCGTTCTCAAGTCTGACGACAGCTCTGTGGGGACAGCCGCCCTCGGCTGTCCATGCGAGCGCTTGCTCGCGTTGGTTTGCGTTTGGCCGGAGCAGCGAAGCCACCGTCCGCGCAAGCTTCACGCCGCATTCTCCAGCGCCAAAGCCATCCCCATCCCGCCGCTAACACACAAAGTCGCCACGCCGCGCTTCGTATTCCGCTTCAGCATCTCGTGTAGAAGGGTGACGACGATCCGCGTGCCCGTACATCCAATCGGATGTCCGAGCGCAATGGCTCCGCCATTCACATTCAGGCGCTCGCGATTCAGATTCAGCGTCCGGTCGCAAGCCAGCACCTGCGCGGCGAAGGCTTCATTCAACTCGACCAACCCGAAATCATGCACCCGCAGATTGTGCCTGTCTTCCAACTTGCGCAGAGCCGGCACCGGACCAATCCCCATCGTTCGCGGATCCACTCCTGCCGAAGCGACTGCCGAAATCCGCGCCAGGGGTTTCAAATTGTTCTGCTTCACAAAATGCTCGCTAGCCACCACCACCGCCGCCGCCCCGTCCGTGATTCCCGAGGAATTCCCCGCCGTGATCGTGCCAGGCTTTGAAAACACGGGAGCCAGTTTCCCCAACTTCTCCATGCTCGCATCCGCGAACGGATGTTCGTCTCGTGAGAACGTAGTTGAGCCCTTCTTCCCCTCGATCGTCACCGGAGCGATCTCCGCCTCAAATCGTCCGGCAGCAATCGCCCGCGCCGCCCGCGTCTGCGACGCCAGCGCAAACTCATCCTGCTCCTCGCGCGTGATCTCGTACTCCTCCGCCAAAACCTCAGCGGTTTCGCCCATCAGCATCGTCGCCAGCGGACAATAAAATCCATCGCGATACATGCCGTCGACCAGGTCCTGATTTCCCAGCCGGTATCCCCACCGCGCCTGGTCCAATAAATAAGGAACCCGCGACATCGACTCCGTGCCGCCAGCAAGAACGCAGTTCGCGTCGCCCAGCAGAATCGCCTGATAGGCCAGTGCAATCGACTTCATCCCCGAAGCGCAAGCCTTGTTGACGGTGTAAGCCGGAACTTCCACGGGCACTCCGCTGCGCACCGAAATCTGCCGCGCCACGTTCGGCCCGCCTCCAGCCTGCCGGGCGTTTCCGAAAATGGATTCCTCCACCTGCGCCGCCTCAACTCCAGCCCGCTCCAAAGCAGCCTGCGCCGCCACCACGCCCATGTCCGCGGCAGTCAAAGATGCCAGCGTCCCGCCAAACTTCCCAATCGGCGTCCGCACCGCAGAAAGAATGTAAACCCCTTGCACGTCCCACCTCCAAACGGATGAGTCTAGCAGGTGCGATTTGGCGTATTCTACAAGCACCTAAAAAGGTGCTGGAGAAAACTCTCATGCTCAACCTGACTGAGGATATTCATTCGCTGACCAGCTTCCGCCGTCGTTCCGGCGATTTTATGAGGCAACTGAAGAAGAGCCGTCGCCCGGTGGTTCTTACGGTGAAAGGAAAAGCCGCCGCTGTAGTTCAAGATGCGGAAGCCTACCAGAGACTCCTTGACATTGCCGCCATCGCCGAAGCCGAGGAAGGCATCCGCCAGGGCCTAGAAGATGTCAGAAGGGGCCGGACCCAACCGGCGCGCGAATTCTTCCGCGAATTCGAAGCCAAGTATGGCATATCGCGTTAGCATTGCTGCCCGGGCCGCAAGAGATCTCGTCTCTCTCTACGACCGCATTAATGCTGAGGAATCTGCCGCGGCTCTGTGGTATCAGGGACTCAAACGAGCGATCCTTAGTCTGGAAGAACATCCGAATCGGGGTTCCACTACACCTGAGAGGAAGCAACTTCGGCATCTTCTGTACGGCCGCAAGCCCCACGTCGATCGCGTAATCTACAAGATACTGGAGACGAAGAAACAGGTCGAAGTCCTCCATGTTCGGTACGGCCCGCGTCGCCGGTTCAGAATTGACGACCTTCGCTAGGCTATCTCACGTCAATCGCCCTTGCCATTCCGCCTAACCTCCGGCATAATAAGAGTTTGCCTCGATCTCACCGGACTCTTCCGGAACTAAGGAATAAGACTCGTGTTAATGATTCGACTGGCGCGCATGGGTGCGCGCAAACAACCGCACTATCGCATTGTGGTGATTGAGAAAGCTCGCGCGCGCAACGGACGTCCGGTGGAAGTGGTCGGGACCTACAATCCCCGCACCAATCCCGCCAGCGTCGAACTGAAGCGTGACCGCGTCGAGTATTGGGTGTCGAAAGGCGCCCAAATGTCGGAGCGCGTCGGTAAGCTGTTTGCCAAGGCTCCGGCCCCGGCAGCAGCCGGCTCGGCCGCCTAGGGAACGGCTCCTCGATCATCGCTTTCATTTCCACAGTGAGAATGCAGACTTATGACTGAGCCCTCTGGAGACGTGCGCGCTCTCGTTGAACTGATCGCGAAATCGCTGGTTGACGCCCCTGACGATGTCTTCGTCGAAAAATACGACGACGACGTGATCGAACTGGAAGTCGCCGAAAGCGACGTAGGCAAGGTCATCGGACGCCAGGGCCGCACCGTTCGCGCCATGCGCGCCCTGTTGAGTGCCGCCGGCCACCGTGCCAACAAGCGCTACACGCTCGAAATCATCGAGTAATGTCAGATGCGCCGCAGCCGCGGAGTGGCGGAAGAGTGCAGCCCCCGGCGCGAGCCGTGGGTACCGGAGTGAAAAAGGCAGAAGCCCCGACAGGGGCGAAAGACACCGCCGCCGACCGGGTGACCGGCGCCGATTTCATCACTGTGGCCCTGGTCAAAAAAACGCAGGGCCGCCACGGCGAGGTTGCCGTCGAGGTGCACAGCGACGTTCCCGGACGATTCGTTGCAGGCATGACGTTATTCGGGCTGGGAAAAGTGCAGGCTCCCCGGCGCGAACTGGAAGTCGAAGAGATTTGGCCGCACAAGGGCCTGCTGGTGCTGAAATTCCGCGGCGTCGATTCCATGAATGACGCCGAGCTTTTGATCGGATCGGAACTTCAGATTCCAGGCGCCGAACGTGCGGAGCTGGAACAAGGCTGGACGTACGTCAGCGACCTGATCGGCTGCACGGTTTTTGATCGGGGCAGGGAAGTCGGCCGCATCGAAGACGTGCAGTTCGGAGCCGGCGAGGCGCCGCTGCTGATCGTCGCAAACGGTGCAGGCGGTCGCGAAGGCAAAAAGTTCGACGTACCCTTCGCCGAGGCGTATCTGGAAGGCGTAGACGCGGGGCGCCGGGAAGTGAGAATGAATCTTCCAGAGGGCATCCTGGAAATCAACGCTCCGGTGACGCCAGAAGAAAAGCAGGAACAGGCAAGGCCAGAGAAGAACAAGAAGAGCAAGCCTCGGTGAAACTCCGTGTCCTCTGTTGAATGGTTTTGGGTTTAGGTCCCAGATGAAAGCCGATATCTTAACGATCTTCCCCGGCTTCTTCAGTGGACCGCTGGATCACGGCATTACCCGCCGGGCCTGCGAAATGAGTCTGGCGAAAATCGAAGTCCACGACTTGCGGAAGTTTACGCACGACAGGCACCGCACCGTGGATGACCGCCCTTTCGGCGGCGGCGAGGGCATGGTCCTGAAGCCGGAACCGCTCTTTGAATGTCTGGAGTCGTTGCAGTTGGCCTCACGCGAGGACCGAATCGACGGGCGCGCGAAGCAGTCTGTAATTCTGCTTTCCGCGCAGGGCCAGCGCTTCACGCAGAAGGTAGCGGGCGAACTGGCTGCACTCGATCGCATCGTGCTGATCTGTGGCCGCTACGAAGGTGTGGACGAGCGTGTAGCTGATTTTCTAGCCGACCGCGAGTTGTCGATCGGTGACTACGTGCTCAGTGGTGGAGAACTGGCCGCAGCCGTGATCATCGAGGCGATCACACGTTTGCTGCCCGGTGCGGTTGGCAACGAAGCGTCCACGCGGCAAGAGTCGTTCACGGCCCATGTGGAAGCGCAAAGCGGGGACGGAGCGGATTCGACGTGCGGATCGGGCGGGTTGCTGGACTATCCGCACTACACGCGTCCCGCCGACTTTCGTGGGATGCCGGTGCCGGAAGTTCTGATCAACGGCAACCATCTGGACATCCGCCGCTGGCGCCGCGAGCAGGCTCTGAAAAAAACGCTCCGCAACCGCCCGGATTTGCTCGAAGGCGTAGAGTTAGGTGACGAAGACAAGAAGATTCTGGCGCGCATCCAGCGCGACCGGGGCTAGTGATGGTGAAAGAGTGTTAGGTCTCAGGTGTGAGGTCTTAGGCTAGAGCCAAAACCTAACACCTTAAGACCCAAGATCGAATTTGGAATTCGAAGTAACGAAGGATAACGACATGTCAAACCTAATTATCGAAAAACTGCTGGCTAAAACCCAACGCACGGATATCCCCGCGTTCCGCCCGGGTGACACGGTACGTGTCCACGTGAAGATCAAGGAAGGCGACAAAGAGCGCGTGCAGGCCTTCGAAGGTGTGGTCATCAAGCGCGATAACGGACCACAGGCCAGCTTCACCGTCCGCAAGATCAGCTTCGGTCAAGGCGTGGAGCGCATCTTTCCAGTGCACTCCAAGGTCATCGACAAGGTCGAACTGATGCGCTCATCCAAGGTTCGCCGCGCACGCCTGTTCTACCTGCGCGGTCTGCGTGGCAAAGCTGCCCGCCTGCGCGACGTTGAAAAAGTCGAGAAGGTCGAAAAGGCATAGCACGATTCCGCCGGCTGAACGGGGGTCGGAAGTCCTGGTTCAGCCGGTTCAAGTTTCAAGTTGGCCTTAGACTTTGCGCCTTGCTCGCAGCGCCGATCGTTCACACGATCGACGCAGCAAGGTGGCCCGCCGTGGAGAATCCGCCCGAGTGGTTCTTCTTGTTTTCTTCCGCGTCGTACTGTTTTCGGGTTCCTACGAAAAACTCGATCTTGCCGCCGACGGCAATCCCGTCCCCGGTCTTGAAAGTTGCCTGCGAGAATCCCCACACAGTGCCGTCGCTGTCATTCTTGAACTTAATGAGGGGACGCGAGAGCATCGTTGAGGTCGCTACCTTCCCGCTCCCGGGCACGGCCACAACGTACGAATCCCCTTGCTTTTCCAGCGGAGGAGCCTCCTTGACGCCCATCTCCAGCAGAAAATTTCCGCTAAAACTTGCGGGAATCTCGACCACCAGCAGCGGCCCGGATGCGCGCTTCGTGCACCCCGATGTGCCCATCAGAAAAATTGCACACAATGAAGCCAACGCCAACTTCCGAGTCATCACCCCACCTCTTGCGCCGCGGACGGCGAAATCTCTTGCCGTTGCGATCGATACCGAACCGGAACGCGAGCCACAATTTCGGTGCCGGCCTCGCTTGAATTTACTTCCAGGCGTCCACCAATTTCTCGAAGACGTTCCGTCATTCCTGCCAGACCAACGCCCGCTCCGGCTGCATCTTTACGAAGGTTCATCAAGACAGCAGTTGGCACCCCGTGGCCATTGTCTTTCACGCGCAGGATAGCGGTGGCTCCATTCACGTTCAGGCCGACGTCTGCTCGTGTCGCGCCGGAGTGCCGGTGAACATTGGTCAGGCTCTCCTGCAAGACCCGAAACAATACCAGCTCGATCGACTCGGACAGGCGTTCGGCTCCATCTCTGATATCCAAATGAGCGTCGATGCCGCTTCGCCTTCCGAATCCCTCCACGAACCAGCGCGACGCGGAATTCAACCCCGCTTCGTCGAGGAGAGGTGGGTGCAATAAGTGCGAGATGGTACGCGTTTCTGCAATGCCATCATCCACGAGCCTGATGCAGTCTTGTAACACGGAATCGGAGGGAGATTTGCTCTGCTGAAGCGAAAGGGCCATCTTCAACGCCGCCAGGTGTTGCCCGACGGAATCATGCAGTTCGCGGGCAAATCGCCGCCGTTGCTCGTCCTGCAGTGTCAGCAGCCGTGCGCTCAGAGCGCGTTGCGCGGCTTCCGCCCGCGCGCATTCCTGGACCTGGTCGGTCAGCAATCGATTGTGAATCAAAAACAAGGCGAGCGCCAACAAGAGGCTGATGACGAGAATCGCCACCGTCGCCGAAAAATACCTGTGCTCCCGCTTCTGGCGCTGCACGAGCAGGCTTTCT
This sequence comes from Candidatus Sulfotelmatobacter sp., assembly GCA_035695545.1. Classification (GTDB taxonomy): domain Bacteria; phylum Acidobacteriota; class Terriglobia; order Terriglobales; family Acidobacteriaceae; genus Sulfotelmatobacter. The sequence goes on along the minus strand of DASRRV010000339.1, from coordinate 24,413 downwards.
TCCTGGTCGTACATGAGTTGCAATAACTGATCCGTCGCATCCGCGGTCGATGTAATCTCCCGTGTGATAGGAGCCTGGGTCTCCAACGTTGACTTCCCAGACTTCTTCAATTGGATCGCTCTTTCCATCAGCGTGAGGCGCTGCTCGGTCAGTGCTTCCAGTTTCCGCAGACTCGCCCGCTGGCTCGTATTGTCGGTGGTCAGGCCCTGGATCAAGTTCGCGGCCTGCCTCACCTGCGCCACGGACTCGGTGTACCGCTGCCGCAGGGAATCGTCACCTGAGTCCACGAACTGCGCACGCATCCGGCCGGCCCGCGTGACCGTCTTGCCGTAGAGGTCGATCCTGGACTGTACTTCGCGGGTGTGCTGAACCCAGTCCTGGCTGAGCCGCAGGTTCGCAAAAGCAATGTACGCAGCACAGCTGCAGATGAGCAGCAGACTCATCGCGGCTGCAAGAGCCAGATTGGCTTTTGCTTGGGAGGGCATTCTCGTCTTTGACGATAGCACCATTTTCAGGCGAGTTGGTGAGCGGGGCCTAGGGGGCCGGCGGCGAGTGATGTCGGCAATTTTCGGCAATGGATTGGGAAGTAACAGGAACGAGCAGTGGGAGATGAGACTGACAACCGCAGAAACCAGGAGACCAGGAGTCTGTGGGCTTATCCGACGGCCGCGACCACTTCCACTTGCGGGAGCTCCTCGACCCTCTTGGTTTTCAATCTGCTCAACACATAGGTAAGCAGGGGACGGTCACCGCGGCGGATTTCCTGAAACTCCACGCCCATGCCCAGATTGTCGACGAGGTACTTCACCTGCGCCTTCACCGCAACGCTTACATCAAACATGTTCAGCATCAACCGGAAACCCGATCCGGGCCGCAGGAGTTCCGTGGCCGCGATGCGCGCGCCATATTCTGAAATCTGCTGCACCTCACCCTCGACGCGCTGCACGCCGTCGATCACCTCCGCCTGCCCTTCGACATAGAAGCGCGGACGACGGCGCCGGTTGACGTCAGGACGGCTGAAGCCGCGCTTCAAACCTCGGCCCAGTTGTCCATCGAGAATGACCGGCTGGTACTGCTCTTCGAGTTGCCGCAACTCGTCGTCCCATGGTGTGCGGCCTTCAACGCACTGCACGGTGAACTGCCCACGCAAGGGCGATGCGGGGTCCGCCGCCCAGACTACCTGGCACACGGCCTTGTTGCGTCCGCGCTCCACCATCACCAGGTCGCCGATGTTGACCTCGCGTGAACTGAGCAGACGGGCTCCGTGCGGGTGAATGTCATAGGTGCACGCCATCTCCATCGGACCGCGACCCTGCTGCGCGACCAGGCTCCAGCGCACGGGAATCGCCAGGTGCACCAGCTTTCCGGTGAGCAAGCCGTTCTCCGATGACGTGTTGGCTTTGCTGTCCAAGAGCGCCTCCGCGCGTCGATTGCAACTGAGGCCAAGTTACCAGTACATGTCCGAGTGGGCAATGTACGTCCGTACTCAAGGTAATGGTTACTGCCTGGCGTTACCCACGTGGGGGAGTGTGGCCCGAGAAGGTCAGAGCCGGGGGACGTCTGTTGGCACGGTGGTCCAGGTTTCCGTCCTCCATCCTCCAAAGCGATGCGAAGAGCTGCGATCTCGGAGTGTAAAAGTTTGCTTGCGTGATTTCGTGATCTCGACGAAGATGTTGGGCAACCTCCTAAGTTCTGTGATGAAGTCTTCTGTGCTCACGTCACCGCCTGCGCGGACGCTCTCACCCTCCGCGGCCAAGCTGCGCCTGCTGAAGAAGCTGCGCTGCACACTGCGCTATGAGAAGAAAGCCTGGGAGTCAGGAGCGCTGCTGGTGGCGGGCGTCGACGAGGTTGGTCGCGGATCGCTGTTTGGTCCTGTCGTAGCGGCGGCCGTGATTCTCGATCGAGGCTATCGCGTGCGCGGACTGCGCGATTCCAAGTTGCTGCTGGCAGAACGCCGTGAGGTGCTCGCCGAACGCATTCGCGAGCATGCCGTCGCGTGGGCCATTGCTGCGGTGGATGCGGCGCGCATCGATCAGATCAACATCTACCAAGCGTCGCGAGTGGCCATGCGTGAAGCCGTGGCGCGGCTCGCGCCTGCGGCGGATCATCTGCTTGTGGACGCGGTACGCCTCGACTGCGAGGTGCCGCAGGTGCCAATCATTCATGGCGACGCGCTCTCGGCCTCGATCGCAGCGGCGTCGATTCTGGCCAAGGTGGAGCGCGACCGCATGATGTGCGAGTGGGACGGGGTGTTTCCTGCGTATGGCCTCGCGTCGCACAAGGGATACAGCACACCCAAGCATCTGGCAGCGCTGCGTGAGCATGGTCCGACGCCGCTGCATCGCCAGTCGTTCGCTCCGGTGTGGCAGAACCCTGTGCCGCAGGAGGCCTTCGGGTTCATGCTGGAAGAGGACGAGGCGCTGGCGGAATCCGCGGCAGGGTGACCGGGAGGGCGAAAGTGGTAAAAAGATTTCCACAGTGTTCCTGCAGGAACATTCTAAAGTACAATGTTGTATGTACGCTGGCGTTGGTATACCCATAAATGAAACATACAAAACGAGTTACTAAAATCCGAAAAAAGAGTGGCCGGAAGGCTGTTTCCCGGTCGAAAGCGAAAAGTGGGAAACGAACTGGCTTGAGCCTGATGGCTTCTGCGGAATCTCCCAGGCGGGGCGGCGCGAGGATTGCAGACTTCTACCGTCCGCTGAAGAAGCCGGTCACGCTGCGTCTGGACGCGGACGTGATCGCCTGGTTCAAGAAGGACGGTCGGCGCTACCAGACGCGCATTAACGCTGCGCTGCGCAAGGTGGTGGAGCGGGAGATGAAAGCGGCGGGGCTGTAATAAAAGCTTCTCTCTTCGCAAGACCCGGCAGTGCGTGTCCGGAGTTGTCGCGATCGTTTTCGTCACGGCTAAGTCGAATCGCCACTCTGTCTCGCCAAAGAGCGGAGAGACAAGAGTGGGCAACCCGTAATTCCTCACCTATATTCCTACCTGCGTTTCGCAATTTCGGACAAGTCCCTTGCCTAACTCGTAAGCTACACTGCCTCGGATGGCTCAGAGAAAATTGCGGCAGCAGAGTCAATTTCACAGGTCGCAGATCGGGCGGGCGCAGCGCTACATTCGCCTGCATCTGGACGAGGCTCTTACTTTGACGGGCATTGCGAGGGAGGCGGGTTCGTCGTCTTATCACTTTGAGCGGCTTTTCCTGGCTTATACGGGGGAGACCCCGTTTGATTTTCTGCGGAGGATCCGGCTGGCGACCGCGTTGCGCATGCTGCAAGAAGATCCGGAGGGCGCGATCACGGAGATTGCATTGAGCGTTGGATATGAAACGCCTTCCGCGTTCAACAAGGTGTTTAAGAAACTGCTGGAGATGAGCCCGAGCAACTTTCGCAATCTTGGAAAGGAAAAGCAGTACGACGTGATCTACCGTTTGAGTCGTCCGAGAATACAAAAGGAGATCACGATGAATCTGATACCGAATCTCGAATTCGTAACGCGTCCTACAACCCATTACGTGTTTCTGGAGCGGCGAGGGCCATTCAGCGAGATCGCGCCTGGCGCATGGAACGATATGTTCCCGCTGATCGGCGGGCAGATCGACCAGAGCGGGATCGTCGAACACCTCGGGCTCAGCGGAATGGATAAGACGAAGATGGGGGAAGACGCGATGTTGTATCAGGCCGGGGTTGCGGTGGGAAACGCTCCCGCGAAGCCGCTGAAGGGATTGCAATACAAGACGATCAAGGGCGGGAAGTATGCGCGTTTTCTTCTGACTGGGCCTTACTCTCACATCTGGGTGGCGTTTCGTCAGATCTTCCGGACGCTCGCGGAGAGTAAGGTGGAGTTGCGGGAGGAGTTTTGTATCGAGAACTATTTGAATGATCCGAAGGAGACGCCGGAGGATCAACTGCTGACGGAGTTGCTGATTCCGGCGGCGTAGACAGCGGTTACGATCGGGATCAAAAGCCCCACTTCTCGCAAAGTACGCGAGAAATGGGGCACCCGGGTTCGTTAGTGGGTTAGGGTCGAGTTGAGTTCATCGAGTAGCTTCGTGTTTGTGTCCAGAGCTCGCATAAGGATCTCGTTTTGTTGTTTCGCGGTTGTCCAGTCCTTTTTTTCTACCGCTTCCGTTAGTCCCGGAAGTTCCAAGTGGGCGTAGGTGAAGCGGGCGCCGTAGAGGATGTGTTTGAACCAGGGGCGGCCGGGGATGCCGTCGGGGTTGAGCCAGTTGCGTTCGACCTGCATCATGGCGCGATTCAGTGTCTGGCTTAGTTTGGGATCGATTTGGCCGGAGGCTAGTTTGCGGGAGAGCGAGTCGTTCAGGCGTTTGCCGGCGGCTTCGAAGTTGGCGATGGCATCGAGTGCGGGCTTCAGATCGAGTGGTTGAGGCTGCCGGGCTTCGCCCGGCTGGACAGCCGAGGGCGGCTGTCCCCACATTTTGCTTTCCTTGGCCATGTCGTTCACGAACTGGCGGATATTGCTGGCGTAGCTTGCGAAGTCGAACGGGAGTAAGTCGGCGTTGGCGAGGCGGAGCGCGGTCACTCCCCACAATTGCGACATCAGCGTGTGATATTTGTAGCCCGGGTCGCCAAAGTGGTTCATCCAATAGAAGTCGTCGTAGGCGGAGTGGTAGACGCCGTAGTCGCCGACGAATCCGAGGCCAAGGACGGGCATTCCGATGAAGTTGAGGAAGACAGTATGATCACTGCCGCTACCGATGCGGGTGTCGGCCAGCGTTTCGTTGGCTGCGCCGGAGTCGTTGAATTGGCCGGATTGCTGCCCGGATTTCTTATCGCGATCCACTCTTGATTTCCACGCATCGTAGAGAGACTTGCCCGACGGATCTTGTACGGTGCGCGTGGTCTCTTCCAGCATGGGCGCCAGCGAGGCGACTGCCTGACCGTAGAAGTCAGGGCCTGACGTGGCTTCGTCGACGTTGATGTAGGCGACGGCTTTGGAGCGGAGCTCGTCGGCGAACTGCTCTCCCCATTCCGTGGAACCGGTGAGGCCGACTTCTTCGCCGTCCCAGCTGCAGATGACGAGCGTGCGGCGGGGACGCATGCCTTCTTTCGCCAACGTACCCAGGGCGCGGGTCAGCTCCATCATCGACGCGGTGCCGCTGCTCGGGTCGACGCCCCCGAAGGCCCAGGCGTCGCGATGATTACCCATCACGACCCACTCATCGGGTAACTCCGATCCGCGGATGCGGCCTTCAACTACGTAGTAAGGTTGCGTGCCGTTGTCCATTTCAATTTTCAGATGGGCCTTCACGCGATCACCGCCGAGGTGATATTGGATCGGGAGTCCTCCTTGCCAGTCTTGTGGAGCAAGTGGGCCGTCCATGTTTTCGAGCAGGGGCTTGGCATCGTGCCAGGAGAGCGGGAGCGCCATGATCTTCGGTGCGGAAACTGCGTCTTTGATCGGGATGCGTTTTGCGCCGGGAACGGACGCCCAACCTGGTGTTTGCGGATCGCCGGGAACCATGAAGTCGTAGGTGATGGCGCCGCGCTGGATGTGATACTCGGGACCCCAGGGGCCGTCGGGATCGACCTTGCCTTTTTTGTAACCGTCTTCCTGCGGATCGCTGTAGACGAGCATGGCGGCCGCGCCTTCGCGCTGCGCGGTGAGGGCTTTGAATCCGCGGTAGCTGTACGGATTGGAATAACGGACGAGGACAATCTTGCCTTTGACGCTGATGCCGTTCTTGCGGAGCAGGTCGTAATCTTCGGGATTGCCGCTGTGCGCGTACACGACGGGCGCGGTGACCTCTCCGGAGATCGACATGCCCAGCCAGGCACCGCTGACGGCTGGGTTCTTCGAGTCAGGATCGGCGTCGAGCGGAGTCTCTCGCAGGACCGCCTGATAGTGTTTGGGTGCGATCATTTCGAGTGAAGCGGATTTCGGATTAGTGCCGTAGACATCGTATTGGCGGATGACCACATCTTCAAGACCTTGCTTCTTCCACTCGTCGCGGATGTATTCGGCCAGTTCGTTGTTGCGCTTGGATCCAGCGACATGGGGTTCGGCCGTGAAGATGCGGTGCTGGCGGCGTTCTTCGTCGGGCGAGGGGATGGATTTGAATTTGGTTTCGATGGCGGTTTCGCGGGCGGAGGAAGCGGGTGTGAAGCCCAGGATGGAAGTTTGCGCGAGGGCTGTTGAAACAGAGAGAAGCGACAGAGCAAGGATGCGGAAAAGTGTCATGGGCGGATGCGATTGTACCGCAGGGTGAGGCGAGGCTTCTGTCAGTGAGCGTCCCAAGTCTCGCAAAGGAAGCGAGACCTGGGGCACCCCCCATGCTTCGAGATTCTTTACTTCGCTTTCAGGATGTCGGTCAGCAAGTCGGGTTTGGAGTCGTCGCGTACCAGGTGCGGGTAACCTTCGCCGCCGTGGTAATCGATTTTGTACGTCTTGTAGTAGTCGGTGTTTTCGATCAGCAATTCGATTGGGGCGCTACCGTTTTTCGCGGACTTGATTGCATCGCGCAGCACTTCGGCGGAGAAGCGGCGGCCGTTGACGGCGATGAGCCTCATGCCCGGGCCGATGCCTGCCTTTGCTGCCGGTGCGCCTTCTGTGGTGTCGAGGATTTCGCCGTCGTCGCGCAGATCGAGGCCGAGAGCGGCGGCTGCGGGCACCAAGTGGTTCGCCCCGGCCTGGCCACTTAGCATCTCCGATGGAGTTTCGTCGTAGACGACTTTCCATCCGCTACCTTCGATGCCGCCGAGCGGGGCGCCTGGTCCGTGATTGGTGAGGCGCTCCGTCCAGAAGCCGCGCCAATCATACGCTACGACCTGATTCAACGTGTTCACTACGTCGTCGAAGGTGTAGGGCTTAACCATGGGACCAGTACTGGGAGCGCCGTGGAAGAGATGGCAGAAGTCGTCGATCGTCTTTTTGCCTTTTGTCTGCTGGCGGATGACGACATCGACCCAGAGCCAGTTCAGCGTGTCTTCGTCATAAAAATCGGTGCTGCGGCGCCACGAACGCCAGGAGTTGGGAGAGAAATAGAGTTGGGGCGCGGCGTCGGCGGTGTCTTGCAGGTTGCGCCACTGGCGGCCGGGGAGGTGATCGAGGGCGGCGGCGGTGAGGGCCAGGTCGTCGCGATCTTGTTCAACAGTGAGCAAGCCGCTCCGAGCGGTGAGCACGAATCCGAGATAGTTGGTCAGGCCTTCGTAGACCCAGAGCAGATCGTCCTGCATGGGCTGCTGGTAGTCAGGCGTGGCGAGGTCTGCGGGGCGTCGGAATTTTCCGTTCCACGAATGTACATACTCGTGGGGCAAAAGACTCGCAGACAATTTGCGCGAAGTGTCATCGACCAGAGCGCGCTCGTCGACGCGGCTGTCGTCGGATTCGTGGTGTTCGAGCCCGAAGTGCGCGACGTGATCACTGAGCGTGTAGAGGAAGTGGTAGTCGCGGTAGTGATGCGCGCCGAAAAGTTTTTGCGCCTGGTCGACTAGGCTTACGTAATGGTCCCAGACTTCTTTGGGCGCGTCGAGCGCGGCGGCGCTATCGGCGGCGATGTCCATTTCGGTCGTGGGGTTCTGGGCCAGGGGGACGACCTTAAGAAATTCTCCGGTGATGACGGGCGAGTCGACGAGCGTAGTGAGAGAGACGGTACCGAACTTGCTTTCATTTCCGTTCTGGCTGGTTACGGGGAGCGGGGTGCCGAACTTCCAGCCCTCGGGGAGTTTGAGGCTTGCGCTGTAGTTGATGTCGTCGGACTTCCAGCCTTTGGGATAGAGCAGAACCTGGTTCCAGCTGATGACCGCGAGTTTGTCGGTAGCGGAGGAACCGGCAGAGAATCCGCCTTCAAAGGTGGCGGGGGAGAGGAAGTCGAGTTCGGCGGAGACCTCAGTCTCGCCTGCGGGGACTTCGACGTGGATGGTGAAGCCGTCGAGCAGGTCGCGACGCCATTTCAGAGTTTTGCCACGGGCGCTGAATTTGAGTCCCGCCAGATCGTCGATAGGGCCGTCAGGGGCATGTTCGCCGGGGATCCACTTAGGGTAGTAGAGGGTCAAATCGCCGGAGGCAGCCGGGATTTTGAGAGAAGCATGGAATATCTTGCGCGGAGCCATAGTGGCGTCGACGGCGATGGTGACGGTGGGCGGGGTGGCGGCCCAGGTGGTGAGCGACAAGAGTGCGGTGCAAACTACTCCCAAGATTCTTGAGAGTTTCATTGTTCTGGGGCTCCCGGTGTTCGTGATGAATTGAGTCTCACAGGCGGCGGAATTTACGACTATAGCAGTCCTTGCATACGACGGTACAGCGATGAGGGGGCGCTGTTATGATTCCGCAGGATGCACCGGCGCGGAAAATTCATCACTTTCGAAGGGCTCGACGGAACGGGCAAGAGTACGCAGATGCGGAAACTGGCGGCGGTGCTGCGCGCGGACGGACACAAAGTGACTGAGACGCGCGAGCCGGGCGGGACTTTGACCGGGGAGAAGATCCGCAAGGTGCTGCTCGACTCGGGTACGGCGGGGCTGGCGCCGCTGGCGGAAATGGCTTTGATGCTTGCGTCTCGCTCGCAGCATATTGCCGAGGTGATTGAGCCCGGGCTTGCCGCTGGAAGCATCGTGCTCTGCGACCGCTTTACGGATTCGACGGAAGCTTATCAGGGGAGCGGGCGGCGGCTGGGGAGCGACGCGGTGCGGGAGTTGCATCGGGTCCTGTGTGGGAATTTGCAGCCAGATCTGACGATTCTGCTGGATTCGAATCCGCATGCGAGCGTGAACCGGGCGCGGCGGCGGAATAAACGGGAGTCGAAGGCGGGAACACGGAGCCACGATGAGAACCGGTTCGAGCAGGAAACACGAGCTTTCTTTGGCCGTGTGCGAGAGGGATACATGGCGATTGCCAAGCGAGAGCCGGCGCGGGTCGTCATGGTGGATGCGCGCGGGACTCCGGGGCAGACGCATCAGCGGATTGTGGAGGTGGTGCAGCGTAAGCTGAAGTTGGTCCAGCACTCGTAAGAGATTTGTGATTCGATATGGGCTTTTCTGATTTCCACGGCAACACCGAAACCGTAAATCGCTTGCGCGACATGCTGGCGCGGGACCACTTTCCCCATGGAGTGGTGCTCTCGGGCGGGCAGGGGTCGGGCAAATACACGCTGGCTCTGATGCTGGCGCAGGCGTTGAACTGCCTTTTGCCGACCGCGACCGACGGGCTGCCGGATTTCTGCGGAAAATGCGCGAACTGCACGCGCATTGCCCAGTCCGGCGATCTGGATGCGCGGTTTGCCGAGGCTGTTGAGGCGCGCGAGAACCTTCGGGACGCAGATAAGAAAGAGACGCGGCTGTTCGTGCAGACGCATCCGGACGTGCTGGTGATTCCGCCGGATCCGCCGCAGATGATGATCAAGGTCGATCAGGTACGGAGGGTGATTGAGACCATTTATTACCGTCCCGCGGAGGGCAAGGAGCGGGTTTACATCTTCACGGACTCGGCTTTCATGAAGGAAGCGGCGAATTCTCTGCTGAAGGTGCTCGAAGAGCCGCCGGAGTTCGCGACGATCTTTCTGTTGACCGAGAACCCGGGGGAACTTCTGCCGACGATTCGTTCTCGGTCGATGGTGATTCCGCTGGGAGCCCTGCCGGCGGAAGAGATTGAACGTTATCTCGAAAAGCATCGGCCAGAGTGGAAGCCGGCGCAGCGCGCGCTGGTGGCCCGGCTGTCGGAGGGAGCGGTGGGACGGGCACGCGGATTCGATCTCGCGGCTTACACTGCGGCGCGCGACCACGCCATGGCTATTCTAAGTTCGGCTTTGCGTGGCGGGGAACACAGTGAGTTATTCAAAGTCACAGAGTCTTATCGCCCCGGCGCGGAGGGGCGGGAGAAGACGGAGCAGTTGATCCGCGTGCTTTATTCGTTGCTGCGCGATCTGGTGTTTATTGACTCGGGAGCGCCGGAGTTGATTCGGAATACCGACATTGGTTCTGAGTTGAAGCGGTTGGCGGAGTCGGCGGACTTCGGGTGGATCACGGCGGCTTCGGATCGGCTGGCTGAAGTGGAGCGGGGGATGCGGCGGAATCTATTGCGGTCTCTGTCACTCGATGCTTTCGCGGCGGCGCTGGAGAAGGGTTAAAGGTAGCGGAGCTTCGCTCCTGGACAGCCGAGGGCGGCTGTCCCTACATTCTGGCGTTCATTGCGCTGAACGAAAATTCGCGATTGAAGTGTGACCGCTAGCGCACACAACTCGACAGACGTGAGTGCAGAGGCGAGGTTATGTCAACCGCTCCTTCAACTCGCTGAGAGTAGCGTCCGGCCGGAAATCCAAGTTGGAGCCGCATAAGCGAACTACCGAAGTTCGCACGCGGGGGAACTGCGCTGGCTCTGAATCTCGAAATCGTGGTGTGAACGTAGCATTCCTCATGGACCGCTTCTCCGTGCTCGTCGGTCATGCTGATTTCGAGTGGGACAAGAGCAGCGCAGATGCTACATCTGATGCCTGGGTGCGACGGGAATGGTGCGGAGCCTGTCATAACATGGTCCTCCTGCTGGGTTCAGGCTAAGCGGATGCGCAGCAATATGCTTGCAACTCGTCCACCAAAGCAGCGTGCGGACCGCAAGTCCAGCTCTGTCAAAGATTTAGGACGGTTGGGGAATCCGGAAGTCCCAGATTCTCAAGGAAACCGGTAGGCGAAAAATTCACGAGTCGGGAACGTTCGTCCCCACGAACCATCAGCGGAGCTAAGCGGCGGCGGAATGCGCCAGCCGCTCCAGTATTTCAGCAATGACTTCCTGCCTGAGGTCATATTCAAGGAGTTCCGTATCGCTGACGCCGCCATGAATCCGTGCCTTGAGGATCTCCGATTGCTTTCGGAGGAGTTGATTGAGTTCGGCCCGCACCGCGTCGATATTGTAAATTTCCGTCATTGCACTCCCTCCGCGAAGAAACGATTTTTACGGTTCGGACGCTCGCATCATTGACACAGTGCCCTGGCTTTGCCTAGGAGAACAGAGAGATTCTCCGCCTTCGATACGAGCGCGGAAATACCGGCGGCTCGCGCCTCCTCGACCGAGAAGACACTGCTGTACTCACTGAATATGATGACGGGTATCGTGGGCATGAGCCTCTTCAGGGCGATTGCGGCTTGAATGCCATTCATCACCGGCATCGAGAGATCCATCACGATCAAGTCGGGGTGCAGCTGCACAGCCTTTTCGATTCCTTCCCGCCCGTTCGCGGCCTCGCCACATAACTGCCATTCCGGATAGTTGTCGATGTAGGAGCGAATTAAACGGCGGATGAGTGGACTGTCATCTACGATCAGGATCGTGTGAAACATGTGACCTCGCAATGCCTTGGCAAGTGGCTGATCGGGGTTCACATCGTACTAGACGACGGATCGACGACGAGGAAAGGCAGCTAACGCGTTTTCCGTTCCCCTTCACGTTAGTCTTCTCCACAGGAAGCTCAATCGGGCAAAGACTGTACTATGGCGCACAATCGAAAGTCCTTTGGCGCACAATAAAGCGATGCCGACCTCGTGCGCCTTCGCGCCAACGAACTGGTAAGCTCCTGTCATTGGTTTGGGTGCGGCTGGCTCTTCGCGTGTCGCTGGGTGCGTTGCGACGGCGCTCGAGAAAAGCGACAACCCGGAGCTGCGCTCCTGGACAGCCGGGGCGGCTGTCCCTACAGTCAGTTCGTCAGCGCTCCGGCGGTAACCAAGTCACTGGTTACCTTCGGCATCGCGGCAGCGAGTCTTAGAGCGCTCTAATCGGTATATATTTCAATCGCTTACCGGGATTACTCCGGTGGTTCTACTCCCTTCTGGGAGATTGCCGCGCTATCCCCCCCGGCCTATAATCGACCTACTCTGGATTACGATTCTCCGTCAGGTTCCGGGTCGAACATGGGGAGGGCGAAGCCTGTTTACACGCTCCTCCTAGCGAAGGTTCGGTGAAAGGGAAACGCCCGGATATGCGAAAGCACCTGCAAATCGCATTGATGCTGACGGCCACCACGGCACTCGCGACCTCCTACTCTCTTTGTCCGCCTCGCGCGTGGGCTGCTGAAGGGGACAGTCCGTCCCATTTAGTCACCACGACCGACGAGCACGGACGCAAGATCTACGTCAACGACGAAGCTCCGGCACGCCCGAAGCAAGCGGTGGCTCCGCAACCGAAGCGGTCGACTCTGGTGTATTGGAGCAGCAAGGAAAACCGCTGGAAGCCGGTACCCTCGGCCGGCACGGCGTCGATGCAAGCGGCGCGGTCCGCTGCAGCCGAGGTGAGCCAGTATTTCTCGCACGAATCGGCGAAGTCTGCGAATGCCCGGATTTTGGAGGCGAACTCACGCGGTCACCACGCTACCCCGGAAGAGGTGGATGCATCCATCGTGATGGCGGCTGCGCGGCATAATGTGGATCCCAACCTTGTGCGGGCCGTGGTGAAGGTCGAGTCGAATTTCAATTCCAACGCAGTCTCGAACAAAGGCGCGATGGGCTTGATGCAATTGATGCCGTCCACCGCGCGCATGCTGAACGTGAAGAATCCGTTTGACCCGCAGCAGAACGTCGATGCGGGTGTTCGGCATCTGAAGTCACTTCTAGAAAGCTATGGCGGCGACGTGAAGCTGACCCTGGCTGCTTACAATGCGGGTCAAGGAGCGGTGGCGCGCAGTTCAGGCGTGCCGCACTTTGCGGAAACGCAGAATTACGTTCGGCGGATTACGAACCTGTACTACGGAGGATTTGACCTAGGGCCGTCCGGACCTTCGCGGGATCCCGTTCGGGTTCAACGGGATGCGAGGGGCGTACTTTATATCAGCAACACGGACTAAAATAGCAGCATCTGTTTGAGAGGTTGTTGTACGCAAGTTTCTTACGCAAGATTGGGATACTCTCAGGTACCACGGCAGTTCAACTGCAACGGCGGATCGAGACAGTTACGGACCGGCGACTTTGAAAATGACCCTAAGCCAGCGCAACTTGCGCTGGGGAGCGCTGCCGCTGTTGCTCGTAGCGCTTTCCGGATTACCCGCGCATGCCCGCGTTCATCACAATGACGCCTGGGCCCGCGACCACTTTGCCGCTGCCGAGCGCATGCGGGAAGCCCTGAACGGACGTCCTCTGGCAGATCGCACCCGCCGTGACTACCAGCGCGTCATCAACGCCTACCGCAACGTCTATTTTGGGGCGCCTACTTCCACCAAGGCTGATCCGAGCGTAGTTGCCGTCGCCGAAACGTTGGTCGAGATGGGGCGGCGCTTTGACGACGACAAGATCCTGAACGAGGCCATTGCCCAGTACAAGTTCCTGCGGAAGGAGTATCCGGGCAGCAAGTACCGGGGCGACGCGTTGTTCACGATCGGCGAAATCTACAAAGACGATCTCAACGATCCCGACCAGGCCCGAACCGTTTTTCAGGAGTTCCTGCACCGCTACCCGCACAACCGCCTGGCCGAAGACGCCCAGCAGGGTATCGCCGAGCTGGACCGCCAGGCTGAGGATGAGAAGAAAGCCGCCTCCCAAAACGCAGCGCAGAACGCAGTGCAGAACGCAGTGCAGAAAAGGGCGGGTAAGGAGAGCGCCGACAAGGGCAAGAGTGCGAAGGATTCGGCAGGCAAGGATGCGGATACCACGGCCGACGGCAGCGCCGATGATAGTTCGGGGCAAGAGACGGCTGAGCACCATTCCGGCCGCTTGCCGCGCGTTACGGGAATCCGGCACTGGTCGACGCCCGATTACACGCGCGTGGCGATTGATCTGGAGAGCGAGATCAAGTTTGGATCGCAGCGCATCGCCAATCCCGACCGCATCTTCTTCGACCTGCGCGACACCAAGCTGGCATCGACCCTGGTGGGGAAGAGCTTCGATGTGGATGACGGGTTCTTGAAGAAGATTCGCGTGGCCCAGTTTCAGCCCGGGCGCACGCGGGTTGTGCTCGAAGTCGATGATCTTTCCGATTACGAAGCGTTTCTGCTGCCGAACCCATACCGGCTGATCATCGACATTCACGGCAAGGATATCCACGGGAAGGATGGTCACGGGAAAGACGCGAAGAATGCGCGCGCGAAATCGCAAAAGGATGCCGTCACTGCGACTGCTGACGTCGAAGCCGCGCCCAAGGCCGTTTCGAAATCCGATTCTCCGGCTGCGGCAGAGTCCGTGGAGATGAAAGATGAACTGCGGGCTGCCGCCGGAAAGGCTCCCGTCACCTCCGACGACGTCGACGCAAAAATTCTGCCCAAGGGAGACGTGGCGGGTTCGAAGCCGCATGCGCCGGGGCCATCCAAGGGCGCATCATCCACGGTCACTGCCAACAATGCCAAGACTTCGCCGCCGGTGACCAAAGTAGTGGTCGAAGCGGATGACGATGACGACGATGCTCCGGCGGTAAAGGTGGCGAAGTTGGACGCGGCCGTGGCGCGCTCGCGTACCGCGGCAGGTGGCGCCAAGAAGAAGACGTCAGATTCCGACACGGCTGTTCCGGACGAGAAGCCCTCTGATGACTCCGCCGATAGCCATCCTGCGAGCAAGTCTTCGTCGCGACTTGCCTCCAGCCGAAAGAGAACGGACCTGGATGTCCACGAGGCGAAGCCGACAGCCAGCGGTGACCGGTCGCTGATCCGCGCGCTGGGGCTGAAGATTGGCAAGATCGTCATTGATCCGGGCCACGGAGGCCACGACACTGGGACGATCGGCCCCAACGGGCTGGAAGAAAAGGATCTGGTACTCGAAGTCGGGCGGCGCCTGGGCAAACTCCTTGAGACCAGGCTAGGCGCCGAAGTGGTTTACACACGCAAGGACGACACGTTCATCCCGCTGGAAACGCGCACGGCCGTCGCCAACCAGCAGCGCGCCGATTTGTTCGTTTCGATCCACGCCAATTCGAGCCATGATCCTGCGGCGCGCGGAGTGGAAACCTACTACCTGAATTTCACGTCGTCGCCGGAAGCTTTGGAAGTAGCGGCTCGGGAGAATGCGGTCTCGGAGAAGTCGATCTACGAACTGCAAGACCTGGTGAAGAAGATCGCGTTGAAGGAAAAGATCGAAGAGTCGCGCGAGTTTGCCGGCGACGTGCAGGAATCACTGCACAGCGGCTTGGCCGCGAAGAGTCCCGGGATCCGCAACCGCGGAGTGAAGAAAGCGCCGTTCATCGTCCTGATCGGCGCGAACATGCCATCGATCCTGGCCGAGATTTCATTCGTCAGCAATCCCGCGGACGAGCACCGGCTGCAGACCACCGACTATCGCCAGAAGATCGCCGAGTCGCTCTACCGTGGGATCGCGAAGTATGTGAATGGATTGAGCGGCGTGAAAGTGGCGAGCAAGATGGATAAGGCGGCGGGGCAGTAAACGATCTTAGCTACTCTCGAACCAGCTCAAAGTCGCCAAACTGATGTTGGGCCTATCCGGCTCATGACTTTCGTTACCCTTCCGACCTGTTACTTCTGCCCCCGATCCTCCACCGTCTGCGAGACTTGAAGGAGCATGCCTCGGGTTCGGTGCGGCGCGCTCTGCGTCGGACGCGACGAAATCCCAGGGTAAGGAGTCGCTAGTGAGCGTTGAGACAATGCCGACCGCTATAGAAACTGCTTCACCGGGTGCTCTGCCGCCAGTGGCCATCGCGGAACCGCCGGAACGGGCAGTCTCGGGTAAAGGCCTGCGGTGGTATTTTCTTTTCTTTTTCGTTTCTGGATTCTGCAGCATCCTCTACGAACTTATCTGGCTTCGGCTCTCCATGGCGCAATTCGGTGTCACCACCGCCATGGTTTCGATAGTGCTTTCGAGCTTTATGGCAGGGTTGGGCGTCGGGTCCTGGGGGGCTGGGCGTCTGGTGCGGAAGTACGCGCGACGATTCTCTATTCCGCCGTTGCAGCTTTATGCGGTGACGGAGATTCTGATTGGCTGTTCGGCAGTGACCGTGCCCGTGGAATTGTGGATTGGCCGGGTCGTGCTGGAACACCTGGGCAACAGTTTGTCGCTGTCGTCGGGTGGGTACTATGTGGCCGCCGGCATATGGATGGCATGCACAATGATCCCGTGGTGCGCGTGCATGGGAGCGACGATTCCTTTGGCGATGTTTGCTATCCGCAGCGACCGGCGACTGGAGTCGAGCCGGTCGTTCAGCTTTCTTTATCTGGCGAATGTGCTCGGAGCATTGGCGGGCGCGGCCATCCCGCTGCTGTTGGTGGAACTCTGGGGTTTCAACCGCACGCTGCAATTCGGAATGGTGCTCAATGTCCTGATTTGTGGCGGCGCACTACGACTTGCTAAGAAGCAAGTTCCCCAAGTAGACGGCAATGGCAACCATGATGTAGCAGAGATCGAGGGTGACGTCTCTGTTGAGTCGTCTCCGGCCATCCTTCAAATGCTGAGAAATTACACTCTCTGGCTGCTCTTCGCCACCGGACTCACCAGCATGGGCATGGAGGTGGTCTGGACCCGCCTGTATACGATCTATGTCGGCACACTGGTTTATTCGTTCGCGATGATCCTGGCGGTTTACTTGGCCGCGACGTTCATCGGCTCAAAAGTCTGCCGCTGGTGGAGTCGCCGTCACGGCAGCGAGGGGCCGGTCGTCTGCTTGTTTGTCTGGCTGGCGGCACTGATTCCTCTGCTTACGGCCGACGTGCGACTTGGAATTTCTGCGTGGCTGCGCGTGCCTGTGGGTATCGGCGCGTTCAGCGGATTGCTGGGGTTTCTGACTCCAAGGCTGGTGGATCGGTTCTCTGAAGGCGACCCGAACCGGGCTGGAGTCGGCTATGCGGTGAACGTCGCCGGATGCATCCTTGGGCCGCTGGTTGCCGGGTTTGGATTGCTGCCCTATCTCGATGAGCGCTATGCGCTGGTGGCGCTGGCGGTGCCGTGGTTGCTGGTCGGCTTGGCGTTTGCCTTGTTTCGACAGACTGGCTCCGGCAAGCGCTTCACGGCTCCGCTTGCGATCGTGGCGGTCGCGATTTTGGCGGCGTCATTCATTTTGATAGTCCGGACGCAGAGCTATGTGCAGCGGATTCCGGGAGCCGTCGTACGCCGGGACAGCACCGCCACGGTGATCGCGGCGGGGCAAGGAATGGACAAGCAGCTGTATGTGAACGGGGTCAATATGACCGTGCTCACTCCGATCACGAAGGTGATGGCATCAATGCCGCTGGCGTTCCTCGATCAGCCTCCGCAGAACGCTCTGGTTATTTGCTTCGGGATGGGTACGACGCATCGCTCCATGTTGTCGTGGGGGATCGATTCGACGGCAGTAGACCTTGTGCCGAGCGTCCCCGCGCTTTTCTCCTACTACCACGCGGACGCCGCGCAGTTGCTGAGTTCGCCGCGCTCCCACGTTGTCGTCGACGACGGTCGCCGTTTTCTGGAGCGCACCACGGCACAGTACGACGTGATTGTGATTGATCCGCCGCCTCCGATCGGGGCGGCTGGGTCCAGCATGCTGTACTCACGAGAATTCTATTCGGCTGCCAAGAAGCGCTTGCGAACGGACGGAATCCTGGTGCAGTGGTACCCAGGCGGAGATCGAGAGACAACCGCCTCGATTGCGCGCGCTCTGGCTGAATCTTTCCCCTACGTTCGCGCGTTTGGTTCCTTCGAGGGTTGGGGCATCCACTATCTGGCGAGCCAGCAGCCCATTCCTGATCGATCCGCGGGGGATCTTGCTAAACGGATGCCTGCCTCTGCGGTAGCGGACTTCGTAGAGTGGGGGCCGTTTCCAACCGCCGAGCAGCAGTTTGCGGCAGTCCTGAAGAACGAAGTGCCGATTGACTGGCTGGTGGGTTTGGCGAAAGAGGTTCCCGCTATGCAGGACGATCGCCCGGTCAACGAGTATGGCCTGCTACGGCACACGCGGTTCTGGCCGCATTGAGTGAGCCACTGAAAACGGCCACAACGTGAAAATCCCCAACCCGTCGCGAATCGCGCGACAAGGATGGGGATTCGATCCCATCGATCCTGCTTGTGTCCTAGCTTGTTGCTTACTGCAGCGAGCTTCCGACTTGCGAAAAGATGTTGCCCGAGTTCGAGCCGATCAAGCGGACCGTTCCTACCACAATGACGAGAATCACCGCGAGCATCACCGAGTATTCGGCGATGTCCTGACCTGCTTCGTCGGACCAGAGCTTGTGCAACCAGGAATTGTGGAATGATTTGCCCATAAAAACTTCTCCCTTGTACGCCTCGAAATCTGTACTTACGCAACCACCGAAGCCTGAGAAACTGCCGGCTGCGATGCCGGCTGGCCCTGATAATCGGGAAAGCTCATGCCCCACGCTTCGCGGTCGTGCGTAATTGCCTGTAGACCGACCTGAAACTCGGATGTCCCTTTCATCTTCTTCGTCCATACCACGCGAAACTGCATTTTTCGTTGACGATAAAAGATTGTGATTTCCTCCGGCACATTCAGCTCGTGTCGGACTGAGCCCAAGCGCACGCCCGCAGGCGTTACGTCCAGCGTATGCACCAGTTCCTCAAACACTTTGCCGGAACTGTCTTTGCCTTTGAGTCTCACGGGAAGAACTGCTTTTGTGCGGTTCCCCCGGCGCTGATTCGCGTCTGCGCTGCTCGATCGCATTCGTTCACCCAGAGCCAGTTTGCGCCTCTGCGGGCCTTCTGTGAATGGCTCTGACGTGGGGGCCTATGCACAATGGTAACCACTCTCAAGGGCTGAAAAATCAATCGGTTAGAGCAGTTCGCTCGCCTTTCGGGGTGGGAAGCCTTCTTGTGTTGCATCTCTGGTAATCGTTCTGCGACGAAGTCAAAAAACTTCCTAACCGCAGAGCACGCAACGGCTTCGCGAGAGAACGGCAAGAAAATCAGGGAATTCCATCGAAGTAGAGCTGTAGCGGCAATGATGAGGCGGCTGCCTTTCGGAAACTTTTCTCAGCGCTCTGTGGTCTAATTGTTTTAGGCGTGTCTTTGCGGGGCCATTGATGAGTCTTTTCCGTTCCTCCGGTATAGTCGCTGTTCTCACGTGTTTCCTGGCGGTATCGTTCGCCGCCTCGAACCCGCCCGCGAACCTGGCGGCGTCGAACCAACCTCCGTCGACCCAGCTTTCGTCGAACCAGGCGCCAGCCATTCTTCCGCAGCAGTTTGGGGGATGGCAGATGCAGGGCTCCGCGGATACCAGCACCGATGCTGCAGCTGCGGATCCCACCAACGCTGCTGTTTTGAAAGAATACCGGTTCACCGATTTCGCTTCGTCCACTTACACGAAAGAAGACGGTCGCACACTGAAGGTCCGCGCAGCGCGTTTTGCCGACGCTTCCGGCGCGTTCGGCGCGTACCTGTTTTATTTGCAGCCCGAGATGAAGACCGTGAGTGTCGGCGACCAGGGATCGTCACTCGGGCGCCGCGTGCTTTTCTATCGCGGGCATGTGCTGGTGGATGCATCGTTCAGTCAGGAATCCGCCATGTCTGTCGCGCAATTGACGGAGTTAGCGGGAGACCTGCCCCGTCCCGGCGGAAGCAACGCCAATCTTCCAGGTTTTATTGAATTCATGCCGCGTCGAGGCTACATCACGAACACGCAGAAATACGTGATGGGGCCCATCGCTCTGGCCGCGCTGGCGCCGCCTGTCTCTGCGGAACTGGTGGACTTTGGGGCGAGTTCTGAAGTTTCGATGGGCCGCTATAACACGTCGAGCGGCGAAGCGACGTTGATGCTGATTTCTTATCCGACCAACCAGCTCGCGGCCGATCACCTTCGCCGCATCGATGCTGCACATCAACAACCGCAAGCAGCGGCCGGCGTTTCTACCATCGTGCATGCGGGATCGCTCTTCTACAAGCGCACCGGGCCGATTATTGCGATCACGAGTGGACCAGCATCCGATAGCGACGCGAAGTCTTTGCTCGGCATGGTGAACTACGAAGCCACCGTTACGTGGAACCAGAACACGTACTTCGACAAGAGCAACAACATTGGCGTGCTGCTGGTGAATGTCATCATCCTCTGCTTCATTTTGGGTGCGATGGCGATTGTCGCGGGCGTTGCTTTCGGAGGATTTCGCATTCTGATGAAGCGCTGGTTCCCCGATAAGCTCTTCGATCGCCCCGAGCAGATGGAATTTATCTCGCTTCACCTCACCGAAGCGGCGGTCGAAGGGGCGTCCCAAACCGGGACGGATGGGCGCCGCTCAGCTTCCCAAAATCGCTCCTAACCCCTGCCGAACCTTGAGTAAGTGCCTTTAGAAATATTGCCTTACAGGCATCCGCAGGCGAAATTGTCTCAAATTGTTACACTCGGCGCGACTGTTGATTGATTTTGTAAGACATTGAAAACAAAGACATTTATTTAGCAAAAATCGCTTGACACCCCCGTTTTTAGGCTCATAAGATTTCTTCCAGAAAGTTTTGACGGCTTTGCCTCCGTTGGAACTATTCTCCCTTGAAAGAAGAGGCCACCCAGTTGCCGGGTGGCCTCTTCGTTTTTGCGGTTGTTGTCAGTATGCACGGAGTAAACTCGACGCGATTCCTTATCGTTGACGACGGAACTCTTTCGCGCGTTCTACGTATCATCGGTTGCGTGTATTTCGCGGATGTCGCGCGGGCAGTGGAATCATTCGGAGGAACTTCATGTTCTGCGATGGATGCGGCACGGCAGTGCAACCTGGGCAGGCATTTTGCAGCCGGTGCGGCAAGCAAATCGTTGGTCCCACGTCGATCATGCAGCCGGTGCCGGGCCGCGTGCAGGAGCACACGCACCTGCTCGGGCTGCTTTGGCTCGCGATGTCGGCGTTCAACACGGTGGGAGGAGTCGTGCTCTATGTTGTCGCCAACACCCTGTTTGCACACTTGCATGACATGGGAGCGCCGCCAGAGGCTTCGGCGGCCAGCAGTTTCCTGCGGCCGCTATTGAGTACGGTCGCGTTTCTTATTCTCGCCAAGGCGGCCTGCGGCTTCATTGCGGGCTGGGGACTGCTGCAGCGTGAGGCATGGGCGCGCGTGGTCGCAATCGTCTTGGCCTTTATTTCTCTATTCAATATTCCGTTCGGCACAGCGATTGGCGTGTACACGATGTGGGTTCTGCTTCCTGCGCGATCGCAGGAAGAGTACGACGCCCTGGTTGCGACGCACGCGGCTGCTTAGCAACGATCGCGTCACGCCGTTAAGATGCGCGCGGCACGTGGTGGGAGCACATCTTGCCTTTACGCTTTTCGGCCTGCCATTTAGAATCGATGACAGGCCGACGTAGCTCAGTTGGTAGAGCAGCCGATTCGTAATCGGCAGGTCAGCGGTTCAAGTCCGCTCGTCGGCTCCATCTTTTCAATCACTTAAGGCTGCATCTCACTGCACGCCCAACTCACTGTGACGTGAATTGTGACGTAGATTGCGCTGGTCGATGGCTTCGCGTATCGGATCCAGGCCAGGATGTTGGTACCGCATCGCAGTACGTACATCTGAGTGCCCCATCACCTTCATCACCATCGCCAGGTTGCCGGTCGCCTCATACGCTGCCGTACCGAACGTATGGCGCGCGCAATAGAGAACGAACGATTCAACCAGTCCCGCTTTGCATGCGGGCATCTCTGAACTGCTTTGCCACTGTGGTAAGGTGCCCGGCTTTTGCCCTCGGTGAAGGAAACAGCCAGCCCTCTCGTTTGTCCGAACAGCGAACCATTAACAGTTCCAGCATTCGTTCGCTGATCGGCACGTGTCGACGTGCCGCTTTGGTTTTTCCATTCGGATTGAAGATCAAACGCAGGTTCCAATTGATGTTCTCAATCCGAATGCGAAAAACCTCCTCGGGGCGCAATCCTGTGTCCTGAATCAGGATCAGGACGTCCTTCATTGGCTGCTTTGCGACCGCGAGTAACTTCGCCTCTGTTTCCGGATCGATGATCACTTCCCGGCCTACTTCTTTCATCAGCCTGACAGCCGGTGCAACGGCAATCACTTTCCACTCCACCGCCTTGCCCAGAAGCCTTCTCAGTGTGCGAAGTGCCTGATTGATGTAAGACGGCGAACCCGCCAACGTTAGCGAATCCAACTCTTCGACGGTGATGCGATCCAGATTCATTCCCATCAGAGGCGTGCAGCAGATCTGGTTCCAGCCCACGCGGTAGTAGCGGCGTGATTTCGGAGCCAGATGTCGCGCATGATCGACCCACTCCAGAAACCTTGGAGCGAAGTCACAAAGCAAAGGCGCTCGCCGCATTACAGCCGACGGTCCTCTTCGTTCTGCTTCTTCGATCAGTTTCGATTCAATCTTTCTGGCTCTAGACTTCGAGGTTTGGCCGGTCGTCCCACGTTGGCGGCGTCCTGCGACCGTGAAGTCATAGTGCCAGGTTGTTCCTCGCCTATATAGCATTCTTTCTCCTCCATGTATGCCCGCACGGAAGGAGTTCGGCGATTGCATTTAATGTACGCCAAAACATCCTCCTCCGCATACCGGATCGTTCCTTCCAACTTGATCCAAGCTGGTCCAAGCCCCACTTTGCGCCAATATCGAAGCGTACCCTCAGGGACTGAGAGAATCTCGGATACGGCTTTGGTCATAAGAAGCTTCATCTGGCCTCGAGCCTCTGCGAGTGCCAGGTTGCGATTGTTCCAAACTCATTAGTTCCCGAGGACACCTTCTGCGGGTCCGCAGAACTTGGGGCAGTCCCTGTCAGCCCGAGATCCCGGAGGATCTGCCGATTGCCCAGTTCAATGTCGGCTAGATCGATCATGAGACGTCGCCTCTGGATTTCGAGAAGCGCCAGATCCTGCAAAATAGCGGGACCCGCCCAGATGCCGCGACGCTCCAGTTCGTCGAGCCCTTCCGGTGGCCTGCTGACGACGAACTCGACTCCTCCTCGGATTTCAAGGAGCGGCTTGAGGGCGCGTTTTTGGCTGCCGATCCTTCCCCGTATCTCACATGGCGGCCTGTTCGCCCGCATCCACAATTGTGTGATCATCTTGCTAATGTTGGAGGTCATTCTGTACCTCCTCCGAGGTCTGGTCACACTGCCCGGTGTACTTGTCCGCCCTAGCTGCGCTCTTCAATTCAAAGCTATGATCTGTCGCCAGACCCTTGACGTCCTCACGCCCTGTGTCTAGGGCAAGCAACTCAGACAGAGGAGCCTGATTGAAGGCAATAATGAAGTCCTTCACCATGAACGGGAGCGCTTGTGTAGTTACGTCGTTCACAGCCCGTAGTCCGCCGATGGCGCGAACCGCATACGCAATCCGTGGAGGAAGAGGCTCGGGGGATGACCAGCGAATTTCGCCGTCTTCTCCACGTCCCATGAACGTTGGGTACATTGGATAGCCATGTTTCCGAATGTAGTGCTGGACTGTCTGCCACGCATCGCGGGCCTGAACATCGATGACGTCTTGAGTCTTATAGCCAGCCCATTCCCGCAGTTCGGCAATCTTGGGAAAGAATTTGGACTCCCGGCGGGCTCGGGTGAATGCGATGTGCAATTGCTCCTTGGTCAGACCGTCATTCAGGTCTTGCGCGTAGATTCTCAGGCGCTCAGGAGGTGGCGCTTCACCCACGGCCACCGCCAGGATGGTTAGCTGCTCGATTATCCATCGTGAGTTGTCGGATAGCTTCGACGCCGGCAGATATGGCGTCATCTTGTCGCTGCTGCGCTTTGTTTCCATTGCCGTTACTCCTGTGATTCAGCTTTGCCCAATCGTCCCTGACTGAGTTTTGAAATGCTTGATCCCAATCGACATAGGTCCTGCCGTTAGCCTTGGCGTAGCCAACGAAGTATTCGAGCCGTTCTTCTAGTCGGGAATGGCCGTGCTCTTCCGCCCATTGCCGCATTCCATCCGTGATCCCAAAGTCTTGTGGGAGTGGGGTGCGCCGTTCTCGCTTAGGATGGAGAGGTTGCTCAAGTAACACGGCGCCGCTAGGCGTCTGATTCTTATCTACCTGTCTACTACTATCTACGTTTCTACCTTCCTTATTAGCGCGGTCATTTATGGCCACTGCACTGGCCAATTCTGTCCGGACCCTCGGACATTCTCGGCCACTCGACTGGCCACTTTTGTCCGCCGTCGTGGCCCACTTCTTGCTGTTGGCGATAACGTATTGGTACACTCCGCCGACTCCACGTTCGCGCGTGATGTACTTCTCTGTCTCGAGCTTGTGTAGATTCCTGCGAGTAGCGCGCTCAGATTGGCCAAGGGCGTTGGCGATCCGCTTAATGGTGATTGGTGCTCCGTTTAAGACTCGGCCCCCTTCGCGCGTTTCGTGCGAAATAAGCCATTCAAACTCCCAGATCGCTGCGCCGATCCGCCGCCTGTGTTCAGCAGTTAGTAACCCGGTGCTGACATAGAATCGATAATTCATAGTGTTACTACCTGAAGTCCAGATAGCTGGGGGCTACGGTTGACCTTGCGCTGTGGTTTAGGCTTGGCGTTTCATTTAATAATTTCACCCGTTCTGACGATGCGTGGTCCGGATCGCGGATTGTGTCTTTACCGTCGACCTTCCTCGATAAGTCGGCGAATCTCCGATTGTTCGA
>DASRRV010000338.1:0-4371 GCA_035695545.1 Candidatus Sulfotelmatobacter sp. | reverse complement strand
CACCGAGCGAAACGATTCGCTCCTCGAGAGTGCGGATGGAAGCATGGCGACAGCGGCGAGCGGGCGAGAAGAAAAAGCTTGTCCAACAAAATGAAACAAGAATTTCCTTGACTCCGACCGGCCTTCTCATGGAAGGCCATTTCACTTAAAACCCGTCAGCAGAACTCTTCGGGCAGTTGGATGCGGTCCGGATGCTTCCGTTCCCGCTCGTGTTCCTCGGCAAGAACCTTTTCGAGCCATTGCGCCTGTCGCTCTGCCGCTTTCTTATCGACCACAGTGGAGTCCTGCAAGACGATGAACTCTTCGCCGCAACTGTCACACCGAAGCGTGCCCATTTCCTTGAAAGCTGGTGCCCGCTCTCTCGTCTGACCCTTCTTGATCGCCACTGCTTTCATCGACTGATATTTTATCCGGCTGCCTGCAATTCGTTTTCGCCGTTGGGGCCTCCGTTTCGCGGCAGAAACCCACTTGCGCCGCAACGGCTATGTTCCCCAGTCGGAACAGGTCGTTGACGGGCGAGGCTGTTGAGCACTGCCAGCTTAGAATGATCGAGGTCTGGCAGCCGGAGGGTTCTGCGACGATAATTCGGCTGGACTTTCTTTTTGCCCATGGCGACGGCCTTCCCGTGCCGCGTCATTGGGAGTACGGCAGACCGCGCTATGATGCAACGACCGCGCAGGAGGAAGTAATGGAGATCGACAAGGAGAAGCTGGAGGAGATCACGCTGGCCTTGCTCTACCTGACGACGTTCAAAGACAAGCATGGGTTACGGGCGTGGAAGAGCCATGATTGGGATGTTCTGAACCGCCTGCATGAGAGCGGCTACATTCACGACCCGGTGTCCAAGGCGAAGTCGGTGATGTTGACGGACGAAGGCGCGGAGCGGTCCAAGCGCCTGTTTGAGCTGCATTTCATGAAACAGTAGGGTCGCCAGCGGTGGCTATTGCTACGGGCAGCGTACCACCATCAGCAGGGGTTTTGAGAAGAGTGTAATGCCTGATTTCGTCAGTTGGGTATTTTGCGGAAAACTGGCAGCAATCCTGTTTGCCTTTCTCGCTCAAAAGCGCAAGACGATCCCTTGTCGAGATCCGCACGTTGTTTTGCGATATGCCAAACAGATGTGTGTGGACGTGCGGAACAGAAATTGTGTGCGAAACGGGAAAACTCTGGTTGAAGAGGTTCCTACTGCCCGCCCGGCGATTTCTCCGCCGCTCCATCGGCCGGTGCAGTCGAGTTCTGAGGTTTCGGTTCCCGCGCTCCTAGCCCAATCAACATGGCCATGTCTTTCGGGTACACCACTTCACGCCCGCGCGCTAGGAACCGATAGTAGATCCCGTTCGCCGCTCCATAAGCGCCAAATCCCGCAGAAACAACGCGCGACCGGGCCAACATTCCAATCGCCATCCCCACGAAACGGAATCCAGAAGCTCCAGTGACTGCGCCGCCTCCGGGGTTACCACTTCCATCGCTTCCGTGCAGGCCGTGGTCTCCATCCGGAGCTGCGGCCCGCGCCGCCAGCATGACTTGAATCCCTGTCGTCAAATACCGCGTCCGCGGCGTCGTGACCTGCGCACCGCCTTCCGAATCGAGCTTCAGATGTTCTCCCTTCGCTACCGCGACGCCTTCTAGGTTGGTCACAACTTTCTGCTCGATCCCATTCGGGGGCGCGACCTCGTGAAACAGAATTCGCAACTGCCCATTCCGGGCCCAACGGCGCGCCGGCTGCGCTTGCATCACCGAACCACGGATCACGCTCCCCTCGGGCAGAATCAGATGATCAGAGGCGACCAGGGGCTCTGTGATCAGTGCCTCGACCCGGTCCCCTTTCTTCGAAGTCGCAGAGTTCAGCGCCGTGATCAGCCTGGCATGCACGGCGCTTCCTGATGGAGGAGCAGTTCCAATCTCCGCGAGGTTCTCGACTTTCACGAACTCAGTGCCGAAGTCGAGGGGCTGCAGCAAATCCGCATTAAAACTGGTTCCCGCGTCAATGTATTGCGGGTGTACCGGCAATTGGCCGACAGCAAGCCGTTTCAGCTTGTGCATCTTCCCCGGCTCGTGAATTTGTTTTTGCAGATCGCTCCACTGCTGCTGGATGCGCTGCCGGGTCTCACTCACTTTCTTCGATGCGGCATCCTCAACCTTGTTCTTTTTTTCTGTTTTCGCATTGGCCGACACAAACTTCAACACTCCAACCGGAGCGGGCGAGGCCAAGGTCTGGACCGCCAGCTTCCTCCCGTCCGCCATCTCGAGTTTGTCAAACTGTACATGCACTCCGCGTATGGGAGAAAAATTCCCATCCATTGCGTCGAGCGTCCGCTTCTTCTTCGGCACGCTGTCAATCCCCGAAACCTTCCCACTCACGCCCGTCCCAACGGGAATCAGCAGCTTGTCGAAGGCATACACCGGCGCCATCGTCCTGCCATGAATCGGCTGACCGACCTTACGTACACGTACCTCCCCATCCAGCGCGACCTTGATCGGAGTCCCCGCGGGCACGTTCATATCCACAGTGATTGGCGCGGGCGCCGCGGGCGTTGCTGGAACTTCTTCGTTCGCGGGTTCTCCCTGAGTCCGGATTTTCAATGTTTGTCCAATGCAGCAGCCGCTCATGACCAGCAGCGCGGCCACCCAAATTCCCCGTTTGTAGGGACTGTGATCCATATAGAGACCTCGATGGCAAATACCAACGTTTCTTGCGCGGCAGCGCACGAGCCTTGCGGATCAAGCTGCCAGTGGTTTGATCACAGCTAAGGGGAATAAAGTTATCGAAGCAGCGAAAAAATTCGCCTTTCCACTAGGAAGTCAGCCAACCGAGTAATGGTTGTAACCTGCGTAAAAAAGCGTTAGGGAATTGTAGCGCGGTTTGACGCCGAATGCGCTGACGATGCGGACTCTGATTTCCCACGCAAAGACCATATTCTTTCCGACGCTGGAATGGTTTGGGCGCGGATTTGGAATTGGCAAAGAGGATCTGACGATCCTGGATAATAACACTTTTCATCGGTGGCTGAGCGAAGTGAGCAGGTTCGCTTCCCAGCGCGAGGAGAGGGAGGGAGCAGCGTAAGTGTTGAAACTCCCCAATTCACTCATCATCCTTGCCATCGGGGCATTTTGAGTGTAACGGCCTGCTTTCGTCAGTTATCCGCTTCACCCTCAGCGTAATGCGAAGAAGAGCCGGCCACACACCCACCGGTTCATTTGTGATCTCGGGTTGAGAAACAGTAGCGCGCCCGCCGCGCGTAGCGGAAGCCTATTGCGCCGCTTGGTCCAAAACGGGGGATGTGCGTTTGCCAGATTCGCTGTCCCCGTCGTATTCCGCCGTGATCGAGTGAACTCGGCCGACTCTTGGAGGTTATTGATGGGAATCTGCGCCTTGGCCTGCGCCACGGGCCGATGAAAACGGCCGCGATGCGATGGCGTCCGGAGCCGCCGGTTGGACCGCGACAGTAGTTGCCGATGATGCCCATTCGAGCCGGCCTTTACTGTTCGCAACTTCCTTCACGATTTTCGTGAACAACTCATCTATCTTTGCGGTTCGTTTGGTGTAGTCCACCACGTAGCTGAGGCCGAATTCCAGCGATGCGTTGTTCACGACGAGTATGACGATGGGTTCCAACACAGGATTTACGATGCGAAAATTGTCACTGACAGTTTTCCAGGAAGTCTGCGCCTCGATGAAGTACTCACCGATCGACTCTTTGGCTACCCGCAAGAGCATTTGCCGGGCAAGCTGGCAATCGCTGGTGGTTTTCAGCACCACTTTAATCTCGTCCCAGATAAACTGGAACCCCTGCGTGTAGTTGAAAACGGTCCCTTTCAAGACGATGCTGTTGGGCATGTGAACGATTCGCCCGTTGTACAGATCCCTGCTTACCCAGTTCCCGGTTTCCATCAAGGTGGTCCGCAATAGCCCAATGTCGATCACATCCCCTCTCGTATCACCGATCTGAACCCTGTCGCCCACCGTGTAGAGCTTCGAAAAACCGATCGAGAAAGCACCGGCAATGCTGGCCAGCACGTCCCGCAGGGCTACTGCCACTCCCGCGCCAACGACACCGATGGCGAAGCTCAGACGGCCCAAGCGATCTTCAAATAGGAGGCCGAGGAATAGGAGAATTGAGAGATATCCGGAGAACGCTACGAACTTGCGGACTTTATAGCGTGCGTCAGCGCGCCCAAAGCGTCGGGGCAGCGTTTGCTCGAGCACGCGAAAAGTGGTGTAAATGACAACGATTCCGACAACTGCGGCGACGCACTTCCCGAACAGCGAAACCGAAACAGCCTGCCTTAAGAGATCATTCATACAGCCACCCACAGTCCACGTTTGCGGCTAAAGGCCAAAGTAAGACTACAACACTTATAGCTGGATTC
>DASRRV010000337.1:0-5332 GCA_035695545.1 Candidatus Sulfotelmatobacter sp. | reverse complement strand
GTTGACGTGCAGATGCCGGATTTCGACGGCTTCGAGGTTGTGAAACAGTTACAACCTCCGTTGCCGCGGATCGTGTTCGTCACCGCGTTCGACCAGTACGCGATCCAGGCGTTCGACGTCCACGCCTTCGGCTACCTTCTGAAGCCCTTCGACGAAGCTCGTTTCCAGAAGGTGCTGAACAACGCCAAGCAGGCGCGCGAGCACGACAACTCCGCCGAAGCGATCCGCAAGTTGCTGGCGGATGTCGAACGCTCGCGCCATGGACCAAACCGCTTGCTGGTGGAGCAAGGTGAGCGTGCATTCTTCGTCTCGCCGGACGAGATCGACTGGATCGAGAGCGAACGCAACTATCTGCTCATCCACGCCAGAAACAAGACCTACACCGTTCGCGGGACCATGGATGCTATGGAAGGGCGCCTCGACCATGACGTCTTTGTGCGCGTCAACCGCTCGGCGATGGTGCGACTGGACGCGGTCAGCGAACTCCAGAAGTGGTTCCACGGCGAATACAAACTTATCCTTAAATCGGGCGCAACCCTGACCTGGACGCGACGCTATCTTGGCCGCCAGGCCGAACTCCTGCAGAAGCTGTAAGCAGGTACCAAGTACTTCGTCACTCCGTTAGGCCCGATAGTCCCGTGAGAGTTAACTCCGAAGCTTCTTCCGGGTTAAATGTAACCTTGCAAGGAAGGGGGGACTAATGGCAACGGCCATGTCTACTTTATCGACCTGCAAAGCCGCGAACGGATCCCACACCGTGGAACAGGGCGCGTGCGAGCCGCTGCCGCGGATCTGGATAGCGGGACTGGTATCGCTGTGCGCGGCGAAGCTATTGCTGCACGTATTTACCAGCGTTCGCAATTACGGGTATTTCCGCGACGAACTGTACTACCTCGATATGGCTCGTCACCTGGATTGGGGTTATGTCGATGCCGCGCCGCTGATCGCGCTATATGCGAAGGTCGCCCTGTTGCTCGGAGGCTCGCTCGCTGCGCTGCGGATGATCCCTGCTCTGGCCGGAACGGCCCTCATCGCGGCGATCATGTTCCTGGCCCGCGAACTTGGCGCGAATCGTTACGGCCAATTCTTGGCGGGATTGCCAATCCTACTCTGCCCGTCGGTGCTGGTCATGGACAGCTTAATGACGATGAATGCGATGGAGCCGTTGATCTGGACTGGCGCGTCGCTTGTCGTCGCAAGAATCCTACGGACGAGTGACTCACGGCTCTGGGTGTGGTTCGGAGTGCTGTGCGGCATCGGGCTGGAGAACAAACATTCAACTTTGTCGTTCGGGTTCGCTGTCACCGTCGCGCTCTTACTGACGCAGCACCGGCGCGAATTCGCCAGACGCTGGATCTGGATCGCCGGCGCGATCGCGATCGCCCTGTTCCTCCCGAACCTTGTGTGGCAGATCAATCACCATTTCCCGACTATCGAGGACCTGGCGAATGTGCGCCGCGAGGGCAAGAACGTGATTCTGCCGCCGCTGGCCTTTGTCAAAGAGCAGATCCTCGACATGCATCCGATCTTGCTGCCCGTATGGCTGACCGGAGTGATCTGGTTGATACGCGAACGGCGCTGGCGCGTTTTGGGTCTTACATTCGTGGTCTTCTTCGTGCTGATGGAAGTCGCGCACGGTAAGAATTATTACGTTTTCCCGATCTATCCCGTCGCGTTCGCCGCCGGAGCAACTGTGATCGAGAAATGGCTGGCCAATCGTCCGGCGTGGACGCGCGTGGCCGTGGTGATCGTGATTGTCCTAGGGACAGCGCCGTTTCTGCCCATGTCGATCTGGCTATTACCTCCGGAGCGTATGCTGGCATATCAGAACAGGATTGGATTCAAGCCCGCCAAAGCCGAGGTGCACCAGCAGTCGCTTTTGATGCAGCCGATAGCCGACCAGTTCGGATGGCCGGATATGGTCCGGGAAATCGCGAGCGTCTACAATTCGCTGCCGCCGGAGGAGCGCGCGAAAACGGGAATATGGGCCGGGAACTACGGAGAAGCTGGCGCAGTCAACCTCTTCGGGCCACAATACGGTTTGCCGACCGCTTATTCGCGACATCAGAATCACTGGTATTGGGGCCCTCCCCCGCAGGTGTACGAAAACTTGATAGTAATTCAATGGAGCGAAAACGACGTGCGTGACAACTGCAGGTCCTACCAGGCATTCGAGCACTACAACCGCTTTGGCATGGGCGAGGAGAACGGACAAATCATTTTTCTGTGCCGCGGAGTGAAGTTCGACATACAGAAGATCTGGTCGCACTCGCACCATTGGAATTGAAGCGTAGTCGATCTGCATCTGAACAAACATGAGGGCATACTTGCAAGCGGTGCCGCCTGTCTTTTCCGTCCGCGTGCGGGAATTGCTGCCTGCCGAAACGGTGGGTTGGCAATTCTGCGTTTCCCCTAGTTCTTTCCTGGAGCTAAATCGTCAAGTATTCGTGACTAAGCGCGGAGCACGGCACTTAGCGGATTACGAGCTATTCGGAAGTTGAGTCCCTGTCGGATGGACAGCGCCCGACAATTAAGCGTTACGGAGACGGAGCCGCACTGTTCCGTATCCCACCCCGAGCCTCGCTGCGATCTGGCGTAGGCTTGCTCCAGGAATCGGCGCTCCCTCTCCAATTTCTCCAACCGTTCCCGAATGGATTTCTTGGCCATCTACGCACCACCTCCTGTTTGCTCGCTCCCGGCAGGTTTCGATGGTAGGAACGCACGCTCCGCCAATCGCTGCTGCGCCTCAAGCGCGTCCAAGCGCGATTCGATCTCCGAGACCTCCAGAGCACGCAGGTAACTCGCTCCGAGATAACCGAGAGCATTCGCGACTCGCGGATCCAGCTTTCCGGCCCGAATCTCAATGATCGACTCTGCTAGCAGTTCGCGCAGATCCTTCCCTTGCTGCCGATCCCTGCAGCCCGGCCCGGCTGCGCGTGGAGCGCGCGCGAGTTCTTTCCGGTAAGGGCGCGCGCCCCGCATCGCTCACCATCTTCCTTTTTGTGTTCACACTGCATCGCTAGCTAGAGGTACCTCCAACACCCTCGGCACAGATCCGTTGTACCTCCAACATCCTCGGCACAGATCCGTGGCCCGTTCCCGCGGGTAATAGGGGTCAGACAGGGTTATTAGAGCTTGGTCGTGAGGATGGAATCGCACCCGCCATTGGTTTGCAAGCGATTCCACCGACCGTACCAAAAGCGTACCAAATACCGGCAAACATACCGGTATCTCCCGTTACTAACCCTATCTAACCTCTTTGGAGTCAACAGCCGGTGGGTGGATGGAGACCGTGTGAAGATGGCTCTCTACCGCTGAGTTAAGCGCCCTGCATGAATCTTTTAATTCAAACATTAGCGCGCAGATAATGCAACTGCCCGCGAGGCATGGCTGCGCGAATCGAAGGCTTTCTTTGCGTTCTCCGCGGTTCTTCTCAGCGAACTATGCGGTTAAGGCTTCTAGTCGCGATCTCGGACACAAAACCCAGCCGAACCCTATCGTCGCGGCCTAACCAACGATCCGTCCTAACTCTTTCCTTTGCGATGCTCGCAAGCTCCCGTGTTCAGGCAAGACTCCGCCAAGCGAAGGCGCTCCACGGGCTTACCCTCGACGATATGAGACTGGACGATCTCCTCGACATCCGCCTCGGTAACGCGTCCATACCAAACCGCGTCCGGATAGATCACGACATTTGGGCCATGCTCGCACTGATCGAGGCAACCCGATTGGTTGGCGCGTACGCGCCCCTTCAGTCCGCGTTCTGCCAGCTTCTGCTTGAAGACCTTTTGCAGTTTCGCCTCGCCCAGAGGATCACAGCATCCTCGCGGATGGCCCGCCGGGCGCTGGTTTCCACAGACGAAGATGTGTTTCTCGAACTTTGCCATCAGGCTACTGTCGGCACGCGGATTTCCTCGGCGGTCGCGACCTCCACGTCCCAGATTCCTTCGAAATCGACAAAATAGCCTTCCACTTCAATGCCGGGAATGGCTGCCCTCAGGTTGGCCGCGGCGTGCCGGAGCTCGCGTTCGTGATGAGTGGCCTCGGCCGCCACATCTCCCCCGAACCCTCCTGCAAGTCCGCCGTAGGCGCCACAATCGGAGTGCAGCATCAGGATCACTCGCCGTGTCCCGTGCAAACGGATCGATTTCCGGATCTGCTCCAGGACGAACTCCCGGTCACTTTCATGTTCCGGCGACGCCATACACTTCGCTCCTCCGGCGATCTTGATCGGATCGGAATTCACAACTCCCACCCGCTTCAGGAATTTTCGAAATCCCAGCTCAAAGCGGTTGTCAAAGCACCACAGGATGGCCGCGTCGCAGTGATACTTTTCGCGTGGAGCGTCGAAGTGAAATACCTTCTTCACGATGGCCTCCTCATCCAGAGATTGCGGTCCATTCAATCTTACCTGAGGGACGTGAATGTGGGGCAGCCGCCCGCGCCCCGGTTGGCCACGTCAGACGCCGTGCAGGTAGCGTCTCAGTTTGAATCTCGGATTTTTGGGGAAAGCGTGGTCATTGGTCACACCCACAAGCGGCGCGCAGATTGTGCCCAACCTCATTTCCGCGCGACTACACCTTTTGCTATTCTGAAGAACATGGGATGGAGATTTTGCAGCATGGCGAAACTCGTCTACGCAATGAACCAGTCTCTGGATGGCTACGTCGACCACATGAAGTTGGGGCCGCCTGTGCCCTTGGCCTTTCGTCACTTCGTCGAGCATATGCGTGGCTTGACGGGCTGCATATATGGTCGCGGCTTGTACGAGATCATGCGTTATTGGGATGAAGATCTTGCTGACTGGGACGCTGAGGATCGCGACTTCGCGGTGGCATGGCGGAGCAAACCAAAGTGGGTCGTGTCGCGCTCGCTCAAGACAGTTGGCCCCAATGCCACGCTGGTCGCGGAGGACTTCGAGGCGGCGATACGTAGGCTGAAGGCTGAACTGGCCGGCGAGATTGACGTTGGCGGCCCAGTCCTGGCGCGAAGCCTGACCGAGGCCGGTCTTATCGATGAGTATCGAGTCTACCTCCATCCCGTCGTGCTTGGCAGCGGCAAGCCGTTCTTCGCCGGCCCCCGGCCGCGGCTCCACCTTGTGGCCAACGATCTAATCGCCGATGACATGGTTCAGTTGACGTATGTTCCTACTTAATCGGCGACTGGCCCGACGGACTACGCCGAAGCGTCAGGTCCACTTTGGGGCGTGATGTGCGATTAAATCTAAATTTCGCATTCTTCGCGATTGCATTTTGTGCGTTCCGCTTGTCTTGCGTGGCAGCTGGCGTTCCTTACAAACCACGTGGTCACGGTCGCTAGCCGCATTGCGGCCGGC
>DASRRV010000336.1:0-8257 GCA_035695545.1 Candidatus Sulfotelmatobacter sp. | reverse complement strand
CTACTGCTCGCTCTACCTGATGGGCGCGTTTTGGAGTGCGAGTCAGCTCGAGCAGCTGAAGGCGGCGTTCAAGGCGACGGGGAAGAAGCTCGACATGGGGAAGTGTTGCGTTCATTTCGAGTCGCCGGACGATTTGCCGCTCGAAGCGATTGGCAAGCTGATCTCGGCAATTTCGAGCGAGAAGTGGATCGAGATGTACGAACAATCGCGCTTGATGACCAAGGCGGGGCAGGCGCAGATGGCGAAGCAAGGCGCCCCATCGGTGAGCAAGGTGGCCGCCAAGCGCGTCGCCGCAAAGCGTCGGCGGTAAACTTTCCCAGCATAACTCGCCGATACCGGGCCACCACGTTTTCCATTGCTGTTGCGGGTGCCCTGGCGATTGCGGCGTGTAGGACCTGATCCAGAAGATCGACGCATTCGTCCAGCACTACAATCGTTCCACCCGTCCCTTCGTATGGACGGCTACCGCTGATTCCATCCTGGAAACGATCGCCCGACTTTGTTCACGTATTTCCGGGACATCAACTTCGACAGATAACCAGGAGAGTCTATGACTCGCAAAGCGAGCACACTGACAGCTCTCGTACTCTTTGTACTCGTCCGCTCGGGAGTGGCGCTCTCCCCGTTTCCTCCGTTCCAATTTTTGCAAGAGCCCGGGCCGTATCATGTTGGCCTTAAGCTGGTGAACCAATACGATCCCTCGCGAAAGTTTCCCGCGACATCCGCTCGTACGGACGCATCTGCAAGGCAAGAGGGCCGTCCTCTGCAGACGCTCATCTGGTATCCAGCGCTGCAAGGCAGGGGTAAGCCGATGACAGTTGGAGACTATGTGGCGTTGGCGGATAGAGAGATTCACTTCGACACGTCTGATCAAGAGCACAACAAATGGCGTCCGCGATTGAGGAACTCCTTCACAACGCCTCTGTGGGCAGTACGCGATGCGAATCCCGTTGAAGGACACTACCCCGTTATCATTTATGCTCCCAGCGATTCATCCACTGCGTGGGAGAACGCTGACCTGTGCGAGTACCTTGCAAGTCACGGCTACGTCGTTCTTGCTAGCCCCTCGATGGGAGCGTCATCGCGCGATATGACGGACGACTTGGCGGGAATAGGTACTCAAGCTCTCGACATCTCATTTCTTATTTCTTATGCAAGTGGTCTGCCTGATACGAATTCATCAATGGTTTCTGTTTTGAGCTTCAGTTGGGGAGGGATATCGAGTCTGTTCGCCGCTGCGCGCGACCCACGTATTAAGGTCCTGGCTGAGATGGACGGCAGTATGCGCTATTATCCAGGACTTGTTACGGCCGCTGAAGATGTTCATCCAGAGCAGCTGAAGATCCCACTCCTGTTCTTCGCCGGAAACGACATGAGTTACATTGAAAATCTTGACAACTACCGTGGCCCGTCGAATGACAGAATAGGACGCAGCGTTCTTAATGCATGGACACACGGGAATCTCTTAACTGTAAACATGCTGGGGACATCCCATCCTGAGTTCTGTTCCATGTTTCAGCGCATGAAGAATGCCGCAACATTTGCGGAGGATCAAGTCGCAGATTATGGACGGGAGGATGCAAATGCAAGTTATTCGTGGGTCGCACTTTACGCGCTGCAGTTTTTGAATGCCGCCGTTAAACACGAAGCTCCGGCGAAAGCGTTTCTGGCGAGAAGTTCCGATGAAAACGGTGTACCCAAGCACATCATGGAGATCAGATACCGCCCAGGATCGTTTGCCGAGACCATGCGATCCGCAGCCCGAACGGGAGAAGAGAGCGCGTGGAAGGCATTCCAGAACTTCGCCGCCGATCCCATGCACCATTACGTGAGCGGCGAAGAGCAGATGATAAATCGGATGGGCTACGCCTTCCTTCAAGAAAAAGACCCATCGTCAGCCGTTGCCCTTTTCAAAGTGAACACGAAGGCCTATCCCGATTCCGCGAATGCATGGGACAGCCTAGGAGATGGTTACGAGGCGACGAACAATGTCCAAGATGCGCGTGCGGCATATGCGCGGTCTGTCGAGTTGAATCCTAATAATGAGCACGCGAAGGGTGAGCTGGCCAAATTGCGCAACTAACGCCTAAACGACAGAAACAAACCTGCAGTTCTTCAGACCGACCGGCTGACCTGGCGAAGGACCTGATCCAGAAGATCGACGCATTCGTCCGGCACTACAATCGTTCCACCCGTCCCTTCGTTTGGATGACAACCGCTGATCGCATCCAGGAAAAGATCGCCCGACTTTGTTCACGTATTTCCGGGACATCACATTAGCATTCCAAGGGCGGTGAGACGTCCACTGACCTCGACCGCCCTCGAATTAGCGGACGGTCGCACTGGTCCCAACACTGGTCCCAACAGCGATGGCCTGCCGTGAAATCCAGAAGTCCGTCCGCTCACTAGGTGAGTGCCACCCATACTGGGCCCGTTCCCGTAATCACTGGTGCGCCGGCTTGGGTCAAAGCTCCCGTGGTCGGATCGACGGAAAATTGAGTGATGTTGTCTGAGCTGAGGTTTGCGACATACGCAAACCTGCCCGAATCGTCCAGGGTGAGGGCGACGGGATCGGTGCCGGCCGGCGCGGTTGAAGTTGGAGTCAGAGCTCCACTTGCCGCGTCAATCGAGAAGACAGAGACGCTGCCCGCAGTCATATTGGTTACGTAGGCGAATCGGCCTTGCGAGTCAACCGTGACCGAGGTCGGACCGCCGATTGGGGTGGGGGCCGACGGCGTGAGCGGCGTCAAGCCCCCCGTGTCGGGATCGATTGAGAAGGTCGTAATGTCATTCGACCCGGAATTCGCAACGTAGGCGAATTTTCCCGAAGGGTGCATGGTGATGGAGATGGGGTTCGTGCGAGCTGGAACTGCGCCAAGGAGCCCCAATGCTCCGGAGTTATCTGCCGCATAAACCGTTATATCGTTGGAACGGCCGTTGAGGACGTAGGCAAATCGTCCGGAGGGATGGAAGCTGAGCGCGACCGGCATATCGTCCGTCGTAACGGTACCGCGGAGAGGGGTGAGCGCCCCCGTGTTCTGGTTGATGGTAAAGCCGGTAATGTTATTGGCATCCTGGTTCACAGAATAGAGAACGTTTCCCGTGGGCCCGACGACGATGAACCTCGGGCCATTTCCGGCGGGAACAGGCGTCCCCACCATGGTCAGGCTGCCGGTATTCCCGTCGATGGAAAATACGGAGATGTCGTCGGAGGCGATGTTACCGACATAGGCGAATCTGCCGGAGGGTTCCACCGCGATCACCCTCGAGTTCATGCCGCCGGCTGGCACCGTGTCTTTCGGGCTCAGTCGGCCTGTCTGGGAATCGACGGTATATGTAGAGATGGTGTTGGAAAGCAAGTTGGCCACGAACGCAAAGTGCGCTCCGGGAGGTGGAGGCGGCGTGGAATGAGTGCTGACCGTGCCGCAGGCCGTCAGGAGAATGGGGAGGATGAAAACCAGGATGGGGCGCGCAATTTTTCCTACAGACATGCCAGTCCTTTTGGTTGAGATTTGCAGGCCGAAAAGACGCCGGGATTTGTCCAGGACAAGTGGAACGGTAAGAGCACCCAGGCGACCGGGTTTTCACTCCCGCGAATACTTTCGGTCTCACCGGCAGATGGATTCGGAGCGGAGCGAGTCGATTCAGAGGAGCCACTAAACTTTTGTAATTATTTTGTCACGTGAAGGATTTGGGCTCGAACCGTAGGGTCAACATACTCGGCGTTTCTCTCGAGCCTTCGGTTGGTTGGTACCACCAGAGTCTACTCAGGCGCAGGAGCCGACATTGTTATGGAATCAAATTGCGCTCATCAATCCTGAGTCAAAGGGATTGTCTTTTCGCTCGATTGTGAAATGGGTTAGCGGCAGGTGAGACTTACGAGTCTGCGCAAGGAGCTTAGCTCAGGTGACGCTGGAACGCTTTCCTATTGTTCGCTCAGGCGGTCAAGAAAATCGCTAACATCAAAAGGGAGGTCCTGTCTTACCTCTGGTCCGACCCATTCCATCGGAATCGACGCCATCGTGCGAAACACAGGATCGGCAAGCCCATTTCCCTCGATCAGGTAGGGAGTTAGCTGCGGTTTTGCAAGCTGGGTTAGCATCCAAATGAAAGTTGAGCGGTACCAAGTCGCTTCAACATTCGCGCCTGGTTTGCAGAAACTTTTCATCACCTCAAGGCCGGCGGCCTTCGAACGGGGATGACCAGCTTGCGCTTCGTTCCCCATAAGCCAAATTGCTCTAAGGTCTTGAGGGTCAACCTCCGGGACCGGTTCTCCCGCTTCGCCTCCGAGCTTCGGTGTTGGCGTGGGCTCTCGCATGAATTTCTTAAGGCAAGCCTGAACTGCCTCTCGGACCTGCTCAAGAGATTCCATCGATTGAATTTGCTTCAAAAGCTCCATGAGTTGGCTATTTTGGGATGTTGTTTGCATTAGTTGGTCAGTGCGAGCTTTAACTAGTTCTTCCAGAGATCTGCGGTATTGCTCATCTTCAGTCAACTGTCGATTTGCTCCATCCATGCTGTGGATCCTCTCAGCCAAGAAAATCGAGGCTCTTAACCGCGTCGTAGGCGGGCACTTTGCCTCGTAAGCGGAAGTAAATTACATCTCTATTCCGCCAGAGTTGCTATGACAGTGATCTCTCCAGTTTCGCTGCACATTTGCGGTTGGCACAATATGTTACCAGCAGTTGATCGCCCAACCGCTGGAACGACCAATGATCCAAGCGTTCGTGGGGAGTGACCAGCCGTGGGGAGAAGGAATGCACGTGGTGTTTCGAAGAGGGAGCAGCGAGCAAGTTTCCCACCGTGCTATTCCTAAGCGCGTGGCCACGACGTACTGGCAAGTTCGCGAAACGATTCTAAATCTCTGTAACTACTAACAGTGTGCGCGTTCGCGCGATATATCGGATGATTTGGCGGTTACCGCGCGCTCGCATGTGAACACGCCTGGATCGGAGCGGGGAGGAGTATTTCCTCGGACCTTCGGGCTGGAACAACAACACCTGGGAAGTGTTTTGGCAATGAATACGACTGATGCTGAAGTGGTTTCTCCAACGTGGAGCAATTTCCTCAGACATGATGGGCCCGCTGGAATCGTGACGTTCCTCGTGGCTCTTCCCCTCTGCCTGGGAATTGCTCTGGGATCGGGAGCCTCCTTGTTCTCCGGCGTCATTGCGGGGATCGTGGGGGGAATCTTGGTCAGCGTTCTTTCCGGATCTCAAGTGAGCGTGAGCGGTCCGGCGGCCGGGCTCGCGGTCATCGTGCTCACGTCAATTCAGGAAATCGGAACATATGAAAAGTTCCTGGTGGCGGTTGTGCTGTCAGGCATTCTGCAAATCATTTTTGGAGTGCTGAAGCTGGGGAAAATCGCCGACTACGTGCCGAATTCGGTGATTAAAGGCATGCTGGCGGGGATTGGACTTCTGATCGTCTTGAAGCAGATTCCGCACGCGCTGGGCCGCGACCAGGACTACATGGGCGACATGGCCTTTCTTGAAATCGGTGGCAACAACACATTGAAGGATATTGGCACAGCCGTCGCCAGCGCGGCAACGGGCGCCGTCATTATCTTCGTCGTGGGTCTGGCGCTGCTGCTCATTTGGGAGAACCTAGCCAAGAGATCACGGGTATTCCAGTTTGTTCCGGGCCCGCTGGTGGTTGTCGCCCTGGGGATTATTCTCAATCGGGCCTTCGGCGAATTCATGCCGACATTCAAGCTTGTGCAAGACGAGCATTTAGTGAATCTGCCGGTCCCCACAAGCGTGGGAGACTTTTTTCGCCAGTTCACCTTGCCGGATTTTTCCGTGATTGGAAGCTTGTCGGTCTGGAAAACGGCAGGGATCATCGCGGTCGTGGGAAGCCTGGAATCGCTGCTTTCGCTCGAAGCTTCCGACCGCCTCGATCCATACAAGCGAATCTCCTCTTCGAGTCGGGAATTGTGCGCCCAGGGTGTTGGAAATCTGGTTTCAGGATTGATTGGGGGCCTGCCGGTGACATCAGTGGTCGTGCGAACAGCAGCTGGTGTGAGTGCGGGTGCGCGTACCTGGATGAGTTCCTTTACTCACGGTGTCCTGTTGCTGGCGGCGGTCATCGCGCTTCCGCAAATGCTGAGGCAAGCCCCCCTGGCCAGCCTCGCCACAATATTGATCCTTGTGGGATACAAACTCACGAAGCCCTCACTTTATCGCGCCGTGTATGCGCAGGGCTGGGATCAGTTCATCCCTTTCATCACGACTGTAGTCGGTGTGGTCTTTACCGATCTCCTGACCGGGGTGTTGGCAGGATTCGCCTGCGGTTTGTTTTTCGTGATCCGCACCAATCACCACGAAGGCATCACGGTGGTCAGCAAGGATCTCGACTACCTTTTTCAGTTCACGAAAAATGCCAGCTTCGTCAACAAGAACGAGTTCCGTAAGAAACTGCGCGAGCTGCCGAACGACGCGCACGTGTTGATCGACGGTACGCGGGCGTTGTTCATTGACCACGACATCAGGGAAATCCTGGACGACTTCCGCCAACTCGCTCCATACAAGAACATTCAGATCGAGCTGAAACACTGGGAAAGCTATCAGTCATAAACGAGGTAGATCATGGAACCCTGCAAGCGGCTTCTGCTGGCGAACCGGGCCTGGGTGGCGGAACGGCTGAAAATCGATACCGACTTTTTCACGAAGCGGGTGAAGACACAGGTTCCGGGGTTTCTGTGGATCGGCTGTTCCGACTCGCGCGTGCCCTCTGAGGAAATCACCGGCGCCGAGCCTGGGGAACTTTTCGTCCACCGCAATGTAGCCAACATCGTCGTGCCCACCGATGTAAACATGCTCAGTGTGGTGCAATACGCCGTCGAAGTGCTGAACATCCAGCACATCATAGTTTGCGGACACTACAACTGCGGCGGTGTAAAGAGCGCCATGACCACGCGGGGTGTTGGGCCCATTAATTTGTGGTTGCAGCCGCTCCGAGATTTGTACGGGATGAACCGCGAGGAGATCGATTCCGTTGCGGACGAGCAGGGCCGGTGGGACCGCCTGGTGGAAATTAACGTTCGCGCTCAAGTCCGCAGCCTTGCCAAGACTTCGATCATTCAGCACGCGTGGCAGCGGCAACAGGGGCCGGCGATCCACGGATGGGTCTACGATCTGCGAACCGGATACCTGAGCGAGCAGGCCTTGATGAGTCCGGAGGTGAAGAATACCGTTGTCCCGTTCGAAGACCATCGTAGGGTTGGGACCTAGAATGGGTCGGCTTATTTTGTTTTGACGCGTATCACGTCGATACGCAACATCTGGCCCGCGAGCGGATGGTCCACGACTCCAGGAATGATCTGCTGCCTATCCGGGGCGATCTTACCGTTGTCGATCTGCCGATCGTTCCCGTCGGCGACGCGGATGACAATCGTAGCACCCGCTGCCACGGCGATGGTTGCCTCGAAGTCCTCCTTGTATATGATGTGCCCGACCGAGGGATAGTGATTCAGCCAATACATTTGTTTGGGTTCCGAGACTTCGATTCCCCACTGCGACCAATCCACCGTGCTGACCGTACCACCGATCTTGAAGTAAGGGTGCGTGGGGTCAGGCGTGTCTCCTCCAAGAATCGTTGTAGGTTCGAAAATGCCGCGAATGCGCAGAGTTACGTCGTACACGGTTCCAGGTTTTCCGCCAAAGGTGAATGATTGCTCGTGATGCTGATCGTGCAGACAGGTGTCAGGCTGGGGCGGGTATTGCGCAGTGCAATTGTCGTGCACGAATAACTCAGCGAAGCCTGCGGCAACCCGCATGAGATCGCTTGACGAGATAGCCGGAGCAGGGACACGCATCTGTTCGGAATGAACCTTTCCATGCCCGCAACCGAAAGCTGCGAGACAAAGAACAGGCAACACTCCCCGGACGAACTCTGGCGTTAAACAGAATCGGAGCCGCCTAAAGATTAGCGTGAATGTCAGCATGACCTCTGGGCTTTGAAGACTGCCCCAGCGGCGTGCAATAGTCAAGGTCCTGGAACTCCAATCGGGTCCTTCGGGCTATGGCGCAAACCCTGAGTGACGAAAAATCGCAATAACACTCACTGACGCAGGGCACAGGCGTTTGAGTGTAATCGCCCGAAACCGTGCGCATCGCTCTGCCGTGGTTGGACTCGGAGGGATGTAAGGTTTATGAAGCATTCTTGACGAGGTGCAGCCGGGAGCGATGCTTTTCCCTCATCTGCTCAATCGAAAGAGTTTTGTGTCCGAGTTCGGAGAGTTGGACAAGTTCTTCCT
>DASRRV010000335.1:0-40995 GCA_035695545.1 Candidatus Sulfotelmatobacter sp. | reverse complement strand
AAACATGGCATCTTCGATGACGCGAGCATCTCCGTGATCGCCTCCGATACGGTGCGCGAGATCGGACGACTCGCAGGGCAGAGCCCGGACGTGCGACGATTTCGTTCGAACATTGTCGTTCGTCTACTCCGATCGGGTGCTTTCCAGGAGGACGAGTGGCTTGGCAGTGCGCTCTCATTTGGCGAGGGGGACGACCCCCCTTCCATCGCCGTCACGATGCACGATGTTCGATGTTCGGTGGTGAACTTTGATCCCGACACCGCAACGCCGGCGCCGGAAGTGTTGAAAGCTGTCGTTCGTGTGAACCAGAACAATGCGGGAGTCTACGGCACGGTTACTCGCATTGGTCGACTGGCGGTCGGACAGACGATATTCCTCGATGCGGCCGCCGAGAAAAGTGAACGCGGGTAATACATTTATCCTTCCGCACGCGGCGCTCGCGAATCTCGTCGCCTTATTTTGCGTCGCGAACGCAGCGGAAACCCACGCCGCCTGAACGATCCATGCTGGGAGACATCAGCAGCTGCTTTCCGTGTTGGTTCAGGCGATAGGCCTGGGGGAAGTACCAGATCGAGCCCTGCGGCTGGTAGTAACTGCCTCCGCGGAGAATGGCGGCGCGGGTGTGGTCGTCGACAAATTCTTCAGTCCACTGCCAGACGTTGCCAACCGTGTCCATCACGCCGAACGGGCTGGCTCCTTTTGGATGCGCGTCGACAGCATCAGGACCGCGCATAGTGCGGGACTTGTCGGCTAGCGGAACGGCGCTGGCGTCCCAGTCGTTGCCCCACGGATAGAGCCGCGCGTCGTTGCCCTGGGCTGCGTACTGCCACTCCCACTCATGAGGAAGACGTTTTCCAGCCCAGTTCGCATACGCTCTGGCATCTTCCTGCGAGACCCACGTCACAGGACGGTTCTCCCATCCCGCGGGATAGGCGCCGTCTTTCCAATCGCGCAGAAAATTCAGGTCATCCTTAGGATGGTAGTGCGCCGTGTCGAGAAACTTCTTGAAGTCAGCGTTCGTGACCGGATACTTGTCGATGTAGAAGGAATCGATATGCATCGCGTGGGAGTGAAATCGCCTGGGCGAATCTTCCCATGGATACTGTGCGTCCACGCCCATATCATTCGAGCCTTCGATTTCGATCCCAGAGACCTCGAACTGAAACTCTGCAGCGGGAATCTTCACCATGCCCGCGGGTGTGCTGGTCGCAGGATCGGTTGCCTTAATGGGAACGATCTGCTGAGGCACGACCTTCCATTCGTGAGAGTAGTTCGCCAGCGGAGTGCTCGTCATCTTCTGCATCTTCGAGCGCAGACTCTGAAGACCAGCGTCCGGCTGATTTGTTGCAAGGATTGCGCCGTAGCCTTTCGCTTCTATGGCGAAACTAAGCACAGTACGGCCCGGGGCACGCATCTGCACCTTGAGTTCTACGCCGTGATAGACGTCGAAGTAGCGCGTCCCCTTACTCGCAGGCACCTCAAACTGATCGCCCTCGATGTTGTATTCGTTGCGGTTCACGATGGT
Source organism: Candidatus Sulfotelmatobacter sp. (assembly GCA_035695545.1). GTDB lineage: Bacteria > Acidobacteriota > Terriglobia > Terriglobales > Acidobacteriaceae > Sulfotelmatobacter. Next base: position 39,470 of record DASRRV010000335.1, on the reverse strand, counting down.
CCAAAGAGTTTGATCTCCCAGCGGCCAGCGGCTGGCGAAGACTCCGTAGTGCAACATCGGCGCCATCGGTTCCCAATCTTTGCTGACCAGGAAGGGCTCCAGCGCACGTTCGATCGTGGCGACTCGTCTCGTCGCTTCGGCATCGCGAGGCGTGATCCCATTCCAGATGCCCCAAATGTTCTCCCAGCTCTCCCATCCCACGCCGTTGAAAAACGCGAATTGCAGATCGCTGGTCTTGTCGCGATTCCAGCGGTCCGAGATATTCACCATATGCCGGGTCTCGAGCCACTTGTACCTGTCGATGAGCGGCGTGAAGGGGAATTGATATTGGCCCCAAGTTATCAGGTTCCACGCGAGCGCTTCGTCGGAGGGGCCGCCTTCCGGTTCGAAGACAAGCGGGTGGCCGGTCTTGTCCGCCGCCAGAGAGAAAGCCAGCGGCACTCCGTCTTGCGTGTCGCCGTTGATGCCATCCGCACCGATCTCAGCCATCAGGCTGGCGATCTCTTCCGGCCATGAGTGGTCGAGCTGGCGCGTACCTTGATCCCACATCATCATCGGGAACAGCACGCGGACGCCGCGGCGATGGAAGTCCGCAATCATTCCTTTGACACCGCCAACGCCACCCGGCATGCTGCGAATCAGATCATGCTGGTTGCGATCGTCGATGCCCATGTTCGGATAGGTCGGCCAAATGAGAACAGAATCGATGCCCCCGTACCGTTTCTCCAGATCATCCACATAGCGGTCGACCGTGTACTTGCCCGCAACCGGATCGTAGAAGTAGCGATCCTGAACCATCATCTGCGGCTGCATGAAGCTGGATTGTGTCCACTGCAACGCCGGCATGTCGTAGCGAGAACCGGTATAGGCGACGCGAATACGACGCTCATTTCGCCAATGTGTGATGTCGGCCAACCATGATTCGTGCTCGCTCAGCATGCAGTGATCGATGAAGCCGGCTGTCCAAAGATCTTTCACGGACTGGCAGTCGGGAACAGGGATTTGCTGATCATTCGGCGAGAAGCGCGAGTCTTGCGCCTTCGAGATCAGGCAGGCGAGGAAGAGCACGGCAACAATCCAGATTCGCTGGAGTTTCATGGCGTCCCATTCTACAAACACAGGCGCTGTCTTCGGGGCAGCTTCAGCGATCCCAGGATTTGTCACAATTACGTAACCTCGATCGGCCGGGAAGCCAATGTTTCCAGGCATTTAGCCGGCCCACACGTTCGTGCCAGGCATAGCACTGGGGAGCCATTTACCGGATCGGAGGTCAGAGTTAGATTGTTCTTGAGCAGCACTTGGGGGAGGGCTGATCAACAGACGTCCCACGACTCAAATCGAGTCTGGGGCGTTTTGTTTTGCGCGCTAAAATTCTCCTCAATTTGCGCTGCTACCAAGTTCTCCGCTGTTCTTCTGTTCATCCTGCCCCCGGGCATCCCTACCCTCCAATGTTTCGATGGTGGTAGATTTGTTTGCGCCTTTCGTCAACCCAACCGAAGCGATTCTTGAGGAGCGGAGTCATGCCCTTGCAATTGGCACGTCGCGAATTCCTTGCGGGAATGGCCGCCCTGACGGCCGCCAAGGCGTCGTCGGGATTCGCCTTGCCCTCGGACTCCAGTTCGCCCTTTCGCGTGGCAGTAATCAACGACGAAATCTCGCAGGACTTTGGCCGCGCCTGCGAGGTCGCCGCGCGCGAATTTGGCATGGGATGGATCGAACTGCGCGGCATGTGGAAGAAGAACATCGTCAGCCTCGACGAGAAAGAAGTCGCCGAAGCCCGTCGCATTCTCGACAAGTACCAACTGAAGGTCACTGACATCGCCAGCCCGCTATTTAAGGTCGATTGGCCCGGGGCTCCGAAATCGAAGTTCAGTGAGGCCAATAGCTTCGGCGCGAACTTCACCCTGGCTCAACAGGACGAAGTCCTGGAACGCGCGATGGACATGGCAAAGGCCTTCCAGACCGATCGCGTGCGCTGCTTCGATTTCTGGCGCCTGGAGGATCAGACTCCCTACCGCTCTGCCATCGATGACAAGTTGCGGGAAGCGGCGGGCAAGGTGCAGAAGAAGGGCATGACACTTGTGCTCGAGAATGAAATGGCCTGCAACACGGCCACGGCCGTCGAGTCATCCAGGGTTTTGAGCGCGGTGCAAACTCCTTCGTTTATGTTGAACTGGGATCCCGGGAACGCTGCTGCCAGTGGCGACACTCCGTATCCGGATGGCTACAATCTTCTGCCCAAGGATCGCATCGGCCACTGTCACTGCAAAGATGTTGTCAAGACTGGGAAGAGCGACTGGGCTCCGATGGGCGGAGGAGTCATCGACTGGGCGGGACAGTTCAAGGCGCTGAAGCGCGATGGGTTCCACTTCGCCGTTAGCCTGGAAACTCACTGGAGTGGCGGGGGTTCGCCCGAGGAATCGTCCCGCCGCAGTTGGGCAGGGATGAAGAAACTTCTGCAACAAGCGCAGGCGTTGTAGAGCGCGGAATTTGAGACATATCACGGGAGGATGCAATGACCGATCAAACTCGACGTACTTTTCTGAAACAAGCAGCGCTGGGAACCGCCGCTGTACTGGCGTATCCGTCAGCGCGGGTGCTGGGAGCGAATGACCGCATCCGCGTCGGCATGATCGGTATAGGAGATCGCGGGAATGACCTGCTGGAGCAGATTCGCGCGGTGCACGGCATCGAACTTGTCGCGATGGCCGACGTATACAGCCGCCGTCGGGATGAAGCGAAGAGTAAGGTTCCCGGTTTTCAGACCTTCGACGACCACCGTCGCGTGCTCGACATGAAAGACGTTGACGCGGTTATCGTGGCGAGTCCGCTGCATATTCACTCGCGGCATTTTCTCGACACCCTGGCGGCGGGCAAGGACCTCTATTCCGAGAAGACTATGACCTGGTCGATTCCTGAGGCTGACAAGTGCCTGGCCGCCGCGAAGGGTTCGAACCGCATCATCCAGATTGGGCTGCAGCATCAGAGTTCGGGCGCGCAGATGGACGCCCGCCAGTGGATCAAAGACGGCTGGGTCGGAAAAGTGACCCAGGTCGAATCGTTTATGGGCCGCAACACTCCTCACGGCAAAGGCCAGTGGGTGCGCCCGGTGCCCTCCGATTGCACCGCGCAGAACGTCAACTGGAGCGCGTTTCTCAATGGACGCCGCGACCGCCCCTTCGATCCGTTCAAGCTGATCAACTGGCGTTTGTTCTGGGAATTTTCCGGAGGCAATTGCGCCGAGAACATGGTGCACCAGATCGCCTGGATCATGGGCGCACTCGACCTTCCTATTCCCTCGGCGGCGTATATGTCGGGTGGAATCTTCTCCGAAAAAGACGGTCGCGAAGTTCCTGACACCATCGCTGTGACTCTTGACTTCCCGAACGATATCGTCGTGACCTGGCAATCCACCTTCAGCAACAAGCATTACGATCTGGGCGACCGCATTCTCGGGAGCGATGGCACGCTGGAACACCACTTCGAGCAGCCTCTGCAATACTGGCCGGAGAAGACGAACCGGCCGAGCGGAGCCGATACGCGAGGTAGCAGCGCGAATCAAAATCACATGCAGAACTGGATTGACTGCGTGCGCAGCCGTGCTACACCCAATGCGCCGCCGGATATCGGGTACCGATCCGCATTGGCCGTGCACATGGCCAACCTGTCGTATAAACACAAACGCCGCTTGACTCTGGAAGATGCGAAAGCCATCGCGCCGGAGTACTGAGCGCAGAGTCTTACCGTAGCGCCGCCGTCCCGGCGGCCGTAGCCGGGGCGTCTGGTCCCCGCCTGCGAGGGCAAGATGCCGGCGCTACAAATCCGCGAGGCGGAAAAAACAATAGTGACTGAGGATCCCTGTGATAGGCGCCGTTGACATTGGTGGAACGAAAATCGCGGTTGGCGTTGTCGACGACACTGGAAAAGTGCTTTCCCGCATGGAAGCTCCTACCGATCCGGATCGCTATGCGAACGGACTCCGCGACATCGAACGCATGCTTCGCGAAACCGCGCGCCAGTCTGGCGTGGAACTCACCGGAATCGGCATCGGATCCACGGGGCCGGTCGATCCCATCCGCGGCGAGTTTGGTGACGTTGACTTTCTTCCCGGATGGCGTGGAAAGAATCCCGTAAAGGATCTGGCGACAATTTTCAATCTGCGTGTGGCCCTAGAAAACGACGGCGATGCCGCCGCCCTGGCTGAGGCAGGATGGGGCGCGGGCCAGAATCGTACGCGCCTGATTTATGTGACGGTGGGCACTGGAATTGGCGGTGGGATTGTTCTCGATGGGCAGTTGTATCGCGGTGTCGATGGCGCACATCCTGAAGTTGGCCACCATGTCGTCGATCCCGCTGGCCCGCAATGCTCGTGCGGGTTCCGCGGCTGTTGGGAATCGCTGGCCGCCGGGCCGGCCATGGTGGCATGGTTCGAAGGCCAGGACGACGGAAACAACGCGCATCGGCAGGGAATCACCGCCAAGCGTATTTGCGAACTGGCGCAACAGGGGGATGCCCTTGCTCTTCAGGCGGTCGAGCATGAGGCTTACTATCTGGGCCTCGGACTAGCGAATCTCATCAATCTGTTTACCCCGGATGCGATTGTGTTGAGCGGCAGCGTGATGAAGAGTGCGCCGCTGTTTCTCGACCGCATCCGAGCAGTGATTCGTCAGGGATGTAGATTCGTGCCGGCCGAGAAAACGGAACTGACTCTGGCATCTCTGGGCGAGGATACGAACCTCATCGGCGCGGCGCGTGTATGGCACTACCGCTTCGGACAAAAAAACTGAGGAAGGGCAATGAAGGAACTGAGTGAAAAGCTGCTATCCGTGATCGAGGCGGCGGAGCCCAAGCTCCGCAACATCAGTGAACTCGACAGCGCTCAGCCCAAGCTCTCTGGTGGCTGGTCGCCCAAGCAAGTGGTGGGACATCTGATCGACTCTGCGTCCAACAACCACCAGCGATTTGTGCGAGCAGCGCTACAGACCTCTTTGGATTTTCCCCGATACGACCAGGACGGAAACATCCGCGTGCAGGCGCCGGAGGCGGCGGATTGGACGCTCCTGGTCTCGCTATGGGCGACGTACAACCGATACCTCGCGCACATCATCGCTCGCTTGCCCGCGTCCAAGCTCGAAACTCCTTGCCGCATTGGCCCGCAAGAGCCAGTTACTCTCAGTTTCCTTGCGACTGATTATCTGGCGCACATGGTTCATCACCTGCGCCAGATCGGCGCCGCCGATCTGATTTGAGAACCATACTGCCGTCTTCTTCCAGTTCCTTCCGCGATCTGTTAGTGTTTTCAGTCCGCTTTTTTGTGAGCGTCACGTGACCGATGTCACAGAATCCGTACGGTAGCTCATGAAAGGATTGCCGTTCGCAGCCGGGCATTGCCGGCAGCGCCGAGGCAGCAGGGCGTGCCGGTCGGCCGCGGAAAGGACGAGAGCCGCGTGATCGTAGGAGTTCCTAAAGAAAGCTATCCCGGAGAGCGTCGCGTCGCGCTCGTTCCTCTAGTCATTCCCAATCTCGGCAAAGCGGGCATCGAGGTCATCGTCGAGACTGGTGCCGGTGAGCAGGCGGGCTATCCTGACGCAGCGTACGTCGAAAAGGGCGCGAAGGTCGTGCCGGATCGCGCTGCGGTGTTCACCACAGCAGACATTGTTGTGCAGGTCCTCTGCTATGGATCCAACGACGTTACTGGTAAAGCCGATCTTCCCCTGATGCGCCGGGGCCAAGCTCTCATTGGATTCCTGCGGCCATTTGGCTCCGGAGAAATCGTCCAGCAGATCGCGCAGGCCGGCGTCACTTCGTTTTCCGTCGAACTCATGCCCCGTACCACTCGCGCACAAAGCATGGATGCCCTTTCTTCCATGGGCACGATTTGCGGCTATAAGGCAGTGCTGCTCGCGGCAGAAACCTCGCTGCGTATTTTTCCGATGATGACTACGGCTGCCGGAACCATCACTCCCGCGCGTGTGTTCGTGATTGGAGCTGGAGTAGCTGGATTGCAGGCCATCTCGACGGCACGCCGCCTTGGTGCTGTTGCGTCTGCCTATGACATGCGCCCTGCCGCGAAAGAGCAGGTGCAGAGCCTCGGCGGTCGCTTTGTCGAACTTCCTATCGAAGCCCAGAATGCACAGGACGCGCGAGGATACGGCACGGCCCAGGACGAAACCTTTTACGCTCGCCAGCGCGAACTGCTGACGCGAGTCGTCGCCGAAAGTGATGTTGTCATCACCGCCGCTGTCATTCCCGGCAAGAAGTCACCGGTATTGATTACGGCCGAGATGGTCAAGGGAATGGCGCCGGGTTCAGTGATCGTCGATCTCGCCGCCGAGCGCGGCGGCAACTGCGAACTGACCCGCACCGGCGAGACAGTGAAGGAGCACGGCGTGATGATCATCGGCGCCATCAATCTGGCCAGCAGCGTCCCCTACCACGCCAGCCAGATGTACGCCCGCAACCTCACGACGTTTCTCCTGTACATGGTGAAAGAAGGCAAGCTGCAGTTGAACCCGCAGGATGAAATTATTCGCGAGACGATGATCACCGATGGCGGAGAAGTAGTAAACGCCCGCGTCCGCGATTTCTTCAAGCTGCCAGCGTTGACGCCAGCTGCGAAATAAGTGTTTTCGGGCCGGTGGGTTTTAACTGAGAACTGAGAACTGAGAACCGAGAACTGAGAACTGGGGGTTTTTAGCATGGGCTCCAACCTGATTGACGCACTATTCGTTTTCATGCTGGCGGCTTTCATCGGATTCGAAGTCATCCGCCACGTTTCGCCTCTGCTGCACACCCCGCTCATGTCGCTGACCAACGCCCTCGACGCGATCGCTGTCGTCGGCGCGATTGTGCTGGTAGGCGAGAAGAAGAGCACCTTCGCGACGGTGCTCGGCGTGATCGCCATTGTCGCTGCCACCAGCAACGTGGTTGGCGGATTTTTTATCACTGACCGCATGCTGCGGATGTTCAAAACTAGCCGTCCTACTAAACCAGAGTTAATGAAAAATAGTTAACTACGAATACGTTCTCCGAAGTCATACTTTATGACCGAGTTTGCCGGAAGTCAGTACGTCATCGAAGTCATTTATCTCGTCGCCAGCGCTCTCTTTATTCTTTCGCTGAAGTGGATGAGTTCGCCCGCGACCGCCCGCCACGGCATTCTCGCCGGCGAAATCGGTATGGTGCTGGCCATTGGCGGCACGCTCCTGCACCACAGCATCGTCGACTACAAATGGATCATCATCGCTCTCGTGCTCGGTAGCGGCATTGGCATTCCGCTCGGCATGGTTCAGATGACCGCCGTCCCGCAGCGGACCGCTCTCAGTCATGCGTTCGGCGCACTGTGCGTCACGTTGGTAGGTACTGCTGAATTTTATTTGCGCACCCCGAACGTTCCCAAGTTCATGATGTCGGTGCTTTCGCTCGAAGTGATCCTCGGGGGCCTGACATTCACCGGCAGCCTGATGGCCGCAGGAAAGCTGCAGGAGATTTTGCCGCAGCGGCCGATTACGTATAAGGGTCAGAACTTCGTCAATTTCCTTTTGTTCGTGGTCGCGATCGGTAGCGCGGCCTTCCTCGTGCTGCATCCTGAGACCAAGATCCTCTTCCCGGTTATAGTCGGTATCTCGTTGATTTTCGGCATCTTACTGGTTATCCCGATCGGTGGCGCTGACATGCCGACCGTCATCTCGCTCTTGAACTCCTACGCCGGTCTCTCTGCGGCGGCCATGGGGTTCGTGCTTGATTCCAAGCTTCTCATCATCGCGGGCGCGCTCGACGGATCCTCCGGCCTGATCCTCTCCATCATCATGTCGAAGGCAATGAACCGGTCGTTCACCAACGTTCTGTTCGGAGCCTTTGGCCAGGTGCAGACCTCTGCCGCAGCGGGACAGGAAGCGAAGCCAGTACGCAGCGCCACCCCGGAAGAGGCGGCCGCAATTCTCTCCGCGGCTAACAAAGTCGTCATCGTCCCCGGGTACGGCATGGCGGTGGCGCAGGCGCAACACAAAGTGCGCGAGCTTTACGACATGCTTACCAAGAAGGGAGTCGATGTCCGCTTCGCCATCCACCCCGTTGCCGGACGCATGCCTGGTCACATGAACGTTCTGCTCGCCGAAGCCGACATCCCCTACGACCGTCTGATCGAGATGGAAGAGATTAACGGCGACTTCCCGCAGACCGACGTCGCGCTCATCATCGGCGCCAACGACGTAACCAATCCCGCCGCGCGCACCGACCAGTCAAGTCCGATTTTCGGCATGCCCATCCTCGACGTCGACAAAGCCCACACGGTCATGGTGATCAAGCGGGGGATGAGCCCGGGATTTGCTGGCATTGATAACCCGCTGTACTACCTCGATCAGACGCTGATGCTGTTTGGCGATGCTAAGCAGTTTGTCGGCGGGATTGTGCGGGAGTTGGGCGGAGGACATTAGTTCGCGCCGCGTGCCGGGGCGCTAAAGGCTTTAGGGTGAGACAAACATGCAAAAACCAATTGTTGCCGTCATAGTTCTTCTCCTTTCATCTCTTGTCAATGCGCAATCCCAACCTCAACTTAACCTCATGCCCATGCCAGCCAGCGTTCAGCAGAGCACGGGACAATTGGCCATTACCCAATCTTTTTCAGTTGCCGTCACAGGGAAGCACGATGCTTCTCTTGACTCCGGTGTTCAGCGCTTCACGGTACAGCTGTCGCGTCAAACTGGAATCCCGTTCCGGCCCAAGCCCGGTGCAGCGCCCACGCTGGAGGTCCATGCCGATCGTGGCCGCGAAGCCGTGCAGAAACTCGGGGAAGATGAATCCTACGAACTGACTGTCTCCGACTCTGACGCTAAGCTGACCGCCCCCACGGCGCTCGGCGCGCTGCACGGGTTGCAGACATTTCTGCAACTCGTCGAAATCACTCCGACGGGTTTCGCCGTCCCCTCCGTCACCATCAAAGATCAGCCACGCTTCCCCTGGCGCGGACTGCTCATTGACGTCAGTCGCCATTTCATTCCGATCGACGTCCTCCAGCGCAATCTCGACGGCATGGCAGCCGTGAAGATGAATGTGCTGCACTGGCATCTTTCCGACGACCAGGGTTTTCGCGTCGAGAGCAAACAATTCCCCAAGCTGACCGGCATGGGATCCGACGGCATGTACTACACGCAGGCTGAGATTCGTGACTTCATCGCCTATGCGCACGATCGCGGCATCCGCGTGATTCCAGAGTTCGACATGCCAGGCCACACTCGCTCCTGGTACATCGGGTATCCCGAACTGTCGAGCGGTGCGGGGCCGTACACGCTGGAGGGCGGCGGCATCGATCCGATTATGGATCCGACGCGCGAGACGACTTATAAGTTTCTCGAGAAGTTCATCGCCGAGATGGCGAAGCTCTTTCCCGACGCTTACTTTCACATCGGTGGCGACGAAGTCGACGGCAAACAGTGGGACGCGAATCCGAAGATTCAGGAATTCATCCACTCCCACGCCATGAAGAACAATCAAGACCTGCAGGCCTATTTCAACCAACGCCTGCAGAAGATTGTGACTAAGAACCACAAGATCATGGTCGGATGGGATGAAATCCTGCACCCCGATCTGCCGAAGACGATCGTGGTGCAGTCCTGGCGGGGGCAGCAGTCTCTGGCGGCGGCCGCGAAGCAGGGCTATAGCGGGCTGCTTTCCTTCGGCTACTATCTCGACTTGATGTGGCCGGCAGCACGGCACTATGCCGTCGATCCCATGAGCGACGCCGCAGCGACGCTTACTCCGGAAGAGAAGAGTCGCATCCTCGGCGGTGAAGCTTGCCAGTGGGCAGAGTGGCTCACGCCGGAAAACATCGATTCCCACATCTGGCCGCGCAATGCGGTAGTGGCTGAACGGTTGTGGTCTCCGCAGAGCGTCACAGATGTCGCCTCCATGTACGCCCGATTGAATGCCGTGAGTCTCTTTCTTGAATCGATGGGGCTCACCCATAGGTCGGCCCGAATGCACATGCTGCATCGCATGGCTGGGACAGCCGACATTTCCGCGTTACGCACCCTCGCCGACGTCGTTGAACCAGTCAAAGACTACAACCGCTGGGATGACGCGAAAGGGCCTATCGATTTCCATGCACCTTTAACCCGCATGATCGACGCGGTGTATCCCGAGAGCGATGTCGCTCGGAACTTCAGCGGCCTAGTCCAGACCTTCATTCAGAGCGGATATAAGGATCAGGTTGCCGAAGCACAAATCCGCGTCTCCCTTACGGCCTGGCGAGACAATGATGCCAAGCTGCATCCATTGCTCGGCCAGTCATTTCTCTTGCAGGAGGACATACCTGTATCCCAGAATTTGTCGGCTCTGGGTGTGGCCGGTCTGCAAGCGCTCGACTATCTCGACAAATCGCAACCCGCACCTGATTCGTGGAAGACGCAGCAACTCTCCCTGATCGAGCAGGCCAAGCACAAGAATGCCGATCTGCTCCTGATGGTGGCCGCACCGGTGCAGCAGTTGGTCGAGGCCAGTGCGGTCTCGCACAACTGAGCTTCCACAAATGCTCGCCCGTTGATGCCCGGGGTCGCAGACCCCGGGCGTGGTTCGCCATGATATCCTATTAACTCCAGCTGCGTACCGTCTTGGCGGAATTCCCCGCAGGTCCTGAAGAAGTTACAAAGAAAACATGCTTTCAGTCAGCAATGTGTCCATGCGCTTCGGCGCCAAAATTCTGTTCGATGAAGTTTCCACGGCATTTACGCCCGGCAAGCGCTATGGCCTGACCGGCCCCAACGGCGCCGGAAAATCCACATTCATGAAGTTGCTTAGCGGCGAACTCGAACCGCAAAAGGGCACGGTCGTTCGTCCTCGCAAGCTTGGCGTCCTGAGTCAGGACCAGTTTGCCTTCGACGCCTATTCCGTGATCGACACCGTCATCATGGGCAACAAGCGGCTGTGGGCCGCCATGCAGGAACGCGACGCGATTTACGCCAAGCACGATATGACTGACGCCGATGGTATGAAGCTCGGCGAGCTCGAAGGCATTGTCGGCGAAGAAGACGGCTACACCGCCGAAAGCGATGCGGCCATTCTGCTCGATGGACTGGACATAACGGAAGAACTCCACACGCGCAAGATGGGCGAGTTGCAAGGCGGACAGAAAGTGCGCGTGCTGCTGGCGCAAGCCCTCTTCGGGCATCCGCAAGCGCTGCTGCTCGACGAACCTACGAACCACCTCGACTTGGATTCGATTCACTGGCTGCAGGGATTCCTGAACGTGTACGACGGCGTCGTGATCGCGATCTCGCACGACCGCCACTTCCTCAACAGCATTTGCACGCACATCGCCGACATCGATTACGAGACCATCATCACCTACACCGGCACTTACGATGACATGGTCGTGGCCAAGACCCAAGTCCGTTCGCAGATCGAGTCGCAGAACGCGCAGCGCGAGAAAAAGATCTCGCAGTTGAACGAATTCATCGCGCGGTTCGCCGCCGGAACGCGGTCGAGCCAGGTGCAGTCGCGGCGCAAGGAAGTCGAGCGCTTGCAGGTAACAGAGCTGGCCAAGTCGAACATTCAGCGCCCGTTTATCAAGTTTGAGCAGAAGCGGCCTTCGGGCAAGCACATTCTCGAAATCGAGCACCTGGGTAAGGCATATGGCGAGAAGCAAGTCATCCGCGACTTCACCGCCAGCATCATCCGCGGCGAGCGGATCGCTCTCATGGGCCGCAACGGGGCAGGGAAGACCACTCTGCTTAACGCGATCCTGGCGAATTCTCCAACGACGCCGGACGCCGAACTCCGCAAGACCAGCGGCTACGAAGGCCCGTTCGTCGACTCCGGCAAAGTGATCTGGGGACACGAAGCGTCGATCGGTTATTTTGCCCAAGACCACCGCAGCCTGATCGCCGGCGGTATGACCGCCATCGACTGGCTGCATCAGTGGGATGGCTCTGCCGTCACCGAGGAGCTACGGGGAATCCTGGGTCAGATGCTGTTTGCCCGCGATGAAGCGACCAAATCCACCAGCGTGCTATCCGGAGGTGAGGCGGCGCGGCTGCTCTTCTGCAAGCTGATGCTCCAGAAGCCGAACGTGCTGGTACTTGACGAGCCCACGAACCACCTTGATCTCGAGTCCATCAACGCCCTGAACATCGCCTTGCAGCGCTATCACGGGACGGTTTTCCTCGTCAGCCACGACCACGACCTGATCGACGAAGTCGCCACCCGCATCTGGCACTTCGAAAGCGACCACAAGATTACCGACTTTAAGGGCAGCTACGAGGACTACCAGGCGGCTGTGGTCGCGGTCTAGCGGGCCTGCACCATTTTCGCTGCATGTAAATCAACCAGGTTCTCCACAGGTTTTCATCGCCTTTTGCTGTTGCGTTTAAGGGCGCAAGTTCAAGATAATAGCGACGAACGTTCTTGTGGGGGCCGCGGGAGCGTTGCGTATCACTGTGTACAGCCGAACCGATTTACTGAGGATTCTTCACATCACGCCGCGCCAGTTGGCGAACTGGGAGCGGAACGGCCTGGTAACGTCTGTCGAAGCCTACTCGTTCTCCGACCTGCTGGAAATCAAGAAGGTGCGTGATCTGTGCGCCATGAGCGTGCGGCCGGCGGTGATTCGCCAATCGCTTGATGCGATGCGCAAGCAGGCTTCCGGCGTGGAGAAACCATTGCTCGAGGCTACGGCGTGGTCCACGGCGAAGCACCGTGTAGCGTTCCGCCACCAAGGCAAGCTGTTGGAGCCGATCGCCGGCCAGTTCCTTATGGATTTTTCGGAGCGCGAGAAAGTGGTGACCAGCACGCCAGTACCGAAGTCCGAACCTAGTCCGCGGGATAGCGAGGTAACTTCGTGGTTCGCGCGCGGCATCGCGCTGGAAGAAGATCCGAGCACTCAGACGGATGCAATTGCGGCGTATCACAAAGTGCTCGAGATTGAATCCGCACACGCGGCCGCTCACATCAATCTGGGGACGCTCTACTACAACCGCCAGGATTTCGGTCTCGCCGAAAGACACTACCGCCAGGCGATTGAGGCCGATCCGCGTTACGCACTGGCTTACTTCGATCTGGGCAATGTACTCGATGAGACCGGGCGCGTGAAGGAAGCGATTCAGACCTACAAGACCGCTCTGCAACTCGCTCCGACATACGCCGACGCACATTACAATCTCGCGTTGGCCCACGAGAAACTGCGCGAGCCCCGCAAGGCGCTCAAGCACTGGCAGGCCTATGTCAGGCTCGACACCTCAGGCCCGTGGTCTGTGCATGCTCGCAGCCAGATCAAGCGCATCCTGCAGGCTGACGGACTTCGCCTCGTTCACGGCGCGAACCGCGGCTGAATCCAGTAGTGTTGGTGGCGATTTCCCTTCGTGAGCCTTCGTGTCCTCAGTGGTTGAAGCCGTTGTCTTCCGTACCTCCGGGAAATCAAAGTGCTAAAATTCAAAGTTTGCTCATTCCTTCTTGGAAGGTGATCTCATGCCTGAAACATTGCAGGCGCCGGTTCCCGCCCCACTCACCACGCTCACCGAAGACGAGATTCTTTTCCGCGACAACATCCGCCAGTTCGCCGATGAAAAGATCCGTCCGCTGGTGAAAGAAATGGACGAGAAGGGCGTCTTCGACAAAGACCTCATCCACGATTTCTTCCAGTTGGGTCTGATGGGCATCGAGATTCCCGAGCAATACGGCGGAGGCGGCGCCAAGTTCTTCGAAGCGATTCTGGCTGTTGAGGAGCTGTCGCGAGTCGACGCATCATCCGGTGTCATCGTTGACGTGCAAAACACACTGGTCAATAACGCGTTGCTGAGGTGGGGAAGCGAAGAGCAGAAGAAGCGCTTTCTCCCGAAAATGGCCACCGAGATCGTGGGCGCGTATGCCCTCAGTGAAGCCGGTTCCGGCTCAGACGCTTTTGCCTTGCAGACGCGCGCCGCTCTCAAAGGCAGCGAGTACGTGCTCAACGGCCGTAAGCTTTGGATCACTAACGGCAAAGAGGCCGGATTGTTCGTTCTCTTCGCCACACTCGATCCCAGCGCGGGATACAAAGGCATCACCGCATTCCTAGTCGATAAGAACTTCCCTGGGTTCACCGTCGGCAAGAAAGAAGACAAGCTCGGCATCCGCGCCTCGTCGACCTGCGAACTGATTCTCGAAGACTGTAAAGTGCCTAAGGAGAACGTGCTCGGCGAACCCGGTAAGGGCTACAAGATCGCCATCGAAACTCTGAACGAAGGGCGCATCGGGATTGGCGCGCAGATGATTGGTCTGGCCCGCGGCGCCTGGGAGTTTGCCTGCAAGTATGCGGTCGAGCGCAAGCAGTTCGGAAAAGCCATCTCCGAGTTTCAGGGCATCCAGTTCCAGATCGCACAGATGGCCACGGAAATCGAGGCCGCGCGCCTCATGGTCTACAACTGCGCGCGCATGAAGGATGCTGGTGCGAACTTCGTGAAAGAGGCCGCCATGACCAAGCTCTTCGCCTCCCAGGTCGCCGAGCGCGTGACGTCACTGGCCATTGAAATCTATGGCGGCTACGGATTCACCAAAGACTATCCCGTCGAGAAGTACTGGCGCGATGCCAAGATTGGCAAGATCTACGAAGGCACGTCGAACATGCAACTGGCCACCATCGCCAAGCTGGTGTTGAGCAAGTAGGACGTTGGGCGAGTAGGACGCCGCCGCCGACGTTATTGTGGATCGAAGTGCAGTTCGATCAGTTCCTTGGATTCGCTGCTGGCCGCGGTAAATTTCCACTTATATACCGCATCCTGAGCCGCCTGGATGAGCAGCGGGCTGCCTCCCATGGGTTGGACGTTTTTCACTGTACCGTCGGGTGCGACCGTGACAAGCACTTTCACAGTGCCCGCGAGGTTCATCCTTTTCGCGACCTCTGGATAGTTCGGAATCGTTTTCCGGACGATCTTGCGCGCCTCGTTGGAAGGGGAAGGGCTTTGGGCTGTCCCCGCGGATACCAGGCAGCATGAAAGAAGCGACAACAGAACCAGAAAGCGCCGTACTTGCATGATTACCCTGAGAAAAAATTATGATCCCCAAACTCTGGAATTGATCTTAGGCGGTCGCTGGCTTTACCGGAAAGTAACGGAGGTAACCTGGAAGGAAACCAGCCCGGCAAGACCCGCGTTTTCCTCGAAAACCCGCGCCAGGCAAGGGGTTTAGCCAATGTTGCCACGATTGAAAAGCAAATCTTCGTTACTCATAATGTGCAGCGAGTTGCACTTCTCCCCCTGTGCGGATTCCGCCAAGTAAGAGCTAACTATCTTTGTGGCAATAACTTAGCCAAGATTCCCTCGATGGCTCGCGGGGTGCAATTCCCCTTATGCCTGCTAGCTTGGGGCTAAAGAACCGGGTGCCACTTGACGACCTTATTCCAGAACACCGCTGTACCGACCGTACCTCCGATCGATGCTCCCGCTCCTCCCAGGAAGCACCCCTGGCTGCCCGTGCTCACCGTGTTGTTTCTGATCTCCTACGGCCTGATGACCATGCTGATCGTGGAGCAGGGCGCTACCATCGAATCGCAGCGCGCCTTGATACGCGAGTTGTTCCGCGACAGCACGGAGTTGTCGGCCACCCGGATGAAGGCCCAGCAGGAGAAGAACGTGGCAGACACCCAGCGTCACGTGCAGGCTCCGTCGGCCAAGACGCAAGCTCCAGCGGCTCATAACCCGTCATCCCAGTATCCAATGACCCAGTACCCGTCAGCCCAGATTCCGTCATCGATCCCGTCCACCCAGGCTCCAACGAAACAGACCCCGTCTTCCCAGGCGGTACCACAACGTCGCACGCTGAAAGAGACTCAGAAGAAACCACAATTCCAAATGCCGTCCAAGCCCGCGCCAGAACTCGTAGATGACGTCCGGGCTTTGATCACGATCTAGTGGCTTGAACAAGTGGATTGAACAATAGAGACAACGACTGAAGCACACAGATAAGCACAACAAGACTTCAGCGTGGCAGCAAATGCAGGTTCTGTAGGTAGGCAGTAGAAGCGGAAGACCCAGGTAAAAACAATGAAGGTTCTGACCCTAGCCTTGTTGTTCAGTCTGCCGGTTTCCCACTTGGCGCCCCAGAAACCCCTGCGGGAGCCTACCTCTCAGATGGCCAAACGTTCGAAAGGCGGACGCTGGTATTTCGCTGCAACCGGCCATGCCGTGTACTGCTACGGTCCCGTGATGACCGTACCGCGTGCCAATGGCGATCTGCAGCGAGTCGCTACCCTCTGCCGCGACGGCAGCGCAGTGGTTCCGCTGAAAGACTAATCTCGCCTTACCTTACCAGCGTGTTGGCGACGAACAAGAATCCTTAGCGCATTTCCTGCTGAAGTGTTTGAAGCGGATGGTTCGCCGGATCACCCCTCCGCGGATTTCTAACTCGCGAGCCGAGTCTGCAGATTCTGGATGGCGGCGATCCAGTCGTTCAACCCGTCGGCTTCCATCCACAGGTCTTTCAACTCAGAGTTTCTCCGGACTCGGTCTAGTGCGCGGACTGCCAGCGCTTTGAGTTCTGGGCTGCACGCCAGCGGATTTTTCTTCGTCCATTCCACAATTGCTGGCGGAATTCCCTCGGCGGGAGCACCGTTCAGCGCCGCAACCACCTCGGCAGCCGCCACCGCCGCGCTCGCGTCGGGTGCTTCAAGATATTCAGGATTGTCAGCGGACCGTACGAATACCTGGGTCAGATCGCCAGGTGCAATCGTCGCCAGTCCGGCAAGCCAGTCCGCAGCGTCGTCGTTCTCGAAACTTCCAGTACCCCAAGCGCCCACGAACTCCTCCTCCGCGGAACTTTCCGCTTCGAGGATTATATGGTCATGAGGAACGCGAGCTGGCGCCTCTCTCGAAAAGTCACAGATTTGGAGGCACCAGAACCGACATGGCCCACTCACTCATCGGATGCACCGCCCCGCAGTCCAAGCATTTCGTGACGTCGAACCGAGCGCCGCAGTACGGACAAACGGCATTGGTTGCGAAAGTATCAAACCCCTGCCCACACCGTCCGCACTTCCAGAAATCCCCAACCGGTGGGGCTGTCTTGCAGGTGGGACAGGCAAATCCATGCCGTCGCGGTAACTTAGACACGCGCGACAACGCACGTGCGTGTTGAAATCCGCCCCAGGAGTTCGTCACCATGTAGAAGGAGATGATCCCTAGCCAAACCGACTGCTTCCAAACCGCGAGCACTGCGAACCCGGCAGCGCCGATCAAGCCGAGAACCGTGGCTACCAGCAAGCTGCGGGCGCGCCCCAGCACAAACCAAAGCAGCGCCCGAAGAATTTGGCCACCATCCAGAGGATAGACGGGCAAAATGTTGAATACCAGCAAGCCTATATCGATATACAGAACCGCTCGCAGCAAGCGATAGGCATCCGGCGCGATTTCTGCCCATCCGGATGTCCGGCCCAACGCGACGAGTGACCACAAGATTGGCAGGAGCACCACATTCACCAGCGGACCCGCCGCAATGCTCCACAGCGTGGCGCCCGGTCGCGGAGGCGGATCGACATAGGCCACGCCCCCCAGCGGCCACAGCATGATCCTATTCGCCGTTCCTCCGACCTGCCGGCAAGCCAGGGCATGGCCAAACTCGTGAAGCAGCACAATCAGAAACAGCGCGAGGTACTCCAGTATGTTCCATGTGATCGTAGAATAACTTCGGCCTCTGGTGCTGATTTCAAACGCCGCCATCAGAAACCACCACCAGTGCAGGAATACGTCAATTCCAGCAACCCGAAATAGGTGGATCGATCCTTGTCGAGAGCTCGGCATGTGCGAGATTGAGTTATAACACAGGCGTTCTTAAGGGCAGCCGGAACCGCGGCATGACTCGCGAGCGCGATGCGAGGCGAGAGTGCGATTCCGGCACCTTCAGGCCGGGATCCCTGAGTCGATCTGGTAAAGATGACGCTGGGTTATTCTTGTAGTGACCGATCGAGGACCTATGCCCGAACTGCCCGAAGTCGAAACCATTGCCCGCGGCCTCGCCAAGCGTGTTACCGGAGACGTCGTGGAGTCCGTCTGGCTCACGCAGAAGAAGGAGTCGCTCAAGTCTCCGGCGTCTGAGATTGCCGCGGTACTCGAACAAAGTCACATTACGGCCGTCCGGAGAATGGGCAAGCACATCGTCTTCGATCTCGAGCCAAACCAGGATCATGTGGCGCGGGCGCCCTCGCCTGCGAAAACCCGGACCACGAATCGGACGACGAATCGAAAGGCGAAGAGTTCTTCAGGAAGTTCGAAGAAGATCGTCCCCGCAGCAGCCGCTGAGGCCGGCCAGTCCGAATCATCGAAGGCCCAGTGGATCGTCCACCTCGGCATGACCGGCAGCCTCCGAATCTGCGAGCCTCAAACGGACGTAGCGAAGCACACCCATGCAATCCTCAAATTGTCCTCGGGCCGGGAACTGCGCTTCGTCGACCCGCGCCGCTTCGGCCGGCTGAGCGTCGCGAGTGCGGGAGACTTTGCCGCCACCGGCGTTGAGCCGCTGGAAGTCGATCTCGAACGCTTCATCCCCTTATTCCGTGGCCGGGAGACTCCCATCAAGAGCGCATTGCTCAACCAGAAGCTTTTGCGCGGCGTCGGCAACATCTACGCCGATGAATCTCTGTTTCGCGCCGGCATCCGTCCGCGCCGCCGCGCTGCTTCCATTACCCGCGATCAACTGGGAAAGCTTTTCGTGGCTGTACAAGCAGTACTGAAGGAAGCGATCGCGCTCGGTGGCTCCTCTGTCTCCGACTACGTCGATGCCGACGGCGAAGAAGGATTCTTTCAGCTGCAACACCGCGTCTACGGCCGCGAAGCAGAACCGTGCCTCGTCTGCAAGACGCCTATCAAACGAGTAGTGATTGCCGGCCGCAGCAGCCATTACTGTCCGCGGTGCCAGAAATAAATTGTTGATTGTCGATTTCGTGATTGTTGACTGAAAAACGGTAGCCCGACGGCTTCCATCAACAATCACCAATCATCAAGCAACAATGAATTTCTGATACCCTTCTTCCCATGGCCGATTTCACCATTGGAGTCGATCTTGGCGGGACGAACCTGCGCATCGCAGCCATCAGCACGGAAGGCGAGCTTCTCGAAAAAATTACTCTCGGCGTGAAGGTCGCCCTCGGCCGCGACCACGTCATCGGCGAAATGTGCGACGCCATTCGCCGCCTGTCCGACCAGTATCGCAGCGGCGGAAGATTTGTGGGCGCCGGCATCGGCGTCCCCGGCATCATCGACATGGAAACTGGAATGATGCGCAAGTCGGCCAACCTCCCCGGCTGGTCCGACTATCCCGTGCGCGATGAAATCGAGCGCCGTCTCGGCACTCGCGTTTATCTCGAGAATGACGCCAACGTCGCGGCTCTCGGCGAAAAATGGCTCGGCGCCGCCCGCGATGTCGCTGATATGGTGATGATCACCTTGGGCACCGGCATCGGTGGCGCCATCATTTTGAACGGAAAGATTTTCCACGGCATGAACGGCATGGCGGGCGAATTTGGTCATGTCACCGTCGAACCAGACGGTGTTCCGTGCGGCTGCGGCAATCACGGCTGTGCCGAGCGTTACGCTTCAGCCACCGCCGTGGTGCGCATGGCCCGCGAGGCCATTGAAGCTGGTCAGGCACCCTCGCTGGCGAGGGCCGCCAGTTCCAACGCGGAGTTCAGCGCCAAGTCGATTTACAATCTCGCCATTCAGGGAAACGAAGAGGCGCACAAGATCTATCACCGCTTCGGCCGGGCCCTAGGCATGCTCCTTGCCGATCTCGTCAACATCATCAACCTCGATATGTACGTGATCGGCGGAGGCGTCGTCAGCGCTTGGGACGCTTTTGCGCCCAGCATGTTCGAAGAGTTGAGAGAGCGTTCTCTGGTCTATGCCGCAACCGCTCCCGAAGATCCAATAGGGAAGAAAGAAGGCGCCTCGGCCCAGATAGTAGCTTTCACGCGAAAGAAGACCATCATCACGCGTGCCCTGCTCGGAAGCGACGCTGGCCTCTACGGCGCCGCCAGAATTCCTGCAGTACTGGTTTGAGACCAGAAGGCTGAGCGGCCTTAGTCTGTTTAGGTGCGCTAGCGTTGCGCGCTCGGCGACTTGCCTGCAACCTTTCGCGCAGCTTTCAGAAAGAACTGATTCTGCTCTGGCGTCCCGATACTCACCCGGGCGCAATTCGGAGCACCCCAAACTCCGAGAGCTCGCACGCTGACTCCCTCGCCGCGCAACCTGCCTGCTACCCCAGTTGCGTCTTCTCCCACATCGCAATAAACAAAGTTTGCTGACGTCGGCACCGCGCGATAGCCCAACTCCTGTAGTCCCTCCAACAAGACCTGCGACTGGGTAGCGTTGTTCGAGACAGTCCGGCCAATGTGGCTCTGGTCGTCAATCGCCGCCAGCGCCGCTGATTGCGCTACCGACGATACCGAAAATGCATTCTGCATGCGTGCGCAGTACGCCATCAGTTCCGCGGGGCCTAGTCCATAGCCCACGCGGAGTCCCGCCAATCCATGCACCTTCGAAAACGTTCGCAGCACGACCACGCTGGCTCCCTGTCGAAGATGATCCAGCGACCTGGAATACTCCACCTTGCGCAACGTGGAGAAATGCTGCGCATACTCGTAGTATGCCTCGTCGAGAACCACCACGACGTGCCGTGGGACTTCCGCCAGGAACGTGTCAATCGCAGTTGCCTCGAGCATCGTTCCGGTGGGATTGTTTGGATTGGCCAGGAACACGAGACGCGTATCCTCGTTGATCGCGTCCAGAATTGCCGCCAGATCGAATCCGTCCTCGCGCATGGGAGTCTCGATCAATTGACCTCCCGACGCGTGTACTGCCATCGCGTAGCAGACGAACGAACGTTCGCTGGTGACTGCATTGAGACCCGGCGCAAGCATCGTCTGGCAGAGCAGTCCCAGTAGCGCAGTGGAGCCCGCTGTCACCAGAACTTGCTCCGCAGGCACATCGTGATACACCGCCAGTTTGCGCCGCAGTTCGGTGCAGTCATCATCCGGATAAGAGTGCGCAGTAGCCAACCCAGCCCGCAAGGCTTCGAGCGCCCGAGGAGACGGGCCAAATGGATTTTCGTTGGAGTCGAGCTTGATGAGGCGGGGCTGGAAGTCCGCGCCCGGCCTAGGCGGCGCCACCGGTTGATAGGTGCCCATCTCCCGGGCTGACTTAGAAACCAGGTCAAAAAATCGGCTCATGCTCGCCGTGCCATGACATGGATTATCAAGAGAGAGATGATCCCGACGCCCG
This sequence comes from Candidatus Sulfotelmatobacter sp., assembly GCA_035695545.1. Taxonomy (GTDB): domain Bacteria; phylum Acidobacteriota; class Terriglobia; order Terriglobales; family Acidobacteriaceae; genus Sulfotelmatobacter. The sequence goes on along the minus strand of DASRRV010000335.1, from coordinate 18,237 downwards.
TTCCGACGATTTTCCCGACAACGACCGTGTCGACAGCGACTGTCCAGAAAACGACTGCAACTGCTTCGTGCCCGCCGTGCTCTTGCTGGCCGAGTTCAACCGCTCCACTTCCTTCAACGTAAGCGAGCGAAACTTGCCAGGTGGAACGTCAAGCGTAAGCGGCCCGTAGCGCACGCGCTTGATTTTTTCCACATGATGTCCGACCGTCTCGAACATTCTCCGGATCTGCCGGTTGCGCCCCTCGACCAGCGTGATCTCGTACCACGGATTCGCCGCTTCCTTAACTACACGCACCAGGGCAGGGCCAGTCTTCACTCGCTTGCCGTCATCGGTAGCGATGGAGACTCCAGCCCGCAGCTTCGTGATCGCCTCTTCCTTCGGAGTCCCAGCAACTTTCACCACGTAAGTCTTCGGAACGTGCGAGGCCGCTTTCATCAAGCGATGCGCAAGGTCGCCATCATTGGTCATCAGCAACAGCCCTTCGCTGGCGTAGTCCAGTCGTCCCACGGGATACACGCGGCCCTTCACGCCCCGAATCAGGTCCATCACCGTCGGCCGCTTCTCCGGATCGCTCATGGTCGTGACGTATCCCTTCGGCTTGTTGAGCAATAGGTAGACGTGCCGCTGCGCTCCTTGCAGAAGTTTTCCGTTGACCTTCACGTGGTCCGTTTCCGGATCGGCCTTGCTCCCCAGTTCGGTTACCACCGTGCCGTTCACCTGCACGTGGCCGGAAGAAATTAACTCCTCGGCCTTACGGCGGGAGGCGATTCCGGCAGCGGCAATAATCTTCTGTAAGCGCTCAAGCGGCATGATGAACCAATTTCAGATCCTGCAACTACAAATGCATCCTAGCGAGCCTTCTCTTCGGCAGGAGCCTCGTCGTGGACCGATTCGGTGTGTGCCTCTGCAGCGCTCTCGGTCGGCTCAGTGGCGTCAGTTTCCGACGATGAACTCTCTGCCGGAATCAATTCTTCCTGGAACGACTCCGCGACCAGTTTCTCGAACTCCTCCATGCTGGGCAATTCGTTGACGTCTTTCAGCCCAAACCGCATCAGGAATTCCTTAGTTGTCTTATAAAGAATCGGCCGCCCGATCACCTGCTTGCGTCCCGCAGTTGTGATCAGCTTGCGGTCCAGGAGAGTTCCAATCACGCCACCCGAATCCACGCCGCGAATCTCGTTGATCTCGGGAACCGTCACAGGCTGTTTGTAGGCGATCACCGCGAGAGTTTCGAGCGCCGGCAGCGAGAGCCGAATCGGCGGCTTCAGGCTCTTGGCAAAAGCCCGCACCACTTCGTGCTGCTCCGGCTTGGTTGACATCCGGTATCCGCCCGCAACCTGGCGAATCTCGATGCCGTGGTCGGGACCTCCATATTCGCCGACCAACTCCTCCAGGCTCGAGCGCACGCGCGACTTGATCTCCGCGTCGTCGGTCACCCCGTCAGCAAGGACGCTCTCTTTGACAAGCTGGGCGATCTGCTCCAGCGTAATCGGCGTCTCCGCCGCGTAAACAATCGCTTCGAGTTGAGCTTTTAAGGACATTCGTTGTCAGTACCCAGTATCGAGTACCCAGAACCCAATGCCCAGCAACACAGGTTCTTACTGGCAACTGGGTGCTTGGCAACTGGGTACCGTTCTCATTTCCAGTCGTCTCTTACCGCCGACTGTTCCTTCATGATCTCGTCGAAATGTGTATGCTTGCGTACCGCAATCTCGCCAAACAGACGCTCCTGCCGCACCTGGATTGCCTGTAGCCGAACCAGTTCGAGCAGCGCCAGGAACATGCACACCAGCGCCTGCCGTGACGGAATCCGCATCAGAAGTGGCTTGAGCCGAATGGCGCCGTCTTCCACCGACAGCCGCCGCCGCAGATAGTCAATCATCTGCCCCACGGTGACGGTCTCCTCGTCGACATTCAGCACGGGGCGTGTGCGAACGCGTTCCAGAACCTGCTGAAAGGTCTTGACCAGATCAATCACGTCGGCGGCGATTTCGGGTTCGGTCCCCTCCGCCTCCATGAACTCTTTCATCGACGGATTCGACAGCACCGCGTCTTCAATCTGCTGCTTCTGCAGGAGCATCTGCGCCGCTGACTTGAACTTCTCATGCTCCAGCAACCGGTTGACCAGTTCATTCCGCGGATCTTCCTGCTCTTCCGCCGTTGCATCCGGATCGCGCGGCAACAGCATCTTCGACTTGATGTGAATCAGCACCGCGGCCGTATAAATAAAGTCGGCAGCAATGTTCACATCGAGTTCGCGAATCTTCTCCACGTACGCCAGATACTGCGCCGTGATCTTCGCAATCGGGATGTCGTAAATGTCGATGTCCTGCTTGCGAATCAAGTCGAGCAGCAGATCAAGCGGCCCCTCGTAAACATTGCCCACCGCAACGGCAAACGGCGAATCACTCTCGTCCTTCTTCGCCGCGTCCCTTGATGCCTTCGCGGTCGGGTCAGCAACTAGCGCCGGCGGAGCCGAGCCCGCCGATTCGCTGCTAACGATTTTTGTCTCTTCAGTCATCACGAAATCGTCTTTTCATCCTGACCCTGAGCTTGTCGAAGGGGAAGGACTTGTGTACTCTGCCTTAGCCACCGAGATGCTCGTTTACTTTGGCGCATCATACCTTCGGCGCTTCATACTCCAGCGACATCCCCATAGCAGCCCGCACGTCAACCATCGTGTTCCCTGCCGCCTTCCGCGCCCGTTCCGAACCCGCTTCCAGAATATCCCAGGCCAGCCGAGGATTCTCCTCGAATTTTCGACGCCGCTCCTGTATCGGGTTCAGCAGTTCTACCAGCGCGTCCGCCGCCCATCCTTTGCACTCGATGCATCCAATCCCCGCCGAGCGGCACCCTTCATTCACTTTGGCCATCGTGCCTTTGTCGCTGAATATCTTATGCAGATCGCCCACCGGACACACATCCGGATTCCCTGGATCCGATCGCCGCACCCGTGCCGGATCCGTCACCATCGTCTTCAGCTTTTGCCGCACCACGGGTTCCGGATCGGCCAACTGGATCATGTTCCCATACGACTTCGACATCTTCCGTCCATCTGTTCCCGGCAGCTTGGCCGCCGGAGTTAGCAGCGACTGCGGCTCAGGAAAGACTTCCTTCGACGTCCCATAGAACCCGTTAAATCGCCGCGCAATCTCTCGCGTCAACTCCACGTGCGCCACCTGGTCCTCGCCCACGGGAACGACGCCGGCTTTGTAAATGAGAATGTCCGCCGCCTGCAGCAGCGGATACCCCAGAAATCCGTACGTCCCTAAATCTTTGCCCTTAATATTCTCTCGCTGTTCCTTATACGTCGGAACGCGCTCCAGCCAGCCCAACGGCGTGATCATCGAAAACAGCAGGTGCAACTCGGCGTGCGCCGGAACATGCGACTGCAGGAAGAGCACGGACCTCTCCGGATCAAGTCCAGCCGCCAGCCAGTCAAACGCGACTTCGAGCGAGTTCTCTTTCACCCGCGAAGTATCTGCATAATCGGTGGTCAGTGCATGCCAGTCAACCACGCAGAAAAAGCATTCGTACTCATCCTGCATGCCCACCCAGTTGTGCAATGCGCCAACGTAATTTCCAAGATGCAGCTTGCCGGTGGGGCGCATGCCACTGAGCACGCGTTTGCGAGATTTGTTCGGCGAACTCATCTGACTGGGCAAGACCCGAGAAGCCCCGAGCAGGGATCAACTTTGGCGATGCATTTCCGCAAGGGCAGTGTCATGTAGGGCTGAATTCGATACTAACATGCGAAAACCCCATTTCGCGCGGGGAAGGACACCGGCTTAGGGACCTCGGCTTCTGGCTGCCGGAAACTTGTCAATCCAGAATTCTGAGAGCCGAGAGCTGGATGCCGGAACCCGAACGCCGGAACCCGAACCAATGCTTTATAATTCGCGCCGCCCCTCTCCAACAACATCCTCGATCCCGTGAATACTCTAGCCCGCAAGCTGCGCGCCACCGACTACTTTACCTTGGCCTGGGGAACCATGGTCGGCGTCGGCTGGCTCGTCGTCATGGACGACTGGCTGCTGCGTGGCGGCGCACTCGGCGCTCTCCTCGGCTTCGTGATCGGCGGCGCCGTGCTCCTTCCCATCGGATGGGTCTACGGCAGGCTGGTCGTCGCCATGCCCGACGCCGCCGGCGAAATCGCCTACACCTCCGCGGTCTTCCCGCGCGCCATCAGCTTTGCCACCGGCTGGATGATGACTCTCGCCTACTTCATCGTCTGCCCCTGGGAGGCCGTCGCGGTCGGCCGCATCGCCGGATACATCATCCCGGGACTCGATTCGATGGAACTCTACCGCATCGCCGGCCGCCCCGTTTATCTTCCGCACCTCGTCATTGGACTGGCGCTGACCGGGCTCCTCACGCTGCTGAACTATCGCGGCATCCGCCTCAGCGCCACTTTCCAAAACTGGACCAGCTTCGGCACGCTCGCTCTCTTTGTCATCTTTGTAGCGCTGGGCGTGAGCCGCGGCTCCCCCGGTAACTTCCAGCCGCTGTTTACGCACACACCGCTGGTGTCCGTTCTGCTGGTCATTCAGATCGTCCCCTATTTCATGACCGGATTCGAATCGGTGGGCAAGGCCGCGGAGGAAGCCAGCCCTGACTTCCGCACTCAACGCTTCTTTCGCGCCATTTGGATGGCGATTTTCATCGGCATTCTTTTTTACGCGAGCATCGTCGCCGCGGTCGCCTTCGTCGCTCCCTGGCATGGTCTGACCGGCGAGAAATTTATGACCGCCGTGGCGTTTCAGCACGCCATCGGCTCTCGTTGGATCGTCAACATCATCCTGGCCGCAGCGTTGCTCTCGCTCTTCAAATGCTTCAATGGAAATTTCGTCGCTGCCAGCCGACTGTTTTTCGCCCTCGGACGCCGTGGCATGGTCGCCCCTCGCGTGGGAACGGTCCACGCGAGTCACCAGACACCGTCGACCGCAGTTCTGTGCGTCGGCATCACCACCGCCATCTGCATGCTGCTCGGAGATGCCATACTCGTCCCCGTCACCGAGGTCGGATCGGTAGCCTGCGCCATAGGATGGTCCGCGACGTGTGCGGCATGTTTAGCGTTAGGCCGCAACGCCAACAGGAGTACGTTCACGCTGTCGGCAACCGAACGCACGATCGCTGCTTTCGGGTTGGTGGTCGGAGTCGCGATGGCCCTTATGAAGATCGTACCCATCGTACCGGGCCACTTCACGGTCTACGAATGGATCGCCCTTGCAATCTGGATAACTCTCGGCGCAGGAGCGTACCGTAGAGGCATCGTGAATCCGCAAACATGAATGGTTTTCTTAGCGTCCTTAGCGGCAGTTCTTAGCGATCTTTGCGGGTGAGTTTTTTCTTGCCGTTTGCCGTCGGACACCTGAAGCACGGAGATGAATCGATGAACGCGAAGTTTGCATCCTACGTGATGTTCGCATTAATGCTGATAGGAATTTCCGCCTGTGTTCTAGCCCAAACGCCAGCGCCCGCTTTCGACCTGGTCATCACCAACGGACACATCATCGATGGCACTGGATCCCCATGGTACTCGGGCGACATCGGCATCCGCGACGGCAAGATTGCCGCAATCGGCAATCTAGCATCCACTCCTCGCAAACGCACCATTGATGCCGCCGGCAAGGTCGTCGCGCCTGGCTTCATCGACATGCTTGGCCAATCGGAGACGACGATCCTCGTCGATGCGCGCCTGCCTTCGAAAATCTATCAAGGAATCACTTCTGAAATTACAGGGGAAGGCGGTTCGGCCGCTCCGCTCAACGATGCCATCATCCAGTCCGATCGCTCCGGCTACGAGCATTTAAAAATCACCCCCGACTGGCGCACGTTCCGCCAGTATTTTGCCCGGCTCGAGAAGCAGGGCATTGGAATCAACCTGGCAAGCTACGTGGGTGCAACCCAAGTCCGCCGCATGGTGCTCGGCGACGACGACAAGCAGCCGACAGCAGAGCAGTTGGACCAGATGAGGGCCTTGGTGCGCGATGCCATGAGGGATGGCACCGTCGGCGTCTCTACGGCACTTGAATACGCTCCCGCCCCGTACGCGAAAACAGACGAACTGATCGCCCTTGCCACGGAAGCGGGCAAGTTTGGGGGCATCTACGCCACTCACATGCGCGACGAAAGCAACTCAGTTCTCGAAGCCATCGACGAAGCCCTGCGCATCGGCCGCGAAGGCCACATCCCCGTGGAGATCTGGCACCTCAAAGTCGCCGGTAAAGGCAACTGGGGACGCATGCCCGAAGTCGTCGCAAGAATCAACGCGGCCCGCGCCGCCGGCGCCGACGTCTCTGCCGATACCTACGCCTACACTGCCTGGTTCAACGAATTCTCGGCGTTCATCCCTCCCTGGGCCCACGACGGCGGCTCTACCACCCTCGTCGAGCGCCTGCGAGACCCTGCGATACGCGAGCGCATCCGCAAAGACATGCTGACTCCTTCCAACGCCTGGGACAACGAATGGCAGGAGATTCCGGGGCCGGAAGCGATCATGATCGGTGCGGTACGAAATCCTAAGTTTCTGCCGCTGCAAGGCAAGCGCATTTCAGAGATCGCAAAGCTGTGGAGCAAAGATCCCCTGGACACGATTTTCGATTTCCTCGCGGACGATCCCGACTCCGAGGTCGCCGTATTCGGCATGTCGCAACCCGATGTCACTCTCGCTCTACAGCAACCATGGGTCGCGATCGACAACGATTCCGAAGGCACGTCGCCGGAAGGAATCCTCGGGCAGGCGCATCCTCATCCGCGTGCCTACGGAACTTTTCCCCGCATCCTGAGCAAGTATGTCCGCGAAGAAAAAGTCCTCACCCTGGAGGATGCCATTCGCAAGTTTTCCGCTCTGTCCGCGCAGCGCATGCGCCTGACGGATCGCGGAGTTCTCAAAGCTGCAATGTGGGCCGACGTGGTCGTCTTCGACCCCGCGACGGTGCGCGATCGCGCGACATTCGACAATCCCAATCAGCTTTCCGAAGGAATGGAATACGTGCTGGTCAACGGCGTGCCCGTGATCGATCAAGGCAAGATGACGGGATCTCTCCCCGGCAAGGTCCTGCGAGGTGCAGGATACACGCCGTAGAGACGCTACTTGCAAGGTCTTGCTGAATTCGTATCAGGATATGCGTTCGCATATGCGGCGAGATGCTAGTTGTTGAAACGTGCAAGCGTTCACAGGACGCCTAAACTAAGCACCAGTCCAATTATTTCGCAGGCTCAGCCTTGAGCCGAGCCTGTGTCTCAGCACCTGCCATCGGTACAACCCGCGGCGCCGAAAGTGTCCCAGTGACGGTATATCCAGCAGTCGTGCTCGCCGGAGTCCGTGCCAGCTTAAGATCCAGATCGCGATTCAACGACGCGCTGCCGCTCACGTCAAATTGCCCGCTAGGTGAATCTAACTCTGCATCCCCGAGCTCAAGCGTCCCGGCTTCCAGATGCGCCTTCCCCAGAAATCGACTGACCTTCAAAGCTCCGGCATCTTCCGCCAGTGAAATGTGATGCAAAGTCCCATCTTTGATCTCGAACTCAAGCGTGCCTTCCGCCGCGTTCCAGAAGTCTGCGGGACATTCTCCCTTCACCTCGTAGCTCCCATTCGCTTCGCCTGCAATCCACGGATCCTTCATCGTGTCCGCCAGGCGCGCCAGTGAAATTCCGGCAAGGCTCCCGCTCCCACTGCACATCGCCGATGTGCCGCCAAAATCGGCCTGCCATTGCCCGCGATGTTTGCCTCCCAGAAGATCCGCATTCAACTCCGAGACGCGCACTTTTCCACGATCGAGGCTAACGCTCGCCGAAACACGCGTCGCCGCCAAATTCTGTACTTGCAGCCGGTCGGCGGTCACGCGCCCCGACGCGCGCAGATTCCCCGCGAACGATGGTCCCGACGCACTCGACTCCAGCACTCGATACCATGGCCTTTCTTTCGGTCGAGGGTTTACCCACTCGCTGAGTTTGGCGAGCGCGATTTGGTTTGCATTCAAATTGAAGTGAACCAGGCAGGCGCCCGGAGTCCCGCACCCGCGCGGCATGTCGAGCGATCCCGTCCAGACCGTATCGGCCGCCTTCGCGCTCAACTTTTCGACCCGCGCCTCGCCCGGCGACAAGTGCAACTCTGCCGACGAAATCTCAACCGGTTCATTGGCTCCGCGAACCGTGATCCGAGCGTTCTTCAACTTAGCCGTGCCCGTAACTTGCGGACCCACGAAGCCGGAAGCCGTTCCGTGGCTGAGTCCCGCCCATGACGCCATAACTTGAAGGTCGACTTGCGCTGTACCTTCGGCGGTCGCTTGTACCGCGGGAATGCCAAACATTCGCGTCGCCCGCAGTGTCTTGGCAATCTCAGCCTCGCCCACAGCTGAAATGTCGTATCCCGCTCGATTCACCCAGCCACGAACAGCCAGGCCACCGGCATGTCCACTGGCCAACGGCATTGGCCCGAACTCTAGACGCGCACCATCCGGAAACCGCATCCGCGCAACGCTCTTGTGCACCGCAAGCTTCGACGCAGGCGTATCGCCGTTGCTCACCAGGAAGGGAACTGTCTCGGGCCCAATCTCAGCCTTGTCCGCCGCAGAGGTCAGGCGGAAATCCGCGATCTCTCCCCGGCCCTCAAATCGCACTTTCGCTGCCGTTGCCGGGTCCTCGTGGATCGAAACGCTCCCGCTCATTAACCCGGCGGCGACCAGATCTTCCGGCAGATTCTTCTTCGCCCGTTGAGCAAGTGCCACCACAGCGCTCGCCGGGACGTCTTCGGCTGTCAGTACGAGATCGTAGTTCCGGCTGCCCGGAAGGCCCGCATCCCCTTTCAGCGTAATCAGTCCGCCTCCCACCGGCGCGTCGCACAGCAGTTCGTGAAACTGCTGATTGAGCGAACTGTACTGACCCACGCAGTGCCCCGCCACCAGCAATGGCTGTCCGTTCGTAATGTCATACCGGCGAAAATCCAGAATCGATGCGTTGCTCTCAACCTGCAGGTTCGCCGGAGTCCCCGTCAGCGTCGCATCAACTTGGACCCCTCCGCGCCAGCCCTGATCGTTTCCTGTGAAGAACTTCGTGAGCTGCCCCAGCTGGGCACGGTTCCACTCCAGGCTGAACTGCAGCGGCGTATCGCGAAGCGCGTCTGCTCGCTGCCATGTGCCGCTCACCAACAACTGCCCCGTGTCGTTCAAATTTAGGTCCGTGCGGAACGGCTGCGCCTTCAGTCGCACGCCCCAGGCATTTTCGGAATCCTGCCACAAGGCAAAATCCGCATTGGTGAGCGCATACGGTTTTTTCTCCGGCCCGCTCTTGAAATTAATTCGCGCCGACGTTGCTTCGATGTAGGGGAATGCTGGCCTCGGCTCCGTCTTCGCTTTTCCCGTCGGAGCCAGCGGTATGCGCGCGGTACGCTCCAGCAGAGCTTCCAGGTTCCAGCGCCCGTTCACGCCGCGTACCAGATTCAAGCTGGGTTCGGTCAAGTCGAGGCGGGCAATCTCGAGTCGTCCTCGCACCAGCGAAGTCAAACGCAAGTCCGCCGTTACCGAACTCGCTCGCAGCATGGGCTCCGCTCCGAATGCCGGGTCGTCATACACCACGAGATTGTCGAGATCAAAACCCGGACGAGGCAGCAACCGAACATGGACCGAGCCGATATCCACCGAACGGCCGACTCCTGAGCTGATAGAGGAAACAATCCGCGATTTCAAACGGGAGGCGCCTGGCCGCAGAAGAAACAGCAGCAGCACGATTAAGGCTGCCGCCGCGACCACTCGCCGCTTGGAGAAGAAAAGCGTCACCGCGCCCTCACCCGACCTTCGAGGCGCTCATCTTACAACCCGCAGCGTTCGTTTCCAGCGGGTCTCATCAAAGAAGTGCAGCACAACCTGGCCGAAAAACAAAATCCGGTCACCCCAACTCGTCTTGCGGTACTGATTCTCCGGCGTCTCGAATGACCAGTAAATGAACATCGGCCGCCCGATCACGTTCTCACTTGGGATAAATCCCCAGTAACGGCTGTCCAGGCTCACACCGCGATGGTCGCCCATGGCGAAATAGTGTCCCGGCGGGACGACCAGATCTTCACCGTGAATGTACGACTGCAAATCGACGATCCAGTTGGGCGATAGCCCATCCCCGTCCGAAGGCGGAACCGCCGGAAAATTGTTGCGATAGAAATCCGAAGAGTTATCCCGGTCATGCAGCACGTAAGGCTCGTCGAGCGCCTCGCCGTTACGATAGACCACTCCATTGCGCAAGTGGATCTTGTCGCCGGGCACGCCGATGATCCGCTTCACCACGTAGGTTCCCGCATATTGCGCGTCGGGGTGCAGGAATACCACAATTTCCCCACGCTTTGCATCGCGATAAGGAATCAGCGGCCCCACCCACGAGCTCTTGGGAGCAAACTGCACGCGGTTTACGAAAACATGGTCGCCGATCAGCAGCGTGTCTTCCATCGAACTCGAAGGAATCTCGAACGCCTGCACCACAAACGTGATGATGAACAGCCCGGTCACCAGCACCGCTGCCAGCGACGCCAGAAACTCAACCGTAGTTTCCTTCGGTTTCTCGGCCGCGCCGTTCTCTTCGGCTACGCTCGTTTCTTTTGCGCTAAGTTCTTTTTTCGCCACTGTAGCTCTTCCACTCGAAAGTGCAGCCTGAACCGCCAGTCAAACGCTTTTGGGAAGGGCACGGCTTCAGCCGTGCCGTAAAGCCCAGAAAAACATTGGGGCTCTGCCCCTGTGTCAGTGTATCAGCCGCAGAGTACGGTTCCATCGCGTGATCTGAAAGATGTGCGTGATCGCGTAGGCGACGTGATACAGCCTTCCCGCGAACGACGATGACGAATTCTGATCCCAGTCCCGCACCGACCAATAGATCACCAGCGGTCTTCCGATAATGTTTTCCCGCGGCACGAATCCCCAGTAGCGGCTGTCCTGGCTGTCGTCGCGGTTGTCGCCCATTACAAAATAGTGTCCCTCCGGAACGATGAGCTGGCCGTCCTCCACCAGTTTTCGCATCTCCAGCCACCACTTTCCTTCGAGGCGTGGTGCCGGAATGTCCAGCCGCGGGAAATTATCCCGGAACATATCATTCGGTGGTTCCAGAAAACGCACATAAGGCTCGTCGATCGGCTTGCCGTTAATCCAGACTTTTTTGCTGATCAGCCGCAAGTGGTCCCCCGGCACTCCAATCACGCGCTTCACAAAGTGCTGCGTCGGATCCACCGGATAGTGAAATACCACGATATCTCCGCGCTGGATTTTCTGATACGGCATCACGTGATCGCCCATTCCACTTCCGCCGTAGCACAGCTTGTTCACGAGCAAATAATCGCCGACAAGCAGGGTGTTTTCCATCGACTGCGAAGGAATCTGGAAGGCCTGCACAATAAAAGTGATCACGAAAACTGCGATCACAATTGTGCCCAGCAAAGATTGCAGGGAACCAATTACGTCGCTTCCGATCGTGCTTACGATGGGCCTATTCGGGGAATCCATGAATCTACTTATCTTCCAGGTGCAACGCCGCCGGTTGCGAGCCTGCCGGATGCAGGCCTGCCGAATGCGAAGCTCGCGCCGCGGTTTTCGTCTCGATCGCTTTCGGCCGCGATGCCAGGAACGTCAGCAGTTGCCGCGCTGCATCCTGTTCTGCCGTCTTCTTCGTCGATCCCTGGGCGCGTCCCACAAACTCCGGTTCCTTGCCATTCCTTGGATTCAGGCGAGCCTCCACCGTAAAAGTCTTGCTGTGCTCCGGGCCCAACTCCTCCACCAGCACATACGCCGGTTGAGGCAATCCCAAGCTCTGCACCGCTTCCTGCAGGGCAGATTTGAAATCCGTAACCGGAAGCGTGCCGCCTCCGCGTTCCATGCGTTCCAGCTCTGGAGAAATCACGTTGCGCAGTACGAACGCCCGCGCTACCTCAAGTCCACCATCTAAATAGATCGCCGCCAGAATCGCCTCCAACGCGTCCACCAATAGCGCCGTCTTGCCACGTCCGCCGCTCTTTTCCTCGCCGCGCCCCAGCCGTAGATAGTGTCCTAACTCCAACTGCTGTGCCACCTGGATCAGATGCCGCTCACTGACCAGGTGTGCCCGCAACTTCGAAAGTTCGCCTTCCCGAAACTGCGGAAAACGCTGGAACAGTTCCTCGCTCGTCACCAGCGCCAGCACGGCGTCTCCCAGGAATTCCAGCTGTTCGTTGTCACTGACCTTGTACTTGCTGTCGCCCGCCTGTTGCGATTCCTGCTCGCGCGCCTGTGAACTATGCGTGACTGCCTGTTCAATGACCGCCCGCCGCCGGAAATGGTAGCCCAGCCCTTCTTCCAGCGCCGTGATTTCTCGTTCCTTCATACAGAAACACGCCCGGAAGACCAGCACAGACTATGTAGAGACAGCCGCCCTCGGCTGTTCAGCGAGCGTAGCTCACGCCCGTCTCGGCGGAGAACTCTGAACGCTCAGCTAGTTCTTCGGAGCCGGATTCTGACCCGGCGCCGGCGCAACAAAATTTTTCAGGCGCTCCTGCTCCGTATGCGCCGCTTTAGCCGCGGCCGAGTCCGGCCGGTCCTTCGTGAGTTCCACCGCCTGATCCGCGTACTTCAGAGCCTCCGGAATCTTATTCTGCATGTCGAGAGCAACGGCCAGCCGGTAGACCGCAATCGCATCCGGCTGTTGTGGGAGTGCGTCAATCGACTTCTTCATATTCGCTTCCGCATCCGTCCAGTTCTTCTGATTAAACGACAGGGTCCCCAGCACGAAATACGCCTCCGACCGCAAGAACGCCTTGAACGCGGCGATTTGCTCCGGAGGATAGCCCGTCGTCGGAACATCCGTGTCCACCGTGATCAACGCTCGCTCCGCGTCCTTTTTCGATTCCGCCCACCGCTGATCCTTATCCAGATCCGTTTCCCGCGTCCGTTCCGCCAGCGACTGCGCCACGCCGACCAGCGCCGACGGATCGTCCCCGTCGATCGCCAAAACCTTCCTGGCCGTCTCGAGCATCTTGTCGGCATTGTTGGCTTGTTGATACTTCTGCATCACCGCGCCATACAGCAGGGTGCGCAACTCGCTGTCAGGAAATTTCTTGGCGAAGTCGTCGGCCGCCTTATCCAACGCCGCCGCGTCGGTCAGCGCTGCAGCAGTCTTATACGCGTTGAATTCTTCCTGGCTGTTCACCTTAGGCGGACGCTTGCCCTGCGGCGCTGCCGCGGCTTGTCCTGCGGGTTGTCCCGAAGTTTGTCCTGCCGCCTGCCCAGCCGGAGGATTCTGCGCTGCCGGCTTATCGTTGCCCTGCCCGAAACTCCAAGCGCACATTCCCAGCACTGCGATCCCAATCGCTGCGAGCTTCATGCGTTCTCCTCAACTCCCAACATCCGTGATTTCAAGTCTACTAGTGGATTTTGCAACCGTGCATTCTACCCTAACGATCCCACCCAAAACTCAAAGCTCATAACTCAAAGCTCCTACTGCGATTTCGCCGGAGGCTCATACGCCGCCTGCAATCCCCGCTCCGCCGCTGCCTTGATCTCTGGCAGCTCCGCGCCGGTGGTCAGCGCCGCGCGATATTCGGTCATCGCGCCCTCCCGGTCCTCTTTCAGGTCCAGGATCCTTCCCAGGTACACGTGCGACCAGCCAATCACCTTCGGATCCTGCGCCGCCTGAATCGCCTTCTGGAAGTTCTCCCGCGCCCCATCCATATTCTTGTTCGCCACCGCGACCTGCGCCAGGATGAACAGCGCTCGTCCCTGATCTCCAATCTTCTTATCGATCGCCGCCTGCGCCAGTTCCTGCGCACCCTTGGCGTCGCCCGCCTTCAACCGCTTCTCCGCCGTGATCAGCATCCGACGATCTTCGAGGCGCGACAATTGCACCAACTCCGGAGCCGTCGCGCTGGAATACTGCACCTCGCCCGCCGCCTTCGTCTCCGCCTTCACATCGATCGCGTCCAGAATGTCCCCATAAGCGTTCCGCAATCCCGCCGGATCTTTCTCGAACGCCACCATCGCCGTATAAAAATACTTGGTCAGGATGTACCCCTGCTTCACTGCGTCGTCCACCGCCTGCAGACGCATCGCTTCCGCCGTCTGCTTGTTCCCGGTGGTCCGTATCTCGATGGCGCGCACCAGGCACTCGGTCACTAGCAGCGACATATCGCTCCTGAAGCTCTCTTCCAGCGGCGCCCGCTTTACCGATTGCAGCAATGGTTCGATCCGCTTGATCGAACTGAAATGTTTCTCGGCAAGCGGATCCAGCAGATAATGAAGATAAGCATGCCGGATCTGCGGCATCTTCAGCGGATCCACCGACCCCGCGTCCGGCGACGGAAACACGACCACGTAGTAGTCGGCTCCATAGTTGCGCGCATTTGCCTCGTTCGGATCGCCCAGAAAATCCAGATAGACCGTGAACGACCGCCCCAGATATCCGCCCGACTGCATCTTCAGGTAGATATCGGTATCGAACACCATCTTCGCCAGCGGTTCGTGATAGCGTTCCATCAGCGCCGCATAGTTCGCCCGGTGCCGCTCCCAAATCGCGTGCAGCCCCGCCTTGTCGTAGAATCGCTCCAGCACCGCTCCGAACCCCGCAATCGGCCCCGCATCCGGAGGCATTTCATCCTCCTTCACCTTGGGAACAAACTGCGGAGGGCCCTGCAGGTAGAGCGCCAGCGACACATACTGCGACAAGTCGTGCGCCGCGTCCTTTCCCCGATGCGCCTGGTACCAGTCGCACATCGTGGTCATGGTGGCCTGCGCCTCTTCGGAGCCCTGCAGGTTCTTCTGCACCTCGGCTCGAATGTTGAGGCGCTGCGCGTCCGACGTGTTCAAGTCCACGTCATAGCCGCACGTATTCATCGCCGTAAGCACGGTGAACAATGTCTCGTTGGTATCCAGCGTGATCCGGTTGTTGTCCGCCGCATACACCGGCGTCAGCAGCCCAAACAGGGCCGCTACAACTACCGAACCTCGAAGTCCACAACGTATCCAAGAACCCAGGAAACGACTCAGGAATCCCTCCCGCAGGATGGCCGCTCGCTATCCCCTACAAAGCCGGCCACGAAAAGATAGGCGGAGAACCCCTTAAGTTTAAGGTCTCGCGCCCGGAGGGTCAAACCCGGGAGGGGATAGGAGGTAGGAGAAAAAAAGTCCGTCCTCCATAGTAACTAACTAGTAATAGTGGGCATTGGGGGCCCGCGCGGCGGGGGCGCGGGTGGGGTTGCGGGCCGGGCCTGGCCGCGCGGGGCGCGGCGGCGCGCGGGGCTGCGGGGCGGGCGGCGCGGGAGGCAAAAGGCTCAACCACAAAGTTTCCCGAAAAGGCGATTACGTGGCTCGGGCCGTCCTTAGAATTGACAAAGCGCACCGAAAACGCTCGAATCGGTGTGACTTGTTTACCACTGACAGCGTGAATTGTTAATCTCTTGTGCTGAGTTCGATCTTGAAGGAGGTTGGCTTGACAATCACATCGATGCCAATGGCTCTTCGGCAAGCCATAGAAAAAGGTGAATGTGTATTGTTCTTGGGCGCAGGTATCGGCAACCACTATAAGGATTCGGAAGGAAAGCCACTTCCGGATGGGCAGGGCCTTGCCGATGAGCTTGTCGCCCATTTCAGCAAATATAAGATTCCGAAAGCGGACCTCCCGCGTGTCGCCCAGTTGGTCGAGCTGAGATCGTCGCGCCCGGAACTGGACGCCTTCGTCAAGAAACGTTTCGCGAATCTCCAGCCTGACGAGCATGTGCGGTGGCTAACGACGTTCAGGTGGCAATCTATTTACACAACGAACTATGACATGGGGCTCGAAAGGGCCTATGAGCTAAACGGGGAACCCCCGCAAAATCCAATTCCCATATCGATAACGGCAAACATGCGTTACACCGACACACAGGTCGATGTGCCGATATTTCATCTTCACGGCACGCCGTACAATCCCTGTCCGTCGCCCATGGTCTTAACGCAGCGTGACTATACCCATTACAAAGAAGACCGAAATATGGTCTGGGAGAGGCTGAGGAACGATAGTGCCGTCTCCACCATTTTGTATGTGGGATATTCGGGCCGTGATCCGAACTGGCAATTGATCTTGGAAGAAATGTCGCAGGAATTCTCGCCAAAGAAACCGCCGCTCTCATTCATGATCGACCCTTACGCCAATGAGGTAGACATTGAGCTGCACAAGGAAGTGCGCCGGATCGAAACATTGGTAATGAGTTTGGCGGATTTCCACGCTCTGGTTGACAAGGAGATCGGCGAGTATCGACCGGCGGCGGACACGCTGAACAAGCTTCGCAACAGCATTCCCCAACATCTCCGTGCCGCATATGACAAAGCCCCCGCTCCGATGGTGAGACTGCTGGATTCATGGTCATACGTGAATGGAGAGGACCTAAGCTCGGAGCCGAATACAGAGGAATTTCTGAATGGCTTCTACCCGAATTGGGCCCTCATTGCGCAAAACCGCCGCTTCACCAGAGATACCGAGTATGAATTGCTGGACCGCATTCTTGACGTTTCTGCGGGGTCCAATCCGAAGAGCACGGTGTTCGCGGTTCTGGGGCCAGCGGGTTATGGAATTACCACAATATTGATGGCTGTCGCGGTAAAAATCGTCCAGGACAATTGGGGTGCCGTCTTTTGGGTGCGCCAGGGAAAGGAAGTTAAGGAAGGAGACGTATCGTTTGCGGCAAGCATTTTTCCGGAGTTTCCGTGTTATTTCATCATCGATCAAGCGAAAGAACAGGTGACGAAGATTCAATCGGCATTAGCCCAACAACGCAGTATAAACAGGGGCTCCCTCTTTATTGTTGGGGAGCGTCGCAACGAATGGTTATCAGCGAACGCCCAGTTTCATACAGAGGATTTTGGCGTCGAGCCCCTTTCGGACGGCGAGATCAATGGGCTGCTAGATTTTCTGACAAATGAAAATGCACTTGGCGAGCTTGCTCCACTTGATCGGTCGTTTCAGTTCAATATTGTAAAAAACAAGCATGAACAACAATTGTTGGTCGCCATGCGGGAGGCAACTGCGGGTGAAGGCGTGGGCTTTGACACCATCATTGAAACTGAATTTCGTGGAGTCGAAGAAGGGGTAGACGATTCGGTGGCGAGAGAGCTGTACCTGTTGGTGTGCTGCTTCTATCAACACGGAATGTTGATAAGAGATCAACTGATAGGGAGCATTCTGAACGGCGAACTTCCGAATCTGTATCAACGAATTGGCACCTCCCTTGATGGAATGATCGACTACATTGAGACAAACAAGGATCGCGGGCTTTACGCACTTCGGGCGCGCCACAGAACAATTGCAGAGATCGTCTGGAAGAAATGCGGAACGACAGCGCGAAAGGAATTCCTGCTTCAACGTTCGATGGAAAAAATGAATCTGCTTTATGAGCTTGACAGAACCGTATTCGATTTATTCGTGACATCAGATGAGATCGTTAACACCTTCAGTACCTTTGATGGGAAGGTCAAGTTTTTTGAGACGGCGACTCGGCGGGCTCCGAACAACGTTTTTGTCTTACAGCACTTTGCAAGGATGCTTCTGCATGAAGACCATTTGAAGCTGGCGCTAAGCCAGATTGACGACGCTATTAGCAAAACAAGGTCGAGGACGATTCGCTCGCTGCACCATACGCGGGGGTTGATTCTGGAAGAACTCGCGATGACCGAAGACAACGTCGACTTGGCTAGGAAATGGTTGGCTCATTCTGAGCGGGAATTCAGGATATGCATCGCCGATAAGGAAACCGACGATTATGGCCATTCAGGTGCGGCGAATCTATTTTTGCGATGGTCGTGGCGGACTGGAATTTCGAGCGGTGAGGCGACGGAATATTTGCAAAAGGCGGAGAGAGCCGTCGCAGATGGCCTTAAGGTTGTGAATAACAAGAGCCCGTTATTAATAATATCTGCCAAGATTCAGAAGGAGCTTGGCAATCGTCCGGAATGGCTTAGCAAGCTCAGGCAGGCGGTGGACTCAAACACAGGAGACGAGGTTAGTCGGTATTTGCTTGGCCGTGCCTACAGAGAAGAGGGAAAGCCCGCAAAGACAATGGAAGTGTTGGAAACGATTATCCGGACTGACTTCGGCAATGTGCGTGCCTACCTTGAATATGCTCGAGCAATGCTGGATGTAGGTGAGCCGCTCAACAAATGCATCGCTACGTTAGCTCAATGCCGTCTCGACGGAGAATCAGACACTGCTTATATCGGACTTTTTGGCGGCCTTCTGTTTCTTGACAATCGCTTCACAGAC
>DASRRV010000334.1:0-3402 GCA_035695545.1 Candidatus Sulfotelmatobacter sp. | reverse complement strand
AGAGATTCGCTCGAAGGCTCGAAGCGAGGAATATTATGATGGCGACGGAGATTGCCGACGTGACCGGCCGTAAATAGCCCGCCATACGCAGGCTTCCGCTCTTGGCGATTGAGAATGCCGGCAATGATATTGTCCGGGTAGCCCAACGCAACGTGAGCTCCGCATGACTTTCCTTGTCCTTGCGCTCCACATTGAGAATCACTTCCTCGAGCAGCGTGCGCAGAAGTTCCTTGCGGTCGCGAACGGTGGTCGTAGGTGCAATCCAGACGAGCTGCAAGTCGGCACCGAGGGTATTAATTCGCTCACGTTCTTCCACGGTTAAAGGACGAGGGCGTTGTTGTTCCCGACGGCGCAGTTCCGCTTCCGCCGACGCCAGCTTCTGCAGCCGTGTTTCCCATTTCTTTTCCAAACCGCGGGCAACAAGTCGGTTTTCCGGATCCACGGCTTTGTATTGACGCTCCGCACGTTCCGCCTCGTAACGGGCACGTTCGACTTCCATACGCCACTGCGACAAGGCGGCATCGTGATCGGATTCCAACTGTTGGACAGCGAGTGCCGTCGCTTCTACGGCTGCAGGAGTCAGCGCCTCGAGAAAGGCAGCGGTTACAGCTTGGTCGATGGTAAGGCCACCCACGTTGAGACATTCAACGCGATGTCCCCCGTTGCGCTCCTCACCACGACAGTAATAGCGGGGGGTAGAGTTTGTACCTTGATAGGCGATATGCAGCCGACGGCCACAGTTCCCACAGATGGCCAAACCTTGCAACAGTGCGGATCCCTCTCTCAAGGCGCGACCTGCCTGGTGGAATTTAGCGGGGAGGTTCGCCTCCAGACGCTCCTGAATGGCCTCGAAGGTCGCCCAGTCGATGAAGCCTTCATGATGTCCGGGAAGAAAGACCGACCACTCTTCTTGGGGCAAATGACGAATTCTTTTCCTGACCGCGTCATGCTCATCCACATATCGCTCGTTGCGGGTCTTCCCATAAACGTATGCCCCAGCATACCCGGGATTGCTGAGCACGTTAGAGATGGTGGCGTAGCCGGGAGTGACCCAACGGAGCTGATGGCAATTCGCCAGAGTCGGCACCATGCCGAGAGGGTGCAGGGGGAAGGGTAAATCTTGCGCGCGGAACCACAGCCAGACTTGGCGTGCAGAGCCTTGTTCGGTGAATCTCGCAAAGACGGTGCAAAGCGCACCGTTGACAGCTTGGTCAGGATGGAAACAAATCTCGCCCTCGTCTTCGCCCCACACGAGTCTTGGTTGGCGAAACGTCGCCATTGCACTCAACCTATGAGAGAGGATGAGTGAAACGGCCTGGTAACATCAGCTATCACACCCCCCTACGGCAAAGGTTGGTATCTCGAACTGCAACCTGCCCCGGCGTGGGCGTCTTACGTGCTAGAGGACGATGCCTATTGGAGAATAGACTGCTGGCATGCAACTGTGTGTGCGTGAGAATGCCGAGTTGCCAGGGAGCCAGGATGTGCGAAATGAAGGGCACCGTATCGTTGTTCGCGATCTCGGTGTTAATGCTGGTTGCTGTGCTCGCATTCACAATCCTAACTGGGTTCGTTCCTCATGACTCTCCTGCGGAAGTCATCAAGACCTTCTACTCCGGCTGCAACAGCGGCAATTATTCACTCGCAGAGAGGCTCCTTGTGCCAGAGGCCAATCGGGTGTTGACTCGCCACATCGGTGTTGATGGAGGGCTACAAGGAATCTGCGATGAGGAAACCAAGCAGGGCCATCTTCAGAGAGTCGAGGTTCTGCAGCAGGACGTCCGTGGCGAACTAGCAGAGGTTCGCTACATGCTTTACTATGTGGACGGCAGTACGACAGAAGAAAGTCAGGGGCTAGTCTTGACACGTTGGGGTTGGAAGATTGCACCATAGAGGGCGGAGTCGCTGAAAACCACAAAGCCTTCGCGTAGGGCCTTGCCACAGTGGATGAGTGCCGGAGAGTGTATTCTCCGGACGGACTCTCATACCAAGCCAAAAGCAATCATGGGTTAGATCAGGTACAACCCTCTGAATGGTTAACCAAATCAGGACGTAAACGCGGCCCCGTTTGTTGGTTGGCGAAACATCCCATATCGCCCATTGACCCTCACGGGGTTTGAGCCCTTAACGCCCGTTGTCGACTTTGTCTCGGCAGCCGAAACGAGGGTGGAGGCCACTCGGACCTATGACACAAGATCTCTCAATTCATCATCATCTAATTGGATCACTTTTTCCTGACGTTGGTGATTGCGCTATCACGCAGTACGAACTCCGCCGAGAGCAGATCGAGTTTTTTCACGAGCATGGGCACTTAAGCGGAATCCGCATTCTGTCAGATGATCAGGTGGAGGTGCTCAGAAGAGAACTGGCCCAACTGCTGGATGCGCCATGCGAAGATCGAGAATTGTTCTACGAATATAACTCCAACGAATCAAGCGATCCCAGTCACGTGTTGTTCCATGCTTTGGGCGCATGGCGAATCAAGGCTGGTTTTCACGACCTGCTCTGGCATCCTGCATTTACGGTGCCAGCGGCGCAACTTCTAAGCGGGGCCGTTCGCTTCTGGCACGACCAGCTTTTCTGCAAACCTGCGCATCACGGCGGATTGGTGGCCTGGCATCAGGACTACTCCTATTGGACGCGAACTCAACCGCTTGCCCATCTCACCTGCTGGATTGGACTCGATGATTCGAACCGCGGGAACGGATGCTTGCAGTACATTTCCGGCAGCCATCGCTGGCCCGATCTGCCCATCACCGGACTGGCAGGCGATATGACCGCCATCGATGCGGTTTTAAGCGAAGAACAGCGGAGTGAGTTTCAACACCCGGTCGCGGTTGAATTGAAGAAAGGCGAAGCGACTTTCCACCATCCGCGCCTGGTACATGGATCGTTTGCTAACCATTCCGATCGCTCGCGTCGTGCGACGGTCATTAATGTCATGAAGGATGGTGTACGTTCCGCAAGCAACGAACCGCTGCTGAAAGGAATACCCGTAATTCGAGCAGGAGAGAAGGTCGAAGGGCAGTTCTTCCCGCTCCTCTATGAACCATCGGTCAGAATCTAGCCGCGGCACCTTACCGAAAAATCCCATTACACTCAAAATCCCCCGGCAGGGGTTTTGGGCGCTATGGCCTGATTTCGCCAACCATGTGGACCTTGGCCATTACTTGGCGTAGAGTTTTCCTCGTGTGACAACCAATTTCTGGTGAGTCATGACTACTGCAGCAGCAAACCACGAGGAGAGAAGTAAGTGGTGGTGGTCCCTGACGGTCTTGCAGGGACTTCTTCCCCTCGATAGGGCGCAGCTCGGACCAGACATCGTCGCCGGCGTCACGCTTGCAGCGCTCGGCATTCCAGAGGTGATGGGCTACACCAAGATCATCGGTACGCCGATCATTA
>DASRRV010000333.1:0-7507 GCA_035695545.1 Candidatus Sulfotelmatobacter sp. | reverse complement strand
AAGCTCCTTTCTTCGCGAGCTTCGCAGCTGTCCTCCGCGATTCCCGCTGCTAAAGTTTTTCGACTGCACCTCGCCTCCCTGCTTGTCAGTGGCTAGCCCCGAGTCTCCAAAGATTTTCTTCGCGATCTTTGCGGCTGTTCTCGGCGATCTTTTCTGTGTTTAACTCTTGTGTTTCCAAGAACTCGTCCCCACCGCCTACGATTGACGACTAAGTAAGAACTGAGCCTGGTCCGAAAACGTCCAATCCCCTCCCCCGGAACAGCTATCATGGGCTCTGCGACTATGGCTCTCGATTGGCACGCTTGTTCGCAAGCAAGACTCTCGCGCGATCCGCGCTTCGATGGAAAATTCTTCATCGGAGTCCTAGGCAGCCGCGTCTACTGCCGCTCGATTTGTCCTGCTCCCACCGCGAAAGAAAAGAACTGTCTATACTTTCCCACTGCCGCCGCAGCTGCCGAAGCCGGATTTCGTCCCTGCCTCCGCTGTCGACCCGAATGTTCCCCCGGAACTCCCGCCTGGATGGGAACCTCCAACACCGTCTCGCGCGCCTTGCGCCTCATCGGCGAAAGCGGCCTGGAAGACGGAGGCGTGGAAACTCTCGCCGAACGTCTCGGTGTCGGATCGCGTCACCTCCGCCGCCTCTTCATCCAGCACCTCGGAGCGCCTCCCATCACGGTCGCCCAAACCCGCCGCCTGCATTTCGCCAAGAAACTGATCGATGAAACCCGCCTCCCCATGGGCCAGGTCGCGCTCGCGGCAGGCTTCGGCTGTGTAAGAAGATTCAATGCCGCCATCTCGAAGACGTATCACCGTACTCCGTCCCAGATCCGCCACATCGCCCGGCAGACCGGAGCCGAACCCCATAACCAGTACGTCTTCCACCTCCGGTTTCGGCCGCCCTACAACTGGAAAGGTATGTTGGCGTTTCTCGCCGCTCGCGCCACCCCTGGCGTCGAAGTGGTCGAGCAGGATACTTACCTGCGTTCCATTTCGGTGAACGGAATCGCCGGATATTTCGCGGTCTCGCTCGACCAAGAACACAACTCCCTTACCGCGCGCATTCAGTTTCCCGATCCCCGCTCCTTGTTCTTCATCGTCGATCACATCCGCGCCATGTTCGATCTCAACGCCGACTGGACGGTCATCACTCGCGTCCTGAAAACCGATCCCACCTTAGCCCCGTTGCTCGCCTCCGCTCCCGGCCTCCGCGTTCCGGGCTGTTGGAACGGCTTCGAACTGGCGACCCGTGCCATCCTTGGCCAGCAGATCACCGTTCGCGGCGCAACCACTCTAGCGGGTCGAATCGTAAGAGCTTTCGGCCAACCTTTCGTTGGCCCCGTCAACCTCACGCATCTGTTCCCTCAACCCGAAACTCTTGCAGACGCTGATCTGAGCAACATCGGTCTTCCCACGGCTCGCCGCAAAACCATCCACGCCCTGGCCCGCGCGGTCTGCGACGGCCGCATTCGCTTTGAAGGAATCGTGCAGAGCGAAACTTTCCTCGAGCAACTCACCGAAATTCCCGGCATCGGCAAATGGACCGCACAATACGTCGCCATGCGAGCTCTAGGCGAGCCTGACGCCTTTCCAGCCGGCGACGTCGCCCTGCTCTCTGCTCTGAATCTCAAGAAACCCGCCGACCTCGAACCTCGCTCCGCCGCCTGGCGTCCTTGGCGTGCCTACGCCACCATGTACCTCTGGAGCGCGCCCCACGAAAGAGCTCAGAAGACAAGAAACTCTGCTCTGTGTTCCCCCATGCCCCGTGTCGTGAATCCTTTGCGAACTTCCCGGACTTCCTCGGCATCGGAACCAATGAGCCCTATCGCCGATTTCAACAAGTAGCAGAATGCCGCGTGTTGAGGCGGGAGGAAGATCGACTCAGTCTGCCCAAGACAACTGACTTCGATGACAAAGGCGAGCTATTGCTTCTTGCGCTTCTTAGTGATTGCCCGACCTAAATCGGGAAGAAATTCCTTCACTACGCCGAATCCCATATTGCTCGCCATGGAGATGCCAAAGCTGACGGCCCCATCCCCGGCTGAGTGCTGGCTCGGAGGCTGCCAAGTGCGAGATAGGAAAGCACCAGCTGCCACCCCGCCCAGTTGCGAAATCGAGAGGTGTCGGCTTCCATCGTCATGTCGCGCGAGGATGCCGCTCGCTATCGCATACCCGGTGCGAGGCCAGAGCCCCTTCTTGCCAGAATTGAAATAGCGGTTGTCTTCGTGTAAGACGCTACCCAGACCGAAGGTCACAGTGCGCTGAATCGAATATTGGCCGACGATGTTCGCAAATCGCTTACCGTACCCGGACGCTCCCTGCTCCCATTCAGAAGGTTTGTCCTTCCATTGATCGATTCCCGCCGAGAATCCAGCCTTCACGTAACCTAGCGGGTTTACCATTGTCTTTAGGTAGATTTGGGTTCGCTCAGACTGAGTTAAGGGTTGGAATTCGCTAGCCTTCACTGTACCTGCCATGTTCAGGTAATTGAAAAGATTGTCGATCGTTCGGCTCACGGTGCCGGATTTCTGCTCAGGTGTGACGGAACCCTGATTTTGCGCAGCCATCAGTGGAGCGAGCGTGAGTGCGAAGATGCTTAAGCGGCAGACGCTCTTGTTTGTCATCGCGAGGGGCCCAGCGATCTAGTTATGCTTATAGGGTGTCCGCCAGTGATGTCCAACTGGCAGGGTTATCAGTGATCATCAGGATCGCGACAATTACAGAGGTGACCGGCCACATCATTTCAGATGTGCCCTTTTTCCGCATGTTTGCCGGGGCGCTACTCCTGTCTGGCTTGCCCGCACGCGTCACATCCGGTCGCGAGTGTTAAGGTCCTCGCGACATGCGTGCCAGCGAGCAGAGAGCCCGCACGACGAGCGTCCGCCTCAGTGCATGCTGAAGTCCACCTCCACGTTGATGAGAACAGGTACCGGTTGTCCGTTTTTTCTTGCGGGTTCGAAGCGCCAGGTGCCAACCGTTTCGATGGCCTTTTCATCCAAACCCATACCGAGAGCGCGGGAAATTTGAATGTTGCGAGGCAAGCCGTCGGCGTCAACCACCAGTTGCAGCATCACTATCCCTTGATGCTTGACTTTGCGCGCTTCGTCAGAAAACTCCGGCTCCGGACGGTAGATTGGCCGCGGAGGGCTTACTCCGCCGCCTACCCGGAAGACGCCACCACCAATGCCACCGCCACTCCCCGGACCCACCCCGGATCCGTGCCCCGACCCGACGCCGCCACCGGAACCAGAACCGATTCCACCTCCCGAACCCGTGCCGTTGGAATGGGGGCCCCTGAGAATTTTTGCCATCGGATCTCCAACGTTAGGGACCTTCCCCGGCGGTAGCTTGATATCCGGCGGCACGACGACCCCCGGTTCCATTGGCACCCTCGGAGTTGCGTTTCGTGTAACTACGATCGGAGGCGTGAACTGCTGCATTGTGGGTTTGGGAAGATCGCCCTTCGTCCCTGGCAGTACATCCTCGTCGCCACCTCCACCTCCCCCACCTATCTCCTTTAACGAAGGCAATACAAGCTTATCGTCGTCGTGCAGCAGCGGGATCACGAATGCGTGCGCCTTCGGCTCATCGGCGCTGCGATGCGGCTCTAAGAATGTTGCCCCAATGACCAGAGCAATCAAGAGCGCGTGCACAGCAATCGAGGTCAGCGCGCCGCCTCGCTTATAACTGTAGAAACCCCATAGCTCGGCGACCGGTATCGGGTTCGAAGTCAATTCCAGCGGCGGCAGCTTTCTCGGGAAGAGTTTGTCCCGAATGTTGCCAATAATCGACTTGTACCAAGGCAGTGCCAGCGCATCATAAACTTCATTTTGCCCTTCGACTGGTTTTGAGATGAGCTGCAGTGGGGGCTGTTTCGCCGGAAATAGGCCATCACGCAGATTCGTGAAGATCAATCGGTACCAAGAGTGTTCAAGCCTGTCGCCCAACAACTCACCACAGTCAAGTGGCCTCGATGTGAGGACCAGCGGCGGTTGCTTCGTCGGGAAGAACACCGCCTGAGTGCCGCGAAGCAGCGACTTCCAAAGCGGGATCTCGAATATTTCCTTGGGCAGGAGCAGATTCACTTCATCCACGTTCACCTGGGCCGGACTCTTCCTCACTAACGGGATGACGATACTTAGGCCTTTCTTTTCGCGTTCTTCCGCACCTCTAACTTGGCCTTCACCTTGGCCATAAACTTGGTTGTCAGCCTCTTTTCGAACGAGCTTTACGCTTCGATCTTCTCTAGCGTTCAAAGAAACTCCTTGATACGAGCGTCCGGCTTTTCTCAAAAAGCTAGGCGGAGCTCCGTGCTCGAGAAACTGCAAGAAGTACCAGTGAATCTGAATTTAATATTCCGCTCCAAACGCCAGTCCAACTCAAGTTAATGGCTTGTGTTCCCTGCTGACCGGCAGTCGCTGAAAAGCTGGTACTTCAGGCAGGTCCCCGACAAGCGTCGCTTGTGAGAAAAGTCTTTCAGGTGTCAGTTTGCGAAAAATCAGAAATCATTGAAACCCGTGATCAGCGATTCAAATCTGGTTCGAGCCTGGATGAATTGGGAGGAGGCGCACGATGTCCGAAACAAAAAATGAGAAAGTTGACGAAAGTGACAGCTCAACTCGATCACTTGAGTCGAAGGTTGGAGGCCCGCTTGATAGCACGGCCGATTTGATTTCAAGGGAGGTCCCGCAAGGTGTGGACCGCAGAACTTTCCTGATGCGCAGCGCTGTCGTCAGCGCCGCCGTAGTGATCACCGGCAACCACATGTCCGCGCAGGAGATGACCGCGAGGTCGTCCGCACCGCCGCCCCCTCTTGCGGCAGACCTTGACGTCGTAAAAAGGAGCAAAGGTCCCGTTTTGACGACTGTGGATGAGTTCTACAAAGTGGGGCCAGGCCCTTCAAGCTCGCACACGATCGGCCCGATGCGTATCACCTACGATTTTTATCAAAGGGCAACGAAACTGCCTGCCGACAAGTTGGCAACGGCAACGGCTTTGAAAGTTAACCTTTTCGGAAGCCTCAGCGCCACTGGTAAGGGCCACGGCACAGAACGGGCAGCGTTAGCGGGACTTGTAGGAAAGGAACCGGCAACCGTAGACCCGTTGTTTCTCGACAGCCTGCGAGACAAACCCGATCAGGTATTCCAGGTAAAGCTCGGCAGCAAATCGATCGACGTGAGCTTGAAAGACATCATTTACGATGCGACCAAGGGCGATTTCAAGCACCCGAACACGATGACCGCGAAGCTCTTGGCCGGAAACGATGTGCTGCTTGAACAGGAATACTATTCAGTGGGCGGCGGATTCATTGAGTGGAAAGGCTATGTTCCACCGAAGAAGAACCCCCCGAAGTACCCTTTCTCGACGATGAAAGAGCTTCGCGCTCACGCCGACAATAACAAGATCACGATCGCACAGGTAATGCTTGCCAACGAGATGTCGATCGCGGGCAGATCGGAAGAAGAGGTGTATGCCTTCATCGACAAGATCACTAACGCGATGGCCGCAACGGTAAAATCGGGGCTGTCGATGTCGGAGGACGACGTGCTGCCCGGCCCGATCAAACTGCATAGCAAGGCGGCAACAGTTTACAAGCGCGCCATGGATGACTCGTATGAATCCGACAGAGGCATAGGAGTACTTTCAGCTTATGCACTGGCGGCTTCCGAAGAGAACGGACGTGGCCACCTCGTTATTACTGCGCCAACAGGCGGCTCCGCCGGTGTTATGCCGGCTCTGGTCTATGGACTCGGTGAAGGTGCGCGGAAGCTCCCGCCTCAGAAAATCCGTGACGGTATGCTCGCCGCGGCGGCAGTCGGCTATCTCTGTAAGCATCATGCGACGTTGTCGGCAGCCGAGGGTGGGTGCCAGGCGGAGATTGGCGTGGCGTCCTCAATGGCGGCCGCACTGGTCGCTACAGCGTACGATGCGGAATCGCGGATAGTCGAGAATGCCGCGGAGTCGGCATTAGAGCATCACCTCGGAATGACATGTGACCCGGTAGCTGGGTACGTGCAGGTCCCGTGCATTGAGCGCTGCGCATTCGGTGCAGTTAAGGCTTGGACGGCCTATGCGATCGCCAGCAACGAGGTCGCGTCTAGACACCGCGTCGATTTCGACGCGACCGTCCAGGCCCTGGCCCAGACCGCCGAAGACATGAACAGCAAGTACAAGGAAACCAGCGAAGCTGGATTGGCTCTTTCCGTGGTGCTTTGCTGATCGAGAGCCGCTTCGACGGATCTGGCGGCCGACACCATCTGGCTCCCTCAATGGAGACGGAGCAGTGTGTGGTGAAACCCAGAAGTAGCGGTGTTACATCGCGATGGCACTCATCATGACTGCTCCACAACTCTCATCTCAAGGAACCGGCTCGCCCCAAGGTTCTTGTTTTCGATCTCGTGCTGTTGATGTTTGTCCGTGACTCCGATGAAGCACACAAGAAAACCCGCAGATTCTGGAATCTGCGGGTTTCGAAAAACAAAACGTTTTGTGGAGGTTGGGTTAAGCAGCAATCTTCTGGCCCAGAAAGTCTTTCGCTTTTGCGACTTCTGAGTCCCACTTGGTCAGTTGTTCAGGCGTCAGAATATTCACTACACGTTGACGAATGGCTTCACGATTGTCAGTCAGTCTCTTGATGATTTCTGCCTGTGACGCATTTGGATTGTGTTCCCTTTCCTCCTCGAAAACTACAGCAACCTCTAAACCGCAGATGTCAGATGCCGGAGCGAGAGAAAATGACGTCCTGCGAAGAGCCGGCAGGCGCCTCGGCTCTTCGCGGGAATGAATCGAGCCCATCAACTTAACTGGCCTTGCGCCTCTGCTCTGAGCCAACATCCTCGGACTCGTTGACCTTCATGGATTCCCAGGTCTTAACCTGCTTGTCGGCCTCTTCTTTCGCGATACCGTACCTCTCCTGTATTTTGCCTACGAGCTGATCCCGTTGGCCGGCAATGACGGCCAAGTCGTCATCCGTGAGCTTGCCCCATTGTTTCTTAACTGCTCCCTTCGCCTGATTCCATTGTCCTTTTGTCTGTTCCCAATTCACGGTATCCTCCTTTTCGAAATCAGATTCGAACAACATTCTGTGTTCAACGGCTCCATCGATTCGCACCTCGCTTTCGATGCTCGATGTTTGCAGATCCAGCGCTTTCAGTAGGCAGACGTGCACGCCCCTCGCCAGGCACAATATCTGTCGCGGTTGCAGGTACATACGCACTCTGTGCAGGAGAAACGTGCGTGTAATTTGGGCGGGTGAGCACGCCTGTTTTTCATACCGCAAAATACCGAGTACTCACAGCAACTTGGATCGAACGGTCGGCACTGCCGCCGGAGTTGAGAAAGATTTCTGGACGGTGGGCGATCTGCTAGAGGCGGTGTCGTGAGCTATATCCAGGAATTGCAGGACGTGATCCGCAAGCTACACGGTGTCGAATCAGAGCACGTCAAGAGCGTGCCAGTGAAAGAAGTGTTTCGCGGTAGAACTGTTTGGGAGGGAGTCGTCGAAGTCTTC
>DASRRV010000332.1:0-47825 GCA_035695545.1 Candidatus Sulfotelmatobacter sp. | reverse complement strand
AAGATGGCGGCATCGTAGCTTGCGTTTACATCGGGCAATGGAAAATAGAGATTATTGAAGCGAGCGTTGCCTGTAGCGTGCGGAGCCAGGCAGGTCGGGTTGGTAGGACCGCAAAGCTGCCCGTTTGATCCGTTGTTCTGGAACTTATCCTGGAGGCCGTCGAAGGTATCGCCCGGCATAATGCGATTTAAATCGATCGTCCGCACCAGCTTCCGGCTTCGGCTGCCCTGGTATCCCACGGTCAATATCAAGTCTTTCATAGGCTCGAGCTGCGTCTGCAAAGAGAAGATGTAGACGTACGGATTCGGTTCGTGGGGCAGTGCACCAAACAGAGACACCGGATTGGTTGTGGTGCACCCGGCGTCCGAACATAGCGCCCCGTCAGGAGCCACTCCGTTTGAAAAAGCAGGGTTGACGGGATAGCTGTTGGCTTGTTGGTTAGCCCCCAGGCTGTAAAGAATGTTGGATCCAGGCGGCGGCCCAGTGATCGGACCGGGATCAAAGAAACAACATGCCGTGGCTAAGGCGGAGTAAGGTGTGTCCTGCCGCACATTGTCAAACACAACATCTGAATTTCGGTTGAACACAACGCCAAAGCCGCCGCGGACAATAACCTTGCCCTGGTATTTGCCAGGACTCCAGGCAAAGCCAACGCGCGGACCAAAGTTGTTTCGATCGGGCTGAAAGAGTTGCCCGCCGTTACGGCAAGGGGACAGGGGCGCGACCGGGGCACACACGGAGCCATTGATAAAGCCCTGCGACCCGAAAACGTAATTGCTCAGAGTATGGCTGGCTTCTGTAAGCGGGGTAAAGTATTCCCAGCGCAACCCAAGATTGATGGTCAGGTTCGAACGTACTTTCCAGTCGTCTTGCGCGAACAGAGCATAATCGTAGGTGCGGAAATAACGTTGCCCGTTGAGTGCTCCGCCGGTCGGGTCTACCTGGACTTGTTCGTAAAAGCAGCAAGCATCGTTCGCAAGATTCAACAATCCCCGGAATTGATACTGCGGTCGCTCTGCGCCCGGCTGGTTATTGTTGTTCTGTTCCCGGCGGGCCTCGACCCCAAACTTCCACGCATGCCGGTGATGCACCCAGCTCAGGGTTTCCGCCAAACCATAGGTGTTTTGCGCTAGAGCTCCTGGAGTCGTTGAACTTTGGGGAATCCCGATCAGGTTATCGTTACTGCCGAATCCGGCTCCACCCGCGGCAATATCAAAATCGAATAGCCGGATTTGCGGGATGCCGAAATTCGTCTGGCCCGTAGGTTGGGTTTGATCGTAATCGTAGCGGGTAAAGTTAGCGCGCAGTTCGTTCAGCATCGTGCTGCTGATGGTCCGCGTCCAGCCGACAGTAGCCGCATAGTTATGGGGCAACAGAGACAAATCGTCGATTGGTCTCTCCCCCCCGTTGAAGTTGTTGAGCCTGACAATGTAAGTGCTTACGAAGAACTGGTTGTTGCCCTGCGTATAGTCGACGCGGCCGTTGTACTGATTCCCGCTGCTCGAATTCGGTTCGGTTAAGTCAAAGACGCCCCAATCTGGAATTCCATCGGGGCCATTCCCGATCGCTTGGCCCGTCTGGTTCCCCGCCACGTACCATGTGCCGATTCCATAGTTTGGAATCAAAGAGCAGCAGTCCGTCTCCGACACGACAGTGGAGATTCGCGGCGCCATGCCGGGAGTGCTGAAGAGGTTCGCCGCAATGCTGCCGGGATTCTGGCTCACCACGTACTGATCGAATTCGGGAGTTTCCAGAGTGACCGAACGTACGGGGACCGTGTTGTTGAGGCGCACGCCTTCATAGGAGAAGAAAAAGAACAACCTGTTCTTGATGATCGGACCACCGAAGCTGCCCGCGTAGTCGCGATATTTCTGGTCCGCCCGATCGGGACAGTGGCTGGCAGTGATCGTGAACTGGCTCGGTGTGCCCGTTTCGCAGGTGATCTGCGTCAGAGCTACATTGGTTGGGCCGTAGAATTTGTTGAAAGCGTTCAGGCCCTTGTCATTGATTTTGTAAAACGCGCTCCCGTGCCAGTTGTTCGTCCCGCTTTTTGAGATCACCTTGACCTGCGCTCCGGAATTCCGGCCATCTTGCGCCGAGTAACTGTTGGCCGCCACAGCTACCTCTTGAACGGATTCCGTATTCGGAGTGACGACCGCCGCGCCACCCCACTCCAGGCTGTTAACGCTCACTCCGTCCAGTATGAAATTGTTGGCGGAAATGCGCTGCCCATCTGCAATGGCTTGTACCTGATTCTCGGTTTGGAAGATCTGGCTGTTCGAGCCTCCCGGTCCAACCTGCTGCGGTATCGCTTGAGAGTTACCATTGCCCTGCCGGGAAGCATCGGCGAAGACGCCGGGGGTCAAGCGAATCAGTTCATACGGATCGCGGCCGAACTCCGGCAGGTTCACTACCTGTTGGGAAGTAATCGTGCCCGCCACGCTCGCATTTTCGGTCTGAAGAGTATCGACGTTTCCATTGACAGTAATGACCTCTTGCGAGGAACCAGCTTGCACCGTGACATCCAACCCGCGAGTCGACTCGGCGGCGACCTCGACACCTGAGGTTGTTGCCTTCTGAAAGCTGGCCGCTTCGACGTCAACCTGATATGTGCCTGGAGTAAGACCAGGAATACGATAAAAGCCCGAGTTACTAGTGACCGTATCGCGACTAACGCCGGTCGCTTGATTCTTGGCCGTTACTTTTGCGCCCACAACGGCCGCACCAGATTTGTCTTGAACCGTGCCCTGAATCGTCGCCCCGTATTGCGCAAAGGCGGGCGCCGCCATCATTACCACAAGCAACAGCAATTTTGTGCAAAGGAGCGAATCGCAAGTAGAACGCATGGGAGCCTCCGAGAGATCTGCAAGACCTGCAGACTTGAATCCATCCGCAATCAAAGTCCACTGACACAAAACATATGTATAGACGCGGTGCGGACGAGTTGGGTTTCAATGCCGAATCTTAGCGCTTGCACATCATCACGAATCAGCGGTCAGATACTTATTCGTTTCCCACGGCGATCTTCTGGGAAATGCCGCCTCCCTTTGCGCAGACTCCTGACCGCACCATAGTTTGGATCGGCTTCGGATTGCTCGAATCAGGCAGGGTCAAAGGTACGGAGGACAACCGATGGCGGCGCCGACTCGGGAACTCCTCTCGCGCCACGAGAAGGTCTGGAAGAATTCCGGAACGCCCGTGCAAGAGCGAGCAGGACTCTCTTCGTATGCCGATCGGGTCTATGTATGCCGAAAAAAGGGAAGGGTAGGATCGCGTATGGTCCGTCTGTCGCCAAGCCTCCATGGAATACTCGCGCGGCTGAACGGAATGTAGTGGATTACTGACAGAGCAAAAATAGGGTAGATGCTGTAGAGAAGCGACGATTCAGTTTGCGACAGCCGCATGCTGGCGTCGTGAGCCGAAAACCATTCAACAACTCATAGTCTCAGTCGACTGAATGTGTTCGTCCTTGACACTACACTCTGTGAACTTCGATACCACGCTCCTGAAAAGGGGCCACCGCTTTGTCCGAAGCCCGTGTATCAGTGATGATCATGTGAATGTCGGAGATCGGACAGATTAGGGCCGGTGTCACAGTTCCTATCTTGCTGGAATCTGCGACAACGATCCTTTGTTTTGCCTGGTGGATCATCGCGCGAAATGTTAGGCCCTCTTCGGGTTCTATCACGGTGATGCCGCGTGCCAGATCGATTCCGCAAACGCTCACAAACACTCTGTCCATATAAATATCATTCAGAGAAGCGATGGCGGCGTGGCCGACCAGAGAAAACGAACCGGCCCACTGCACGAAGCCGCCGGTCACGAAGGTTTTCAGGCCAGGGCAGTTGCTTAACTCCATTGCGATATTTATTCCGTTCGTAATCACTCGGATGTTGTGCCGGTTCCGGAGATTTCGCGCCACATGGGTTGTAGTCGTGCCGGCGGTGAAGCCCACCGTCTCGTTTTCCTTGATCAGTTCCGCTGCGGTTAAGCCAATTCTGCGCTTCTCTGCCGTACGATGCTGCTCACGGTTTTGGAACAGGGAATCATAACGGAACGGCTCATAAAGCAACGGCTCGACCAGAGTTACGCCACCGTGTATTCGCCGCACCAAACCTTTTGCTTCCAGCTTGGCAAGGTCACGGCGCACACTCGCTGCCGAAGCGCCAAGCCTGGAGGTCAACTCATCGAGCGATATGCTCCCCAGTTGACGCAACTCCCTCAAGATTTGGTCTGCCCGGTTGCGCGCCTTCATCTCAAACCTTCCTTCGGACTGCCCACACAACCTACCAGAGTCAAGGCCCTGCCGGACCCGCGTACACTTCGGCGTGCAATGACCAGAACATCAGACCGCCAAATATATGCAAAATTGTTCATACAGTGCAAAATATTGATCGATGTAGCCTAATTCAATCATAATTTCTTGACAATCGATCGGACTAAGTGACATAAGGGGTCTTCCGGATTAGGGAGGACCCATCCCTCCGGACACCCACCTTGCTAAGGAGCACGCTATGAAGCCCCCCCATCGTCCTTTTCGCGGCATCGTTTTTGCCGCGGTCCTCATCACCTTACTCTCCAACATTATTTTCGCTCAAAGCACGAACCGGAAGATCGGCACGCAGTTCGAGGTCACGGCCGACCCACTGGTGCCTCGGCCCGATGGGCAGCCCTGTGTTGTGCCGCTCTTGGCAAACTATACCTTCGCATTCTTTTCTGACACCACTCAGACTTTTCAATTCACGCCTCCCGCAAATTGTGTTGGTCCTTGGAAGAAAGTAGTGTTCGAGGCCGACTTCAGCGAGAACGGCGGAGTACAGTTCGATCGAACAGCGAGCATGTACCTGGGGAACGCAAATATCTACTTCGGAACTACTCCTGAACCATTGTCGACTCTCACCAATACATGGCACGTCGAGCGCGACCTGACGGACTACAGTGCGCTAATGAGCATGCCGCAGCAGGGCACGATCGTATTGGGGAATTGCACCACAGACTGTCCGCCGCCCTTCAACACAGAGTTGAATGGAATTTTCACCGTGAACGCCGACCTTGAGTTCTATCCTGAGGACAAGCAGGATTCCGACAAGCACGAACACGACCGGCGGAGCCGCCCACCCGATGCCGTGCTCCCGCTGGTGCAGACCACTAGCAACGGAGGGATCAGCCTACCGGCTTTCGTGTTCACACCAACGGACCAGTTCTCGACCACATTTACGCTCCCGACCAACATCGAGAGGGTTTACCTCGACGTGATCGCCCAAAGCCAGTCCACCGACGAGCAATGGTACGCTTGCTTCCCCAACGATCTGAGCAGTATCAATGAAGTCTACGGATGCGGAAACACGGACTTCCGTGAGACCGAAGTGACCATCGACGGCAAGCCCGCTGGAATCTCACCCGTTTCTCCATGGGTTTACACAGGCTTTCTTCCAGACCAATGGGTGCCGATGCCCGGTGCACAAACTCTGGACTTCGTCCCTTACCGCGTGAACCTGACTCCCTTCGCCAGCCTACTGAGTGACGGCAATCCGCACATAGTCTCGCTGAGCGTGTTTAATGACGACAGCTACTTCGCCGCGACTGCTTCGCTCTTGCTTTTCCTTGATTCTGGAGCGGCAAAGATTACGGGGGCCGTCACAAAGAATACGCTGACCAGCCCGTCTCCACTGGTAAGCGAGAACCTGCACGGCACCTCCACCGTGACCGGCACAATTGGCGTTGCTTCGAATCGCCAATTCACGATTGCGGGATACGTCAATACATCGCACGGACGAGTGGCAACATCAGTTGCACAGCGCCAGAATTTCAACAGTACTCAGACCATCGATTTCGACACCGTCAACTTCACTTTCCTTGACCAGAAGACGTCCGTGCAGACGAGCGTCTCGTCGACGACCACAATTTCGAGCCACGACGGAATCGCGGTCACGCGAGACAACTTCAGCTTCCCCATCACCGTGGATTTCACTTTCCCCGTGAGCAGCGCTCCCTTCGGCTTTACCGTAGTAACTACCCAGAAGTATCACACTGACAATCAGGCCTCGAATGATGGACGCCTGGCCACCTTCGATTCAGTGACGGACTCGGTAAGCGCCAGCGACGTGAGCCCGACATCGAGTTCGCAAACATACGTCTCCTTCGATTCAGACGGGCAGTTCTATGACTGCCAAATTGCATCCAAGAACAACACATTGGCCAAAGTGAGTCGTGGGTGCCAGCCCGACCGGCACTAACGCCCCACGGACTAGAAAGAGGCACTAACCGCGCGGGCCCGGTCTCTCCGGACTGGGCCACTGTTTCTTTTGTGGGAAGAAGTCGGCGGTTCCTCTTTGACGGATGAAGGGCACAGTCTTTCGAGGGGCCAGAGATCTTAGGAGAGCCTAGATCAGACAAAACAGTCAACTATTGTGCTCATAAACAATATAATCGGTCAGTCTTGGTGATCGGTATAGGCGTAAACGATCACTTTCTGCTTGACAGTGGCCATCCCGACTCATTACCGTCGCTCTTTGAAAGCTAGAGATTCGGGCTCATTTCCTCGCCCAAAGAAGGGGCGGGAGTACTCCATGCAGGACCAAGAGGATATTTATGAGAAGAAATTTGCTCCGCTATGTTGTGGGATGCTCACTCGCAGCCTTGCTGTACATCTCGTCTGCGCTGGGGCAAACGGTCACCGGTTCCATCACCGGGCAGGTGACGGACCCGAGTGGCGCGGTTGTGGTTGGAGCAAAGGTTACTGCGGAGAACACCGCAACGTCCGTATCGACCTCGGCAGAGACGAACTCGTCGGGGCTGTACACGATCCGCTTCCTGCCCATCGGTACCTACACGGTGACCATCGAGGCCACGGGGTTTACGACGCAAAAAATTGCGGCGTTCAAGCTCGAAATTAACCAGACGGCAAAGGTCGACGCGAACCTGAAAATTGGCGCTTCCAGCACGGTGGTCGTACAGGAAGAAATTCATCCGATTCTGAACACGACCGACTCGTCGCTCGGGAACACCATTTCTGCCACCGAGATCGCAAACATTCCGTTGAATGGCCGGAACTTCTCGTCCCTCACGCTTTATCAGCCCGGTTCAGTCGATACCGATCCAACGGGCATGACCGGAAACAACGCGATCGAACGCGAAACCTACAACAACGGTTCCGTCTCAGTGAACGGCAATCGCGCTCAGGAGAACAACTACACTATCGAAGGTGCAGAAAATAACGAACCTCAAAACAACTTGATCGGCTACAATCCCGCACCCGATGCGATTGCGGAAGTACGCGTCGTCTC
Organism: Candidatus Sulfotelmatobacter sp.; assembly: GCA_035695545.1. Taxonomy (GTDB): domain Bacteria; phylum Acidobacteriota; class Terriglobia; order Terriglobales; family Acidobacteriaceae; genus Sulfotelmatobacter. The sequence continues at coordinate 40,539 of DASRRV010000332.1, read as the reverse complement.
AGCAAATGCGAACGCCACCTACGGAAATGCCAACGGCGGTCAGATTGTCACCATCCTCAAATCCGGAACGAACAAGTTCCATGGCTCGCTGTACGATTTTCTTGAGAGCCAAAATCTCGACGCCAATAGTTGGGGGAATGGACTGACCGGAAGCCCCAAGACAAAGTACACCCAGAATATTTTCGGAGGTACGATCGGCGGTCCGATCCTGACAAACAAGCTTTTCTTCTTCGTGGATTACGAAGGTGTTCGCTATCACAAAGCCCAGCCCTTGCAACAAACCAGTGTTCTGACTCCTGCCATGCTTGCTGGAGACTTCTCAGCACTTCTCAGTCCGAGCCTCCCCAATGGCAAGATTCAGCTGTACGATACACAAAACGCCTTTGCAGCCTACACCGGCGATCAGGTGCCGGTGGTTAATCCTGTGGCGCAATTTCTCGCGGCCCATCAGGATATCTATCCCGCTCCGAATCGAACACCGCTTGATGGCCTGCTCCAGGATAACTATGTGGGACCACAGTCCGGTTATCTTTCAAACAATCAAGAGGATTTCAAAGTCGACTGGACTCCGGGCAACATAAACAAGATCAACGGATTCTACTCGCAGGGAAAAGGCGGCGACTTCACCACGGCGATCATCCCGGTCTTCTTCCCCGCGCACAACAGTTATCCGACAAAAATCGCAGGAGCGAGCTGGGTGCACACTTTCTCGCCCGCAATCGTGAATGAAGCGCGCTTCGGATTCACGCGCGTGCGGTGGAACAACGGTGTTCCGAGCGATCCGTCCGGACTTTTCGGTCTTACTGGCAACGAAAAGGTCGGTATCCCTTTTGGCACGCAGGCGTATGTGGGATTTTCTGGTCAGAGCATTGCCAACAACGCCAGCTATATCGGCACGAGCGCCAATCCGCAGGTTTTTACCGATAACACGTTCAACTATTATGACAACCTCACCTGGCAGCGAGGGCGCCATCTGTTGAGCATGGGCGGGCAGGCGACTCGTTATCAGCAGAACTACCTGAATGCCGGGAACGTTGGCTTTCTCGGAACGTTTTCCTACTCCGGCGTCTATTCGGCAAATCTGAACGCGACCGACGGGCCGGGATACGGTCCGGCAGACTTTGTTCTCGATCGCATCGCGAATGATCAAATTGCATCTCCCACCGGCAATGTGGGTAATCGTCAGTGGCGTGTCGCCGGCTATTTTCAGGATGACTTCAAAGTGTCGGCCAGACTTACGCTCAACCTCGGGGTACGCTACGAATTCGATCAACCCTGGTACGAACAGAACAATAAGACCGCGAACGTGCTTCCCGGTGGCACGGTTGAATACGCGGGGCAGGTCCCCACAGGAGCAGTCGCGGGAGCAATCGTCTGCCCGAACCGCTCGTGCTATAACGCCAACCACAAACAAATCATGCCTCGCCTCGGCTTCGCCTATCAGGCGACTCCTAAGCTAGTCTTTCGGGGCGGATACGGAACAACCAGCTTCTTCGAGGGATACTCCTTCAACCAGCGCCTCACCTCTAGTCCTCCCTTTTCTCTCGCCATCAACAACAATGCCCCGGTTCCATCAAACACCTCTGGAGGATCCCCATTCACGGTTGAAGACGGCTTCGGTGGAAATTTTGGCATTAACAACAGCCTCTATTCTGTGTGGCCGCAGGACACTCAGCCGGCCTACATCCAGCAATACAACGTAACTGCCGAGTATGCGATCACCAACCAATTGTCGTTGAGTGCGGGATACCATGGACAGGACGGCCATCACCTCGCTGACTACCGCAACGGCAACCAGCTCACAATCCAGCAGGCGCTGGACATCAATCCCACAAGTACCAACTTTGACTGCGGGGCTTCGTTTCCCGCGGCAGACCAGCCACCTTACTACGCCCTTGTCGGAGAATGCGGGCTGATCCTGATCACTGAGTCGGAGGCACGAATGCGATACAACTCCGGCCAAGTCACTCTACGCCAGCGCACACACCACGGTCTGGAGTACACCCTCAATTACACCTTTGCCAAGTCGATGACCAACTCTTCCGGCAACTATGGCGTGCCCAACACCACCATGAACGGATCCACGATTCAAAACAGCTACGATCTGAACGCTGACTATGGTCCGTCCGGAATGGACATCCGACACAGTCTCAACTTCGTGGGGGTTTACGATCTCCCGTTCGGACGAGGCCGGGCATACGGAAGCAACTCAAGCGGCGCCCTAGACGCGGTGCTGGGCGGCTGGAAGACTTCGGTCTCCGCCATTCTTTACTCCGGATTTCCCGTTACCATTACCGGGCCCGGCAACAGCAATACCTTCAATACGTTCGGGCTCAATCGGGCCAATAAATACAGGTCGTTGGTCATTCACAATCAATCGATCAAGAATTGGTGGGGTACCGATCGGTCGGCCACCTCTTGCCTGACGGCAGGGGTCGACGATGGAACCTGCGCATACGGTGTCCCCGGTTCGTTCACGTTTGGCAGCGCCCAGAACAATACAGAGCGAGCTCCCGGCTATCGGCAGGTGGACTTCTCGCTCTTCAAAGATTTCCATATCTGGCGCGAGCAGGTCGTCGGCTTCCGCGCCGATTTCTTCAATCTTTTCAACATCGCCAGCTACGGAAATCCTGACAATGGCGTCACCGACGGCAGTTTCGGTTTGATCAGCGGCGTACGCTCTCCCCCGCGCCAGATACAGCTGAGCTTGCACTACAGTTTCTAGACCGTCCGCCAACTCTCTAGGAGTCTGCCGTGAGATTTCCTCGCGGCAGACTCGTAGCCTTACCGTCGTCGTCTGGGAAGAGCACTGCCCTGCGACGTGTGAGGAGAGACACGGCGCGAATGGCGATTAGGTGCTAATCTTGCGGGTCCGTAAAGCAGAGATGAATGAACAGGTACTCATAGAAGTCTGCGTCGACTCGGTTGCATCCGCGGTGGCTGCGGAGCGCGGCGGCGCTGGACGTGTCGAGTTGTGCAGCAGCTTGATCGAAGGTGGCGTTACTCCCAGTACCGGGCTGATTGAAGCCGTACGCGCCAGAATATCCATTGGCTTGCAAGTGATCATTCGGCCTCGAGGCGGCGATTTCTGTTATTCCGACGAAGAAATTGCCATCATTGAGCGCGATATCGCGACCGCCAAGAACCTGGGAGTGGATGGCGTTGTGCTTGGCGTTCTCGATCAAGCGGGCCACGTTAGCGTCCAGTGCATGCGCCAGTGGGTCGAGTTGGCGCGACCTCTCAACGTGACCTTCCACCGCGCTTTCGATATGTCTGCGGACCTCTTCTCTTCGATGGACGACGTTTGTGCAACCGGTGCCGACAGGATTCTGACGTCCGGCGGAGAGCAAACCTGCTTGCAGGCTGTCGATACGATCGCACGACTCGTGAAAGCAGCACGTGGCCGTATCACCATCCTGGCGGGCGGCGGCATCACTCACAATGATGCTGCTGCCATCATCGAGCGCACGGGGGTGAGCGAGATACACGTAGGATTAAGCTCTCCAGTCCCTAGTCCGATGCTCTATCGGAATCCTCGCGTATCGATGGGCAAGACGCCGGGACGGGAATACCAGCGCATGCAGGTGCTGGAAGAGAATGTTCGGAAGCTGCAACGTGCCATCTCGGTGGCCGGGACTGCGGGGCCGACCAAGGGCTAGGGTTCGCGGCGCTGGGCATCGATCTCTATTGCGGTGGGTTCGCGGCGGGATGCTGCGCGGCACTCTTCAGCCTTTGAAACTCCTTCATTTCGCGTTCCTCGTCCGGCTTCTTACCGAGCTTTCGATAAAGGCCAGCCAGCGCAAAGTGGGTTTGCGCCGCGAGATCGCCTTCCGGTTCGATGGACAGCAGCTCGAGCCAAGCCTTCTCGGCGGTAGAGGCGTCGGTGTCGAGCCACGCAGCTTTACCCAAAGAGTAGAGCGTTTCTGGCATCTGGGGTTGTAACTTGTCTGAGCGCTCCAACGCGATTCTCGCTTCCCGCGTCTTTCCCTGGTGCAGGAGCGCATCGCCCAGGCGAAAAGAGCCTTCGGCATTTCCCGGTTGGACTTTGACCTCAGCGCGATATTGCTCTTCCGCTTGCGGCCAACGAGACGTCATCGCGAACACTTGTCCCAGCTCAAGGTGAAGATTGGGCGTATCTGGCCGCAATTTCAGAGCTTCCTCGTACTGTTTTTCCGCCTCAGGCATTTGCCGCAGCACGAAGTAGTTTTCGGCCATGGACTGGTAGGCGCGAGCCGAGTCCGGATAAACCTGCAGCAGCGTGTCGATCGACTGTTTGGAGAGCAGTCCGGCGGCCCGCCCCAGATAGTAGAGCAAGTCCGGATCATTCGGCCGTTTCTGCAAAGCTGCCTGCAGGTTCGGAATCGCTTCCGCGAACTGACCCGTTGCAACTTGCGCAATCCCCAATGCGCCTTGCTCGTGAACGCGCTCCAGATGCGGAATCGCATCCGCCGCATAGCCTTGTGCCAGTTGCGCATAGCCCAGGAGTTGGTGAGCCGGAGCAAGGCTTGAGTCCAACTCAAGCGCGTGCTTGAGAGGCGTGAGCGCCGCCGCGAAGTCATGCTGCTCCATGAAGGCCTGCCCAAGACTCACAAAGCCGGTCGCGAAAGACGGTTCGAGTTCCGTAACTTTCCGGTATTCCGCAACAGCCACCTCAAACTGCTTCTGGCTCTCGGCGTGTCGGGCAGCATCCCAGTGCTGCGTTGCTTCCGATGAGAGCGTTTGCCCGGCCATGGTCTGCAGCGCAACCCCAAGCATGAGGACGGTTAGAATCATTAGCTTGCTGATCATGGATGCTCCGGCTCGCGAACTTCGAGAAATTGGTCTGCGGCCACGTTGTTCAGCGCCTGGTGTGTTCCGGAAGGCCAGAATATTTCTACGTTGGCAGTCTTCGAGTTGCCCAGTCCGAAGTGCAGGCGTTTGTCGTTGGCCGATTCGTAACTTCCCGCCGTCGTAGCAAAACGAGTCTGTCCGTTTACTTGCACCCGGGCACCGAGGCCATCGCGGTTACTGCGTGTGCCACGGAGAGTAATGGTGAGCCAATGCCCGTTTCCGCCGCGATTCATGAATACCTGCGGGTGACCTCCGAGAACCGTCGTCACTGCATCGATCCAACCGTCGTTGTTGAGATCACCAAAAGCCGTGCCCCTCGCAGCCACCAGGGCAATCGTCCCTGGATCGGCGGGCTCAAAACGGCCGCCACGATTCAAGGCCAATAGAGTCGGTTCCAGGTAATGCAACGAAGGATCAATTTTCTCTACATTATCGAGGACGTGGCCCTGCGCGACGAACAAGTCTTTCTGTCCATCATTGTCGAAATCTTCCAGTCCTACTCCCCAACCGGCTGTCACTCCCGAAAGCATGGTGACTCCTGTTTGCAGGCCTCGATCGCTGAACGAACCGTGCCCATCGTTGTGAAAAACACCATATGTTTGGCGCGGTAGAGTGGTCACGATGACATCCGGACGGCCATCATTGTCGTAGTCCTGGAAAACAACACCCATGCCCGACAGCGGCCCTCCATCCAAGTTCAGCGCGGCACCAGCCTCGACCCCAACTTCCGTAAATGTGCCGTTGCCATTGTTGTGAAACAGATATTGCTGCATCCCGTCGTTCGCAACATAGATGTCGGTGAAGGCGTCGCCATCGTAGTCGGCAAACGCGACGCCCAGACCATGTCCCTTCTTGGACGCGATTCCCGAGCGTCCGCTTACATCCTCAAACGTGCCGTCTCCACGGTTGTGATACAGAATGTTGGTTGTGCGCGGGAAGTCTCCCGGCGGACAATAGGTGTGAAAATTCCCTCCGCAATCCTTGCTGTGTTGAGTGTCCCACTCCATGTAGCGAGTCACGAACAGGTCAAGTTTGCCATCGTTGTCGTAGTCGAAAAAGCCGGCTGAAACCGACCAGCCTCCGGCCGCGACGCCGGCCTTGGCAGTGACATCAGTGAAAGTTCCGTCGTGGTTGTTGTGATAAAGAACGTTCTTGCCGTAGCTAGTTACATACAAGTCAGGATAACCATCGTTATCGTAATCGCCGACAGCGACGCCCATGCCGTAGTTGCCATCACCTGCATTCGCCAAACCAGCTTGCTCGGTCACATCGGTGAAACTGCCATCCTTGTTCTGGCGGTAAAGCCGGTTCCAGTAGCGAGGATCGTGGCGATCAAAGTCTTCCGGCATTGACATTCGGCCGGCGATACGGCCTCCGTTCACCACGAAGATGTCCAGCAATCCGTCGTTGTTGTAGTCGAGAAGCGCAACACCCCCAGGCATAGTTTCGATCAGGTATTTCTGAGGCGTCGGCGAATTCTCCAGTGTAAAGTTGACCCCACGTGGAGATTTCTGCTCCAGCAGCGGTGCTCCATCCGAAGTGACCGCGGTCGTCACCGCAAGAACACACGCGAACTGTAATAAGCGGTCCAGCATTTTATGAGCGCTTGAAAAGCTTACAGCCTCGCCTCAAAAAGGTCCCCCTCACTTCGCCAGCTCAGAAGAACACTTTGAGAGCAAATTGGACCAGGCGCGGGTTTGTTCCCGGCGCCGTACTGGTGACGAATCCAAAGTTCGCGTTGTTCGCCGTGCAACAAGTTGTATTCGGTGGACCAAACTGAGTGCGATTGAACAAGTTGAAGAATTCCACGCGCGATTCAATACCTCTCCGTCCATCCGGCCCGATGAGAATCTTCTTGAAGACGGCGAAATCAAAATTGTCCACTCCGTCCGAACGCAAGGTTGGGTCGACTCTTGGCTCATTACCGAAAGTAAAGTCCGCAGGAGCAGCAAAGCACGCCGTATTGAACCACCCGCTAAGACGGGCTATAGATCCGCCAGCGGGTGCTTTGTCGCACCCCGCCACCACATTCGGACGCGAGCCTGCCCCGAACAGCGCGGCATCGTTTGCTTGCCCGTTGCCAAACACGAGAGGAAACCCTCTTTGGAAGGTTGTCACACCGTCGATCCCCCACCCACCGATGACGCTGTTCAACGAGTTGTTGATGTTGGTGAGGAATCGCTTCCCTTGTCCGAAGGGAAGATCGAGGACGTAGCTGAGCACCAAGCGCTGCGGCACATCCTGGGATGAAATGGAACGTTCCCCTCGGAGGTTGTTATTGTCTTGAATCGCTCCAACACCAGTCTCCAACCATGAGGTGAGTGTGTCCGTGTTACTGATGAGTTTGGAATTGGTGTAGGCCACCAGGACTGACCCAGCGCCTGCGAATCGCCGCTGGACTGTAACCTGGAGGGAGTGATAAACGCTGGCGAACGAACCTTGCCCAGCCAGCTCTACGCCCGTGTATTGCGGATACGGCCTGAGCAACTGTCCGACAGTTGTCGTGGGCGCGCCAAGCGCCAGCGCTTCGCCGCCTACAACAAAGGGATTGGCCACAGACTGTAGCAGCGTAACTGCGGGCTTTCCGCCGCTTGCAAATTGCGCCGCGGCCTGAGCCAGCAATGCATCGGAAATCTGATTTGTCTGCTGGGCATACTGCTCCAAGTGCGTACCCTTCGAGCCAACATACGCGGCAGAAAGAGAGAAGCGCCCCGGAAGCTGCCTTTCCACGCTCAGGTTCCATTGCTGGACGTAGCCCTCGGGATGATGCGCGCGGTCCACTTCAGTGATGGACCGCACGACCCGTGTCAGAAATTCCTGTGTGCCCTCGACTCCGAGACTGCGACCGGGCGGCGGAGAAATGCCATCCGGAAACGGGAGGGAAATGGAGTTGTACGGATGGGTTCCATCGACTGTTCCGGAATAGGTCGTGCCCGGAGCATTCACCATATCGTTGATGGGATTTAGTGCGAAGGAAACATCGGTGGGGATCCAAAAGATCCCGTATCCGCTGCGAATGATTGTCTTGGGGGTCACGCCGTACGCCAGCCCAATACGCGGCGCTAGATCGCTCTTCGCGAGTGGCAGATTGCTTCGCGTTCCAGCAGGCAACAGAAAGACGTCGCCCAGTACCACTGGTGATCCTGCCGACAGGTATTGGTTGATGTAGCTAGGTGCGCTGGTATCGAAATAGGAAAGACGGTCATGGCGCTCAGTCCAGGGACTTTGAAGTTCATAACGAAGTCCGAGGTTTAACGTCAATTTTTCCTCAATGTGCCAGGTGTCGTTGAAGTAGAGAGCATGATAGGACTGCTTGCCAGCTGTAAATGACGGAACCACAGCTTGAGCAAAGAAATGATTTTCGAAGTTGCTATAGTTATCCGCGTAGCCCAGGAGAAAATCTGCGAACGGAAACCCGCTAAAACACGCCTGGCTCGACGCGCAAAAATCGAAGGCCCCGGTCGCGACGTTGGTCTGCGCGTAGTTGTCGTAGCCCGCTTCGAACTGGGTTCCAAAGTGGAAGCGGTGGTGGCCGCGAACGAGAGTCAAACTGGGCGCCAGGTTGTACTGGGTATCGCGGTCCTGAATATAGCTCTGCCCTTGAGTGCACATGATGTTGTCGGCGAAGTTTGCAACACACGGTGTCGGCGGAGTACGCATGATTGGCAACACAACCTGGTTGTAACTCGCGGGCCAGCCAATCGTGGTCAAATCGAAGCCTGCGTTTTTCGGAGATCGGTTGTACTTGAAGCGGCTGAGGCTCGCATTAAAATCGAAAATTGTCGTGGCGCTGATGTTGTAGTTGTAGGCTGCAACCGCTGCGTTTGTCGAATAGTCTTCCGCGCAACGATCGGCGCACAATCCGTCTCCGAGCGGATCAATCGGTAAGTCCGTCACGTTCCAATGGCTAAAGCGAACGAAAAGCCTTTGCCGCATCGTAATGTCCTGGTCAACTCGCGCGACAACCTGATTCTGATTGCCCCCCGTGCGAGCAACCGTGTTGAAGTTATTGATCGTTCCGGACGAGGTAACAACTCCGCTGCTATTGGGCGCGGGCCAAAGATAGAGCAGAGCCTTCGAGGTAGGATTGATGCGGCCTGGCGAGATCACATTGCCGCCGAATGGCACGGGGGCAGCGGTACTTCCCGGACACGCACCCTGGGCATTTACGCCCCCCGCACACGGATCCATGATCGGAGTGTCAATCATCGAGAAGTCGCCCGCGCGTTCCTGTGCTGTTGGGACGGTGGCGGTGAAAGGCTCACCGGTTCGCAAGCGGAAACCTTCCCAACTGGCAAACCAGAATGTCCGATTGCGCCCATTGTAGTTTGGGAAACGCAAAGGACCGCCGGCATCTGCTCCGAACTGGTTCTGCACCCAAGGAGGGCGCGGTTTCCCTGCGGCGTTCAGAAAGAAGTTATTTGCATTGAAGACGCGGTTGCGCAGGTATTCGTAGAGTTCGCCGTGAATGTAGTTCGTCCCGCCTTTCGTGCTCAGGTTGGTTACTCCCCCGGCGAATCGTCCCCATTCCGCTCCGAGATTGCTGGTCTGAACCTTGAACTCCTGAATCGAGTCTTGAGTGGGAATCAACACAGGCAGGTTGATATAGCCGATATTCAATGGCTGGCCGTCAAGATGCTCTGCGCTCTGATTTCCGAAGGAACCGTTTACCTGGTAATTGCCCCATCCAAACGGATTCACACCCACGGGCGTTCCGGTGGAACTGCCTTGGGGAATCACTGATGGTGCCAAGACGATGAGGTTGAAAACATTGCGCCCATTCAGCGGCAGCTCATTCGCCTTCCTCTGCTCAACCACGGTTCCCACGGTGGAGGATTCGGTGTCGATGGGCGAAGAGACATCCGCTACGGTCACACTTTCGGAAGTGGAACCGAGCGACATTTCAAAATTCACTTCGAGCGCATCCTGCACATGCAGGATTACTCCCGACTGAATCACGGCCTTGAATCCTAGCTTCTCCACTTCGATGCGATATCTGCCGGGAGGCAGGTCCGTGACGTAGTACTCGCCGGTTTCATTCGTGAGGCCCTCATAGTGAATCCCTGTACCAGTATTGATGACAGTAACCGTTGCCGTCGCGATTACGGCTTTCCTAGGGTCCGTAATGCAGCCAGTGAGAGACGCTCCCGAAGACTGGGCGTAGAGCTTGACGAAAAGAACTAGTCCAAGGAACAGCGCTGAGAACCTACGCATGGGAGCCTGGGTCTACTTTGCTACGTACGATCTGTACCTCTGAGTTTACGATCACGCGGAAGAGCGAAACCTAGCACAATTGCCCGCAGCCGGCGAAGAAAAATCGCGAATCGCAGTTCGCCCTATTGGATACGTTTGCGATTCGCAATGTGTACCAATGTTGGCGAGATTTTTGCCGATTCGCAGAAAAGTTTTTTGTTCTGGAAAGTCGTTTACCTTCTGATGTATGTTCGCGCAAGGTTCTGGTTCTCTGGGCAGCCATTCCGATTCTTCTTCTTACCTGCTCAGGAGTTGTGGGGATTTCTGCTGCCGTCTTAAACATGAGTTCTCCTCCGAATGGACGCGCGCTGGCATTCCCCATAGTGTGGGGAACTGCCCGTGAAGGAACCACCGCTGGGCTGCAACCAGCCGAACTCCGCTCCCCCAGCGACGAGGAGTTGATGGCGTGGATGCAGGTCAAAGACCCGAATGGCCTGGACCTGCTTTACACTCGCTATGCCAGACTGGTGTTCGGAATCGCATTTCGGATCTTAAGCGACAAGAGTGAGGCCGAAGAGGTTGTTCAGGAGACTTTCTTCTCCCTGTATCAGAAAGCTCTGTTGTTTGATCCGGCTAAGGGCAGTGCAAAGGGCTGGGTGGTGCAGATTGCTTTTAGCCGTGCCCGGGATCGCAGAGCTCACTTGTTGCGTCGGGGGTTTTACTCTGGTACAGATATTGAGTCTCTGGACGATACTGTACAGGGACAGGACGACGTCGAGCGCGAAGTTGGTCTCAGAATCGATTTTTCGCATCTTCTGTCTGCGTTTGACGAACTGACAGAGATGCAGCGGAAAACGCTCGAGTTGTTCTACTTTCAGGGTCTCGAACTGAGAGAGATTAGTCAGCGGCTCAACGAGTCATTCGGCAATGTCCGCCACCATTTCTATCGTGGTCTCGAACGGTTGCGCAAGAGTCCGGCGGTAAAGAGGCTCAGAGAAACGCACAATGAATAGAAGCGAACGGCTGGATGACCACCAGAGGTTCAAAGAACTGGCAGCACTGGCGCAGGGGGAAACGCTCAGTGAGAGCGAGCGCCTGGACCTCGCACGTCATGTGGAAAGGTGCGTCTCGTGCCGGCAGGCATATGACGAATACATTCTGCTCAGCACAAAGGGCATGGACTTTCTCGCCGCGGCATATGGCAAGAGCGACGAGCTGCCGATCTGGAATGACCGTCAGGTGCGCAATAGATTGCTTGCCCGTGTTCGAGAACCCGAACAAAACCCTTCTACACATAGAGGGGCGGAAGTGCTGCGCATGGGCCGCACTTTCTTCCCGCGGAAAGCCATCGCCCAATGCGTGGTCGCAGCACTGGCAGCGTGTCTGCTCGTCACTGTAGCGGTGGGATCTTATCGGTTGGGCGGCCGCGCGACTGTGGCGGAGAATCACGCACTGCCCGCGTCAGTGCATCTGCAGGATCCTTCCTTCGATCAAAATGCTACGAACGAACGAATTGCCTCGCAGAATTCCGAGCTATCTCGGCTACAGCACCAGCTCACGATCGGCCAGGAGGAAGTCAGCAAACTGCGGGAAGCATTGCGCGTCGCGGAGTCTCATTCTGCCGCCCTATTGGCCTCAAACAACGCACGGGATCAACAATTCCGCCGAGTAACGGAAGAGCGAGACACACTCGCCGCGCAGCTTCGCGATGCCGAGCAGTCCTACCGACTCGTAGAGGCCGAGCTTACGAATCTGCGCGCCGAACACGATCGTGTCCTATTGCGAACGACCTCGCTGGAGTCGAAGATCGAAGAACTGAATGCCTCGAACCGTGATCAGGATCGCAGACTGAAGGACGACGAGCAGTATCTCGCCTCGGATCGCGACATTCGCGAACTGATGGGTGCGCGCAAGCTATACATCGCTGACGTCTTCGACGTAGACAGCGGTAGCCGCACCCGCAAGCCCTTTGGGCGCGTCTTCTACACTCAGAGCAAATCCCTGATTTTTTACGCCTTTGATCTTGATCGGCAACCGGGAGTCAAGAACGCCAGCGCCTTCCAGGTTTGGGGGAAACGAGATACCGAGTCGGGCGAGAAGAACCGCGCCACGAATCTCGGCATTCTGTATATGGACAGCGATTCGAACCGGCGGTGGGTTCTCCGACTAGATGATCCGAAACAACTGGCCGAAATCGACGCTGTCTTCGTGACGGTCGAGCCGCATGGCGGCAGCCAGAAGCCGACTGGCAAACCTTTCCTCTATGCTCTCTTGCGAAAAGAAGCGAACCATCCGTAGCCTGTCATAACGCCCCTTAAATCGCGGAACGGCAGCACCCACAGTTTCTCGTTCTGGGGCCCGCCAGCTTTCGGATCGTAACGTTATTGCGCCCCAAAGCCGCCGCAGTTGGTACAAATCTCCGTTCTCGCTCGTAATTGATGGTGGGGACACTCAAGAAAACTCATCGGGGATTCGTGTAACCCGACCAGCCTTTCTCGAGCTGGTTCCGAGAATCCAACTCAACTTGTGGGGGAGACCATGTCGTCTCGTCGCTTCTATGCAGCGGTACTGTCACTTGGTGTTCTTCTCTCGATGCCATCCTTGTCCTTGCATGCGCAATCAACCTATGGCTCCATCTCGGGTTCGGTGGCGGATGCTTCGGGAGCCACGGTCACGGATGCCAACGTGACGTTGACCAACCTGGGCACGCAGGAAAAACGGAGCCAATCGAGCGGCAGCGATGGTCTCTTCACGTTTGTGAACCTGTTCCCGGGGCAGTACCGGATCGATGTGGAGAAGCAAGGGTTCAAACACTTTGTCCGCACGCCAGTCACTGTGGAAGTGCAACAGACGACGCATATAGCTGCAGCACTCCAGGTCGGCGAGGTCAGCCAGGTGGTCGAAGTGACCGCTGAAACGCCGTTGCTCCAGCCCGAAACCTCCTCACTCGGAACAGTCGTCGATACGCGTGCGGCCAACGAACTTCCCTTGAACGGACGGAACATTTTTAACCTGACAACCATCACGCCCTCGGTGATTCCCCAGGGCAACACGATGGGCAACGTTGTTGGGAAGAACCCCTTCGACTTCGCCAACTACCAGATCGGCGGTTCGTTCGCCAACGAGGGAGCGATGTATCTGGATGGTCAGCCTTTGAACATCGGCTACATCAATCTGCCATTTGTAGTACCAACCCAAGACTCGATCTCGGAATTTAAGGTTCAGGACAACAATTTGGGACCAGAGTGGGGCAAGTTCGCCGGCGGCGTAATCAACATGAGCACAAAAGCCGGAACTAATACCTGGCACGGTTCCGGGTATGAATATTTGCGTAACAAGATCTTTAATGCGAACGAGTTTTTCAATAAGAACTCCGAGATCAATGCGACCCCTCCCACCAAGAACCAGCCACCGCCGTTTACACAGAATCAGTTTGGTGCAACCGTTGGTGGGGCAATCATCAAAAACAAGACGTTTGTCTTCGGAAGCTATGAAGGGTTCCGCCTGCGCACGGGCACTCCTTTTAACACCACAGTTCCCACAACGGCGGAGCGGGGCGGCAATTTCGCCGATCTCTGCCTGGGAACTTTTACGGCGACCGACCCCGGCGGTTCCGGGATTCCAATTTGTTCGGATACCAATCCCAGCACCGGATCTCCAGTTCACCAGCTTTATAACCCGATCGCGTTCGTCGGGGGTACAACTGCTGGAACACGCATTCCGTTCGCCAACAACGACATCTCGGGGGTCATCAACCCGACCTCCGCTTTCCTGCTGGACAAGCTAGTAGCGAATCCGACAAGCTCTGGGACGCTCCTCAACTTTCTGAAGGATGCGAGCACGGGCGGCGACACGGACGAATACGTAGCCCGCGTCGATCAAACCATCAACGGCAAGCAGACGATCTTTGGACGCTTCAGCTATTTCAAATTGCTTAGCCTGGCACAGGATCCGTTCGCTACGGGCCTTTGCAAGGACCGCTGCGCGGAGAACACCCGCAGCAAGAGCCTGGCTATTGGCTACAACTATGCGATCAGCCCAAACACCATAGCCAACGTAAACGCCAGCATCAGCCGATTCCACTACCTGCGTAATCCAATTAATTCTGGGTTCGATATGTCGCAGGAAGGCTGGCCGTCGGACTATAACGCGCTGGTGCCAAGCATCGAGCGCACTCCTCTCACCCCCTGCTTCGGTCAGAATGACGCCCTGGTTGGCTGCAGCCAGGGACAAAGCGCGATCAATGATCTCAATACCCAGTTCAACATTTCTCCGCAAATCACTATGATCCGCGGACACCACACATTCGTTTGGGGTGGCCAACTCGAAGAGGGTTACGACAACTATCTGCAGACGAACACTGGAGGAGGCTTAATCTCCTTCGGTGGTTCGTGGACATCAGCGGCTCCTGCGGTTGTAGGTTCCGGCAATGTTCAGGGGCCAAATGCCGGCAATGGCGAAGATTTTGCCGACTTCCTGTTAGGGTACGGCAACGGACAGGGCGCTGCGTTTGGTAACCAAACAAGCGGTTCTCTTGTCATCTCTGGCCCCATCTCCGGGAAGCAAACCTATCGCGCGCTCTATTTCGGCGATACCTGGCACGCGACGAGCAAGCTAACCCTGAATATTGGCGCCCGGTACGAATTGCAGGGTCCGTGGTCCGAACGCTACGACAAAATGACGTACTTCAATCCCTCGGCCACGAATTCTTCCGTGACTGGGTGCGACGGGACCGCAGGCAGCGCGTGCCCTGGGGATCTCTTTCTGGTCAAGACGGGCGTGAACACCGGCCGCAACAATCTGCCGCTCTCGAAGAAGCAGTTTCTGCCGCGATTCGGATTTGCATACGCTCTGAATCAAAAGACGGTGATCCGCGGCGGCTTCGGCGTCTTCTTTATCCCGAACTACGTTTCGTTCGGAACCAACCCATACGTCGATCCAGTCAGCAGCGCAACTTCGAACTTCTTCTCCAGCAACAACCAGGGAGCCACACCGTCCGCCACGCTGAACGCCAACAGTTGTACTTGGGCCGGCAACAACAGCCTCAACTGTCTCGGCCAGGGACCATTCGGACAAGATCTGGTGAACGGAGTGAACAACCTGACCGCAGTGCCCGGACGAAATCCTCAGCCGAACGTGTCACAGTACATACTCAATCAGAACAACTTCTCGGCAACCGGCTACACCGTACAGAAGTACGGATATCTGGAACAGTACAACTTGAACATACAGCGTGAGCTACCGGCCGGAATCTTCTTAGAGGTTGCGTACGCCGGCTCACATGGAGTTCATCTACCGCAATTCAACACCAACATTAACCAGATCCCCGACAGCTTCATCAGTCAGGCTGCACAGCAATTTACCGCAGGCGGAGCGGCGGCCGTCGCGATAGCGCAACCAGTGGCGGGACCGTATCCCTTTAGCCAGAGCCTTCCGGGCAGCTTAGGACCGGGAGTTTTGTTACAGGGACAACTCGACCGTCCCTTCCCGCAGTATTCGGGCCTCAACCTCAATGGCTTCGGCTGTTGCAGCAGCAATTACAACGCGCTGCAGGCCAAAGTCAAAAAGAGGTTTCAGAGCGGTGGCGTTTTGCTCGTCTCGTACACAAACGCCAAGCTAATGTCGAATACCGACACTCTCACGTCCTGGCTTGAAGGCGGCACGACTGGCGGCGTAGGCGGCATTCAGGATTGGAACAACCTGAAAGGCGAGCGCTCTCTGTCGTCACAGGATGTTCCGCAGCGCTTGGTCGTCAGCTACGTCCTCGATCTCCCCTTCGGGCACGGCCAGAAGTATCTTTCCAATGTGAAGGGATTTGCTGGCGCAGCGGTGTCTGGGTGGGGAGTGGACGGCGTTAGCACCTTCCAAAGAGGTTTCCCGGTGAAGCTGAGTTGGGGCGGCAGCAACGCTTTGACGGCGGCGGGCCTAGGCATTGGGTCGCTAAGGCCTGACTATGTTTCCGGATGCAGCAAGTCGGTCTCGGGAAGCTCGGTGAGCAGGGTCACGGAATGGTTCAATACATCCTGTTTCACCGCGCCGAGCGGCATTGACTCGGGAACAGGTTTGCAGAACAACCCTTGGACCTTCGGCGATGAGCCTCGCGTTGACGCCACGATCCGGCAGCAAGGGGTAGTCAACTTCGACTTCGCTGTATTCAAGAGAACAACCATCTATGAACGAATGGGGATCGAGTTCCGGGCTGAGTTCTTTAACCTGTTTAACCATCCTCAGTTCGGACCGCCTCAGGGAGCCGTGACTAGCTCGACCTTCGGACAGGTGACCAACACAGTCAACCTTCCACGTCTCGTGCAGTTTGGCTTGAAATTCGCTTTCTGAAGTCGATAAGCATTTTCGGCCGGGCCGGGAAACTCTTTCCGGCCCGGCTTTTTTCTTCTACCTCTGTTAAGCTTTCCGCCCATGAGAATCATTCCGACCATTGACTACTCCGAGGCCAAGCAGGCTGTCGATTTGATTGTGGAGCATGCAATCCGAATGCAAAAAACAGTCGTGGTCGCCGTTGCTGACTGCCGCGGCGAGCTCATCGCATTTGCTCGCATGGACACCGCGCCTGTATCGTCCGTCGTCATCGCTATGAACAAAGCCTGGACCGCTGCCCGCAGTGGCAAACCCACCAAAGAGATCGGAGAGAAAGTCAGACATCCGGAAAAAGGCCACGACATTTCATACTATGGCGATCCAAGGTTCGTAGGCTGGGGTGGGGGCGTCCCAGTTTTGAAGAACGGCGAGGTGGCTGGTGCCGTGGCCGTCAGCGGATTGTCGTCGACTGAGGATGCCACTCTGGCAAGCCTTGGCGCAGATCTGATCGCTCAACTCAATCGCTGAGCATTCGAGCTGGGGACACGGGGTTATTCCATTCTGCCGGCGGCCGGACCCACGGCGGTGGCCTGCTTGGTCTTGGGGTCAATGCCGATCAGCGCCACTCCGCCAACTCCGCCACGGACGGCGCTAACCACATGGCCGCGAGCCTGTAGGTCGGCCTGCACCCCTTCGGGGAGGGTGCTGGGCACAGAGAGGCTGCCGAGGATGGCGCGGTCCTGGCCGAAGGAGCTGATGAAATGCTCGGTGGAGAAGCGCGGGGCCTTGAACGCTTCCTCGGGGCTCATGCCGAATTCCACATAGTTGAGGATGACCTGGATAGCTGCCTGATCCTGCTGGTCGCCGCCCGCTACCGAGATCGCCATCACGGGATGGTTGTCATGGAAAAGCAGCGTGGGGCTTAGCGTGATGCGTGGCCGCTTGCCGGGTTGGATAACATTGGGCGTTCCCGCAAATGTGTTCAGGCTGCTGAGCCGGCTTCCGTGAATAATCCCCGTGCGTCCGGCCACGCCCGCCGTGCTCGACAAGCCGCTGGGGGTTGCAGCGATGACGTTCCCGAATTTATCCGTCACACACATGACTGTAGTTCCGCCATGCCACGGCCCGGTGATGGTGGGTGGCTTGGTGGGTTTCATATTGTAGGGGTCGCCCGGCCGGAGCTCGAGAGATGCCTTTTTCGGATCGATCAGCTTGCGCCGCATTTCGGTGTATTGATCGGAAAGCAACTGTTGCATCGGCACCTTCACAAAGTTCGGATCGCCGTAATATTCGTCGCGATCCGCCAGCGCGAGTTTCTCTGCTTCAATCACTGTGTGGATGTAGTCCGCCGAATTGAAGCCCATCTTCTTCAGGTCGAAGCCTTCTAGCAGGCGCAGCGTCTGTGAGAGATATGGACCCTGCGTCAACGCACCGGCTTTATAGACCGTGTAGCCGTGGTACGTGGTTTGGAGCGGATCCACGACGGGAGTTTTGTGCGCGGTCAAATCCGCCTTGCGAAGGAAGCCTCCTTTTTCGACATACCAGGCTTCGAGGGCGTCGGCGATGTCGCCACGATAGAAGCGGTCCGAGACGGCTTGCAGTTTCTGCAGCCGCGTACCTTTCGCGGCCTTTTCGGACTCGACCAATTTGCGAAAGGTTACCGCCATATCCGCCTGCCAGTTCACGCCGGTCTCAATCTTCGTTCCGCTGCCGGTATCGATATACCAAGTGGGGCCGCCGGCATCGAGAATGGCCAGCGTCGGCAGCACAACTTCCTCGAAGCTTTTGGTTCCGTAAAGTTTCAGCAGGGTGATGATCGCATCGATGCTGCCAGGCACGGCCGCTGCCTTGACATCACCGTCGGGGATTCCGTGTTGCATATACCAGGCGATAGCTTTGGGATCGCGAGGGGCCTCTCCCTGTCCCTCAAGCAGCTTCACGTTTTTCTGGTCGGCACTGTAAACGAGAATGGGAATCTCTCCACCCACGCAGAACGCCCCTACATAGGTGACCGACAGTGCGAGCAGAGTGGCGGCACCTGCGTCGGCGGCATTTCCTCCCTGTTCAAGAATCTTGATGCCGGCTGCAGTAGCGGCAGGCTTGCCGGAAACAACCACGCCCTGAATTCCCGCGGCGACACTCGGTCCGCGCGGGGTGACTGGCGTTTTAGTGGCCTGCGGCGAAGCGAAGGAGGCGAGTAGAAGGACGGAAACTGATGATATCGAAATAATCTTGCGCATAAGTGTTCGACTCCATGGACATGGCCGACATCCATTGCCCGGCGTGTCATCAAGGCTATATCAACGCTCCTAATTCTGCGTTGCTTCGGACCGTCGTACCCCGGGGTGGGACAGCCGGAGCGCAAGAGCTCGGAGCTCCAACCCTGGTTATGCCGGATAAGGCGGTTGGTTCGCCGGGCTTCGGATGCCAAGTTTTAGGGAAACTTTAAAAGAAGGTCTGTTAAAATCGTGCCCTCCGAATCAGAAAGTCCATCTGCAACGAGTGCATTATGCGATTCATCGTCTCCCTCGTTCTGCTGTTGCCCCTTGCGACAATTCTCCTGGCAGTTCAGGCACTCTCGGGCAACAAACCGGAGGCCTTTAAAGTTGAAGGCGACGTCCTGTACACGCACGACCCGTCGCTTGCCAAGAATGGCAATACTTGGTACTTATTCGGGACCAACAATGGGCCCGTGCGCAACGGCGAACTGCCAATCCGCTGCTCGAAAGACCTGCACGATTGGAAGCTTTGCGGCTACGTCTTCGACAAGATGCCCGAATGGATAGCCAAAGAGAGCCCGAAGACCAAAGAACTTTGGGCGCCCGACATTTCTCTTCTTAACGGTGAATATCACCTCTACTACGCGTTCTCGGTGTTCGGCAAGAACACATCAGGAATTGCGCTTCTTGCCAACAAGACACTCGACCCCAGCAGTCCGGAGTATCACTGGGTGGATCGGGGATTGGTTTTGCGTTCTCGAGCGGAAGACGATTTCAATGCGATTGATCCCAATCTGGTGATCGATGAAAAAGGGCAGCCGTGGCTGGCTTTCGGCAGCTTCTGGTCTGGAATCAAGATGCGCCAGATTGATGCGAAGTCAGGACTGCTTTCCTCAGCAGATTCCAAACTCTATTCTCTGGCCAGCCGGAAACGACCCGACAATCCCGGCACCAATCCGCCCGGTCTGCCGGGCGATTGGCAAGCCATTGAGGCACCGTTCATCGTGCACCATGGAGACTATTACTATCTGTTTGTTTCGTTTGACTTGTGCTGCCGCGGCGTCAAGAGCAACTACAAAACGATGGTGGGTCGATCCCGGAATGTGACGGGGCCGTATGTTGACGCGAAAGGAACGCCCATGCTCGAAGGCGGAGGCACCCCGCTATTGTTGGGAAATGGTCGCTGGGTTGGGCCAGGCGGCGAGTCCGTGCTGCAACAGAAAGCAGGAGACATTATTGTTTTCCATGCATACGACGCGAAAACAGGCGAAGCGTCTCTCCAGATATCAACGCTAGTCTGGGTTAACGGTTGGCCGATAGCAGCACTTGAAGGCGGAAACCCGGCAGAATAGCTAGACCGTAGAATCGGCAGGGGCCAATCACTGACCACGCTCACGGCCCATATTGCTATTGCGGAACCTGCAATTGAGAGGAATCAATGATTCGGAGAACGTTCTGATGTTTCTCCACTTCTTCATGTTCGATTTGGCTGGCGATTGCTAGTTCCTTTTCCGAATCCTCTTTTCGGCCAAGCCTCGCCTCGGTCAACCCAAGGTAATAGTGCGGTTCCCGAAGGCGACCATTGGCTGCAATTGCCTTGGTGAGGAATTGTTCGGCCTCGGCGTAGTCTTTCTGCTCAAATCGTATATGTCCTTCCCCCGTCAAGGCTCCTGCGTGTTGAGGTGCGCGGCGCAAGACGCGCTCAAATTGCGCCTCGGCGACGCGGAGATTTCCGGCATCGAGTTCCATGAGGCCTAGCTGAAAATAGGACTCGGTCTGAGCCGCTTGTAGTTCGATCGACTTCTCATACTCGGCCCGCGCTTCTGGCATGCGTTGCAGAGCCTGTAGTGTGAAGCCCAGCGCATAGTGTCCCGAAGCATCGTCAGGACGTAACTGCAAGTATCTTTCGAAGCTTTGCTGCGCATCATCGAATTTCGACAGCGAAATCTTGGCTCGCCCGAGGCCGTAGAGAGCCTGAGCGTCGTCCGGGTGTAATTTTAGTGTTTGGTTAAATGCATCCACCGCATCGGGGAATAGAGACATCCTTAAAGCGATCATGCCGAAATCGAACTGCACATCGGGGTTGCCGGGATCCAATTTGCGGGCAGCTATCAACAGCGACAGAGCCTTCTCCGCGTCACCGGATTGCGCGGCGCCGTGGGCCTGCGCTCGCCAGATGGCTATCAGAGCACCTTCAGCGTCTCTCCTGCCCGGATCAAGTTTGAGAGCCTGCTGAAGCTCCGGAACAGCCAGGTCGTCTTTCCCCATCTGCACATAAAGAAGACCCAGTCCAGCGCGTGCCGCGGCAAAGTCTGGTTCGATTGAAATCGCCTTCTTGAAGAGGTCTTCCGCGTCGGTGTTTCGCTGTTGCTGGGCACGCAGAATTCCCAACAGATTCAAAGCGCGTACGTCATTCGGCTCAGATTGCAGAATTTTGGACAATTCGGACTCGGCTCTTTTGAAATCGCCCTCCGCCAGAGCAGTAGCGGCGCTTCTGACCGTGGGTGCACCCGGTGGAGGCGAAGTAGACGTCGTTTGGGGAGCACCCGCCCAGGCCGGAATAACAATGAAAAAGACACAGGCCGCGTATCGAATTGGCCGGACGCGCAGAGTTCCGGTCGTCACGAAATGGAATAGGGAGAGGAACATATTTGTCCCGAATTAACGATGGATCTGGCCAGACGCCATTCCCCCGTGCGAGGTGTTCTTCTCGTGAATAAGCGCCGCCGTGAGACGAAATTGTTCAGCTGCCTGGTCTTTTCGGTTCAAGCGTTGGTAGATGCGGCCCAGGAGATAATGGCTCGAACTATCGGCTGAATTGAGTTGAACGGCTTGTTCCGCATGCTGGCGGGCGCGATCGAGCTCCCGGGAATCGAAATAAGCCTTTGCCAGTTCGTAGTGAACCTTGAACTCGCGCGGCGCGATTTCGGATGCGCGGGTCAGCAGAGAGATCCCGTTGGGAAGCATGTTCGATTTTGTCAGCAACGAACCAAGATTCAAATAAGGCTGTTCAGAATGGGATGACGACGCCTCATCCAGTTCAATAGCCTTCCTATACGCAGCCATGGCGCCTTCGACTTGGTTCTTCGCTTCCAGACTCAGACCCAGGTTGTCATAGGCTTTCATGTTGCGCGGATCACGGTTGATGACGTCTTGAAATGCAGTGATCGCTGCATCAAATTGATTCTGCTGATAGCGGACCCGCCCTAGATGGTATCGTGCCTCGACATCATCTGGATTAATTTTCAAAGACGATTCCAGATAGTTAGCGGCCTGTGTGTAGTCATTCAGAAGAACATAGTCCAACGCTATGATCATCAGATCATTGGCCGCGGGCGGTTTCAGTTTTGCAGCTTTCGAAAAGAGATCCAACGATTCCCGGGGCTTCTCCTGACGAAAGGAAACATAGGCCAATAGATAAGCCGCGTCGTCGGATTGTGGGTGCGACAGGGCAAATGTTTGAAGATCGGTCGCAGCCTCGGCAAACTTCCGCAGATTCACCAACGATTTGCCACGATACAAAAGCGCATCGGTTTTTCCCGGATTCGCAACTTCACATTGCTCGAAGGCTGCGGCCGCCTCCGACCACTGGCGTTCGTGAAACATCTGCAAACCAAGGCTGCAAGGCGGAACCTGTCCCGAGACTCCGAGGGGGAGGGCCGTTGAGACCAAAAGAAGCAAAGGACTGATGACTCTTACCATCCATTGTCCTCACTTGGGTGACGAGCCAGCCTCGGTGATCGTCAGTATCTGATCCGCTTTTACGTCTGACACGCTCTGTTTGATGCCACTGGGCCAACGAATTTCCAAACGGATCGATGCATCTCCGCCGAGGCCGAAGTGCAGACGCTTGTCTCCCGACGATTGATAGCTGCTGGTGGTTGTTACGGTCGCGTATTGTGCTCCCGATGCTGTTGAGATTTTGACCTGCGCTCCGATTCCATCGCGGTTGCTCTTGACACCTACGAACTTAAGCTCAATCCAGTGATTCTGGCTCGGAGTTTCGTTATGGAGAACCACGCCTGGTCCGTCGATTGAGCTAAAAACAACGTCCATGCGGCCATCGTTATCAAGATCTCCAACTGCCATTGCGCGAGAGGCCCACTTTCCCACGAAGACTTCGCCGGATTGAGAAGAGACATCCACGAAAGCTTTACCGTGGTCATTCCAGAGCAATAGGGGCGACTCGAGGTAGCGCAGATGCGGTTCGTTGACTTGAATCGTATCCATTACATGCGACTGCACAATAAACAGATCTTTCCATCCGTCGTTATCGAAGTCGACGAACCGAACACCCCAGCCGGAGTGCAACAAGGTAATTGCTCCGAGGCCGGTCGTCAGAGTTGAGTAATCAAAGCTGCCGTCGCTGGCATTGGAATACAAGGAATACTTCTGGTTGGCCAGATCGGTGATAACGATGTCCGGCCATCCGTCATTGTTGTAGTCCTCGAAATCGACTCCCATGCCTGCGAAAGTGGCGCCACCGCCGTCGAGGCCGGCGCCGGACGAGAGTCCGATTTCCTCAAAGGTGCCATTTCCATTGTTATGGAACAGGTACTCCGGGATAGAGTCGTTGGCGAGAAAGATGTCCATCCAGCCATCGTGGTCAAAATCGGCGATCGCCAAGCCAAGCCCCTTGGCCGGTTTGTCGATACCCGCCTTGTGAGACACCTCGCTGAACTTGCCGCCGCCGTCATTATGGTACAGCAGCACCGAGACAGGCTTGAATAGGTCTGGATGACAATAGGAGCGGAAACCTTCTTCGCGATGACCACAGTAAATGTCGTCGAAATCCCAGACCATATAACGCGCGACGATCAAGTCCAGGCGGCCGTCATTGTCGTAGTCAACCCAAGCCGCGCTGGTCGCCCAGCCAGATCCGGCTACTCCCGCTGTTGCAGTCACGTCAGTGAACGTCCCGTCGCCATTATTGTGGTAAAGCGTGCTGTGGCCGAAGCCGGCTACAAACAAGTCATCGAACCCGTCATTGTCGTAGTCGCCGACAGCCACGCCGGTTGAGTAGCCGGTTCCGGCTAAGCCCGCCTTCTCGGTCACGTCCTCGAATGAGCCATCGTTTTTTTGATGATAGAGGCGATTCCAATAGCGAGGTCCGTCCTTTTGCGGAATTGAGCCCTTGGGCATCGGGTCGTCGATGCGCGCCCCATTGGCAAAGAAAAGATCGAGCTTTCCGTCGTTGTCATAGTCGAAAACCGCGACTCCTGAGCCCATTGTTTCCAGCAAGTACTTTCTGGAAGTCTTTGAGGCTTGCTGCCTGAAATGGATCCCCAGCTTTCCGGTTACATCCACGAACTTACCGGGCACTGCAGCCTGCGTCGGAGCGGAAGAAGCGGCGAGCAATTGGTTCGGGGTGACGGCAAAAGCAACGAGACAACTAAAGAAGGCGATGGATATCCGATGCCTGTCTGACCGAATGTCCCGAGTGCGAATCACGGCGATGCTAGTCTAATACGCCCCTGGCCCTACAATCCTTCGAAAGAACAAAAAGGCCGCCGCCGAAGCGATGGCCTTCGAGTTCGCTGAAGCACGGTCTGTGCTTAGAACTCGAATTTGAGTTGCAGCTGGATAACTCTTGGACCAAGAAGATACCCTCCGCCTCCAATTCGCGAAAATGACCCGTAATTGACCAGACCGAACGCACTATCGAACGGATACAGATCACCGGGTCGATTCCAGATGTGACGATTGAACACATTGTAGGCATTGACTTGCAACTGCATATCACTGCCTTCTGTTATCTTCGTGCGTTTTATCAGATTGAAGTCTTCATCCAGGTACGGTGCCATCCGTACCGCTCCGTTTACCCGTGGCATTGTCCCAAACGCATAGCTTCCTCTTGCCGTGAGGTTCGCGCTCGAGTTGGGATCGTCGAAAGCTCCTGGATTGAACATACTGTCTGAGATGGGATTGAAATGTCCGCTGCTCCAGGCAGAGCTGACAATCTGGGTGCCCGGAACCTGGTCAAATCGAATGCAACCCGGGAAAGCAGGAACGCCGGTGGCGCAGGCAAATGCGATTGGCTGGCCACTCTCATATCGCTGGATTCCGCCGATCGCCCACCCGCCGACAACTCGATCAAGAACTCCACCCTTGTTCAGGAACTTCTTGTTCTTGCCGAAGGGAAGGTCGTAGACGTAACTGATCACAAAATTCTGAGGCAAGTCCTGATTACTGATCGCCTTGTCCCCTTGTTTGTTGAAGACATTCTGCGGAGCGCCGCCTTGGTGAAGCGTGGCAAAGAACGGCAAGGCAGAATCGGCGTTGGTCAAGGTCTTCGACCATGTATACGAAGCAAGCAAGTTCAAGCCATTGCGGAAACGGCGCTTCAACTGGACTTCCAAGGCGTTATACGTGGACTGTCCCAGGTTTTCCAGTTGGCCGTCGGTATTGAATCCAAAGTATTGCGGGAACGGCACAAGCGCCTGCGCAACGATAGCTGAACTCGGGAATCCCGCATAGGGAGGAGCTACCGCCGTCTGAGATCCTATTGGCTCAAGAAGCGCCGTACCCATGGAGAAGTACTTAGGGTTCAGTGCATTGACCGCATCATAATTCGACCTGAGGTTTTGGGAGTGCTCACCAACATAAGCAATATCAAGAATGAAATCAGTGGCGAGTTCCTTCTGTACCTCAAAGCTCCAGTTCTGGATCATCGGCGGGCGACCGTACGTAGGATCAATGTACTGGGGCCCGGCAAAGTTCAACTGCGATGGGTCCAGATTCGGTGGGGGTGGATAAGCTGGCAATCCTGAGTCGATTTGGAGCGCAGGATCGAAGCCGTTGATGCTGTTAAAGGCCGGATTCGCCTGGAATCCAGTCCGACCGAACCCACCGAAATCAGCGTACTGGAGATTCCCATAGATGATTCCGTATCCACCGCGAATTACCGTCTTGCCATTGAAGACGGAAGGCGACCACGCAAACCCAATGCGTGGGCCGAAATCCTTCTTCCAGGTATTAGCCCAGGTTTCATTCACATTTCCATTTCGTCCGGCTCCCTTTCCCGCGAAGACTAGAACTCCAGGTAAATTTCCCGCGCCAGGATTTGGTTGCGTCAGGCTGATGTTGGAGGTGTCACCATTGGCTTCTTTGCGAGGCATGTCAACGTCGTAGCGTAAGCCGAGAGTTAACGTGAGGGTCGGCATCAGCTTAAGAGTGTCCTGGAAGAATCCAGCATAGTAGGTGCTCAACCACCGAGCCTGGCTCGCATAGGCTGTGACGTTGGCCGAGTTTAGTGTTCCCAGTAGCATGCTGGCGACGCCATTGCCACTAAGATTGCTGGTGGCTGATGTTCCTGCTGTCTGCCCGCGACCGAAGTTAAAGCTTCCACTCGTGTTCTGGAAATTCAAGGGCGAATACTGTTGATACCAGCCTTCAAACCCGAACTTAAATTCGTTTCTGCCCCTGATCCAGCTCACCGTATCGGCGAGACGGAACCCGTTATCAATGGTGTCTCCTGCCACATTGTCCCCGAACCCCGCGATCGATGCTTCCCCAGGGGCAATTGCGGGAAACATTCGACCGCTCGCACCGGTGATTCCAAGCTTCGCATCCCAATCCGCACCTCCCCCAAACGCCACGCCCGCGCCGACGTTCTTGCTGTTGGTCCGGTTATACGCGAGGTTCAGGTGGTTGAGTATCGATGGGGTGAAGGAATAGTCGTACCCGAACCGGATGTAGTGGGTGCCGAAGAATTGGTTGCGTCCGTATCCAGCCGCGTTATTCCATTCGGGCGTCGTAGAGATACGTACGTTTTCTCGGGAAGAATAAGTGAAGTACGCCTTACTTTTCTGGCTGATGTTTTGATCGATCCGGAATGTTGTAGTCGTCGACAGAATCGGGTAGCTGAACGGAAACACGTAATTGTTTAGCAAGCTACTGTTCTGCGGCGCTGGGTAATAGGACAGCAAATTCTGCCCGACCGTTGAAAAAAGATTAGTGGGAACGGCATTCAAGCCGCCATTTCCCGGCTCATTCATAAATGCGGTCCTGCACTCAACCCCGCCCACAGTCTGAGTGGTCGACGGATCAAAGATCTCTCCCTCATAAATAGGGGTGCCATCACATGGGTTCGTCCCCAGCACGTTCGAGGTATTCAAGGTTGCGGAAAAATCTCCGCCCAGCTCCGCTGTTGTCGGTATCGTTGAAGTTTGTGTGCCGCCAACGTGTTGCCGATATTGTTCCCACGAAAAGAAGAAAAACGTCTTATTTCTTCCGTCGTAGATATGAGGAATTACGACCGGACCGCCCAACGTCCCGCCGTAGTCGTTTTGCTTGTCAAGAGGGGTGCGGAACGGATTTCGGTCGGCGGGATTCTGCGAAAGGAAATAATTATTACCCCACGTATTCGCGTCGAGATCTTCATTGCGGAAGATCTCGTAAAGATTGCCGTGATATTTGTTGGTTCCACTTTTGGTGTTAAAGCTCTCAACACCGCCGGTCGTCTGGCCGAACTCCGCCGGTACGGTCGAGGTCAGAACCTTGAATTCGCTCAACGCGTCCACCGAGGGCGCCGTCTCATCGAACGAGGAACCGTTTTCCGACCGGGTCATCGATGCCCCATCGAGCAGAACCTCGGTTCCATAGTTCTGGCCGCCGCTAATCTTGGATTCGAACGTGCCGCCATTGCCTGAGTCAGAACCCGGTCCAACGACTCCGGGAGCCAGATAAACGAAGGACTCCGGGGAACGCATATTTTGAACAGTGCTGCCAAGGGGAAGCGGCAATTCCTCAATCTGCTTACTGCCGACGACCGTTCCGATGTCCGCGCTCTCCGATTCCACGGTTGGTGCGTCGGCGAGAACTGTGACGTTTTCGCTTACCGTGCCGGTGGTCACCTTCACGTCAACGGCGGACGTCGTAGCTACCTGCACTACGATTCCGGTCAAAATCGTCGTCTTGAAGCCGGACGCAATTACGCTCAAGTCGTATGTGCCGATGTTGACGTTGGGAAAGCGATAGAAACCAGCACTTGTTGTTACGGCCTCATATACCGTGCCTGTAAACTGGCTCCTGGCGGTGAGCTTCGCACCCGCTACCAAGGCTCCGCTTGGGTCCGTAACGTTGCCCGCAATGGATCCCTGGTTTTGCTGGGCATTCGCGATTGACAAGAACACAATAGCGATCGAAACGGATGCCAGACTGCGGACGACTGCACGATTCACAACCTTGCGCTTACCCCACATGTGAAATCCTCCGCACCGCGAAGAAGAGCGTCTAAACTCCTCAGCGGTGATCTTCAGTCCATGGTTACCACGCCAGAAAACGCTTACTCATTTGCCTCAAAAAAAACTAGCGGCTAACTTCTCCAGCCCGCTTTAGCTTGTCCTGTAATTTCTGTCCTTGGGCGGCATCTGCCTCCTGTTTCAATCGTAGGAACGTATCGAGAGCAGCTTTCGATTCTTCCGGTCGTTGTGCCCTGCGAAATAGCTGCGCGAGCTGGTAGTACGACTGACGAACAGACTCCGGGTCGGCATTCTGTCCTTTCGCAACTTCCAGCTTGAAGTCAGAAATCGCATCGTCCACGTGCCCTAGTTGGGCCTCAGCGCGCCCTTTCTGATAATGCGCATCGCGGTACTCGGGAGACTCACGAAGAACCTCGGAAAGGAGCGTGACCGTCACCTCTGGTTTCGAGCGCTCCAGACTGACCACTGCGAGTTTGTAGCGGGAAGAAATGCTCTCCGGATCAACCTTCAGTTCTTGTTGAAATGCCGCCTCGGCTTTTTCAAGTTGATTCTGCTTCCAGTAGATATCTGCTAATTCTTCATGCAGGCCCGGCTCTGATGGGCGCATCTCCAGCGCGTTCCGGCATTCCTGTACGGCATCCTCCAGACGGTCCTGCTCGACATACGATTGCGCCAAAGCCTGATGCACGCGCCATGAACTTGGGTCAGCCCTATACATTTGCTCGTAGCTGTCCTTGGAAACCAGCATGTGAGCCCGACCGCGGTGATAGAGGATGTCAACGTCATTCGGATTCAGTTGAGCCGCCTTATCAAGAGATGAACTGGCGCCTTCCGCATCGCCCGCCGCCAGTTGCGCTACCCCCAACCACATCCAAGTTTTGGGGTTCTTGCTGTCGACTAGAGTTTCCTTCTTTAGCGTTGCGATCGCTGTGGAGTAGTCATTGAGACGATACTCGGCAATGCCAAGAAACAGGTGGGGGCCCTTGAGACGCGGCGCGAGGGAGACTGCATGATTGAACTCTGGAATCGCATCTTGCAGATGAGACTCCTGGAGTAAGGCCAGACCCAGGTTGAAATGAGCTTCAGCGGAGGTAGGAAGGAGTTTGGAAGCGTGGGTAAACGCACTCACCGCAAGGCTCCAGTCACCTGCGCGCATGGCTTCGGTACCTGCGTTAAACGATTTCTCAAATGCAGGCTCTTGGGCACAGAGAACACTTCGGAGCGCAAGTATTCCTAGCGCAGCAAGAAAAACCGGGAGGCGCCTCGGTGTCGTCTTTCGGATGCTAATTGCCCTACACTCCCACAGAATTGGGCCGGAATATAGTACGAAACGATTAGGCCTGTCAATAGGGTTTTCCACAGATCGTTGGCCCAGAAAACGATTACCGAGAAGACTGTGCAGGCAGCCGATTTTCGGTCGCCGTCTTCCCCTCACTGATGGTGAAGATGCCATCGATACCGGAAATGGTCAGGTGCTCAACGAACCCGCTGGGCCAGTGAATCTCAATGCTGTCGATCTTGCTACTCGTCCCGAGGCCGAAGTGGACTCGGGCATCGCTCGTCGAGGCGTAACTACCGCCGCTGATCACATCCACCCGCTGGCGGAGCGTCCCCGTCGTCACGTATACCGATGCTCCTATCGCATCACGCGGGCTCTTTGCACCGCCGACTAGCTTAAGTTCAATCCAATGATTCTTAACAGGATATACATTGCGCAGCAGCACCGGAGTGCTGTGCAGTTGATTGATTACGACGTCGATTTTGCCATCGTTGAAGAGATCGCCGAACGCGGCACCGCGAGCGGTTAAGGGGATCGCCAGCCCCGTCCCGCGGACCGGAGGTACAAGCTCAAACTTCCCATTTCGCGAATTGTGAAAAAGGAGCGGCCTTTGGGCAAAAGTAGTTCCCCAGTCACTCTGGTCTACGCCCGGATAAACGTGTCCGTTGGCAACGAAGATGTCCTTCCAGCCATCGTTGTCGAAATCCAGAAACCCGGCACCCCATCCCAGGAATGGAATCGTCGGTTCCGCGATCTCGGCGTGATAACTGATGTCGGTAAAATTGGCGTCGCCGTCGTTGCGGTAAAGCGGATTGTAATCATCCGAAAATACGGTGTTGTAAAGGTCGAGCCAGCCGGTGTTAAAACAATCCCCGACCGCGATTCCCATCGATGCCGTTTCTCGCCCATTTTCGTTGAGAGCATAGCCTGATGCGTAGCTTGCATCCTCGAATGTGCCGTTCCCTTTGTTGATGTAGAGGTAGTTCGGCGTGGAATCGTCCGCCACCGCTAAGTCGACCTTCCCATCGTTGTTGAAGTCGGCGAACACAGCGGTGAGTCCGTAATACGCATTGGCGTCGGCAACTCCCGCCTTCTCGCTCACATCGGTGAATGTCCCGTCTCCGTTGTTGTGAAACAGGTGATCAGGTTCGCCCTTTAGCCCGCGAGGCCCGCACATTACCTTTAGTCCACGGAATTCGCACGTGGAGAGAGAGACAACGGCCGAACCAGGTACAGGCGGATGCTGGAGGTCGTAATGCACATAGCCGGGCACGAAAAGATCAAGCCGCCCATCGCCATCGTAGTCACCGAAAGTTGCTCCTGTTGACCAGCTACCAAGCGCAACCCCAGCTTTTTCCGCGACGTCCGTAAACGTTCCGTCGTGATTGTTGTGATAGAGCCGGTTCTTGCCAAAATTTGTCACGTAGATATCGGGCCAGCCATCGTTGTCGTAATCGCCGACTGCGACGCCGAAGCCCCAACGGTCATTCGTTACTCCAGCTTGCTGCGCGACGTCCGTAAACGTTCCGTCGTGGTTGTTGTGGAAGAGTGCGGCGTGCGGCGGCGTACCACTGCCCGACATA
The DNA here is from genome assembly GCA_035695545.1 of Candidatus Sulfotelmatobacter sp. Lineage (GTDB taxonomy): Bacteria > Acidobacteriota > Terriglobia > Terriglobales > Acidobacteriaceae > Sulfotelmatobacter. Next base: position 9,917 of record DASRRV010000332.1, on the reverse strand, counting down.
GCCTCGTAAGTGGACCCGTTCACCAAATAGATGTCGAGCCAGCCGTCATTGTCGTAGTCCAGAAGCGCCACACCGGAACCGACAGTCTCAAGAATAAACTTGGTCTCTGGAGTCCCCATCACGTGTCTCCAATGTGTCAAACCTGCCTTTTCGGAAATATCTTGAAAGACTGTGGGGCCGCTATCTACAAAGCCGCCAGCGGTGATCGGACGTTTTTCAGTGTCCAGCACGGCGGCATGGGCACTGCCAGTCGATACGACTCCAGATGTTTGGGCAGTAGCGTGACCGGTTTCTGGTTTTTCCTGAGCAGCAGAGACTGACAGGCACAAAACCAGGAAGGAACAAAACGACGACGTCAGGGCCCCCTTCCCTCCGCGCCGCTGAAGTAAGAATCCCATTCAGGATCTATGGTTCCCTGTGAGGCCCCCTTACGTCAAAAGCTGGACGAGATACGGGAGGCCTAGTAAGGGTTGCTGATTCGAATGATATAGTTTTCTGAACTCCGGAAGAAGTCCCGCCGCGATGCTCCAAGAGCACGATACGCCGGAGCGGCTGCCGCGGTCGGGACATCCCTCCGGTTACTCGTTCAAGCATATGCTCCGTGTCGTTCACTGGCTCCTACTGCTTCCGTTCATAACGCTTTCCGTCTCGCTTTCCGCGCAACGAGCAGACTCGGAATTAATAGATTTGCGGATCATTGTGGTGGAGTCCTCAGCCCAGGCCGATCGGGTTCTGCAACGGGTGAAAAACGGGGAGGATTTTGCTCAACTCGCCAAGTCGGTTTCGATCGCCCCCTCTGCCTCGGATGGAGGCTATATGGGGCCGACGGAACCGGCGACACTCCCAGACGAGTTGCGCGAAGCTATCAAGAAGACGACTTCGGGGCAAGCGACGGGCGTTGTTCACACACAATTTGGTTATGTGATCCTCAAGATCATTTCGTCGGGCGAAGCAGCCGCCCTGCGCAATACAGCGCCGGCCCGCATTCTGCCTTTGTCCTCGACGGGAGAGATTCGGTATGCGCCGAATGTTGGCGGAAAGGGAGAAGTCGATCTCGCGTACCGCAGCTTTCCGAAGCCCGATGGCTGGAATCAGGACCTGCACCAGTTGTGCGAAATACGCCAGAAGTCGCTGGCGTCGGTGATCGATACGGTTCTCAAGCAGCTCGATCCCGCCAATCCTGAGGGTGTGTCCAAGGGACGTCCTCTGGATCAAGTCCAAATGCACTATGCTCTCGCCAACATCTATTCATACCAGGGAGAAATGGACAAGGCGATCGAGCAGTGGAACAGCGCTTACGCCATCGCCGCAAAAGACCTGCCCGCCGCCATGCCCGAACTGGAGGAGGTGCTCGGGATTGCTTACTTGCACAAATCGGAGATGGACAATGATGTCTATCGGCATCCCGGCGACCAATGCATTTTTCCTTCAGCGACGAGCCGAAGCTTTTCGAAGCCGGCTGCATCGGAACAGGCCGTCGAATACTTGCTGAAATATCTGCAGCGCAAGCCAGACGCGCTCGATGTGAAATGGATGCTGAACCTTGCCTATGTGACGTTGGGAAAATATCCCGCGGGTGTTCCTCAACGGTATTTGATTCCGCCTTCAACTTTCGAATCGTCCGAAGACATTGGCCGGTTTGTGGACGTGGCACCTCAAGCAGGAATTAACCTCTACTCGATGTCGGGCGGATTGATCGTTGATGACTTCGAACGCCAGGGCCTTTTTGACGTTGTCACTTCCGACTTTGGCCAGTGCGCTCCGATGCATTTCTTCCACAACAACGGCGACGGCACCTTTGCCGATCGAACTGCACAAGCTGGACTAGCGGAACAACTGGGCGGTCTCAATCTGATTCAGGCGGACTACAACAACGATGGCTGTCTCGACATCCTCGTCCTGCGCGGCGCATGGGAGTTTCCTCAGCGCATGTCCTTGCTGCGCAACAATTGTGATGGGACTTTTGCAGACGTAACGCGAGCTGCAGGCCTGGATATACCCATTCAGACACAGACGGGAGTATGGGCCGACATTGATAACGATGGCTATCTCGATTTGTTTGTCGGCAACGAAAGCGGACCAAGTCATCTCTTTCGCAACAGAGGAGACGGCACGTTCGAGGACATCTCGCACTCCGCCGGGGTCGACCGTGTGGCCTATACCAAAGGAATCGTGGCCGCCGACTACGACAATGACGGATATGTGGATTTTTATGTGTCGAACCTGAACGGCGACAACTTCCTCTATCACAACAATCGCAACCGGACCTTCACAGAGGTTGCCAAGCAGGCGGGTGTCCAAAAACCATGGCAGAGTTTCGCGGCTTGGTTTTTCGACTACGATAACGACGGTTGGCCGGACTTGTTTGTCACAAGTTACTACGTCTCCGTTGACGAGTCCGTCAGAAGCTATCTGGGCCTTTCTCCGAATGCGGAAACGCTGAAGCTCTACAAGAATCTTGGTGACGGCACGTTTCGGGATGTCACGGCAGACGTCGGCCTTGACCGAGTTTTCATGCCTATGGGAGCCAACTTCGGCGATATCGATAACGACGGCTTCCTCGACATATACCTGGGTACCGGCAATCCGAGCTATGCGTCCATGCTGCCGAGCGTCATGCTTCACAACAAGGAAGGCAAGACCTTTACCGACGTCACGGCGTCTTCTGGAACCGGCGAGTTGCATAAAGGACATGGAGTTGCCTTTGCCGACATTGATAATGACGGTGATGAAGATCTGCTTACCGAGATTGGTGGTGCTGTCTTGGGCGACAGTCACGCATTTCGGCTGTTCGAGAACCCGGGAAATGACAACGATTGGATCAGCCTGCACCTCGTCGGCGTGAAAACCAACCGCGCCGCAATCGGCGCACGAATCAAGATCACGGTCCAGAACGAGGATCGCCCCGCTCGCTCGATTTACCGTACTGTCGGCAGCGGTGGTTCATTTGGCGCATCTCCCCTCACTCAACACATTGGACTTGGAAAGTCGGCTCGAATCCTCACTGTGGAAATCACATGGCCGGGTAGCCAGACGCACCAGAGCTTCTCCAGTGTACCGGTCGACCAATTCCTCGAAATCAAAGAATTCGAAAAAAAGTACGCAACACTCGAACGGCGCAAAATGCGACTGGGCGGCTCTCGCCGGGATCAAATGCTTCCGCTTGAGCAACAAAACGCGGCCGAAAAGGCAGGAGAACCGGGGACAAAACAATGATCCGCGGATACATCTTTCGATTCTCCGCGGTCGCATTCGTAGTCGCGTGCCTTCTTGTGGCCGCTTCGTTCGGTTCGACCTCGAGATATCAAGCAACCGGACTGCTCCTCTCGGGCGACTCCTCAAAACATGCAATCACAGTCTCCTGCAACGAAATCCCCGGCTATATGGATGCGATGGTGATGTCGTTCCCCGTGAGCGGTACGCTTCCCGAGGGTCTCCAGCCCGGAGTAACCATCAGATTTACATTAGTCGTCGAGAAGACTTCCTCCTACGCCGAGGGAGTTCTTATTGTGCCTTTTGAAAGCCTCGAACTGGATCCGACACAAGCGCGCCGCCTCAAACTGCTCGAGAAGGCAATCAGCACAAATCCGTCGTCATCCGATGTGCTTCAGATGGGCGAGCCTGTGCCCGAGTTCCACTTGACGGACCAGAATGATCAAGCGATTTCTTTGTCGGATTTTTCCGGGAGGGTCGTGGCTCTGACGTTCATCTACACCAGATGTCCGCGGCCGGACTACTGTGTTCGCCTATCGAATAACTTCGGAGTATTGCAGCGACGGTTCGCAACTCGCATGGGCCGCGATCTGATTCTGCTCACTGTGGTCATCGATCCAGTTCACGATCAGCCGGACGCCCTCCGGGAGTACGCGCGCACATGGAAGGCGGAGGCTCGAAGCTGGCATTTTCTGACCGGGTCCGTCTCGGACATCCAGCAACTATGCCACAGGCTGAATATGTCTTTTTACCCCGACGAGGCACTGTTCGTGCATTCCTTTCACACAGTCGTGATCGGCCGAGCCGGACAACTTATTGCAAACCTCGAAGGCAACGACTTCACTGCGAAACAGCTGGGAGACCTAATCCAACTTGTGGTGGATAAGCATGAGTAAGTCGGGCTCGCTGGAACAAACATCATCATCAGAGCCGCGCGGCTTCACGTGGCACAGAAGCTGCTTGCGATCAACCTGTTCGAGGTAGCGAAGGTTTTGCTGTACAGTGAAATCGAGGAAGAAGCCAAGGCTGTAGTCGTACGCCTGCAGTGCCTTTTCGCTTTTGGCTGGCTGATCTTTGCTTTGGAAGAGTTGAGGTTCGGCGACCACTGATTCACAACATCGGTGATTTTCGTGCGCCAGATTCGTCTTGGTTTTGAATGACCGGGACGTTTGCGTTGAGAGCCTCGAAGTATGCCTCCTTGCGGTCTCGGGCGGCGAGTATCGGAGGAAATATTGACTGGTGAGATCGGCTGGGCGGCGCCCCTTACCGAGGTAGACCTTGTGATAGCCCCGGGCTTTGCCTTTGCCGGGCTCGCGATCGAGTGTAACTACCATCTTGCCACCAGTGCTTATTACTGCGGCGCAAGCAAGATGCTTGAAATTTGGTAGTCAGTTGGTAGTCGCGTCGCGGGCTCGTCCGCTTGTGGTTTTCTGGTAAAACCTTTCCGCATGTCACAATCCTTCGAACCAGGTCCTTCCAATTGGACTAGGTTAGCGTTTTGTTCGGGTTTTTTCATTTCTTTCCACCGGTACAATAATGCGAGCCGAACAACGAACTCGTTTACTTCTTTTGGGGACACCAGAAAGCACAGGGATAGAGGGACTTGGTGAGAGTTGCCACCTTCAACATCAACAATATCAACAAGCGGCTCGACAACCTCTCGGCTTGGTTAGCGAAAGCTGAGCCGGACGTGGTGAGTCTCCAAGAGCTGGAAGCCATCGCCCGCTGAACCGCATCATGAGAACGCCTGTGTAGCGATGGCTATGGCTAAGATGACCTCGATGCTCATAGTGCGCTAAATCAACGACTCACATCACCTTGCGGTCGAAAATAAAAATAGGACCGGAAAACCCTCGCGGTTGTACCTGCTGACGTGGCGAGGGCGCGTGCTTCAGAAGAGGTTCGAGTCGTCCGCACCAGCATCCTGTTGCCGCCCGTCATTTCAAAAACCGTGCCATTCAGCGGCGGCTCGCCATCGAAGAATGCGATCACCAAGAACCCTCCGCGACCGATAATCCACGGATCGCCAGAACTCAAGTCGGGACGATAATGCGCAAATTCGTCGGTCGACTCGGCACGCTTGAGGCGTGCCTTTTGCTGAATGATTTGATTCAGAGCCGCCGTTAACTTCGTGTTCTGCTCGTATTCCCGCCCGAGCTTCTCCATTTCACCCTGTGACTCAAATCCATTGAAATACCACATCTCCGGAGGAGCGGAGACAGATTCGATTGTCAGATAAGGGTGCCGGAAGTCGAGATTCCGGCAGAGGTTTTCAGCGCGTTTCTCAAGCTTGCGATTCGCAGCCACAGCATCCGGCCTCAGGTAGTCGCGATAAATCTCCAGAATTTGCGGCGGACGAGCTTGTGCCATACGATCAGTCGCACTCCCCAATGTCAGAGCGAAGCACGCAAACACGATAAGGCACTTTGCTGAGGCAATCATTGTGATTCATTCTATTCAGCCGTACAACCGAGCATGCGGGAAATTTTGCTCATCAGTTTGGCAGCGCTCTTCAAGCCTCTGGCAACTTCCCAAAAGCTTGTCTCTCAATAACTTTGTTTTGCCGACCAATCTACGATGGCTTGTAGATGAGGCCGATGGCTGCGCCTACGATGACCCACTGAATGAAGTAGGCGATGGACTGGTAGATTGTCAGCGTGAGGCCGATGTTCAGGTTGATGTAGTTGTGGATCGCGAAGGTGCAGACAGAGAAAAGGCCGATGAGTGCGCCGAGGTATATGCCTGATATGACGCCGCCACCAGCAGTATGGATTAGTGCGTAGAGAATGGCGACGACCACGATGGCGATCAGGATGGCGATCATGCCATAGGGCATCACCTTCATCATCTCGTCCTTGGGACGATAGACGTTGGGGTACTTCATGAATTCAGTTTTCATGGATGGCCATGCGGCGAACATGGCAAAGCCATAGACAAAGTAGGCGACCAAAGCTCCGAGTGAGGCCAATGCAATGCGGGCGTAGTTCACGGTTACTCCTGCTGAAGCGGGACTTGATTCGCCGGAGAATTCTACATCACACGGTTACTTTCGTTGGATGTTTACCAGCGGAGAAGTGTTACGAGCCGTTGCACAACAGCCCTCGAAGCGCAGGTCGCTAATCAGGTGGCAGCACGGGCATTCACGCGGAATAGCACCGTGCGCGAATACGGACCTTATGGCAATCATTCCTAATACCTGAAACGCGTGAATAACTGCTTTTAGAAAGCGACTCACTCTCGAGAATAGCCGACTCGCGAAAAATTCACTTGACTCCCCAGGGCGTGCCGCTATGTAATATGTTGCGACCCCATATATGGATACCCCCCTTTTACAGGCGGAATGGAAGAGAGGCAGCGCCGAGATGTTGATTCTTTCACTCGTCGAAGTCCGCCCCCGCCATGGCTATGAAATCTCGAAACTCATTGAGCAGCGGTCGGAAGGCGCGGTGCACTTCTATGCGGCCTCGCTCTACCCATTGCTCTATCGCCTGGAAAAGCGCGGTTGGATTCAGGGCCGCTGGGTTGAAAAGAGCGGCCAGCGCCGACGACGCTATTACCGCGTGACTTCGCAGGGTCGAAAAGTTCTGGCCTCCCAGCGACGCGGCTGGCAAGTATTTGTCAACGCGATCAACCGCATCACAGAGGCTGAAAATGCCTGAATGGAAACCCGAGATTCTACGCAGACTTGCCCCGCTGAAACTTGGCCCGACGCGCGAAGCCGAGATCGTCGAAGAGCTTTCCCAGCACCTCGAAGATCGCTATCAGGAACTTCTCGCCCGCGGCCAGTCCGAAGATGCCGCATTCGGCATTTCACTCGACGAACTGAAAGACGAAGACCTCCTCGCCCGAGGTCTTAGGGGCGTCGAAAAGAATTTTTACCGCGAGCCGATTGTCCCGGGAAAGGCAGGTAGGAATGCCTTCGAGAGTATCCTTCAGGATATTCGCTATGCGTTCCGCACGCTGCGGAAGTCGCCCGGGTTCGCCGCGGTTGTCGTACTCACTGTGGCACTTGGCATTGGCGCCAACACCGCGATTTTCACGGTGATCAATTCGGTTTTGCTGAAGAGGCTGCCGGTGGATCATCCCGAGCAACTCGTTCTGCTCACCAATCCAGATGAGCAGGGTCGTGCAATCGGCTTTAACGATGGCGTCCGAGATCTTCTTACCTATCCCGAATTTCAAGACATCGCACAGAATAATGCCGTGTTCTCGGGCGTTCTCGCGGCGTCCAGTTACACAAGCTCAATTCCCACGGCGATAGAGGGTTCCGAAGGAAGCGTTGGCGCCGCGTCTGCAGAAGTGGAGCTCGGCAGCGGCTCGTATTTTTCCGTGCTGGGCGTCAATCCGATTCTCGGCCGCGCATTTGGCACAGAAGTAGACAAGCTGCGCGACGCGAATCCGGTCGCTGTGATTAGCTACGTATTCTGGCAAGCGCATTTCGCGGGTGCGCGCGACGTCATCGGGCGCAAACTCCGTGTGTTGAGAACGACCTACACGGTCCTCGGTGTCACGCCGCCGCAATTTCACGGTGAAACCGTCGGCTCGAACCCGGAAGTGTTTGTCCCGCTCAGCATGCAGAGCGAGATTTCTCCCGGCCGTGATTATCTCTCGCCGGAGACAAATCATTTCAGCAAGACCGAATGGCTTCAGGTAGTTGGCCGCTTGAAGCCGGGCGTCAGCTTAGCGCAGGCGCGCTCTGCGATCACTGTGGAATTTCAGCAGATGATGCGAGCCGAGACTGCCGGGATGTCCGCGCACGATAGGCAGCGGTTCATGACGCAGACCCTGGCCGTGACGGACGGCAGCCGCGGCGCTTCCACGCTGCGCGCTGATTTTGGGAAGCCGCTGGAAATCCTGATGGCTGTCGTCGGCCTGATTCTGCTGATCGCCTGTGCGAATATCGCCAATATTCTCCTGGCTCGTGCGGCGGCGCGGCAAAAGGAACTTGCGGTGCGCGTCGCTCTCGGCGCCGGTGGTGTGCGGCTAATTCGCCAGATGCTCACCGAAAGCATTTTGCTCGCAATGATTGGCGGTACGATTGGTCTCTTGTTCGCGGCATTGGCCGAGGTTGCTCTGCTTCGCATGGTTTCCGCCGGAAACGGCCCGGTTCCGCTCAATCTGCATCCGGACGGCAAGATTCTTGCGTTCACGTTTGCTGTTTCCGTGCTTACAGGAATTCTTTTCGGACTGGCGCCAGCTTTGCGCGCCACGCGCGTAGACCTCAATTCTGTTCTAAAAGCTGCGGCTCGCGGCTTTTCAGGCACTTCATCGCGCCCCGGGCGCTTGCCCATTGGCAATGTTTTGGTGGTCGCTCAGGTGACGCTTTCGCTTTTGCTCCTCGTGGTCGCAGGACTTTTCGTGCGCTGCTTCCGCAATCTCTCCCAGACGAATCCCGGTTATGACCGCGCTCATATCGTGCAATTCGAGACGAACGCCATCACCTACGGCTATCAACGTGGGGAAGTCATTCCTCTTTACGACCAGATATTGCAGCGTCTTCGTGCCATTCCTGGCGTCCGCGGAGCTAGCCTTTCCGATAATGGGCTTCTTAGCGGAACGGATTCGCAAGATCCTTTCACGTTAGAAGGCGAAGGCAAGGGGCGCGAAGATGAAGAAGTGCGATATGACTGGGTAGGACCGGGCTTTTTCGGTGCTTCAGGCATTCCGATCCTCGAAGGCCGTGACATCAGCCCGCAAGACAGCGGCAATGGCCAGAGGGTTGGCGTCATCAATGAAACGTTTGCGCGAAGGTCTTTCTCGCATTCGAATCCCATCGGGCGACGCGTAACTATACGTGACTCCAACGGCTATTTTGATTTCGTGATTGTAGGCGTGGCCGCGGATTCAAAGCACGGCAGTGTTCGCGAAAAACCGTTCCCGCGCTTTTACGCGCCGTTCTTCAACCCCGTTGGCAATACCGGGCCAACGTACGCGACTTTTATGGTTCGTACTTACGGCTCGCCAGTTGGCGTTATCTCCTCGATTCGGACTGCGGTCAAGGATGTAGCGGCCAATCTGTCGCCGGTCACGACGGAAACGATGGATCAGCAGCTTGCGGATTCATTGGCGACAGACCGAATGATCACTGAATTCTCGGGAGCGTTCGGCGCGCTCGCCGTCATTCTTGTCTTCATCGGCCTTTACGGAATCATGGCCTATGCCGTCTCGAGCCGCACCAACGAAATCGGCAGCCGCATGGCCCTCGGCGCGCAGCGGCAGAATATTCTGTGGCTGATTCTAAGGGAATCCTTGCTGCTTGTGTGTGTGGGTGTTGTGATCGGTGTGCCTGTTGTTTTCGCGGTTGGCAAATGGATTTCGAGCCTACTCTTTGGAGTGAAGGCTGCCGATCCGCTGGCGATCACCCTGGCGGCTGTCTTGATGTTCCTGGTGGGCATCGTGGCATGTTACGTGCCGGCCCGCCGCGCCATGCGCGTCGATCCTATCGTCGCTTTGAGATACGAATAATATTTCACGCAAGTCACCAGCAAGGCCGCCGTGGGACATTTTCTGAGACTATTCCCGAGTAACGGGCAAGATCGGCATAGGGGCCGCGGTCGCCCGCGGACCGCCGAGTCGGCCCGGGGAATTTCGCCCCGAGCCGCTCACAGAGCCGGACGTGAATCTCTCGATTCATCCGGCTCGTGCCACCCCTGAAAGGCTGCCGCCTTGCGGCAAGACAATGAGTTCCTCCGGTTACCCGTTGA